>SCNI01000002.1 GCA_005502775.1 Microbacteriaceae bacterium 3FA27C10
CCCCACCACGACCGACCCCCACCACAACCGGCCCGCTCGCGTCAGCCGCGCGCCAGCAACTCCAGCGTGTCGACCACCCGGTTCGAGAACCCCCACTCGTTGTCGTACCAGGCCACCACCTTCACGTGCTTCCCCTCGGCCCGGGTGAGCGCCGAGTCGAAGACGGCGGAGGCGGCTCGCCCGGTGATGTCCGACGACACGAGGGGGTCTTCGGTGTACTCTAGGATGCCCGCGAGCGGCCCGTCGGCAGCGGCCCGGTAGGCGGCGAGCACCTCCTCGCGGGTGACCTCGCGCGTCACGACGGCGTTGAGCTCGACGATCGAGCCCACCGGCACCGGCACGCGGATCGAATCGCCCGAGAGCTTGCCGTCGAGCTGCGGCAGCACGAGCCCGATCGCCTTCGCCGCGCCGGTGGTCGTCGGCACGATGTTCACCCCGGCCGCGCGGGCACGCCGGAGGTCGCGGTGCGGTCCGTCCTGCAGGTTCTGCTCCTGCGTGTAGGCGTGCACGGTGGTCATGAAGCCGTGCTCGATGCCGGCGAGGTCGTCGAGCACCGCCGCGAGCGGCGCCAGGGCGTTCGTGGTGCAGGAGGCGTTCGACACGATGCGGTGGCGCTCCGGGTCGTAGTCCCCGGTGTTCACGCCGTAGGCGAGCGTGACGTCGGCACCCTCCGCCGGGGCGCTCACGAGCACACGCCGGGCGCCGGCCCGCAGGTGGGCGCCCGCCGCTTCGGCGGAGGTGAAGCGCCCGGTCGATTCGAGCACGACATCGACACCGAGCTCGGCCCAGGGCAGCTTCTCGGGGTCTCGCTCGGCGAGCACCCGGATGCGCCGGCCGTCGACTACGAGCGCGTCGCCGTCGACCTCCACCCAGCGGCCCAGCCGGCCGAGGGAGCTGTCGTAGCGCAGCAGGTGGGCGAGCGCCTCGGGTGCGGTGAGGTCGTTGATGGCGACCACCTCGAGCGCGCTGTCGCGCTCGAGCAGGGCGCGCAGGGTGTTGCGGCCGATACGGCCGAATCCGTTCACGGCGATTCTGGTCATGGGATGCGTCTCCTTCTCGGACCGTCTGCGGTCCTGAACCAGGATCGGCGTGTCGAGGCGCACGCGACAGTGGCCGCCTCGACAGCGGCCGCAAGCATCCGGCCACGTTCGCCGTCACCCGGCGCAAGCATCCCGCCAGCGGAATCCGGGGGATCCGGCACCGGGCCTCAGGCTGAGAAGGTGTGCCGGTACTCGAGCGGCGAGGTGCCCAGGATGCGCTTGAAGTGGAGGCGCAGGTTGGCGCCGGTGCCGAGGCCCACGCGGTGAGCGATCTGCTCCACCCCGAGGTCGCTGCGCTCGAGCAGCTCTCGGGCGAGGTCGATGCGGGCGCGCAGCACCCACTGCATCGGCGTGTAGCCGGTGTCTTCCACGAAGTGGCGGGAGAAGGTGCGCTCGGAGACGGCGGCGTTGCGCGCAAGACCCTGGAGGGTGAGGGGTTCGGCGAGATGGGCGAGCGCCCACTCCCGAGTGCTCGCGAAGAGGTCGCCGAGGGGTTCTGGCACGCTGCGGGGCACGTACTGCGCTTGTCCCCCGCTACGGTAGGGCGCCGCAACGAGGCGGCGGGCCACGTGGTTCGAGAGCCCGACCCCGTGATCGCGGCGCACCAGGTGCAGGCAGAGGTCGATGCCGCTCGCGGCGCCGGCCGAGGTGAGCACCGAGCCCTCGTCGACGAAGAGCACGTTCTCGTCGACCCGCACGAGCGGATGCCGGGCGGCGAGCGCCCTCGTGTAGTGCCAGTGGGTGGTGGCCCGGCGGCCGTCGAGCAGCCCGGTCGCGGCGAGGGCGAAGGCTCCGGTGGAGATGGCGGCGAGCCGGGCGCCCCGGGAGTGGGCGGCGATCAGGGCGGCGACCACGGCATCCGGCGGCTCGGTGGTGGCGGGTTCGCGATAGCCGGGGATGAACACCGTGTCGGCCTTCTCGAGCGCCTCGAGCCCGGAGGCCACGTGGTACGAGAGGCCGTCACCGCCCGAGACAGGCCCGGGCGCGGCGCCGCAGACGCGCACCTCGTAGGGCATGCTCGGGCGGTTCGAGAACACCTGGGCGGGGATGCCGACATCGAGGGGTTTGGCGCCCTCGAGCACGAGCACGGCCACGCGGTGAAGGGTCTCGGTCATGACCGGCCGTCCTCTCTCGTAGTCAGTGGTTGGCTGCGCCCATCCATTTTCTTACGGTGACGATGCGCGCCTGCAGCTGCGTGACACTCGCCTGCGCCACCGCCGGCCCCCCGCAGATGCGGCGCAGCTCGGCGTGGATGAGGCCGTGCGGCTCGTTCGAGGTCTTCGACCAGATGCCGACGAGGGAATTGAGCAGGCTGCGTTGCTCCTTGAGCGTGCGATAGAGCGGGGCCGGGACACCGCCCTGGTCAGGGGTGTCCTGCGTCGGCCGCCCGGTCTTCGCCGCGTGCTTCTGCTGGCGCGCCTGCCGGTGCTGCAGCAGGTCTTTCACCTGATCGGGTTCGAGCAGCCCGGGCAGCCCGAGGAAGTCGAGCTCCTCCTCGCTGCCGACCACCGCCTCGAAGCCGAACTCGCCGCCGTCGTAGACCACGCGGTCGAAGGTGGCGCCCGAGGAGATGGCCTGGAAGTCGAACTCCTGCGTGAGCGCCTCGGAGGCCTTCTCGTCGCGGTTCGCGGCCGCCACCATGGCGTCTTCGGGGTTGTAGATGTCGCCGTCGGGATTCGAGCCGTCGTCGCGCTTGTCGAGCGCATGGTCGCGCTCGAGCTCGAGCTTCTCTGCCAGCGCCATCAGCGAGGGCACGTTGGGCAGGAACACCGACGCGGTCTCGCCGCGTCGCCGGGCCCGCACGAAACGGCCGATCGCCTGCGCGAAGAACAGCGGCGTGGAAGCGCTGGTGGCGTAGACGCCCACCGCCAGCCGCGGCACATCGACGCCCTCCGACACCATGCGCACGGCCACCATCCAGCGCTTCGTGGAGTTCGAGAACTGCTCGATTCGGTCGGAGGCCTCCTTTTCGTCGGAGAGCACCACGGTGACGGGTTCGCCGGAGATCTCCTCGAGGATGGCTGCGTAGGCGCGCGCCACCGTCTGGTCGGTGGCGATCACGAGGCCGCCCGCATCCGGGATCGCCTGACGCACCTCGCTCAGGCGGCGGTCGGCGGCCCCGAGCACCTGCGGGATCCAGTCGCCCTTCGGGTCGAGCGCCGTGCGCCAGGCCTGGGAGGTGATGTCCTTCGTGTTGCCCTCGCCGAGGCGGGCCTCCATCTCGTCGCCCACCTTGGTGCGCCAGCGCATGTGGCCGGCATACACCATGAAGAGCACGGGCCGAACGACGCCGTCTTTGAGCGCGCGTCCGTAGCCGTAGCTGTAGTCGCTGCGGGAGACGCGGATGCCGTGCTCGTCGGGCGCGTACTCCACGAACGGGATCGGCGAGGTGTCGCTGCGGAAGGGGGTTCCGGTGAGCGAGAGCCGGCGGGTGGCGGGCTCGAAGGCCTCGCGCACCGCGTCGCCCCAGCTCAGTGCGTCGCCGCCGTGATGCACCTCGTCGAGGATGACGAGGGTGTTCGCGCCCTGGGTGAGCTCGCGGTGCAGGGATGCGCGGGCCGCGACCTGAGCGTAGGTGATGGCCACGCCGTGGAAATGCCGACCGAACCGGCTCTCGCTGTTGCGGAAGCCCGGGTTGAGCCGCACCCCGGCGCGGTCGGCGGCATCCGCCCACTGGCGCTTGAGGTGCTCGGTGGGGGCCACCACGATGATGCGGTCGACCGTGCGGCGGTGCAGCAGCTCGGAGGCGAGGCGCAGGGCGAAGGTGGTCTTGCCGGCGCCCGGCGTCGCGGCCGCGAGGAAGTCGCGCGGTTCGTGCTCGAAGTAGGCGGTGAGGGCCTCCTCCTGCCAGGCGCGCAGGCGGCCCGCGGTGCCCCACGGGGCACGCGCCGGGAAGGACGGCGAGAGCTGTCCGGCTGCACTCGTCCCGGGGGCGGGTTCGAAGTGCGGGAGCTCGGTCACGATGATCAAAGATACCTCGCTGCGCCGACAGTGAAGCCGACCCGAACCTCGACCCGGGCGAGCACAGCCCGCCCGGCGCCGGCGTCGCGGCGACGATCCACCGGATCGTCGCTCCCAGCTCCAGCGCGCGGAGTTACCCTGGAGGTGCACTCTGAAAGGAGCACCACCCCATGACCCAGCCACACCCCTGGCGCCGCTACGTGGCCCTCGGAGACTCGTTCACCGAAGGCATCGGAGACCCGGAGCCCGCGAGCCCGGGCGGCTACCGCGGCTGGGCCGACCGCGTGGCGGAGACGCTGGCGGCGGGGGCCGACGGCGAGTTCTCCTACGCGAACCTCGCCATCCGGGGGCGACTGCTCCAGCAGATCCTCGACGAGCAGGTCGAGCCGGCGCTCGCGCTGCAGCCCGACCTCATCACCATCTCGGCCGGCGGCAACGACGTGATCCGCCCCGGCACCGACCCCGACGACATCGCCGCCCGCTTCGAGGTGGGCATCCGCCGGCTGCGCCGCGACGATGCGACCGTGGTGATCTTCACGGGCGTCGACACGAGCTTCACTCCGGTGTTCCGCGGCATCCGCGGGAAGGTGGCGATCTACAACGAGAACCTGCGGGTGATCGCCGACCGCTACGACTGCATCGTGGCCGACCAGTGGGGGCTGAAGGAGATCCAGGACAGCCGGATGTGGTCTGCCGACCGCCTGCACCCCAACGCCCTCGGCCACCACGAGATCGCCCGCCAAGTGCTCACGGCGCTCAACGTCGACAACGATCTGCAGCCGGGCTCCCCGGAGCCGCTGCCGCCGACCAGCTGGCGTCAGGCCCGCGCCGAGGATCTCGTCTGGGCGCGCGTGCACCTGGTGCCCTGGGTCATCCGCCGCATCACCCACCGCTCGAGCGGCGACGGCGTCACGCCCAAGCGGCCGCAGGCAGAGCCCATGGTCTTCAAGACCCTTGACTGAGCGCATCCCCCTCGTCCCGTCGAGAAGTCGCACAAGGCCCCTATTGCCCTGCCTGAGGGGCACAGTGCGACTTCTCGATGAGGGGTTCAGCAGGCGTCAGCGGAACGGATGCGTCAGCCGCCACCACACGTCGGGCCCGTCGAGCGCGCTCGCGAGCTGCAGCGGCACGGTGGCCGTGGCGCCGTCGAGGGTCACCCCGGCCACCGAGAACTGCGCGCTGCCGACTTCTGTTCCGGGTGCGCCGGTCGTGAGCGCCGACACCTGGTTCGTCTCCGAGACGGTCGCCTCCGACCACACCGTGCTCGACGCCGCACCGGCCGTCACGATGTCGGCGCTCGCGCCCCACTCCGTGAGATAGCTGCCCACCACGGTGCCCGGCGTCGCCACGTCGATGGTCTGGAAGCCCGCCTGGGCGCTCTGCAGGAGGGCCAGCACGGCGGCGTGGAGCGACGCATCCGAATCGGCGCCCAGCACCACGCCGACGAGCGTCACCGTCCGGCCGGCGGTGACGTAGTCGGCGGAGAACAGCAGGCAGCGGCCGGCTTCGTCGGTGGTGCCGGTCTTGATGCCGTCGATGCCGCTCATACCGATGAGCGTGTTGGTGTTGTCGATCTGGCCGAGCTGCGGCAGCTGGTCGGTGGCGGTGCCCACGATGGCGGCGAGCACGGGGTTCGCGAGCACGAGAGCGCCGAGCGCGAGCAGGTCGTGCGTGGTGCTGCTGCTGCCGGGGTTCAGTCCCGTGCTGTCGACGACACTGGTGCCGCTCAGGCCGTGGGCGGCGATCCAGGTCGTGGCTGCGGCCAGGTAGGCGTCGACCGAGCCGAAGGCCCAGGTGACGAGGGTGAGGCTGTAGTTGCCGGCCGATTCGAGCAGCATGATCTCGAGCAGCTGCCGCTCGCTCAGCACCTGCCCCGGATACACGGAGGCCCAGGAGCCGCCCTCGGCGATGGTGTCGGCGAGGAATTGCGCATCCTGGGTCGTCATCGTGAGCTCGGGGCCCTGCTGGCCGTCGGGGATGGGCTTCGCGTCGAGCACGACGAGGGCGGTGATGGTCTTCGTGATGCTCGCGATCGGCAGGGTCCCGGTGGAGCCGCTCGTGCCGAGGATCGTGCTCGCGCCGCCGATGCCGATGGCGCTGGCGCCCGTGGCCGACGTGGCGAGCGCGACAGCCGGGGTGGTGTCGGGCGTCGCATCCGGAACCGTCGCCACGGCGGCCGGCAACGGCGCCAGCAGCGCGAAGGGCACGTAGCCGCCCACGAGCGCCACCAGGACGAGCAGCGATACCACGACGATCCGCCGCCGACGATACGGAGACGAAGGAGCGCGGTTCACCCGACGAGTCTAGCCAGACGGGCCTTCACATCAGCCCGCCGTCGACGCTGCGCGGGATGAGCTGCTCGGAGTCGGGCACGAGCACGGCGGTCTCCCGGTTGAGGCTCTCGCCACGGAAGAAGGGCTTCGAGTCGGCGAAGAAGAACCAGACCACCATGAGCACGGCCCCCACCGCGAGCGAGCCGATGCCGATCACGAACACGCCGCCCACGCCCCAGATGACGGTGTTGCCGTAGTCGGCCGCGAACATGTCGACGGCCGACTGGATGAACGCGGCCGTCAGCATGAGCCCGCCGAGCAGCGGGAACAGGCCCTTGAAGAGGAAGTCGCGCGGGCCGGTGAAGATCTCGCGCCGGAAGTACCAGACGCAGGCGAAGCTCGTGATCGCGTAGTAGAACGCGATGGCGAGCCCGAGCGAGAGGATGGTGTCGGCCAGCACGTTGCCGGAGAGCAGCGACATGCCGAGATAGAACGCGATCGCCACCACGCTCATGAACACGGTGGCGAACGCCGGGGTGCGGAAGCGCGGATGGATGCGCCCGAAGCGCTCCGGCAGCGCCTTGTAGGTGGCCATCGCGAGCGTTCCGCGGGCCGTCGGCAGGATGGTGGTCTGCGTCGACGACACGGCCGACACGCCCACGGCGATCACGAGCAGCCAGGCCCAGGGCCCGAACAGCGCGTCCTTCAGTGCGAAGAACACGTCCTCGGCGTTGTCGGCGTTGCCGAGGCCGAGCCCGTCGGTGCCGAGGCCCGCATAGGCCATGGCCGCCACGGTGACGGCCACGTAGGTCACCAGCAGGATGAGCGTGGACAGCACGGCCGCCCGGCCCGGCGTGCGCTCCGGATCCTTCGTCTCCTCGTTGAGCGCGAGGCAGGTGTCCCAGCCCCAGTAGATGAACAGGCACAGCAGGATGGCCTGCGTGAAGCCCGAGAGCGAGGTGAACGCGAAGGGGTTGAACCAGTCGGCCTGAGGCGCCGACGCTCCGGCCGGTGCGGTGCCGGCGAACACGTTCCACAGCGCGATCACCACGAACAGGATGAGCGCGAGGTACTGGATGCCGAGCAGCACGTTCTGCAGGCGCTCGCCGATCTCGAGCCCGCGCACGCTCACCACCGTCATCACCGCGATGAACACCACGCCGGTGGCCGTCACGAGGAGGGTGTTGTCGTAGAGGTCGGGGTTGTTCGTGAGCAGCCAGAGGTACTTGCTGCCGATCTGCGCGAGGTTCGCGAGCACGACGATGCCGGCCACCGCCACGCCCCAGCCGCCCATCCAGCCCACCCACGGGCCGAAGGCCTTCGTGGCCCAGGTGAACGTCGTGCCGCAGTCGGGCACCGCCCGGTTCAGCTCCCGGTAGGCGAAGGCGGTCAGGAACATCGGGATGAACGCGAGCACCATCGCGATCGGCGCCTGCGCCCCCACGGCGAGCACCACGAAGCCGATCGTCGCGGCGAGCGAGTAGACCGGCGCCGTCGAGGCGAGCCCGATCACGGTCGAGCCGAAGAGTCCCAGGGTTCCCGCGGCCAGGCCTTTGCCTCCCACGGGTGCCGAACGGGCCGAGACGGCGCTCTTCTCACTCACAGCAGACCTCCCTTGGTGCGGTACCCAGAGCATAGTGGCCGCGGGAGAGGCGGGGCGGGCGCGCCGCCACCGTCAGTAGCGCTCAGCGGCCGGATGCGTAGCGCACCGCATAGAGGGCCACCGCGCTCGCCGAGGCCACGTTGAGCGAGTCCACGCCGTGCAGCATCGGGATCTCGACCCGCACGTCCGCTGCCGCCAGCGCCTTGCGGCTGAGCCCGTCGCCCTCGGTCCCGAGCACGATCGCCACCCGCTCCGGCAGCGCGGCCGCGAACTCCGGCAGCGGCACGGAGTCGTCACCGAGCGCGAGCGCAGCGATGGTGAAGCCCGCTTCGTGCAGCAACGGGCCCGCCTCCTTCCATTCGCCGATGCGGGTCCACGGCACCTGCAGCACGGTGCCCATGCTCACGCGCACACTGCGGCGGTAGAGCGGGTCGGCGCAGCGCGGGCTGATGAGCACCGCATCCGCCCCGAGGCCCGCCGCCGCGCGGAAGGCCGCACCCACGTTGGTGTGGTCGACGATGTCCTCGAGCACCACCACGGTGCGCGCCTCCGCCAGCAGCGATCGCGGGTCGGGCAGCACCGGCCGGTGCATCGAGGCGAGCGCCCCCCGGTGCATCTGGAAGCCCGTGAGTTCCGCGAGAAGCTCGTCGCTCGCCACGAAGACCGGCACCTCGGGGAAGCGCTCCTCGACGAAGGCGAGGTCGGCCAGCCACTTCTCCTGCAGGAGGATCGACCGCGGGCGGTGCCCGGCCGCGATCGCCCGTTCGATCACCTTGCTCGACTCGGCGAGGTAGAGGCCCCCGGCCGGCTCCAGGATGCGCCGCAGGGCGACGTCGGTCAGGTCGGCGTAGTCGGCGAGGCCGGGATGGTCCAGCGACTCGATGCGGATGACGGGCACGAGACCCTTTCTGGTTGCGGATTCACACCCCACTCTGCCAGTGCGGAAACATTCCCGAAAACTTCGCTGTCTAGACTCGGAGGTGTCGGCGCATTGCGCCGCGAGGAGGTGTCATGGTCCCGCTGGTCTCGTCGTCGCCCGCTGCCGTCGCCGACCTCGCCGTCGAGGAGGCCGCACAGCTGCTCTCCGGCCGCCGGATCGTGGTGCTCACGGGTGCCGGCGTCAGCACGGACTCGGGCATCCCCGACTACCGCGGTGAGGGTGCGCCGAAGCGGAACCCGATGACCTTCGACCAGTTCCTCGGCAGCGCCTCCTACCGCAAGCGTTACTGGGCCGGCAGCCACCTCGGCTGGCGCATGTTCGATGCGGCCCGGCCGAACGAGAGCCACCGCATCCTCGCCGAGCTCGAAGACGCGGGGCTCGTCTCCGGTGTCATCACGCAGAACGTCGACGGCCTGCACGCCCGGGCCGGCACCAAGCACCTCGTCGACCTGCACGGCTCGATGGACCGCGTGAACTGCCTCCGCTGCGGCCAGACCTTCGCGCGCGCCTCGATCGCCGAGCGCATCGGCGCCGACAACCCCTGGCTCACCGAGCCCTCCCTCGTGCGCATGGCGCCCGACGGCGACGCCGAGGTCTCGGAGTACGAAGCCTTCGTGACGCCCGCGTGCACCGTCTGCGGTGGCGTGCTGAAGCCCGATGTCGTGTTCTTCGGCGAGTTCATCCCCACCGAGAAGTTCGCCGAGGCGAGCGCGATGGTCGCCTCCTCCGACGCCATGGTGATCGCGGGGTCCTCCCTGGTGGTGAACTCGGGCATCCGTCTGCTCGAGCAGGCCCGTCGCCGCAAGCTCCCCATCGTCATCATCAACCGCGGAGCCACCAAGGGCGACAACCGGGCGGCCGTCAAGATCGACTCCGGAACCTCGGAGACCCTGCGCGCCCTCGCCGCGCGCCTGCTGCCGTAGCTCCGCCGGGGCCGGCCACGCGCATCCCTGCCGCGCTTGCCTAGACTGGGAGCGATGACTACCTTCACCTTCGTGCGGCACGGCCAGACCGACTGGAACTTCCAGAAGCGCATCCAGGGCGCGACCGACATCCCTTTGAACGACACCGGGCGCGAGCAGGCCGCCGAGGCGGGCCGGATGCTCGCCGCGCGCGAGTGGGACGGCATCGTCGCGAGCCCGCTGAGCCGCGCTCGCGAGACCGCGGAGATCATCGCCGCCCTCGTGGGCCTCGACGCCCCCGAGCTCGTGCCTCAGCTCGCCGAGCGCAGCTACGGCGAGGCGGAGGGGCTCAACGCGGCCGAGCTGGCCGAGCGCTTCCCCGACCCGCTCGCCGACGTACCCGGGCGCGAGAGGCGCTCGCACGTGGTGCGGCGGGTGCTGCCGGCGCTGGAGGCGCTCGCGGCCGAGCATCCGGGCGAGTCCCTCATCGTGGTGTCCCACGGCGGTGTCATCGGATCGCTCATCCGCTACGTCACCGAGAAGGCGCTGCCCCGGCAGGGGCACGCCATTCCGAACGGCTCAGCCCACGACTTCGTCGTGGACGACGGTCATCTCTCGATCGCCGAGTTCAACGGCGTGCCGATCGACCCGGCAATCCGGTCGCGAGCTCCGCTAGCGCTCGAGCTGACTCTGCCCAGCTGAAGCCCTCGGCCTGCCGGCGCGAGGCGAGCGAGCGGCGGCGCCACTCCTCTGCATCCTCGAGCGAGCGGATGCTCCGGGCGAAGGCCGCCGCGTCCGTCGCGGGCGCGAACAGTGCGGCCTCTCCCCCGATCTCGCGGAACACGGCGATGTCGCTCACCACGACCGGCGTGCCGTACCCCATCGACTCGACGAGCGGGATGCCGAAGCCCTCGTCGAGCGAGGCCGTCACGAGCGCCGTCGCCTCCTGCAGCAGACGGTGGTACTCCTCGTCGCTGACGCCGTCGTGGAAGACGAGTCGCGCGTCCGGGTCGACCGCGCTGAGCCGTGCCTTGTCGCCCTCGGAGGCCTTGCTCAGCAGGTGCAGGGTGTAGCCGGGCAGCTCGCCCACGGCGCGCACGAGCGTCTCCACGTTCTTGTAGGGCATGAACGAGCCCATGTAGAGCACCGAGCGGGCCTGGGACCGCGTCTCGGCGGCCGCTGCGGCGGCGGATGCCTCGTCAGGCCCGGGAAGGTCGGCGGCGTTCCGGGCGACCACGACGGGCCGCTTCGTGAGGTGGTGCGCGTCGATCAGGGCCCGGGTGGTCTCGGAGACCGTGACGACCGCGTCCGCACCGTTCAGGAGCATCCGCTGCGGCCACCAGGCCTTGTGGTAGAGCCGCCAGAGCACCCGCACGAAGCCGGGCAGATCGCGCGGCGGCTCGGGGTTGGAGTAGTAGATGAGGTCGTGCACCGTGAGGGCGAGCGGGTAGCGGCGGCCGAGCGTGCCCATGGTCTGCATGGGCGTGATCACGGCATCCGGATGCAGCCGGTTGACCTGCAGGGCCACGAGCGGTTCGCGCACGCTCGTCGGCCCGGAGATCGTCACCCAGGGCAGCTCCGGCAGCATCGCGAGCTGGCGCTCGTCGCTGATCAGCATCGTCACCTCGAGCTCGGGCCGCTTCGCGAGCTCGGTGACGACGCCCGCGGTGTAGCGGCTGATGCCGTCGTGACGCCCGATGCGCGTGTAGCGGCAGTCGAAGGCGAGCTTCACCCGGCTCACGAGGCGAGGAACTGCTCGATCGCGGCGGCGGCCTCGAGCGGGCGCTCGTAGTGGATGAGGTGGCCGACGTCGTGCAGCACCACGAGCTGCGCCCCGGGGATCGCCCCCTGCACCTGGTACTGCGCGGCCATCGGCGTGATGTCGTCCTTGTCGGCGGCGATCATCAGGGTCGGCACCGCGATGCCGGCCGCGTACTCGCTCACGTCGTGACTGACGGAGGCCTTGAACGCGTCGAGCACGACGCTGCGGTTCGCGAAGGCACTGAAGTAGCGGTGATGCTGGTCGTGGATCCAGCGGCGCAGCGGCTTCTCCTTCGTCTTCGCCATGGTGTTGCTCATGATCTGCACCACGAGGCCGCTGCGCAGCACCGCGAAGCCGAGCTTCTCGGGCACGGCCGCCGAGAACTGGTAGTAGCCGATGGCCAGCCGGGTCATGAAGCCGCGCGGGCCCTTCAGCGCCGGGGCCGAGATCGGGTTGACGAGAATGGCGTCGTCGGCCGGCAGGCCCTGCGCGAGCGCGGCCGAGACGATGATCGAGCCGAAGGAGTGGCCGAGGATGACCAGGCGCGCCTCGGGCGACTCGGCGCGCACGGTGTCGACGAGTTCGCGGAGCCAGCCGGTGTAGCCGTCGATGTCGTGGGTGGCCGTGAGCGGCGTCGACTCGCCGAAGCCCGGCAGGTCGGGGGCCACGATCCGGGCGCCTGGCAGGCGGGTGTCGTCGAGCTGGGCGATCACGGGCTCGAGGCCGTGGTGGTCGCCGCGGAAGCCGTGCACCACCACCACGAGGATGCGGGCGGAGGCGCGCGCCGCGTCGTCGGCGCCGGCCGGTCCGTACTCCCACACGCGGGTGCCACTGCCCGCGAGGTCGAGCACGCGCGTGCTCACGGGCATGCGGGCGAGGGCGGGGGCATAGGGCGAGGCGACGGTCATCCGCTCCAGCATAGACGGGCCCGGCGAGCCTTCCCCTGGCAGTGTCGGTGACCTGGACTATCGTGAACGGCAGGAACGAGGAGGCCGACATCCGCGTTCCGAGAAAGGTCGCCGTGAACTTCACCGCACCCATCCAGCTGCCGGGTCTGACGCTCGATACGCAGTGGTACAGGCGGTCGGTGTTCTACGAGGTGATGGTGCGCTCCTTCGTCGATTCCAACGGCGACGGCTTCGGCGACCTCGCGGGCCTCATCTCCAAGCTCGACTACCTGCAGTGGCTCGGCATCGACGCCCTCTGGCTGCCGCCGGTGTACCAGTCGCCGCTGCGCGACGGCGGCTACGACGTCTCCGACTTCAAGGCCGTGCTGCCCGACTACGGAACGGTCGAGGAGTTCCGCGACCTCGTCACGAAGGCGCACGAGCGCAACATGCGCATCGTGATCGACTTCCCGCTGAACCACACCTCCGACCAGCACGAGTGGTTCCAGCAGTCGCGCGAAGACCCGGACGGGCCGTTCGGCGACTTCTACGTGTGGAGCGACACCGACGAGAAGTACGAGAACATCCGCATCATCTTCGTCGACACCGAGGAGTCGAACTGGACGTTCGACCCGGTGCGCCGGCAGTTCTTCTGGCACCGTTTCTTCTCGCACCAGCCCGACCTCAACTTCGAGAATCCGGCGGTGCACGAGGCCATCTTCGACACCGTGCGGTTCTGGCTCGACCTCGGGGTCGACGGCATCCGCCTCGACGCCATCCCCTACCTCTACGAGAGCGACGAGGGCAACGGCGAGGGCGAGCCCAAGACGCACGAGTTCATCGTGAAGCTGCGCGCGATGATGGACACAGAGTACCCGGGCCGGATGCTCGTGGCCGAGGCCAACCAGTGGCCGCGCGAGGTCGCCGCGTTCTTCGGCACCGACGAGGAGCCGGAGTGCCACATGGCCTTCGACTTCCCCGTGATGCCGCGCATCTACTACTCGCTGCGGTCGCAAAAGGCCGACGAACTGGTGCGGGTGCTCTCCGAGACCACCGACATCCCCGAGGGGGCGGCCTGGGGCGTGTTCCTGCGCAACCACGACGAGTTGACGCTCGAGATGGTGTCGGAGGAGTACCGGCAGGCCATGTACGGCTGGTACGCCTACGACCCGCGGATGCGCTCCAACATCGGCATCCGGCGTCGCCTCGCCCCCCTGCTCGACAACTCGCGGGCCGAGCTCGAGCTCGCCCACGCGCTCCTCTTCGCCCTGCCGGGCTCGCCCTTCCTCTACTACGGCGACGAGATCGGCATGGGCGACAACATCTGGCTGCCCGACCGCGACTCCTCGCGCACGCCGATGCAGTGGACGCCCGACCGCAACGCCGGCTTCTCCACCGCAGACCCCGGCAAGCTCTACCTGCCCGTCGTGCAGTCGCTCGTCTACAACTACAACCTCGTGAACGTCGAATCGCAGCTCGCGCAGTCGCGGTCGCTGCTGCACTGGGTGCGCAACGTGATCCACGTTCGCAAGGCGCATCCCACCTTCGGGCTGGGCTCGATGGAGGTCGTGGGCTCCGATCACGAGTCGGTGCTCGCCTTCGTTCGCTCCTACGAGGGCTCGGGCGCCTACTTCGGCGACGGGCCCGAAGACGTGCTCTGCGTGTTCAGCTTCGCCCACAACCCGGTCTCGGCCACCATCACGGCTCCCGAGTTCGCCGGCCGGCGGCTGTTCGATCTGTTCGGGCACGCGGAATTCCCCAGCTTCGACGAGAACGGAACCGTCACCTTGACCTTCGGAACCCAGGCCTTCTACTGGCTGCACGTCGGCCAGACCACCGAGCAGCAGGAAGGGCGCTGAGCATGACCGACACCCAGTTGTCGCTGTTCGAGCTCGCCGAGCTCGCCGACGAGGCCGCGGTGACCGCGGCTCCGGACGCCGGCGTCATCGCCGTGGAGACCGTCTCGGTGCCCGAGTCCGATGCGCCGATGGTCTTCGCGGGGGCCGACGGGTCCGGCGCCCTGCCTGCCTGGGCCGAGCGCCTCGTCGTCTTCGACCTGGAGACCACGGGCATCGACGTGGAGACCAGCCGCATCGTCACCGCGAATGTCTCCTGGCTCGACGCGAAGGGCATCGTGGTGCACCGCCGGGACTGGCTGGCCGACCCCGGTGTCGAGATTCCGGAACAGGCCACCGCCGTGCACGGCGTCACCACCGAGCGCGCTCGCGCCGAAGGGCGCCCGGCCGTGGAGGTCGTGGGCGAGATCGTCGGCGAGCTGCGGCGTGCGCTCGGCGCCGAGAACGCGCTCGTGGTCTACAACGCCCCCTACGACATCACGCTGCTCGCCCGCGAGGCGGTGCGCCACGGTGTTCCGCCGCTCGTCTCCCCCGCGCCCGTGATCGACCCGCTCGTCATCGACAAGCAGATCGACCGCTACCGCAAGGGCAAGCGCACCCTCGAGGTGTCCGCCGCGTTCTACGGCGTCGCCCTCACGGATGCGCACGACGCCGGCGCCGACGCCATCGCGGCCGGTCTCATGGCGCAGGCCATGGGCATCCGCTACGCCTCCGAGCTCGACCTCTCGGCGCACGATCTGCACCGAGCACAGGCCGAGTGGCACGAGGCCCAGTGCGACTCCTTCGAGGACTACATGCGCCGCGTGCGCGACCCCTCGTTCACCGCGCGTCGCGGCTGGCCCGAGGCGGCTCACCCGGCCTGAGCCCGCCGGCGTCCACTTCGGCGGTCGGCGGAGAGACGAAGGTCCCGCGAGACGGAGACCGGTCGAGCCACACTGGAGGGGTGACCGCTCGTACAGCCCACCTCACCGCCTTGCACGCCCTCGCTCCGTCGAGATGGCCTTCCTATTTCACCGCCCACTCCGGGCTCCCGGGGCCTCGGGCGAACCTCGAACTCGCCCAGGCGGTCGCCGAAATCGCCGACGCCGCCGCCCTGCGCTCCTTCGCCGGCAGCGACGACGAGTTCACAGCCCTGTGCGGCGTCATCGGCCTCGGCCGACTGCTCGCTGCGGCGCCCGAGGCATCCGGCGAGGCTGCGGAGGTCGAGGACGAACTCCGGATGCGCGCCGCCGACGCGCGCTGGAGGGTGCGCGAGGGTGCCGCCATGGCCTTGCAGCGCCTCGGCGACGCTCAACCGGCCCGCTTCTGGTCGCTCGTCGACCGGTGGACCTCCGTAGCCGAGCGTGAGCCGCGAGTGACCGACGCGGAGCTGCTCGTGCTGCGCGCGGTGGTGGCCGGTGTGGCGGAGCCGCGGCTCGTGAAGACGGCGACGGAGGCGCGACGCGGCCAGGCCGTTCTGCGCCGGGTCACCCGGCTGCTGGAGCGGGTGCCGGGCGAGGACCGGCGGCAGGAGGGCTTCCGGGTGCTCCGGCAGGCCCTCGGCTACGCCTGGAGCGTGGTGCTCGTGGGCGCGCCGCAGGAAGGATTCGAGCTGCTCGAAGGGATGGCGCGTTCCGGCGATCGGGACCTCGAGTGGATCGTGCGCGAGAACCTCCGAAAGACGCGTCTCGTGCGAGCCGACCCGCAGCGCGCCGCCGATCTGGCCTCCCGCTTCTGAGGCCGTTCCTGGCGGCGGTACCGGGGGCCAGAACCAGGACCAGGGCCAGGAACAAGAAGAACCCCGCCGACCGGAGTCGACGGGGTTCTTGACGCGGGGGCAGAGACTACTTGCTGCCGCCGAAGCCCTTGTAGCGGCTGTTGAACTTCTCGACGCGGCCGGCCGAGTCGAGGATGCGCTGCTTGCCGGTGTAGAACGGGTGCGACTCCGACGAGATCTCGACGTCGATGACCGGGTAGGAGTTTCCGTCTTCCCACTCGATCGTCTTCGAGCTCGACACGGTCGAACGGGTGAGGAAGGTCGCGCCGGAGGCGAGGTCGCGGAAGACGACCGGTGCGTACTCGGGGTGGGTGTCAGACTTCATAGTTGTGTCCTTGGTTCACGGCTGGAGGGGGTTCAAATCTTCGCCCGGACAGAGCGGGCCAGCTACATAGCCTACCAGGTTTGGCGGGCTGGTTCCAGGAAGCGACTCACGAGGCGCGCGCGGAATACCGGCCGTCTTCTTCGATGAGGGTGATCGGCAGGCCGAAGGTCGTCTCGAGGTTCTCGGCGGTGAGCACGCCGCCGATCTCTCCGCTCGCCACGACACCGCCCTTGTTGAGCAGCATCGCGTGGGTGAAGCCGCGCGGGATCTCCTCGACGTGGTGCGTCACCATCACGATCGCGGGTGCCTCGGGGGCGCTCGCATAGCCGCCGAGCAGCTGCAGCAGCTCCTCGCGGGCTCCGAGGTCGAGACTGGCGGCGGGCTCGTCGAGCAGCAGCAGCTCGGGGTCGGTCATCACCGAGCGCGCGATCTGCACGCGCTTCTGCTCGCCGTCGCTGAGCGACCCGAAGAGCCGCTCGGAGAGGTGGTCGAGCTTCCACTCGGCGAGCACCCGCTGCGCGCGACGGAGGTCGATGTCCTCGTAGCTCTCGTTCCAGCGCCCGGTCACCGAATAGGCGGCCGTGAGAACGACGTTCAGTACCGTCTCGTTCGCCGGGAAGCGACGGGCCATCGCGCTCGATGCGAAGCCCACACGAGGCCGCAGCTCGAACAGGTCGACCTCGCCGAGCTTGCCGTCCAGAACGTGCACCGTGCCGCTGGAGGGATGGTTCATCGCCGAGGCGATCTGCAGCAGCGTCGTCTTGCCGGCGCCGTTCGGGCCGAGCACCACCCAGCGCTGATCGCCGTCGACTTTCCAATCCAGTCCGCTCAGGATGCGATTTCCATCGCGGACAACCGAAACGTCTTCGAGATCGAGCACAGTGGGCATAAGCCAAGCCTAACGAACCGCACCAGGCCCGAGGTACGCGTGAGCGGGGTGTCCGTCAGATCAGGGAGCGGTAGATGTCTGCGGTCTGCAGGGCGATGCGCGACCAGCTGAACTCGGCCTCGGCACGGGCGCGGCCCGCCTCCCCCATGCGCGCCGCGAGCACCGGGTCGCTCACCACCCGGGTGAGCGCGTCGGCCAGGTCGACCACGAAGCGATCCGGGTCGGTCGGAGTGCCCGTGCCGTCCTGGAGCTGGTCGATGGGCACCAGCACGCCGGTCACGCCGTCGTCGACGACCTCGGGGATGCCGCCGGTCGCGGTTCCCACGACGGGCAGCCCACAGGCCATCGCCTCGAGGTTCACGATGCCGAGCGGCTCGTAGACCGACGGGCACACGAACACGGTGGCGGCCGTCAGCACGGCGGCGAGCTCCGGCTGGGGCAGGATGTCGGCGATCCAGACGATGCCGCCGCGCGTCTCCTGCAGCGTGCGCACCGCCGAGCTCACCTCGTCGAGGATGGCGGGCGTGTCGGGGGCGCCGGCGCAGAGCACCACCTGCACGTCCTCCGGCAGCAGCGCGATCGCGCGCAGCAGGTAGGGCAGGCCCTTCTGGCGGGTGATGCGGCCCACGAACACCACGGTGGGCCGGGTGCTGTCGATGCCGTGCGCCTGCAGCACGCTCTCGTCGTAGTGGGGCTTCCACTTCTCGAGGTCGATGCCGTTGTAGACCACGCTGACCTTCGATTCGTCGAGGGCGGGGTACGAGCGCAGGATGTCGCGTCGCATCCCGTCGCTGACGGCGATGACGGCGTCGGCCGACTCGAAGGCATCCCGTTCGATCCACGACGACACGCGGTAGCCGCCGCCGAGCTGCTCCGCCTTCCACGGGCGCAGCGGTTCGAGCGAGTGCGCGGTGACGACGTGCGGCACGCCGTGCAGCAGGGCGGCGAGGCGGCCGGCGGCGTTGGCGTACCAGGTGTGGGAGTGCACCAGCTCGGTTCCGGAGGCGTCGATCGCCTGGGCGATCTGCAGATCCGTCCCCAGCGTGGTGAGGCTGGGGTTCGCGCCGGCGAGCTCGGCGGGCACGCCGTAGGCGAAGACACCGTCTTCCGTGCGCGGCGCGCCGAAGCACCGCACAGTGACGTCGAGGTGGCGGCGGAGCTCCTTCACGAG
This sequence comes from Microbacteriaceae bacterium 3FA27C10, assembly GCA_005502775.1. Classification (GTDB taxonomy): domain Bacteria; phylum Actinomycetota; class Actinomycetes; order Actinomycetales; family Microbacteriaceae; genus Herbiconiux. The sequence goes on from SCNI01000002.1 coordinate 18,366, forward strand.
CTCGGCGACGTGAACTCCGGCGCCTCCGTAGACCTCGGGCGGATACTCACGGGAAATCACATCTACTCGCATAGTTGAACGGTAGTACTCCACGCGGCAAAGCTCATTATGGTTAGGGGTATGGCTGCATCAAAGAAGATCTTCGGCATCGTTCTGGCCGGAGGTGAGGGCAAGCGACTCATGCCCCTCACGGCCGATCGGGCCAAGCCCGGCGTCCCTTTCGGAGGCGGCTACCGTCTCATCGACTTCGCGCTCTCGAACCTCGTCAACTCGGGGCTGCGGCAGATCGTCGTGCTCACGCAGTACAAGTCGCACTCGCTCGACCGGCACGTCTCGCAGACCTGGCACCTCGACGGACTGCTCAACTCCTACATCGCCTCGGTGCCCGCCCAGCAGCGCCTCGGCAAGCGCTGGTTCAGCGGCTCGGCCGACGCCATCCTGCAGTCGCTCAACCTCATCCGCGACGAGAAGCCCGACATCGTGGTCGTGGTCGGCGCCGACCACGTCTACCGCATGGACTTCGACCAGATGATCCAGGCGCACATCGCCTCGGGCAAGGGCGCCACCGTGGCGGCCATCCGCCAGCCGATCGAGCTCTCCGACCAGTTCGGCATCATCCAGACCTCGGCCGACGACCCGACCGTGATCACCGAGTTCCTCGAGAAGCCGAAAGACGCCCTCGGCCTCGCCGACTCCCCGCACGAGGTGCTGGCCTCCATGGGCAACTACATCTTCGACGCCGACCAGCTGATCGACGCCGTCATCCGCGACGGCGAGCGGCCGGAGTCGAGCCACGACATGGGCGGCGACATCATCCCGGCCTTCGTGGCAGCCGGCAACGCGGCGGTCTACGACCTCAAGCGCAACGAGGTGCCGGGTTCCACCGACCGCGACCGCTACTACTGGCGCGACGTGGGAACCATCGACTCGTTCTACGACGCTCATCAAGACCTCATCTCGGCCCTCCCGGTGTTCAACCTCTACAACGAGAACTGGCCCATCTACACGCAGCAGCTCAACTCGCCCCCGGCGAAGTTCGTGCGCGACAGCCGCGGCAACGCGGGCGTGACGGTGGAGTCGATCGTGTCGCTCGGCTGCCTGATCTCGGGCGCGCGCGTCGAGGACAGCGTGCTGGGCCCGTGGACCACGGTCGACTCCGGGGCCCTCGTGCAGCAGTCGGTGGTGTTCGACCGCGTGCGCATCGAACCGGATGCGGTGGTGCGCCGGGCTATCCTGGACAAGAACGTGGTCGTGACCGCGGGCGCCCAGGTGGGCGTCGACCCCGACCGCGACCGGGAGCGGGGATTCACGGTCACCGACTCGGGCATCACGGTCGTCGGCAAGGGAGTACGCGTCGTTCCATGACAGAAGAAGTGCTGGCTCACGAGTCCCTTCCCGCGAGCCGGCCGTCTGCCGGTGAGACGCGCGACCCGGTCGCCCCCGCCGCATCCGCTCGCTTCCTCGTCGTGCTCGACGTCGACTCGACGCTGATCGAGAACGAGGTCATCGAGATGCTCGCGGATGCCGCGGGCTCCCACGCGCTCGTCGCCGGCATCACCGAGCGCGCCATGAGCGGCGAGATCGACTTCGCCGAGAGCCTGCGTGAGCGGGTGGCGACGCTGGCCGGGCTGCCGGACTCGGTGTTCGAGGAGGTGCGGGCAGCCGTCGAGATCACGCGGGGCGTGCCCGAGATGATCGCGGAGCTGCACGCCTCCGGCTCGCTCGTCGGCGTCGTCTCCGGCGGTTTCCATGAGATCCTCGACCCGCTTGCGGAGTCGCTCGGCCTCGACTTCTGGCGCGCCAACCGGCTCGGCGTGGCCGACGGCGTTCTGACGGGCTCGGTCTCCGGCCCCATCGTCGACCCGCAGAGCAAAGCGGATGCGCTCACCGAGTGGGCTGCATCCGCCGGCGTTCCCCTTTCCCGCACGGTCGCCGTCGGCGACGGTGCCAACGACCTCCGCATGATGGAGATCGCCGGCCTCGCGGTGGCCTTCGACGCCCGCCCCGTCGTGCGCGCGAGGGCCGACCTCGCCCTCAACGAGCGCGACCTCAGCGCTCTACTCCCCCTCCTAGGCCTCAGGGGATGACGGCCCCCGTGATGTAGGCGGCGTCGTCGGAGGCGAGCCAGGCCACGGCCTTGGCGACCTCCTGGGCCGAGCCGTAGCGGCCGGCCGGGATGCTCTTCTTGTACTCCGCCTGCTGCGCCTCGGGCAGCTCGGCGGTCATGTCGGTCTCGATGAAGCCGGGCGCCACGACGTTCGCCGTGATGCCGCGGGCGCCGAGCTCGCGTGAGATCGAGCGCGCGAAGCCCACGAGGGCGCTCTTCGAGGCGCTGTAGTTGACCTGCCCGGCGGAGCCGTAGAGGCCGACCACGCTCGAGATCAGCACGATGCGGCCGAAGCGGGCCTTGAGCATCCCTTTCGACGCCCGCTTCACCACGCGGAAGGCGCCGGTGAGGTTCGTGTCGATCACGCTCGTGAAGTCGTCCTCCGACATGCGCAGCAGCAGCATGTCGCGGGTGATGCCGGCGTTCGCCACGACGACCTCGACCGGGCCGAGCTCCTTCTCGACCTGGTCGAACGCGGAATCGATGGAGGCGGCATCCGTCACGTCGGCGATCACGGTGAGGGTGCCCGCGGGGCCGGCGCCGGAGCGTGCGGTGACCGCCACCCGGTGGCCCTGTGCCACGAACTCCTCGGCGAGGGCGTAGCCGATCCCGCGGTTTCCGCCGGTGATGAGAACGGTGCGGGGAGTGGTCGGAGTGGTCACGGCGGGGTGTTCCTAACGTCGGTGCGATGGTCGAGCTGTACCAGCTTAGGAGCAGATTCCGGAGCGTAGGCTAAGGGGGAATCATGAAGAGCCCGAAGCAGTCCCTCACGAGTCTTCCGCAGTCGCCCGACGACGAGCGGCGCAAGCGCATGATCAAGTACCTCATCGTGATGGGCGTGCGCCTCGCGTGCCTCGTGCTGGTGCTGTTCGTGCACGTGTGGTGGGCCGTGGTGCTGCTCGCGATCGGCGCCATCCTGCTCCCGTACTTCGCGGTGGTGCTCGCGAACGTGGGCACCTCCTGGGTGAGCCGGGCCGAGCGGCCGACGGCAATCGAGGTGTACCGCAACCCGGTTCCACCGCAGGGGGTCGGCACCGAGACGCAGGGCGCCGGTGCGAGCGAGCCCCACACCTCCGGGATGTCCGGCGGGCCGGAGCCCCGATCGTGATCGGGCTGGGTCTCGAACCCGGCGCCGAGGAGTGCTCGCGCGCCGGATGCCGGGAGGAAGCGCGCTGGCGTATCGAGTGGCGCAACCCCAAGATCCACAGCGAGGAGCGCCGTAAGGTCTGGCTCGCCTGCGATGAACACGTGGACTACCTGCGCGAGTTCCTCGGCGCGCGTGACTTCCCGGTGCTGGTCGCGCCGCTCGCAGCGGCGGGAGCGGTCGAGGCATGAACGGGTGGCGTTTCGTGCTCAGCCGGCGCTGGGCCGGCTACCTCGCGCTCACCATCGTGTTCGCGATCATCTGCGTGCTCCTCGCCATGTGGCAGCTCGCCCGGCGCGACGAGGCCGTCGCCGAGATCAACCGGGTCGCCACCAACTTCGATGCCGACCCCACGGCCCTTGCGGATGCTCTCCCCCAGCTCGACTCGTATGACCCGTCACAGGAGTGGCTCACGGTCTCGATGACCGGGCACTACCTGGTCGACCAGCAGACACTCGTCCGCAACCGCCCGCTCGGCGGAGACGTCGGCTTCGACGTGCTCGTGCCCTTCCAGCTCGCGAACGGCGACGTCTTCATCGTCGACCGCGGCTGGGTGCCGACCGGCCAGCAGCAGGATGTCCCGGACGCCATCCCCGCCGCCCCCACCGGCACCGTCACGGTCGTCGCCCGGTTGAAGGCCGGCGAGCCGCATCTCGACAACCGCGGTGCGGTCGCCGGGCAGATCGCGACGATCGAGCTCCCGGTGCTCGCCGCGCAGGTGGGCCTGCCGACGTACACGGCCGCCTACGGGCTGCTCGCCTCAGAAGACCCGGCTCCCGCCGAGCGCCCGACGGCCATGCCGAAGCCGGTGCCCGACGAGGGCGCCCATCTCTCGTACACCTTCCAGTGGTTCGCCTTCGGGCTGCTCGCCTTCGTGGGCCTCGGCTACGTCGTGCGGCAGGAGTTCCGCCGCGTCAACGAAGACGACCCGGAGGAGCAGGAGCGCGCCGCCGAGCGCGAGCGCAAGCGCCTGGCCAAGAAGACCGACGCCGAGATCGAAGACGAGATCATCGACCGCACTCGCTGACCCTCCTCGCGACCCGCCGCGAGGCGGGCGGGTCAGGCCAGGCTGATCAGGTCGGCGTAGTCCTTGTTCCAGTGGTCCTCGACCCCGTCGGGCAGAATGAGCACGCGCTCGGGGTTGAGCGCCTCGACGGCGCCCTCGTCGTGGCTCACGAGAACCACGGCGCCCTCGTAGTGGGCCAGCGCATCCAGGATCTCCTCCCGGCTGGCCGGGTCGAGGTTGTTCGTGGGCTCGTCGAGCAGCAGCACGTTGGCGCCCGACACCACGATCATCGCCAGCGCCAGTCGCGTCTTCTCGCCGCCGGAGAGCACGCCCGCGCGCTTGTGGCCGTCGTCGCCCGTGAACAGGAACGAGCCGAGCACGCGCCGCGCCTCGGTCTCGGTGAGGTTCGGGGAGGCGGAGACCATGTTCTCCAGCACGGAGCGGTTCACGTCGATGGTCTCGTGCTCCTGGGCGTAATAGCCGATGCGGAGGCCGTGGCCGGGCTCGAGCTGCCCGGTGTCGGGCTTGTCGACGCCGCCGAGGATGCGCAGCAGCGTGGTCTTGCCGGCGCCGTTCAGCCCCAGGATGACCACCTTCGAGCCGCGGTCGATCGCGAGGTCGACGGCGGTGAAGATCTCGAGCGAACCGTAGCTCTTCGAGAGGTTCGACGCCATGAGCGGCGTGCGGCCGCAGGCGGCGGGCGTCGGGAAGCGCAGTTTCGCCACGCGGTCGACCTCGCGCACCTCCTCGAGACCGGAGAGCATCTTCTCCGCGCGGGCCACCATCTGGTGGGCGGCGGCAGCCTTCGAGGCTTTGGCCCCGAAGCGCGCCGCCTGCATCTGCAGCTGCGTCGCCTTCTTCTCGACGTTGACGCGCTCCTTCTTGCGGCGCTCCTCGTCGGCCTCGCGCTGCTTGAGGTAGTTGCGCCAGTTCATGTTGTAGACGTCGATCACCTGGCGGTTCGCGTCCAGGTAGAACACCCGGTTCACCGTCTCGCCCACGAGTTCGATGTCGTGGCTGATCACGATGAAACCGCCGTTGTAGGTCTTCAAGAAGTCGCGCAGCCACACCACCGAATCGGCGTCGAGGTGGTTCGTGGGCTCGTCGAGGATGAGCGTCTCGGCATCCGAGAACAGGATGCGCGCCAGCTCGATGCGACGGCGCTGACCGCCGGAGAGCGTCTTCAGCGGCTGGTCGAGGATGCGGTCGGGCAGGCTCAGGTTCGACGCGATCGAGGCCGCCTCGGCCTCGGCCGCGTAACCGCCGAGCGCGTCGAAGCGCTCGGTGAGGTTGCCGTACTTCCTCATCGCGGCCGCGCTGATCGTGGGATCGCTCGAGGCCATCGCGAGCGACGACTCCGTCATGCCCTCGAGCAGCGAGCCGAGACCCCGGGCGTTCAGGATGCGCGTGCGCGCGAGCTCCTCGGGGTCGCCCGAGCGCGGGTCCTGCGGGAGGTAGCCGAGTTCGCCGGTGCGGTTCACCGTTCCGTTGGAGGGCTGGAGGTCGCCCGCGAGCACCTTGGTGAGCGTGGTCTTCCCCGCGCCGTTGCGGCCCACGAGGCCGACCTTGTCGCCGCTGCCGACACGGAAGGAGACGTCTTCCATGAGGGTGCGGGCGCCGACCCGGATCGCCAGGTCTGTAACGCTGAGCACAGGGATATCCAATTCTTTCGTTGTGTTTCCACAACAGGCTTGAGGGGGAGGTGCCTTCTAGTATATTTCCAGGGACACCGGCGGCTGACCGCTGCTCGCTGTCCGCGCAATCGCCGTGCGTCCGGCTCCGGTTTTCCCCGGCCTCGCGATCGCTCCGCCCCGATGTCGCACCGAGAAGGAGACACCGCATGTCCACCCTGTCCCTGGCCGCTGGCCGCCCCACCCTCGCCGATCGGCTGATCAGCCGCAGCCTCGTGAGCGACGCCCTCCTGGTCGTCGGCGGAGCCGCCTTCACCGGCCTGCTCGCGCAGGTCGTCATCCCGCTCCAGCCGGTGCCGATCACGGGCCAGACCCTCGCGGTGCTGCTCGTCGGGAGCACCCTCGGCGCCGTGCGCGGCTCCCTCGCGATGGTGGTCTACGCCCTGCTCGGCGTCGTGGGCGTGCCGTGGTTCACGGAGGCCTCCTCGGGCTGGCACGTCGTCGCGGGCCCGACCGGCGGCTACATCGTCGGCTTCATCTTCGCCGCCGGGCTCACCGGATGGCTCGCCCAGCGCCAGTGGGACCGCCGCGTCATCGGCGCCTTCGTCTCCTTCATGGCCGGCACCGGCGTCACCTTCGCGATCGGCCTCCCCTGGCTCGCCGTCGCGCTCGGACTGAACCTCGAGCAGACCCTCCAGGCCGGCCTCTACCCCTTCATCATCGGCGGCGTCATCAAGGCTCTCGTCGCGGCGGGCGTCATCCCGCTCGCCTGGAAGCTCACCGACCGCTTCAAGAAGTAGCCTCCGGCACCCCGTCGAGAAGTCGTAAATGGCCCCTAACCGAACTGGTTAGGGGCCATTTGCGACTTGTGGGCGCACGACGTGCGGCGCGGCAAGCTAGATGCTGAAGCCCAGGGCTCGCATCATGTCGCGGCCGTCGTCGGTGATCTTGTCGGGGCCCCACGGTGGCATCCACACCCAGTTGATGCGGAACTGCTCGACGACGCCGTCGAGCGCCTCGGCGGTCTGCTCCTCGAGCACGTCGGTGAGGGGGCAGCCCGCGCTCGTGAGCGTCATGCTGATGACGAGCGCGTCTTGCTCGGCGTCCCAGCCGAGGTCGTAGATGAGACCGAGGTCGACGATGTTCACGCCGAGCTCCGGGTCCATCACGTCTTTCAGCGCCTCTTCGACCTGGTCGAAGAGCTGAGGTTCCAGTGTCGTGACCATTTCGTTATTCTACGATCGCGCCGGCAAGAAAGCGATCGTATCCTTCGTTCTCGAGCCGCACCGCGAGCTCGGGGCCACCCTGCTCGGCCACGCGGCCGGCGACGAACACGTGCACGAAGTCGGGCTTCACGTAACGCAGGATGCGGTTGTAGTGCGTGATGAGCAGGATGCCGAGCCCGGTGTTCTCCTTGGCCCGGTTCACGCCCTCCGACACGATCTTCAGCGCGTCGACGTCCAGGCCCGAGTCGGTCTCGTCGAGCACAGCGAACTTCGGCTTCAGCAGCTCGAGCTGGAGGATCTCGTTGCGCTTCTTCTCGCCGCCCGAGAAGCCCTCGTTGACGTTGCGCTCCCGGAACGACTTGTCCATGCGCAGCGCCTTCATCGACGCATCCAGGTCTTTGATCCAGCCGCGGATGGCCGGCGCCTCGCCGTCGATCGCGGTCTTGGCGGTGCGCAGGAAGTTCGACACCGATACGCCCGGGATCTCCACGGGGTACTGCATCGCAAGGAACAGTCCGGCACGAGCGCGCTCATCGACGGTCTTGTCGAGCATCTCGACGCCGTCGAGCTTCACGGAGCCGCCCTCGACGTGGTACTTCGGGTGACCGGCGATCGCGTAGGCGAGCGTCGACTTGCCGGAGCCGTTCGGGCCCATGATGGCGTGGGTCTCGCCCTCGCCCACCGTGAGGTCGACGCCGCGCAGGATCTGCTTGGTCCCCTGCTCGGTCTCGACGCTCACCTGGAGGTCTTCGATGGTCAGAACAGACATGCTAATCAATCACTTTCGTCACGGTCGGGTCGATGTAGATGTCCCCGTCGATCACCTGGATCTCGAAGACGGGAACGGGCTCGTAGGCGGGCAGCGTGAGCGGCTTGCCGGTCTCGAGCGAGAATTTGGAGCCGTGCGCCCAGCACTCGAGCGTGTCGTCCTCGACGAAGCCCTCGGCGAGCGAGATGTCGCCGTGGGTGCAGGTGTCGCCGATGGCGTGGCACTCCCCCGCGCTGTCCTTCACCAGGGCGATGGCGACGCCGCCCACCACCACGCGCAACGCCTGGTTCACGGGCACGTCGTCGAACGCGCAGACCTTCTCCGCCATCGCTAGCGCACCCCGGCAGCCTGGGCCCGCAGGAGCTCGGCCTCGATCGACTCGCTGAGACGCGCCTCGAGTGCGGGCGAGCCGATCTGCTGGATGATCTCGGCCAGGAAGCCGCGCACGACGAGCCGGCGGGCTTCTTCCTCGCTGATGCCGCGCGACTGCAGGTAGAACAGCTGCTCGTCGTCGAATCGCCCGGTCGACGAGGCATGGCCCGCGCCCACGATGTTCCCCGTCTCGATCTCGAGGTTCGGGATGCTGTCGGCTCGTGGCCCTTCGCTCAGCACCAGGTTGCGGTTCTGCTCGTAGCTGTCCGTGCCGTCGGCGTGCGGTCCGATGAGCACGTCGCCGACCCACACGGTGTGAGCGCCCTGGCCCTGCAGTGCACCCTTGTAGTTCACCCGGCTGCGGGTGTTGGCGGCCACGTGGTCGATGTAGGGGCGCTGCTCGAAGTACTGGCCGGCATCGGCGAAGTAGAGGCCGAACGCATCCGTCGACGCGTTCTGCTCCACGAGGTGGATGGCGGGATTGACCCGCACGACGTCGCCGCCGAGCGACACGATCACGTGCCGGAGGGTGGCGTCGCGACCCACCCGCGCGAAGTGGCTGGAGAGGTGCAGGGCGGTGTCGTCCCACTCCTGCACGGTCACGACGGTGAGCTGCGCGCCGTCGCCGAGCACGATCTCGACGTTCTCGGTGAGGTTCGCCTCGCCGTAGTGCTCCAGGATGACGGTGCCGTGCGCGTTCGCCGTCGCCTCGATCACGAGGTGCGCGGCCCGCGGCTCCGTTCCGAAGCGGTCGCGGCGGATGACGAGCTCGGCCGACTCCTCGCCGGAGACGGTGACGTGCAGCACCTTCTCGACGCTCGACCAGGCATTCGCCGAGGCGCGGTCTTCGGGGATGCCCGCCGACCCCACCGAGGCGTGGGTGCGGTCGACCCATTCCACGGCGGTGCCGGTCGACTCCGAGTAGGTGAAGGCCACGGGCGAGCCGTCGAGCTCGCCGTCGATGAGGTGCTTGATCTTGTCGAGCGGGATGAACTTCCACTCGAACTCGCGGCCGGTCACGGCCTCGAAGTCCTCCACGGAGGTCGAGGAGGGGCGCTCCGACCGGGTCTGGACGGGAACGAACGCCGTCGCGGTCGACGCGACGACCTCGGCGGTTGCTGTGCTGTCGGGTGCCATCTAGCCTACGGAGCCTTCCATGCCCATCTCGATGAGCTTGTTGAGTTCGAGTGCGTACTCCATCGGGAGCTCGCGGGCGATCGGCTCGATGAAGCCGCGCACGATCATCGCCATCGCCTCGTCTTCGGGGAGCCCCCGCGACATGAGGTAGAAGAGCTGCTCCTCGGAGACCTTGGAGACCGTGGCCTCGTGGCCGAGCTGCACGTCGTCGACCCGGATGTCGATGGCCGGGTAGGTGTCGGAGCGCGAGATCGTGTCCACCAGCAGGGCGTCGCAGCGCACCGTGTTGGCCGAGTGGTGGGCGTTCTCCGCCATCCGCACCTCGCCGCGGTAGCCGGCCCGCCCGCCGCCGCGCGCGATCGACTTCGAGACGATCGACGACTGCGTGTAGGGCGCCATGTGGATCATCTTGGCGCCGGCGTCCTGGTGCTGGCCGGGGCCCGCGAAGGCCACCGAGAGCGTCTCGCCCTTGGCGTGCTCGCCGACCAGGTAGATCGACGGGTACTTCATGGTGACTTTGGAGCCGATGTTGCCGTCGATCCACTCCATCGTCGCGCCCTCGTGGGCGATGGCCCGCTTGGTGACGAGGTTGTAGACGTTGTTCGACCAGTTCTGGATCGTCGTGTAGCGAACGCGGGCGTTCTTCTTGACGATGATCTCCACCACGGCCGAGTGCAGCGAGTCGCTCTTGTAGATCGGGGCCGTGCAGCCCTCGATGTAGTGCACGTACGAGCCCTCGTCGGCGATGATCAGCGTGCGCTCGAACTGGCCCATGTTCTCGGTGTTGATGCGGAAGTAGGCCTGCAGCGGGATCTCCACGTGCACGCCGGGCGGCACGTAGACGAACGACCCGCCCGACCAGACGGCCGTGTTGAGCGCGGCGAACTTGTTGTCGCCGGAGGGGATGACGGTGCCGAAGTACTCCGTGAAGAACTCGGGGTGCTCGCGCAGCGCGGTGTCGGTGTCCATGAAGATGACGCCCTGGGCCTCGAGGTCTTCGCGGATCTGGTGGTAGACCACCTCCGACTCGTACTGCGCAGCGACGCCGGAGACGAGGCGCTGGCGCTCCGCCTCGGGGATGCCGAGCTTCTCGTAGGTGTTCTTGATGTCGTCGGGCAGGTCGTCCCAGGTCTGGGCCTGCTTCTCCGTGGAGCGCACGAAGTACTTGATGTTGTCGAAGTCGATGCCCGAGAGGTCGGCGCCCCAGGTGGGCATGGGCTTGCGGCCGAAGATCTGCAGAGCCTTCAGTCGCGTCTTGAGCATCCACTCCGGTTCGCTCTTGAGCGCGGAGATGTTGGCCACGACCGCTTCGTTGATCCCGCGTTTCGCGGAGGCCCCTGCGGCGTCGGAGTCGGACCAGCCGAACTCGTACACCCCCAGGTTCTCGAGTTCCGGTCGGTCGATGAGGACGTCTGACATGACTGACTCCCTTCCTGCTGTGGACAACCCGCCGGTGGTCTCCGACATTCCATCGTCGCATCGAAGCGGACGTCGATCGGCGACTCAGGGTGGATTGTGTGGTGTCCGCGACATCGATCCCGGTGCGTTCACGGGCCACGGCCGTGCCGGCAGGGAATCGGCGGACGATGGGATCACACGATCATCGCGCGATCCTCACCATCGATTCTATAGGCGCGAATCCACTTCCGGGGCCGGGATCCGCACGGGAACGTCCGAAGGGCCCCGTGCGCCCGCGAAGAGCCCCGGATGCACGTCCAGCAGCACCCGGAGCGCGCCCACCCAGACGAGGGCCGAGCCGAGCAGGTGCAGCACCACGAGCCACTCCGGAAGGCCGAGGAGAGCCTGGGCGAGGCCGATCGCCGCCTGGGCGACGACGACCACGACGAAGGTGAGGGCTCGGCGGCGCGCGAGTGACGCATCCGGGACCCGCAGCAGAGCGGCGTAGAGCGCGATGCCGAGAACGAGTGTCAGCGCGCCCAGCACGCCGTGCAGCACCGTGACACCCGCCCACTGGAAGGGCATCCGGGGCACGTCGGCGGAGTCTCCGGCGTGCGGGCCGGTTCCCGTGACGAGCGTGCCCGCCACGATGAGCACCGCGGTGACGGCCACGAGCACCCAGGCCATCGGCCCGACGGCGCGCGGGAGGACGACGGTGGCGGGTTGCCCGCGATGGGCCCGGTGCCAGGTGAGCGTGGTGGTGGTCAGCAGGGCCACGGCGAGCACGAAGTGCATCGCGACCACCCAGGGGTTGAGGCCCGTGTTGACGGTCACTCCCCCGGCGACGGCGTTGGCGACCACGAGCCAGAACTGCGACCAGGCGAGCCGTGTCATGCTGCGCTCGCGCGGCTTCTGCAGGCGGGCCGCGACGATCGCCCAGCCCACGGCCAGGATGAGCACGCCCGTGAGGGCCCGGTTCGTGAACTCGATGAAGCCGTGGATGCCGAGGGCGGCGGTGGTGGTGAGGGAGGTTCCGTCGCAGGTGGGCCAGGTGGGGCAGCCGAGGCCGGAGCCGGTGACGCGCACGACGCCGCCCGTGACGATGATGAGGATGCTCACGACGAGCGCGGCCGTGGTGCCCCAGCGCAGCGCGCGGGGCGTGAGGGTGACGCGGTCGGCTAGCCAGCCGAAAGGGGTCTGCACGATCGGGCCTAGAGGGGGAAGAGGGTGACGAGCGGGTCGATCGCCACCGCGAGGAAGATGAGGGTGAGGTAGGTGATCGAGCCGTGGAACACCCGCATCGGCTTGATCGAGAGATCACGGATCGAGCGGCTGTAGAGGCGGTGCGATTCGTAGAGGAACCAGGCTCCCGCGGCGATCGCCGTGGCCGAGTAGATGAGGCCCATGTGGCCCACCGGGATGAGCAGCAGCGAGCACGCCACCATCGCCCAGGCGTAGAGAACGATCTGCAGGCCCACCACGACACGGCCGCGCACCACGGCGAGCATCGGCACGCCGGCGGTCTTGTAGTCGGCGCGGTACTTCATCGAGAGCGGCCAGTAGTGCGGCGGCGTCCAGAGGAAGATGATGCCGAAGAGGATGAGCGCCTCCCAGGACAGCGAGTTCGTGACGGCCGCCCAGCCGATCAGCACCGGCATGCAGCCCGCGATGCCGCCCCAGACGATGTTCTGCGGAGTGCGGCGCTTCAGCACGAGCGTGTAGAGCAGCACGTAGATGAGGATGGCGGCCAGCGAGAGGGAGGCGGCCAGGAGGTTGGTGAAGACGGCCAGCCAGACGATGGAGACGATGCCGACCACCCAGGCGAAGACCAGCGCTTCGCGGTCGCTCAGCACGCCGGTGACGAGCGGCCGCTTCGAGGTGCGGTTCATCACGCGGTCGATGTCGCGGTCGATGTAGCAGTTGAAGGCGCCGGCGCTGCCGGCGCTGAGTGCGCCGCCCACGAGCGTGGCGAAGATGAGCCAGAGGTTCGGGATGCCGCCCTCGGCCAGGATCATGACCGGAACGGTGGTGACCAGGAGGAGCTCGATCACCCGGGGCTTGGTGAGGGCGAAATACGCCTTCGCCTTCTCCATCGGGCGGATCCGCTGCTCGTCCACTCGGCCGTCGACCGCTACGTCCATTACTCCTCTAACCTGCCCGTCGGTGAATCCCCGGCTAAGTCTATTCGATGGCGACCGGGGCCTCCGTCGGCGTCGATATGATTGATGAGAAGGACTCCGTAGACACGGACCGCAACCGAGAAGGGTCTAATACCTCGTGGCGACATTCCAATGGGAACCCATTGACGACAAGGCAGTATCGACAGTCAAGATCCTCGCGGCGGACGCCGTCGAGAAGGTCGGTAACGGGCACCCGGGAACGGCCATCAGCCTGGCCCCCGCCGCCTACCTGCTGTTCCAGAAGGTCATGCGCAAAGACCCGAGCGACCAGGACTGGCTCGGCCGCGACCGCTTCATCCTCTCGGTGGGCCACTCCTCGCTCACGCAGTACATCCAGCTCTACCTCGGCGGCTACGGCCTGGAGCTCGACGATCTGAAGGCGCTCCGCACCTGGGGTTCGCTGACCCCGGGCCACCCGGAGTACGGCCACACGAAGGGCGTCGAGATCACCACCGGCCCGCTCGGCCAGGGCCTCGCCTCCGCCGTGGGCTTCGCCTACGCCCAGCGCTTCGAGCGCGGTCTGTTCGACCCCGAGGCCGAAGCCGGCACCAGCCCCTTCGACCACCACGTCTACGTGATCGCGGGCGACGGCGACCTCGAAGAGGGCGTCACGAGCGAGGCCTCCTCGCTCGCCGGCCACCAGCAGCTCGGCAACCTCGTCGCCATCTACGACTCGAACCAGATCTCGATCGAGGACGACACCAACATCGCCTTCACCGAAGACGTGAAGGCCCGGTACGAGGCCTACCACTGGCACGTGCAGGTGGTCGACTGGAAGAAGACCGGCCAGTACGTCGAAGACGTGCAGGCGCTCTACGAAGCCATCGAGACGGCCAAGGCCGAGACCTCGAAGCCGTCGCTGATCATCCTGAAGACGATCATCGGATGGCCGTCGCCGAAGAAGCAGAACACCGGCAAGATCCACGGCTCCGCTCTCGGCGCCGAGGAGCTGAAGGGCCTCAAGGAGGTGCTCGGCTTCGACCCCGAGCAGCACTTCCAGGTCGACGACGACGTCATCGCGCACACCCGCGGCGCCATCGCGCGCGGCGCTGCCGAGCGGGCCGAGTGGCAGAAGGGCTTCGACGCCTGGGCGGCCGCCAACCCCGAGAGGAAGGCCCTGCTCGACCGGCTCGAGGCCGGTGAGCTGCCCGAGGGCATCGAGTCCGCCCTCCCCGTGTTCGAGGCCGGCAAGGACGTCTCGACCCGCGCCTCCTCCGGCAAGGTCATCAACGCCCTCGCCGAGGTGCTCCCCGAGTTCTGGGGCGGCTCGGCCGACCTCGCCGAGTCGAACAACACCACGATCGAGTCCGCCGCATCCTTCGTTCCGGCCGAGCACTCGACGCACGAGTGGACGGGCAACCCCTACGGCCGCGTCCTGCACTTCGGCATCCGCGAGCACGCCATGGGCTCGATCCTGAACGGCATCGTGCTGCACGGCAAGACCCGCGCCTTCGGTGGCACCTTCCTCATCTTCAGCGACTACATGCGCCCCGCGGTGCGCCTGGCCGCGCTGATGAAGGTGCCCTCGATCTTCGTCTACACGCACGACTCCGTCGCGCTCGGCGAAGACGGCCCGACCCACCAGCCGATCGAGCAGCTCTGGGCCCTCCGGGCGATCCCGGGCCTGGACGTCGTGCGCCCCGCCGACGCCAACGAGGTGGCCCACGCCTGGCTGACCATCCTCCGCCGTCACCACAACCCGGCCGCCATCGCGCTCACCCGCCAGAACATCCCGGTGTACGAGCGCGGCGAGGGCGATGCCGCGGGCGAGGTCTTCGCCTCGGCCGCCAACACCGCCAAGGGCGCCTACGTTCTCGCCGAGGCGCCGAACGGCACCCCCGACGTGATCTTCATCGCCACCGGCTCCGAGGTGCAGCTGGCCGTCGAGGCCCGCGCCATCCTGGCCGGCGAGGGCATCAACGCCCGCGTCGTGTCGGCGCCGTCGCTCGAGTGGTTCGAAGAGCAGCCCGAGGCGTACAAGGAGTCGGTGCTCCCGGCTTCCGTCAAAGCCCGCGTCTCGATCGAGGCCGGTCTGTCGCTCGGCTGGCACAAGTACGTCGGCGACGCCGGCCGCAGCGTGTCGATCGAGCACTTCGGCGCCTCCGCCGACTACAAGACCCTGTTCCGCGAGTTCGGCATCACCGCCGAGGCCGCCGTCGAGGCCGCCAAGACCAGCCTCGCCGCGCTCTGAACCGAAGACTTCACGTACCAAGGAGAAATGACGAAATGACCGAAGCAACTCCCACCCAGCAGCTCTCCGACGTCGGCGTGTCGATCTGGCTCGACGACCTGTCGCGCTCGCGCATCTCGTCGGGCGGTCTGCAGAAGCTGATCGCCGAGAAGAACGTCGTCGGCGTCACCACGAACCCGTCGATCTTCGCCGCAGCCCTCGCCAACGGCGAGTCCTACGCCGAGCAGGTCGCTGTTCTCGCGAAGGCCGGCACGGATGTCACCACCGCCGTCTTCGAGATCACCACCGACGACGTGGCCGCGGCCAGCGACATCTTCAAGCCGATCTACGACTCGACCGCCGGTTTCGACGGCCGCGTCTCGATCGAGGTCGAGCCGGGACTCGCGCACGACGCGCAGGGCACCATCGAGCAGGCCAAGGCGCTCTACGCCAAGGTCGATCGCGAGAACGTGCTCATCAAGATCCCCGCGACCGTCGAGGGCCTCGAAGCGATCACCGAGACCATCGGTGCCGGCATCTCGGTGAACGTGACGCTGATCTTCTCGCTCGAGCGCTACCGCGACGTCATCAACGCCTACCTCGCCGGTCTCGAGAAGGCCAAGGAAGCCGGCCTCGACCTGTCGAAGATCCACTCCGTCGCCTCGTTCTTCGTGTCGCGCGTCGACACCGAGATCGACAAGCGCCTGGTGGCCATCGGCACCGACGAGGCCCTCGCCCTCAAGAGCAAGGCCGGCGTCGCGAACGCCCAGCTCGCCTACGAGGTCTACGAGCAGGCCTTTGCCACCGAGCGCGCCAGCTACCTGCTGGGCGCCGGCGCCAACAAGCAGCGCCCGCTCTGGGCCTCCACCGGTGTGAAGGACCCCGCCGTGCCCGACACCACCTACGTGGTGGAGCTCGCCGCCCCCGAGGTCGTCAACACCATGCCGGAGAAGACGCTCGACGCGACCTTCGACCACGGCGTGATCACCGGCAACACGATCGCCGGAAGCTACGCGGAGGCCAACAAGGTACTCGACGCCATCGGCGCACTCGGCATCTCCTACGCCGAGGTCACCGAGCTCCTCGAGCAGGAGGGCGTGGAGAAGTTCATCGTCTCGTGGAACGAGTTGCTCGAGACGGTGACCGCCGCTCTCGAGGCCGCCAAATGACGATCGCCATCCACACCTCGGGTGACGCGAAGAAAGCTGTCGAAACGCACGTTCCGCAGCTGGTCGCCGATCTCGTGGCATCCGGCATCACCGCCGAGAACCCCTCCCTCTGGGGTGCGGCGGCCGAGCCGGAGGCGGCAAAGCGTCTCGGCTGGACGGAGGCCGTCTCGATCTCGCGCCCGCTCGTGGCCGAGGTCGAGGCGCTCCGTGCCGAGCTGCTGCAGGCCGGTGTCGATCACGTCGTGCTCGCCGGAATGGGCGGCTCCTCGCTCGCTCCGGAGGTGATCACCCGCACCGCGGGCGTCGAGCTCACCATCCTCGACTCGACGGCGCCGGAGCAGATCGCCGCGGCCCTCGCCGACCGACTCGAGAGCACCGTGCTGGTGGCCTCGTCGAAGTCGGGAGGGACGCTCGAGACCGACAGCCAGCGCCGCGCCTACGAAGTCGCGTTCCGTGCGGCGGGCATCGACCCGGCGACGCGCATCGTGATCGTGACAGACCCGGGTTCTCCGCTCGAGCAGCTGGCAAAGGATGCGGGCTACCGCACCTTCCTCGCCGACCCTGAGGTGGGCGGTCGCTACTCGGCTCTCACCGCCTTCGGCCTGGTGCCGTCGGGGCTCGCAGGCGCAGACATCGGCGAGCTGCTCGACGAGGCCGAGGCGATCTCGCTGAACCTCGCCGAGGACGGGGACGAGAACTTCGGTCTCATCCTCGGCGCCGCCCTCGCGGGAACCTCGCCACTGCGCGACAAGACCGGGATCGTGGCCGACGGGACCCACATCGTCGGCTTCGCCGACTGGGCCGAACAGCTCATCGCGGAATCGACCGGCAAAGACGGCAAGGGCCTGCTCCCGGTCGTGCTCGACGTCCACTCCCCCGAGATCGCGGCGGGCCTGCCCGACCTGCAGATCGTGCGGCTCGTCGACAACGCGGGCGCCTTCCACCTGCGTGAGAAGCACCCGGGCGAGGTGCTGATCAGCGGGTCTCTCGGCGCGATGCTCCTCACCTGGGAGTACGCGGTCGCGGTCGCCGGGCGCCTCCTGGGCATCAACCCCTTCGACCAGCCCGACGTGGAGTCGGCCAAGGCCGCCGCGCGCGGCCTGCTCGACGACCGTCCCTCCCCCGAGACGCCGGCCTTCGTGGCCGAGGGCGTCGAAGTGCGGGGCACCGCCGCCGTCGTGGCCGGCACCGATACCCTCAGCGGTGCCGTCGACGCTCTCCTCGCCCAGCTGCCCTCCGACGGCTACCTGGCGATCATGGCCTACGTCGACCGCCTGGAGTTCTCCGGCCTCGCCGAGCTCCGCGATCTTCTCGCGGCGCGCTCCGGCCGGCCGGTGACCTTCGGCTGGGGGCCGCGGTTCCTGCACTCGACGGGCCAGTACCACAAGGGCGGTCCCGCGAACGGCGTGTTCCTGCAGATCACCGCCGACGCATCCGCCGATCTCGAGATCCCCGATCGACCGTTCACCTTCGGCCAGCTCATCCAAGCTCAAGCGGCCGGCGACGCCACGGTTCTCGAACAGCACGGGCGTCCCGTGCTGCGCCTGAACCTCAGCGGCGTCTCCGCCGTGCCGGGCCTTCTCAGCGCGCTGCGCTGAGCTACTGAAACAAGGAGTTCAATGCCTCCCGTGGAGATCACACCGGAGTACAACCCGCTTCGGCTTCCGACGGATCGCCGGCTGAACCGGATCGCAGGCCCCAGCGGCCTTGTGATCTTCGGCGTCACCGGTGACCTGTCGCGCAAGAAGCTGATGCCCGCCGTCTACGACCTCGCCAGCCGAGGGCTGCTTCCGCCCGGGTTCTCGCTCGTCGGCTTCGCCCGCCGCGACTGGGAGGACCAGGACTTCGAGCGGGTGGTGCATGACTCGGTCAAGGAGCACTCGCGCACGCCGTTCGACGAGGACGTGTGGCGCCAGCTCTCCGAGGGCATCCGATTCGTGTCGGGCGAGTTCGACGACGAGAAGGCCTTCGAGCAGCTGAAGGACACGATCGACGAGCTCGACCGGGAGCGCGGGACGATGGGGAACTACGCGTTCTACCTGTCGATCCCGCCGAAGGCGTTCCCGCTCGTCACGGAGCAGCTCCGCCGCTCGGGCCTCGCCGACCAGAAAGACGACCGGTGGCGCCGCGTCGTCATCGAGAAGCCCTTCGGCAGTGACCTCAAGACGGCGATCGAGCTGAACGAGGTCGTCGAATCGGTGTTCCCGCCCGACTCGGTGTTCCGCATCGACCACTACCTCGGCAAGGAGACGGTCCAGAACATCCTGGCGCTCCGCTTCGCCAACCAGCTGTACGAACCCATCTGGAACGCGAACTACGTCGACCACGTGCAGATCACCATGGCCGAGGACATCGGCGTGGGTGGCCGGGCCGGCTACTACGACGGCATCGGCGCGGCGCGAGACGTCATCCAGAACCACCTGCTCCAGCTCCTGGCGCTCACCGCCATGGAGGAGCCGATCTCGTTCGACGCCGCCGACCTGCGTGCCGAGAAGGAGAAGGTGCTCGCGGCGGTCAAGCTGCCCGCCGACCTCAGCACGGTGACCGCGCGCGGTCAGTACGCCGGCGGCTGGCAGGGCGGCGAGAAGGTGCTCGGCTTCCTCGAGGAAGACGGCATGAACCCGCAGTCGACCACCGAGACCTACGCCGCGGTGAAGCTCGACATCGGTACCCGCCGCTGGGCGGGCGTGCCCTTCTACCTTCGTGCCGGAAAGCGACTCGGCCGACGTGTGACCGAGATCGCCGTCGTGTTCAAGCGCGCACCGCAGTACCTGTTCGCGGAGAGCCAGACCTCGGAGCTCGGGCAGAACGCCCTGGTGATCCGGGTGCAGCCCGACGAGGGCGTGACGATCCGCTTCGGATCGAAGGTTCCCGGCGCCGGCGTGCAGGTGCGCGACGTGACGATGGACTTCGGCTACGGCCATGCGTTCACCGAGGCCAGCCCCGAAGCCTATGAGCGGCTCATCCTCGATGTGCTGCTCGGCGACCCGCCGCTGTTCCCCCGCCAGAAGGAGGTCGAGCTCTCCTGGAAGATCCTCGACCCGATCGAAGAATACTGGACCACACTCGGCCAGCCCGAGCAGTACCGCCCCGGAACCTGGGGGCCGGACTCGGCCGACGAACTGCTGGCCCGCGACGGAAGAACTTGGAGACGCCCGTGATCGTCGATCTGCCGGACACCACCACGAGCAAGATCTCGAAATCTCTCGTGAAGATCCGTGAGGAGGGCGGCGCGGTCGCCCTGGGCCGTGTGCTCACCCTCGTCATCGTCACCTCGCTCGGCGAGGAGGAAGATGCCATCGAGGCGGCGAACGACGCCTCGCGCGAGCACCCCATGCGCGTCATCGTGGTCTCGACCGACCAGGAGAACGACGGGCTGAGCACGGGTCGGGGCGCTCGCCTCGACGCTCAGATCCGCGTGGGCGGCGATGCCGGCGCCAGTGAGGTCATCGTGCTGCGCGCCTACGGCGCCGCGGCCAGCGACCAGGAGGGACTCGTCACCGGGCTCCTTCTCTCGGATGCCCCCGTCGTGGTCTGGTGGCCGGGCGTCGCGCCCGAGAACGTCTCCACCTCGAGCCTCGGACGCATCGCGACTCGTCGCATCACCGACTCCTCGAACCAGGCCAACCCCTACGAGGCGCTGCTGCGCCGGTCGAAGACGTACGCCCCGGGCGACACCGACTTCGCCTGGACGCGACTCACGCTCTGGCGTGCGCAGCTCGCCGCGGTACTCGACCAGCCGCCCTATGAGCCGGTGACGGCGATCGAGGTGTCGGGCGCATCCGACTCCCCCTCGACGCTGCTGCTGGCCGCCTGGCTGCGGCACCAGCTGGAGGTGCCGGTGAAGTACGGCCTGCTCTCCCGCGCGACAGGCTCGAGTGGCATCCACGGCGTCATCCTGTCGCGCAACAGCGGGCCGATCGAGCTGGTTCGCGAGGTGCCGAACGTGGCACGCCTCAGCCAGCCCAACCAGCCCACCCACGACCTGTCGCTGCCGCGCCGCAATCTGCGCGACTGCCTGGCCGAGGAGCTGCGTCGACTCGACCCGGATGACCTGTATGGTGAAGTCATCTCCCAAGGCCTGGTCGAGTTGCTGGAGACGAACGAAGGCAGCGTTCGCGACGCGGTCTGAATTCATGGATCCGAGTGCCACCGCGCGCCCGGATCGAGCGTGTGAAGGTGTGCCCTATGACAACTGATCGCCGAGTCCTCGTCCACCCGGACAAGGAGTCCTTAGCCGGCTCCGTGGCTGCCCGTTTCATCACCAAGGTGATCGACATCCTCGACGAGTTCGACGAGGCCACGATCGTTCTGACCGGTGGGACGATGGGCAGCGCGGTGCTCGCGGCGATCCGTTCGTCGGCGGCTTCCCACTCGATCGACTGGTCGCGCATCCACTTCTGGTGGGGCGACGAGCGGTTCGTCCCGAAGCAGGATGCCGACCGCAACGACCTGCAGGCCCGCGAGGCCCTGCTGGACCACATCCCGGTCGATCCGGCGAAGGTGCACGCCTTCCCCGCGTCCGACGAGGTGTCCGACCTCGACGAGGCCGCCGCGATCTACGCGCGCGAACTCGCCGAGGCGGCACCCGACGGCGCGGAGTACCCGCGCTTCGACATCATGTTCCTCGGCGTCGGGCCCGATGGGCACATCGCGTCCCTGTTCCCGGGGCACGACGAGATCCGCATCACCGACAAGACGGTGGTGCCGGTGCGCAACTCGCCGAAGCCTCCGCCGGAGCGGCTCAGCCTCACGCTGCCGGTCATCCAGTCGGCCGACCGCATCTGGATGGTGCTCGCCGGTGCCGACAAGGCCTCGGCGATCGGGCTCGCCCTCGCGGGCGCCAGCATCGACGAGGTGCCCGTGGCCGGCGCCCAGGGCCGCAAGCGCACGGTCTTCTTCGTCGACCGCGAAGCGGCCGCCGAGGTGCCGGAGTCGCTCATCGCTCCGTCGTACTAGCTGCCGTCCTCCTAGCATCGACGACGAAAGGGGAGGCCGCACATCATCGTGCGGCCTCCCCTTTCGGCCTTCAGCGAAGAGCTGGGCTCAAGACGAGGCGGTTCCCCGGCGCTCACGGAGCTGCTGGAGTGCGTCTTCGAGAAGCTGCTCCGCCTCCTGCTCGGTGCGGCGCTCCTTCACATAGGCGAGGTGCGTCTTGTAGGGCTCCAGCTTGGCCACCGAGGGCGGGTTCGCCTTGTCGCGGCCGGCAGGCAGACCCGAGGCCGGGCAGTCGATCGTCTCAGGGATCTCTTCGTCGGGCAGGTTCGCCGCGAAGTAGCGCACCGTCTCGTTGCCGAGCGCATCCCAGTACGAGACCTGGATGCGTTCCGCGTGGAAACCGCGATCCTGCTCGCCCATGGGGCCGGCGCCGACGCGCGATCCGCGGATCGCACTTCCTCCTGATGCCATAGTTCAGACTCCGAATTTCGTCAGTAGACCGAGGACGATGATGCTGCCCACCCAGATCAGGCCGAGGATCACCGTGATGCGGTTGAGGTTGCGCTCCGCGACGCCCGAGGCGCCGAGGTTGGAGGTGACGCCGCCGCCGAACATGTCGGAAAGACCGCCGCCGCGCCCCTTGTGGAGCAGGATGAGGAGGGTCAACAAGAGGCTCGTGATGCCGAGAACCACATTGAGGACGACCTGAAGGATTTGCACTGCTTGCCTTTCACACGCGGGAGAGCCGGGTCGCTCCCCCGTGACCACAGGTAAGTATAACCTGCGGTTCAGACTCCGACATGCTTCTGATAGCGCACGATCGCCGCGAACTCCGCGATGTCGAGGCTTGCGCCGCCGACGAGGGCACCGTCGACGTTCGGTTCGCGCATGAAGCCGGCGATGTTGCCCGACTTCACCGAACCGCCGTAGAGGATGCGCGTGGCCGCGGCCGCGTCGGCGCTCAGGCTCTCGGCCACCACGGCGCGGAGGGCGGCGCACACGGTCTCGGCCTGCTCGGGCGTCGCCGCCTGGCCGGAACCGATGGCCCACACGGGCTCGTAGGCCACGACGATGTCGGCGTCGGCCTTGAGCCCCTCGAGCGCCACCTTCAGCTGGGCCACGGGCACCGCGCTCGGGCCGTGCGTCTCGAGGTCCTCGGCGGTCTCGCCCACGCAGATGATGGGCACGATGCCGTGCTTGATGGCGGCCTTCGTCTTGGCTCCGACGATCTCGTCGGTCTCGCCGTGCAGCGTGCGTCGCTCGGAGTGGCCGATGATGACGTACTTCGCGTCGAGCTGGGCGAGGAACTGGCCCGAGATCTCGCCGGTGTAGGCACCGGAGTCGTGCTGCGACACATCCTGGCCGCCATAGGCGATCTCCAGCTTGTCAGCCGACACGAGGGTCTGCACCGAGCGGATGTCGGTGAACGGCGGGAAGACCGCCACCTCGACGTCGGAGAAGTTGTGCTTGGCGTCGGTGAGACTCCAGGCCAGCTTCTGCACGAACGCGATCGCCTGCAGGTGATCGAGGTTCATCTTCCAGTTTCCCGCGATGAGCGGGGTGCGATTCAGGACCATCCGAGGACCTCCAGGCCGGGGAGACGCTTGCCCTCGAGGAATTCGAGACTGGCACCGCCTCCGGTTGAGATGTGACCGAACTGGTCATCGGTGAAACCGAGGGCGCGGACGGCCGCTGCGGAGTCACCGCCGCCGACGACGCCGAGGCCGTCGACCTTCGTGAGGGCTTCGGCCACGGCTTTGGTGCCGGCGGCGAAGGGGGCGAGTTCGAACACGCCCATCGGGCCGTTCCAGAACACGGTCTTCGAGGCGGCGATGATCTGCGCGAAGGCCGCCGCGGTCTCCGGTCCGATGTCGAGACCGAGCCCGGATGCGCCGAACGGCGTGTCCTCGATGGCGTCGGCCGCCGTCGTGGCCATCTCCGCGTCGGCGCCGAACTTCGAGGCGACCACGACGTCGGTGGGGAGCACGATGGTGACGCCGAGTTCTTCGGCCTTGGCCAGGTAGCCGCGCACCGTGTCGAGCTGGTCTTCTTCGAGCAGGCTCGAGCCCACCTCGTGGCCCTGGGCCTTGAGGAAGGTGAAGAGCATGCCGCCACCGATGAGCAGCGTGTTCACGCGCGGCAGCAGGTGGCCGATGACCCCCAGCTTGTCGGAGACCTTCGAGCCGCCGAGCACCACGGTGTAGGGGCGCTCGGGGTTCTCGGTGAGCTTGTCGAGCACCTCGAGCTCGGTCTGGATGAGGAGACCGGCGGCGCTCGGGAGCAGCTCGGCGAGGTCGTAGACGCTGGCCTGCTTGCGGTGCACGACGCCGAAGCCGTCCGAGACGAAGGCGTCACCGAACGCGGCGAGCTGCTCGGCGAACGCGCGGCGCGCCGCCTCGTCCTTGCTGGTCTCCCCCGCGTTGAAGCGGAGGTTCTCGAGCAGGGCGATGTCGCCGTTCTCGAGACCGGCCACCGCATCCTGCGCCGCCTGTCCCACGGTGTCGTGTGCGAAGACGACGGGCTTGCCGAGCAGCTCGCTCAGGCGCTGGGCGACCGGCTCGAGCGCGTACTTGGTGTCGGGCGAGCCGTCGGGCCGGCCGAGGTGGCTCACCACCACGACCCGGGCGCCCTGGTTGAGGAGGGCGTTGAGCGTGGGGAGGCTGGCTCGCACGCGTCCGTCGTCGGTGATGACCCCGTCCTTGACAGGAACGTTGAGGTCACAGCGGACGATGACGCGCTTGCCGGCGAGCGATCCGAGGGAGTCGAGTGTGCGGAGCGTCACGGTACTGCTTTCAGTCAGAGGACGGGCGGCGGATCGCTCCGCCGCCCGTCACACAGGGTTTGCTACAGCTTGTCGGCGACGTACTCGGTGATGTCGACGAGACGGTTGGAGTAGCCCCACTCGTTGTCGTACCACGAGGCGACCTTGACCTGGTTGCCGATGACCTTGGTGAGGCCGGAGTCGAAGATCGACGAGTGCGGGTCGGAGACGATGTCGCTCGACACGATCGGGTCTTCGGTGTAGCTCAGGATGCCCTTGAGCTCACCCTCGGCGGCGTTCTTGTAGGCCTCGTTGATCTGCTCGACGGTGGCCGGGTTGGTCAGCTCGACGGTGAGGTCGGTGATCGAACCGGTCGGGACCGGAACGCGCAGCGCGTAGCCGTCCAGCTTGCCGACGAGCTCCGGGATGACGAGGCCGAGGGCCTTGGCCGCACCGGTGGAGGTCGGGATGATGTTGACGGCGGCCGCGCGGGCACGGCGGAGGTCGCTGTGCGGGCCGTCCTGCAGGTTCTGGTCTGCGGTGTAGGCGTGCACCGTCGTCATCAGGCCGCGCTCGATGCCGAAGTTGTCGAGCAGCACCTTCGCGAGCGGCGCGAGGCAGTTCGTGGTGCAGGAGGCGTTGGAGATGATGTCGTGGATGGCGGGGTCGTAGGTGCCCTCGTTCACACCGAGCACCAGCGTCGCGACATCCGAGCCCGTGGCGGGAGCGGAGACGATGACCTTCTTGGCGCCGGCGGTGATGTGCGCACGGGCGTCGTCGCTCTTGGTGAAGCGGCCGGTCGACTCGATGACGATGTCGACACCCAGCTCGCCCCAAGGGAGGTCGGCGGGGTTGCGCTCGGCGAGCACGATGATCGGCTTGCCGTTGACGACGATCTTGTCGCCGTCGAGCTCCACCTTGGCGTCGAGTCGGCCCGTGATCGAGTCGTACTTGAGCAGGTGAGCCAGCGCCTTGTTGTCGGTGAGGTCGTTGACCGCGACGATCTCGAGGTCGCTTCCCTTGGCGAGGGCGGCGCGGAAGAAGTTGCGACCGATGCGGCCGAAACCGTTGATTCCGATCTTTACAGACACGAATTGCTCCTGTTGCTGGGGCCCGAGTGGGCAGGGGTGGTGGGTAGCGGTGGAGAAGGCGGGGCGGCGGCGAAGGCGCCGACGCGACCCGCCTGCGTCGCTATGACAGTACCAGGAGCCCGGTGGTGTTCGAGCGGGCGGCCTGGAGGCGGGTGGCGACGTTCTGCCAGTTGGCGATGTTCCAGATGGCTTTGATGTAGTCGGCGCGCACGTTGAGGTAGTCGAGGTAGTAGGCGTGCTCCCAGACGTCGAGCATGAACAGGGGTACGACGCCGGCGGGGAGGTTGGACTGCTGGTCGAAGAGTTGGAAGACGGTGATGTTGCCGCCGATGACGTCGTAGCCGAGTACGGCCCAGCCGGAGCCTTGCACGCCGAGGGCGACTGCGGTGAAGGCGGCCTGGAATTTCTCGAAGGAGCCGAAGGCGTCGTCGATGGCGGCTTTGAGTTCGCCTTCGGGGGTCTGGGTGTCGGGGGTGAGGTTGGTCCAGAAGATCGAGTGGTTGACGTGGCCGCCGAGGTTGAAGGCGAGGTCTTTCTCGAGTTTGTTGATGGCGGCGAGGTTGCCGGTGTCGGAGGCGTCGCGGATGGCGGCGAGGGCGGTGTTGGCGCCGGCGACGTAGGTGGCGTGGTGCTTGTCGTGGTGCAGCTGCATGATCTTGCCCGAGATGTGGGGCTCGAGAGCGGCGTAGTCGTACGGCAGCTCCGGCAGAGTGTACTCAGCCATGGATGATCTCCTCGCGAATTAGAGGCCGCCGACCAGAACCGCGGCGGCAATGAGTGACGATTTCAGTCTATTGCGATCTCGGGCGAGCCGGAGGCCTGGCTGGTGTGCCCGGGGAGCGCCTGCTCGAGCTCCGCCCGGCCGCGCACCCCCAGTTTCCGGTACACCCTCTGGAGGTGGGTCTCGACGGTGCGCACCGAGAGCACGAGAGCCTCGGCGATCTCGCGGTTCGAGTTGCCCAGCACGGCCAGACCGGCGATCTCCTGCTCCCGATCGGAGAGCAGCGAGCGCACATGTCCGACGACGAATGGCGACGTCTCGACCCCGCAGATCGCGAGCTGCTCCTCGACGTGCCGCGCGGCCTCCGCGGCGGCGCGGTCGTCGTGAAGCCGGGTGAGCAGCGCTTCTGCACGGGAGTATGCCTCAGCCGAGTGCAGATGGAATCCCGCGGCGGCGAGACGGGCCGCCACGGTGGTCAGCTCGTCTGCGAGTCGCAGCGCATCGGCCGTGCCCGGGTTCGGGGCGAGCTCGAACCCGGCCAACGTGCGCGCGAACTCGATCAGCGCTGCGGCATTCTCCCCCTGCGCGAGGACGGCGGCCGCCTCGAGGCATGGACGTACCTGGATGGCGGCACCGGACCGAGCGGCTTCGACCCAGGCAAGGACGCCCGCTCCGACGTGCCCGAGCGCCATGTACGCCTCCGCACCGGCGATGAAGGATGCGGCAGCCTCGTCGGAGCTGCCCGACGCTGCGGCGATCCACCCTCTGGCCTGATGTTCGGAGGGCCCGACGACGAAGGGATGCCCGGTCGCCCCGCCGGGTGTGCGAAGGGCGTCTTCGGCGTCGTCGAGGGTACCCAGCTGCGCGAGTGCGATGGCCTGTTCGGCGCGCGTCAGACCGGTTCCGATGTCCATCCCGAGCCGAACCATCAGTTCCTGCGCAGCGGTGAGCTCGGTCAGGGCTCGAGCGGCGCGCCCGGAGTACAGCAGCCGGTGGCCCAGGATCCAGGTCGCCAGGGCTTGGTGGACGCCGTGGCCGGATGCGGCCGCGTCGTCGCGGAGGGCGGTGATCGCGGGGAGCGTACTCTCCATCTCACCGTCCAGGCTGTCGGCGAACGCGCGGCCCAGCCGCACCACGAAGGTGTCGGCGTGGACCGCGTTGAGGATGCTCTCGGCCGCGTCGAGGAAGGCATGGCACTGCCGCAGGTCGCCCCGCAGTGCGGCGTTCTCGGCGGCCTGGCGGAGCCGTTCGCCCTCCATCACCTCCCGCAGTCGCGCGGCATCCGTCGCCTCCGATGCCGAGTCCGGCACGATCGTCTCGCGTGTCGACTCGAATTCCCGGAGCGACGCGGGGTCGAGGCCGGCCGCATCCGGCGTCGAGCCCGTCGGGCGGTCCCAGCCGAATGCCGGATCGTCCGAGGTGGAGAGGATCACCTGACGGATCGTGTCGAGCGCACTCTTCTTATCTGCGTCGTGCTGCACGCCGTCGCGCACAGCATCCAGCCGCTCAAGGGCTTGCGAGGGCCGCCCCAGGCGCCATTCTGACGCGGCGAGGGCGACCTGCGCATCGAAGCCACCGCCCTGGGCGTCGGCGGCGAAGGCGAGTTGGAGGGCGAGGTCGACCTGCGAGTGCTCGAACGCGGCGACGGAGGCGAGCAGCAGCACCCGAGGACTGACCGGCCGGCCGAGCGGCAGCGCATACCGTGCCAGGGCCGTGATGCGCGCGCTGCCGAGTTCGTCGGGGTCGAACGCGCCGAGAACGTCGACGATCGCGCGTGTCAGACGGCGGTGCCGCAGGCGCCCGATCGTGTAGGGCAGCACGAGTTCGATCACCGCATCGCGGACGCGCACACGCGGTCCGTCCTGGTCGTCGAGCACTTCGACGACGTGATCGTCTTCGAGCCGCTCCACGACGCGCTCGATCCCCTCACCGCCGACGACACCGATCAGGTCGGTCTCACTCAGCTCGGGCGCGAGGGAGAGCACGTCGAGCACTGTCTCGACCTGCGGGGTGACGTCGGTGAACGAGGCGAGGCGCGCGTGGACGAGACGGCGCAGACCGTCGCGAGGAGGAATGCCCTCGGTCAGCAGGAGGCGCTCGTCCTTGTCGCCGAGGGCGCCACTGGCCAGTATCTCGAGGGCGGCGGCGCGCAGCACGACGAGGTCACCTCCGGCGCGACGCGGCACGAAGGCCGGCACCGAGCGCGGATCCAGATGCGCCCCCAGTGCCTCCTCGACGATGCGGAGCATCACCATCGCCGAAGCGGGCTCGAGCTCCATGCGTTCGACCACGCCGTCGCGGCACAGCCGCTCGAGGGAATCGTCGAGAGTGGACCGCGACCATGCCGTCGCCAAGGGCACGATGCGGCCGGCCTGCACGGCCGCGGCGAGTCGCTCCGCCTGCTCTGAGTCGAGGCGGTGCACGTCGTCGCCGACCCACACGCGCTCGCGGGCCCCGGGCGTGGCCGCCGCGAGCACCTGCTGCACGAACCAGGTACGACCCGCACCGGGAGCACCGACCACGAACACGCCGACACCGCGAGCGAGGCAATCTGCGGCTCTGGCCACCGCAGCCGATCTCGCGGAATCGCCCGACAGCCTCGGCAGCTCGCGATCACGGGTACCGTCGATTCGCCCCACGGCATCACCCCCGTCTTCCGGTGGAGTCATTTGTACTAGCTGCGCCCGCGAAGGTCCATGCTCCCGGCGCGCAACCGGCGTCAGTCGTCGAGATCCGGCGGGAGGTTCGCCTCGGTGCCGGGGATGCCGAGATCGACCGCCTGCTTGTCGGCCATCGCGAGAAGACGGCGGATGCGGCCGGCGATCGCGTCCTTCGTCATCGGCGGGTCGGCGTGGTGGCCGAGCTCGTCGAGGCTCGAGTCGCGGTGCGCCAGACGCAGCTCGCCGGCGTATTTCAGGTGGTCGGGGATGTCGTCGCCGAGGATCTCCATGGCGCGCTCGACGCGCGCGCACGCGGCGACCGCGGCCTGCGCGGAGCGGCGCAGGTTCGCGTCGTCGAAGTTCACGAGGCGGTTGGCGGTGGCGCGCACCTCGCGGCGCTGGCGCATCTCCTCCCACTTCTTCACGGTGTTCGGGGCGCCCATCACGCCGAGCATCTGGGCGATGGCCTCTCCGTCGCGGATGACGACGCGGTGCACCCCGCGCACCTCGCGCGCCTTCGTGGCGATGCCGAGGCGCGAGGCCGCGCCCACGAGGGCCATGGCGGCCTCGTTGCCCGGGGCGGTGACCTCGAGCGCGGCGGAGCGGCCGGGGTCGGTCAGCGATCCGCTCGCGAGGAAGGCCCCGCGCCAGACCGCGGCGAGCTCGTCGCGCCCGCCGGTGGTGAGACGGTTCGGGAGGCCCCGGATGGGCCGGCGGCGCGCATCCAGCAGCCCGGTCTGACGGGCGAGGGTCTCTCCGCCGTCGAGCACGCGCACGAGGTAGTAGCCCTCACGGCGAACGCCGGAAGGGGCGATTCCCGACACGTCACCCTTCACTCCGTAGAGCTCGGCGAGATCGCGCAGCACGCGCTTGACGATGTCGGGGGTGTCGAGCTCGGCCTCGATGGCGATGCGCGAGGAGATGAGATGCAGCCCGCCCGCGAACCGGAGCACCGTCGCGAGCTCAGCGGCCCGCACGGTGGTCTTGCTGACCACGACGCGGGCCAGTTCGTCTTTGACGTCGGCGGTGAGAGCCAAGATGGAAACCTTCTTCTACTACTGATCGGTGGTTCACGTGCGGTTCACCGGCGGAGACGGCCTCGCCGCCGCCCACCGGCTGTGTCGTCATTCGCGACCGAGGTCGCGATGCTTGACGTTGACGACGACGCCAGGGAATTCGGCGATCTTCTCGGCCAGTTCACGGGCGATCGCGACCGAACGGTGCTTGCCTCCCGTGCATCCGATGGCGATCGTCGCGTGCCTCTTGTTCTCGCGCTGGTAGCCGGCGAGAACGGGTTCGAGGGCCTTCGCGTAGGCCTCGACGAAGTCGCGCGCTCCCGGCTGGCCGAGTACGTATTCTGCCACGTCGGCGTCGAGACCGGTGTGCGCCCGCAGCTCCGGCACCCAGAACGGGTTCGGGAGGAAGCGGGCGTCGGCGATTCCGTCGGCGTCGGTGGGGGCGCCGTACTTGAAGCCGAAGCTCATCACGGTCACCTGAACGCCGGCGGTGTCGACGCTGGAGAAGCGCTCCTGCACCACGGTGGCGAGCTGGTGGATGTTGAGATCGGAGGTGTCGATGATGATGTCGGCCGACTCGCGGATGGGGCTCAGGCGCGACCGCTCGGCACCGATCCCGTCGAGCAGGGTGCCGTTGCCCTGCAGCGGATGCGGGCGCCGCACCTGCTCGAAGCGGCGCACGAGCGCCTGGTCGGTGGCCTCGAGGAACACGACGCGCAACTGGATGCCGCCCCGGAGCGCCTGCAGGATCTCCTGCAGGTCGGAGAAGAAGTCGCGGCCACGAACATCCACCACCGCGGCGATGCGCGGGAGCGTCGAACCGGCGCGCTCGGCGAGGTCGACGAGAGGGCGCAGCATCTGCGGCGGCAGGTTGTCGACCACGTACCAGCCCAGGTCTTCGAGCGCGTTCGCGACGGTCGACCGCCCGGCTCCGGACATGCCCGTGACGATCAGGACTTCCTGCTGCTGGGTCGTGTCGGGGGCCATCGTGCGCTTTCGCTTCGAGATCGGGAGGTTCTTCTAGCCTATCGAGTGGCTTCGGCCGCCGGGGCGGCTGCCCACCCGATCACTGGCTCAACACGGTGCGGATCGACTCGGCCAGCACCGGCCCGATGCCCTTCACCTCGGCGATCGCGGCGGCATCCGCCTTCTTGAGCTCGGCCACGGAACCGAAGTGCCGCAGCAGCTCGCGCACCCGCGACGGGCCGAGACCCGGAACCTCGGTGAGCACCGAGCCGATGTCGCGCTTGCGCCGGTTGCGCTGATGGGTGATGGCGAAGCGGTGGGCTTCGTCGCGGATGCGCTGGATCATGAAGAGCGCCTCGCTGCCACGCGGCAGGATGACCGGGTAGTCGGTGTCGGGGAGCCACACCTCCTCGAGGCGTTTGGCGATGCCGGCGAGGAAGATGCCCTGAACACCCGACTCCTCGAGCGCCCGGGCCGCCGCGTTGACCTGCGGCTGTCCGCCGTCGACGATGAGGAGGTTCGGGGGGTAGGAGAACTTCTTGCGCTTGGTGGGTTCGACGGGGCCCTCGCCACCCTGCAGCACCTGGTCGTCGGGGTCGTCCGGCTCCTGCTTGAGGTAGGCGAGGCGACGGGTGATGACCTGGTAGATCGACTCGGTGTCGTCGGTGGAGTCGGCGATCGAGAAGCGGCGGTACTGGTCTTTCCGGGCGAGCCCGTCTTCGAAGACCACCATCGAGGCCACGATGTTGGTGCCCTGCAGGTGCGACACGTCGTAGCACTCCATGCGCAGCGGCGCATCGGTCATGCCGAGCGCCTCCTGGATGTCGGTGAGCGCCTGCGAGCGGGCGACGAAGTCGGAGGAGCGCCGGGTCTTGTAGAGCATGAGGTTGTTCTTGGCGTTCATCGTCGCCGTCTGCATGAGCGCCGCCTTCTCGCCACGCTGGGCGGTGTGCAGGCTCACCTTTCCCGCGGTGCCGTCGCGCTTGGGACGCCGCTCCCCCAGCCAGGTCTCGAGCTCGTCGGCGTCGTCGGGCAGCGCGGGCACGATGATCTCGCGCGGAGGCACCTCGCCGTCGTAGGCGGTCTGCAGGATCGAGTCGACGAGTTCGCCGGTGTCGACGTCGATCTCCTTGTCGACCGTCCAGCTGCGCTCACCCCGGATGCGCCCGCCGCGCACGATGAACTGCTGAACGGATGCGGCCAGCTCGTCGTGCTCGATGGCGAAGAGATCGGCGTCGACCCCGTCGCGGAGCACCACCGCGCTCTTGGCCAGCACGGCCTCGAGCGCTTGCAGCTGGTCGCGGTATCGCGCGGCGGCCTCGTAGTCCTGTCTCTCGGCGGCCGCGCGCATCCGTTTCGTCGCCGCGGTCACGAAGCGCTTGTCGCCGCCCGCCATGAACGCCACGAAGTCGTCGACGATCGCCCGGTGCTCCTGGATCGTGACCCGGCCGGAGCACGGGCCGCCGCAGCGCCCGATCTGGCCGGGGAAGCAGGGCCGCCCGGTCTGCATGGCGTGCTTGTAGCTCGAGTCGGAGCAGGTGCGGATGGGGAAGGCCTTGATCATCAGGTCGATGGTGTCCTTCACCGCCCAGATCTTCGGGTACGGACCGAAGTACCGGGCGCCCTTGATGCGGTGGTTGCGTGTCACCATCACCCGCGGTGCCTCGTCGCCGAGGGTGATCGCGAGGAAGGGATAGGTCTTGTCATCGCGGAACTTGACGTTGAAGGGCGGGTTGAACTCCTTGATCCAGGTGTACTCGAGCTGGAGCGACTCCACGTCGGAGGCGACGACCGTCCACTCCACGCCCGCCGCAGAGGTGACCATCCGGCGTGTGCGTTCGTGCAGGCTTCGCAAGGGTGCGAAGTAGTTGCTGAGGCGCGCCCGGAGGTTCTTCGCCTTGCCCACGTAGAGCACCCGCCCGGAGGCGTCCTTGAAGCGGTAGACGCCCGGTTGCGTGGGGATCTCCCCGGCCTTCGGGCGATAGGAAAGCGTGTCTGCCATGTCTCCTCAATTCTCGCATCCGGCGCCGACACCGGGTGCCTCTACGATCGAGAGGCGGTGCGCGCTGAGCGGACGGCGTTCGAGAAGGAGCAGTGCGATGGGTGCGAGGGACAAGAAGCCGGGCAGGATGCACGGAACCGGGCCGGCGGCGGGGTCGGGTTCGGGAGCGGCGGTCACCGCGACGCTGCTGGCTTTCGAGCGGTGGTACACCCGGCACGCGGCCGAGGGCGGACACGCGCATCCGCCGGCCGCCGAGGCGTCGGCGCTGCTCAAGCGGCTGTTCGTGCTCAGCGCTGGGCGGCTCCGTCAGCCCGTGGTGCCGGTGCTCGAGTCGCTGCTGGGTGCGGTCGAGGCCGAGCCCGAGCTCGCCGTGCGGCTGCCCGAGGTGATCGAGACCCTCGAGCACTACCTCGACTTCGCGGTCGACACCGGCGCGTGGCAGGCCGGCGATGCACAGATCGACGAGAGCGCCGAGTTCCTGGAGGTGGCCTACGAGGTGAGTACGGGGCTGCTGCTGTTCCTCATCGACGCCCTCGACGACGTGGCCGATGTGCCGCCCGCCCAGGAGCGCGCGGCCCTCGGTGCTCTCGCTGTGCCGTTGCGCAGCGCCGAGCAGCTCATCGCACGGTTGCGCGGGCTGCTCGACGAAGCCGACCCGCTCTCCGTGCCCGGCGCGCTGACGCTCGAACGCGTTCTCGGTGTGCTCAGCGTCGCGGCCTCGCCCGGCCTGCTGCCGGGCGCCTCCACCGCGGAGATCGTCCGGATGCTCGACACCGCCGCGGGCGTCTCGGACGAGGAGGCTGCCGCGGCAGACGCCCCGACCGCACGGATGCTCGCCACGCTGGAGCTCGAGGGCGTCGTCGCGACTCCCGCGGGAGCATCCGGGGTGCGCCCGGTGGCGGTTCCGGCCCTGCGGGCGGCGCTGGCCGATGCGGTCATCACCATCGCCGACGAACTCGGGCTGCTCGACGACGAGAACCCGCACCCGTCCGGTACGGCTCTCGAAGTGCAGGTCTCCACGGCCGACCCCGAGCCCGCCTCGTGGCGCCGCCTGCTGCTCGCAGCCGACTCCGATCTCGGCGGGCTGCACCTCGCCATCCAGCTCGCCTTCGACTGGGACAACGACGAGGGGCACGAGTTCACCTCGGCGAACGAGCCCGAGGTGGTGTTCACGGCTCTCGACCCGCTCGACGAGGCAGCGGAGGACGACTCCGTCGCCGACGAGAACGAGGTCGAGATCGGTGAACTGCTCGTCGATCCCGGCGACGAGCTCGCCTACGTCTACGGCGACGGCGGGGAACGGCGGCTGGTCATCCGTCTGGACGGCGTGCTGGAGCCCGCCGGCTCTGGCGCATCCGGGTCGCCGTCCCCGGCGCTTCCTCGCTGCATCGGCGCATCCGGTGATCTCGACGTCGCCGAGATCGATCGCCAGCTCGCGCCGCTTCGTCTGCACTGACTCGCTCGAGCACGTCCGGAAGCATCGATCAGTCGCAAACGGCCCCCGTCCGCAGAGGAAAGGGGCCGTTTGTGACGGGTCGAACCCGGGTTAGCGCCGCTTGACCGGGGCCGGCAAGATCTCGCGAAGGAAGTGCCCGGTGTGGCTCGCCTCGATGGTGGCGAGCTTCTCGGGGGTGCCGCTGGCGATGATCGTGCCGCCGCCCGAGCCGCCCTCGGGGCCGAGATCGATCAGCCAGTCGGCCGACTTGATCACGTCGAGGTTGTGCTCGATCACGATCACGGTGTTGCCCTTGTCGACGAGGCCGTTCAGCACGAGCAGCAGCTTGCGCACGTCTTCGAAGTGCAGACCCGTGGTCGGCTCGTCGAGCACGTAGACGCTGCGGCCGTTGGAGCGGCGCTGCAGCTCGGTGGCGAGCTTGACGCGCTGCGCCTCACCACCGCTCAAGGTGGTGGCGCTCTGGCCCAGGCGCACGTAGCCGAGGCCCACCTCGACGAGCGTCTTGAGGAAGCGGTGGATGGCCGAGATGGGCTCGAAGAAGTCGGCCGCCTCGCTGATCGGCATGTCGAGCACCTCGGCGATGTTCTTGCCCTTGTAGTGGATGCTCAGGGTGTCGCGGTTGTAGCGCGCTCCCCCGCACACCTCGCAGGCCACGTAGACGTCGGGCAGGAAGTTCATCTCGATCTTGATGGTGCCGTCACCCGAGCAGGCCTCGCAGCGGCCGCCCTTCACGTTGAACGAGAACCGGCCGGCCAGGTAGCCGCGAGCCTTCGCCTCGGCCGTCTCGGCGAAGAGATTGCGGATGCGGTCGAAGACACCCGTGTAGGTCGCCGGGTTCGAGCGCGGGGTGCGCCCGATCGGGTTCTGGTCGACGTGCACAACCTTGTCGAGGTTCTCGAGACCGGTGACCTTCTTGTGCTTTCCGGGGAGCTTGCGGGCGCCGTTGAGCTGGTTGGCGAGCACCCGGTAGAGGATGTCGTTGACCAGGCTCGACTTGCCCGAACCGCTCACTCCCGTGACGGCCGTGAAGACGCCGAGCGGGAAATCGGCGTTGACGTTCTTGAGGTTGTTCGCCTCGGCGCCCAGTACCGTCACCATCCGCTTGCGGTCGATCGCGCGTCGCTTCTTCGGCACCTCGATCGACTTGCGGCCCGAGAGGTAGTCGCCGGTGAGCGAGTCGGTGTTGGCGAGCAGCTCCTCGTAGTGGCCTGAATGCACCACGGTGCCGCCGTTGACGCCGGCGCCGGGACCGATGTCGACGATCCAGTCGGCGGTGCGGATGGTGTCTTCGTCGTGCTCCACCACGATGAGGGTGTTGCCGAGGTTCTTGAGCTTCACGAGCGTCTCGATCAGCCGGCGGTTGTCGCGCTGGTGCAGGCCGATCGACGGTTCGTCGAGCACGTAGAGCACTCCGGTGAGGCCCGAACCGATCTGGGTGGCCAGACGGATGCGCTGGGCCTCGCCGCCCGAGAGCGAACCGGCTGCGCGGGCCAGGTCGAGGTAGCTGAGGCCTACTTCGATGAGGAAGTCGAGGCGCGCCCGGATCTCGCGCAGGACCTGGGCGCCGATCATCGCCTCGCGGTCGGTGAGCGTCAGGGTTCCCATGAACTGCTGGGCGTCGCCGAGGCTGAGCTCGGAGACATCCGCGATGCTGTGGTCGTTCACCGTGACCGCGAGCACTTCGGGCTTCAGCCGCTTGCCGTCGCAGACGGGGCAGTTGACCTCGCGCAGGTACTCGCTCCAGCGCACGCGCTGCGAGTCGCTCTCGGCCTGCACGAACTGGCGCTCGATGTAGGGCATCACGCCTTCGAAGCCCGAGGTGTAGCTCATCTCACGGCCGTAGCGGTTCTTCCACTTGACCTTGACCTCGAAGTTGTTGCCGCGCAGGATCGCCTCCTGCACCTCGGGCTTGAGCTTCTTCCACGGCGTGTTCAGGGAGAAGTCGAGGTCGCGGGCGAGGCCGTCGAGCAGCTTCTCGTAGTACTGGAAGAGGCCCTTGCCCTGGGTGGTCCAGGGGATGATGACGCCCTCGTTGATGCTGAGGTCTTCGTCGCCGAGCAAGAGGTCCTGGTCGACCGACATCCGCGTGCCGAGGCCGGAGCACTCGGGGCAGGCGCCGAACGGGGCGTTGAACGAGAAGGTGCGCGGCTCGATCTCGGTGAGCTGGATGGGGTGCTGGTTGGGGCAGGACAGCTTCTCGGAGAAGGTCTGCCAGGCTTCGGGGCCGTTCTCGTCGACGAAGTTGATCTGCACCAGGCCGTCGGTGAGGCGCAGGGCCGTCTCGAGCGAGTCGGTGAGGCGGCCCAGGATGTCGGGGCCGGCCACCAGGCGGTCGATGACCACCGAGATGTCGTGCTTGTACTGCTTCTTGAGCGTGGGCGGCTCGCTCAGCTGGATCAGCTCGCCGTCGACGATCGCGCGCGAATAGCCGCTCGCGCCGAGCTCCTTGAAGAGGTCGACGAACTCGCCCTTCTTCTGCGAGACGACCGGGCTGAGGATCTGGTAGCGGATTCCCGGCTCGAGCTCCATGAGCTGGTCGGCGATCTGCTGCACGGTCTGCGCCGCGATGACCTCGCCGCAGATCGGGCAGTGGGCGATGCCGATGCGCGCCCAGAGCAGGCGCATGTAGTCGTAGATCTCGGTGATGGTGCCGACGGTCGACCGGGGGTTGCGGTTGGTGGACTTCTGGTCGATCGAGACGGCGGGGCTCAGGCCCTCGATGAAATCGACGTCGGGCCGGTCGACCTGGCCGAGGAACTGGCGGGCGTAGGCACTGAGGCTCTCGACGTAGCGGCGCTGACCCTCGGCGAAGATCGTGTCGAAGGCGAGGCTCGACTTGCCCGAGCCGGAGAGGCCGGTGAACACCACGAGCGAGTCGCGCGGGATCTCGATGCTGACGTCACGGAGGTTGTGCACCCGGGCGCCGTGCACACTCAGCTTTCCGGCGGTGTGGAGGGGCTTCACGGGGAGGGAATCAACGTTTTCTACGCTCGTAATCGACACCCCGAAAGTCTATGTCGACCCTCCGACACCGGCTTCCGATTACGCTCACGGCGGCATCCCGGCACCTCCCTCTACCCGTTGCCGCCGAAGCGACGGAGTCTCGGGGCGATTCACGAAAACGACGGATGCACGCCCCGACCCGAGTGCCGGACTCCGTCGACGTGGCGAGCGGGGTCAGGCGATGTGGCCGGCCTTCTCCATCTGGCGGAGCTCGCGCTTGAGCTCGGCGACCTCGTCGCGCAGGCGGCCGGCGAGCTCGAACTTGAGCTCGGCGGCGGCCTCGAGCATCTGCCCGTTGAGGTCGGCGATGATCGACTCGAGGTCGTTGGCGCCGGCCGCGGCGATGCCCTCGCGGCGCAGGTTCGGCGTGGGGCTCTTCTTGCCCCGGCCCGACCGCTCGCGCAGCAGGTCCGCCGTGTCGGCGCCCTCGCGGGCGAGCGCCTCGGTGATGTCGGCGATCTTCTTGCGCAGCGGCTGCGGGTCGATGCCGTGCAGCGTGTTGTAGGCGACCTGCTTCTCGCGCCGGCGGTCGGTCTCGTCGATGGCCAGACGCATCGAGTCGGTCATCTTGTCGGCGTAGAGATGCACCTCGCCCGACACGTTGCGGGCGGCGCGGCCGATGGTCTGGATGAGCGAGGTCGACGAGCGCAGGAAGCCCTCCTTGTCGGCGTCGAGGATGGCGACGAGCGAGACCTCGGGCAGGTCGAGGCCCTCGCGCAGCAGGTTGATGCCCACGAGCACGTCGTAGACCCCCTGGCGCAGCTCGGTCAGCAGCTCCACTCGGCGGAGCGTGTCGACATCCGAGTGCAGATACCGCACCCGCACACCGGCCTCCGTGAGGAAGTCGGTGAGCTCCTCCGCCATCTTCTTCGTGAGCGTGGTGACGAGCACGCGCTCGTCTTTCGCCGCGCGGATGCGGATCTCCTCGAGCAGGTCGTCGATCTGCCCCTTCGAGGGCTTGACGATGAGCGTCGGGTCGATGAGGCCGGTGGGGCGGATGATCTGCTCCACCACGCCATCGGCGATGCCCATCTCGTAGCGGCCGGGGGTCGCCGAGAGGTAGACGGTCTGGCCGACGCGGTCTTTGAACTCGTTCCACTTCAGCGGACGGTTGTCGAGAGCGCTCGGCAGGCGGAAGCCGTGGTCGACCAGGGTGCGCTTGCGCGAGGAGTCGCCCTCGTACATGGCGCCGATCTGGGGCACCGTGACGTGCGACTCGTCGATCACCACCAGGAAGTCGTCGGGGAAGAAGTCGAGAAGGCAGTGCGGGGCCTCGCCCGGCTGGCGCCCGTCGATGTGCCGCGAGTAGTTCTCGATGCCGGAGCAGAAGCCGATCTGCTCCATCATCTCGAGGTCGAAGGTGGTGCGCATCCGGAGTCGCTGCGCCTCGAGGAGCTTGCCCTCGCGCTCGAGCACGGCCAGGCGGTCGTGCAGCTCGGTCTGGATGGTCTCGATGGCGCGATGCATCACCTCGGTGTCGGCCACGTAGTGCGAACCGGGGAAGACGGCGACGCTCTCGAGCTTCTTCACGATGTCGCCGGTGAGCGGATGCAGGCTGTAGAGCCCCTCGATCTCGTCGCCGAACATCTCGATGCGGATGGCGAGCTCCTCGTACATCGGGATGATCTCGATGGTGTCGCCGCGCACCCGGAAGTTGCCGCGCGAGAAGTCGACGTCGTTGCGCTGGTACTGCATCGACACGAAGCGGCGGATCAGCTTGTCGCGATCGATGCGCTGCCCCACCTGGAGGGCCATCATCGCCTTGAGGTACTGCTCGGGCGCACCGAGACCGTAGATGCACGACACCGTCGACACCACGATGACGTCGCGCCGCGAGAGCAGCGAGTTCGTGGTGGAGTGCCGCAGCCGCTCCACCTCGGCGTTGACCGAGCTGTCCTTCTCGATGAAGGTGTCGGTCTGCGGCACGTAGGCCTCGGGCTGGTAGTAGTCGTAGTACGACACGAAGTACTCGACCGCGTTGTTGGGCATCAGCTCGCGGAACTCGTTCGCCAGCTGCGCCGCCAGCGTCTTGTTGTGCGCGAGCACCAGCGTGGGCCGCTGCACCTGCTCGATCAGCCAGGCCGTGGTGGCCGACTTGCCGGTTCCGGTGGCGCCCAGGAGCACCACGTCGGTCTCGCCGGCGTTGATGCGGCCCGCGAGCTCGGCGATGGCGGCCGGCTGATCTCCACTCGGCGTGTATTCACTGATGACCTCGAAGGGGTGTACAGAGCGAGTGGGTTCCATGCATTAAGTTTAGGGAGGGCCGCCGACATCAGGGTCGGTGCTCGCTCTCAGCGTCATCGCCGGCCGACCGGCGGCGCCGTCCACCACCTCACCACCACCTCGAGGCAGAGAACACATGAGAATAGGCATCCTGACCAGCGGCGGCGACTGCCCGGGTCTCAACGCGGTC
Organism: Microbacteriaceae bacterium 3FA27C10; assembly: GCA_005502775.1. GTDB lineage: Bacteria > Actinomycetota > Actinomycetes > Actinomycetales > Microbacteriaceae > Herbiconiux. Next base: position 57,702 of record SCNI01000002.1, read on the forward strand.
ATCCGGGGCGCGGTGCTCAAGGGCACCGAGATCAACGGGCAAGAATTCGTGGGCTTCAAGGACGGCTGGCGCGGTGTCGTCAACGGCGACATCCTGCCCCTCGAGCGCAGCAACGTGCGCGGCATCGCGAAGCAGGGCGGCACCATCCTGGGCACCTCCCGCACGAACCCCTTCGAGGGCAACGGCGGGCCCGAGCGCATCCAGGAGATCCTCGACGCCAACGGCATCGACGCGATCATGGCCATCGGCGGCGAAGGCACCCTCGCGGCCGCGAAGCGGCTGACGGATGCGGGCCTCAAGATCGTCGGCGTGCCCAAGACGGTCGACAACGACCTCGACGCCACCGACTACACCTTCGGCTTCGACACCGCGGTGGAGATCGCGACTGAGGCCATGGACCGCCTGCGCACCACCGGCGACTCGCACAGCCGTTGCATGGTGGCCGAGGTGATGGGCCGGCACGTGGGCTGGATCGCGCTGCACTCCGGCATGGCCGCGGGCGCGCACGCCATCCTCATCCCGGAGCAGAAGACGAGCATGGAGCAGGTCGCCCGCTGGGTGCAGAGCGCCGCCGACCGCGGTCGCGCGCCGCTCGTCGTCGTGGCCGAGGGCTTCATGCCCGACCACGAGGACGACCCGCACTCCGAGCGCGGGCTCGACGCCTTCGGCCGTCCCCGCCTCGGCGGCATCGGCGAGCGTCTGGCTCCGATGATCGAGGACCTCACCGGCATCGAGACCCGCGCCACCACGCTCGGGCACATCCAGCGCGGTGGGGTGCCGACCGCCTACGACCGCGTGCTCGCCACGCGCCTGGGCATGGCGGCCTCCGACATCGTGAACGAGTCGGCCTGGGGGCAGATGGTGGCGCTGCGCGGCACCGAGATCGTGACCGTCGGCTTCGAGGAGGCCCTCGGCAAGCTCAAGGTGGTGCCGCAGCACCGCTACGACGAAGCGGCGATGCTCTTCGGCTGATGCGTCAGGCGCATCCGTGCCCTTCCGTTGGCGGATGCAGAAACGGCGGGGACTGACGCCCTATTCGACGTCGGTCCCCGCCGTTTCTGCATCCCTCAACCGAAATGCTCGCGGAAGCGCATCACGTCCCCCGGCAGGAGCTGGGCCGCCCGGTCGACGGCAGCCTCGGTGAGAACTCCGATCACGGGGTAGCCGCCCGTGACCGGGTGGTCGCGGTGGAACACCACGGGCTGACCGCTCGGCGGAACTTGCACCGCGCCCGCCACCATGCCCTCGCTCGGCAGCTCGCGGGCGTCGTCGAGCCGGGAGATCGCCCCTGTCGACGTGGTCGCTGTGGTCGCCGCCTCGAGCCGGATGCCGACGCGGTTCGAGTCGGCGCCCACGGTCCAGGTGGTGGCGAGCAGTGTCGACCAGCCGGACGCGCCGAACCAGTCGTCACGCGGTCCGCGGGTCACCTGCAGCACGACCGGGCCCTCGCCGGGGAGCGCCGACGGGATGACCGTGGCCTCGGGCCACCCGGCCACCGTGATGTGGTCGCCGGGCGCCTCGGGGTCGCGCGGGAGTGGGAGTCGGGCGCCGGACGCACGGGCTGGATCGGGGTCGTCGGCGAACGGGAGCCGGGCGCCGGGGGCGAGCGGCGGAGGTCCGAGGCCGCTCAGGATGTCGGTGGAGCGGCTGCCGAGAACGGCATCGACACCGATTCCGCCGCGCACCGCCAGATAGTTTCGGAGGCCCCTGGCGGGCGGGCCGAGCAGCACCCGGTCACCGGCGAGCAGCGCGAGCGAGCATCCGCTGGGCTGTTCGACCGGCGCCCGGCCCGGCCGCACGTGGAAGACGGATGTCGCCGCCCCGGTCACCGCCACCAGCATCCCCCTCAGGGCCCTCACCTCGAGACCGCCGAACACCGTCTCGATGGCCGCCGCATGCTCCGGGTTGCCCACCAGGCGGTTCGCCGCAGCGAAGGCGCCCCGATCGGCGGCTCCGGAGGCGGTGACGCCCAGGTGCGCGAACCCCGGCCGGCCGAGGTCCTGCAGGAGGGCAAGAGGACCGGTGGCGAGCACCTCGAGCGCGGCGCGGCCGTTCTCGCTCATGGCGAGAACCCCTCGGCGCTCCGGCTGTCGGCAGTGCTGGGCCGGTTCGACGACCGGCGTTCGTCAGCGCCTCGGCTTGTCGGATGCCGAGGGCGCAGGCCCGCGCCGGCAAGGGCCGCCTCGCCGCGCTCAGACACGCACGAACCTCACCCGTGCACCGGGCACCAGCAGCGCCGGAGCGAGGAGGGAGGCGTCCCAGAGCGTCGCCGACGTTGTGCCGATGAGCTGCCAGCCGCCGGGAGACTCGCGCGGGTAGATGCCGCAGTACCCGGCGGCGAGCCCCACCGATCCGGCGGGCACCGCCGGGCGCGGCGTCGTACGGCGCGGCACGGCCAGGCTCTCGTTCTCGCCGCTGAGGTAGGCGAATCCGGGAGCGAAGCCGATGAAGGCGGCAGTCCAGAGCTGGCCGGTGTGGGCGGCGATCACCGCGTCGACGGAGGCGCCCGTGAGCTCGGCCACCGCGACCAGGTCGGGACCGTCGTAGCGCACCGCGATCTCGATCGGCTCCGCCGCCAGCCCGGGGACCGGTGGCGCGACGAGGCGAGGGCCGCCGTCACCGCGCGTGCCGGCTCGCGCGGCGCCGGCCTCCGGGCCTGTGCCGGCCGCACCAAGAGAGGACATCGCCGCCGCGAGCCACGCCCGAGCGGACGCCGGCGAGAGCACCGCCGGATCGAACTGCACCAGCACGGTGCGCGCCGCGGGCACGATCTCCACCACCCCGGTCGGCACCGCGCCTGCGGCGCGTGTGGCATCCGGTCCGGCCGAGCCGTGGGGCCGGGCGGCCGCGCTGCTCGTGCGCGCAGCCGGCATGCCGTCTCGCGCCGCGTCCGGGCGAGGTGTCGTGCCGGGCGCGTCAGGCCGGTCCGGCGCGCCGGCCGCGCTGCTCGTGCGCGCAGCGAGGGGCCAGCCCGTCACGTCGTGCCCACCGGCCGCAGCGGAACCGCCGGGCGCGCCACCGGTCCCGGCCTCCTCTCGCAGCCGGCGGTAGAGCGCGAGCGTCGACCGGGCATCCGGGAGCTCGGCCAGCAGGGCCGCCTCCCCCACCGGCAGGATGGTCATCGCGCCGAGAACGCCGCGATCGTGAGCCCGGCGGCCTCGAGTCGGCGGCGCAGCACGCGGGCGATCGCCACGGAGTCGGCAGTGTCGCCGTGCACGCAGATCGTCTCGGCCGAGACCGCGATCTCGGTGCCGTCGACGGCCGTCAGGATCCCCTCGGTAGCGAGGCGGAGCATCCGCTCGGCGATCTCCTCCGGATCGTGCAGCACCGCACCGGGCCGGGTTCGGGGCACCAAGGTGCCGTCGGCCAGGTAGGCGCGGTCGGCGAAGGCCTCGGGCACGAAACGCAGCCCCTCGGCCTCGGCGATGCGGCCGAACTCGGAGTCGGGGAGTCCGACCACCGAGAGTCCGGGGTCGATCGCCACGATCGCGTCGACCACCGCCGCCGCCTGCTCGTCATCGTTCACGATGCGGTTGTAGAGGGCGCCGTGGGGCTTCACGTACCGCACCCGGGTGCCGGCGGCGGTCGCGAGGCCCTGCAGTGCTCCGATCTGGTAGATCACGTCGGCCGTGAGATCGGCGGGCGGGATGTCGAGTGCCCGCCGCCCGAACCCCCGCAGATCGGGGTAGGAGACCTGTGCCCCCACCGCCACTCCGCGGTTCGCTGCGAGCCGCACGGTGTCGAGCAGGGTGGTCGGGTCGCCGGCGTGGAAGCCGCAGGCCACGTTCGCGCTCGTCACGAGTTCGAGCATGGCGGCGTCGTCGCCGAGCCGCCAGGCGCCGAACGACTCCCCCAGGTCGGCGTTCAGGTCGATGCCCGTCATGCCCGCCGCGCCTGGCGGAGGAGGCGCTCCCAGGCCGCGTCGACCTGCGCGAGTGTCTCGTCGAGGGTGCCCCCGGAGTCGATCACGACGTCGGCCAGGGCGCGTCGCTCCGCATCGGAGGCCTGCGATGCGATGCGACGCTCGGCCTCGTGCCGGGGCATCCCACGCAGCAAGATCAGGCGCTCGACCCGCTGCTCGGCGGGCGCCTCCACCACCACGACGAACTCGAACAGCCCGCCGCGGCGCCCGCCGCTCTCGGCCAGGAGGGGCACGTCGTAGACGACCACCGCATCCGGGTCGGCGGCGGCGGTCTCGGCGAGGCGCTGCTTCAGCAGGGCCGCGATGGCCGGATGGGTGATGCCGTTGAGATCGAGCCGTGCAGCTTCGTCGGCGAACACGATCGCGCCGAGTGCCGGCCTGTCGAGGCTGCCGTCGGCGGCGATGACGGAGGCACCGAACCGTTCGCGGATCGCTGCCAGCCCCGGGGTGCCGGGCTCCACGGCCTCGCGCGCGAGCTGGTCGGCATCGATCGTGACGGCACCGAGCTCGCGCAGGCGTCTCGTCACCGTCGACTTGCCTGCGGCGATTCCCCCGGTGAGTGCGATCACGAACACCTGCTCATGCTAGCGGGGCTTGAGGTCGCGCGAACGGCTCTGAATCGCGGCGGGGTGAGCGCTTTGCGCGACTTCGCGGGCCGGTGACGGCCGGAACGGCGAATGGCCGCCCCCGAGGGGACGGCCATTCACGCTGTGCTGTGCTGCAGAACTGCTTAGGAGTTCGAGCTGAGCTTCTCACGCAGGGCGGCGAGGGTCTCGTCGTCGGCGAGGGTGCCGGCTCCGGTCGACTCGCTCGAGAACGAGGAGGCACCCGAGGGGATGTCGCTCGCGGCAGCGTCGGCGGCCGAGGCAGCGACCTGCTTCTTGTGCGCCTCCCAGCGAGCCTGGGCCTCAGCGTACTGCTGCTCCCAAGCCTCGCGCTGAGCGTCGAAGCCTTCCTTCCACTCGTTGGTCTCCGGGTCGAAGCCCTCGGGGTACTTGTAGTTCCCCTGGTCGTCGTACTCGGTGAGCATGCCGTAGAGCGCCGGGTCGAACTCGGTGCCCTCGGGGTCGACGCCGTCGTTGGCCTGCTTCAGCGAGAGGCTGATGCGGCGACGCTCGAGGTCGATGTCGATGACCTTGACGAAGACCTCGTCGCCGACCGACACGACCTGCTCGGCGAGCTCGACGTGCTTGCCGGAGAGCTCGGAGATGTGCACCAGACCCTCGATGCCTTCGGCGACGCGGACGAACGCACCGAACGGCACCAGCTTGGTGACCTTTCCGGGCGCGACCTGGCCGATGGCGTGGGTACGGGCGAACACCTGCCACGGGTCTTCCTGGGTGGCCTTGAGCGAGAGCGACACGCGCTCGCGGTCGAGGTCGACCTCGAGGATCTCGACGGTGACCTCCTGACCCACCTCGACGACCTCGGAAGCGTGCTCGATGTGCTTCCAGGACAGCTCGGAGACGTGCACGAGGCCGTCGACGCCGCCCAGATCCACGAACGCACCGAAGTTGACGATCGACGAGACGACGCCCTTGCGGACCTGCCCCTTCTGGAGGTTGTTGAGGAAGGTGGTGCGGCTCTCGGACTGCGTCTGCTCGAGCAGGGCGCGGCGCGACAGAACGACGTTGTTGCGGTTCTTGTCGAGCTCGAGGATCTTCGCCTCGATCTCCTGGCCCAGGTAGGGGGTCAGGTCGCGAACGCGGCGGAGCTCGATCAGCGAAGCCGGCAGGAAGCCGCGGAGTCCGATGTCGACGATGAGGCCACCCTTGACGACCTCGATGACCGAACCGGTCACCACGCCGTCGGCGTCCTTGATCTTCTCGACGTCGCCCCATGCACGCTCGTACTGGGCACGCTTCTTCGACAGGATGAGGCGGCCTTCTTTGTCTTCCTTCTGGAGGACGAGGGCCTCGACCAAGTCACCGACCTGAACGACCTCGGTCGGGTCGACATCGTGCTTGATGGAGAGTTCACGCGAAGGGATGACACCCTCCGTCTTGTAACCGACGTCGAGGAGGACCTCGTCGCGGTCGATCTTCACGACGGTGCCTTCGATGAGGTCTCCGTCGTTGAAGAATTTCAGAGTCTTTTCGACCGCGGCGAGAAAGTCTTCAGCAGATCCGATGTCATTGATGGCGACCTGCTTGGTTGCCTTTTCGGTCGTTGCGATTGTCATGTAGTGGTTGCTCCGTTATGGACATGGTTCGGGCCGGTCGCGGGTGTTGCGAGGTTCTGCGTGCTGTTGAATGGGCACTGTCGCGATCGGCAGGCGGATGATTGGTCACAGAAGTGACGCTCTAGTCTAGCTTCGTGGCGCCGGACGCGGCAAGCTGCGTTTCCCGGGGTCTCCTCATGCAACATCCGGGAGGCTTCCCGAATTCCGGCCCTCAGCTGCCGATGGCCCGGTTGAGCTCCTCGATCAGCTTCGCCTGACGCGCCGAAGGGATGCCCCGCGCGGCCGCCGACTGCACGATCGGTTCCCACACCGGCACGGTCGTGTTGGTGTGCGGGATGCCGAAGCGCTCGAACACCGGCTTCGTCGCCGGGTATCGGCGCGCCACCAGCGCCACGGAGGCGAAGGGGTCGACGGGCAGCTCGAGTCGGTCGGCGAGAGCGCGGCTGGCGGCGACCTCCTCGGCGAGCACCGCATCCGTCGTCGTACCCCGGCGGGCCGGCCGGGCGCGGTCGATCAGGCGCAGGGCGTTCTCGCCGTAGAGCCCCGGATGCGTGGCCTCGCCGAGCCCGTCGGCCGCCATCTGGGCGAGGAAGGGCTCGAACGAGGAGTCGGGATGCTCGGGGGTGACGGGCACGTTCCGCAGCGGGTAGTCGCTGCCGTAGAGCACCTTGTGCGGCGCGAGCGTCTCGGCCGCCACCCGGAACACGGATGACGTGGGGTACAGCAACGGAGACGCCGCCGTGTCGTAGGAGACATGCGCCAGCTGCTCGGCCACGAGCGGCATCATCTCGAAGAAGAACAGGCCGCCGCCCCAGTGCGCGAGGACGAGCTTGAGCTCGGGCACCGAGCGGGCGAACTCGTAGTACTCCCCCAGGCGTGGCGTGCTCTTGCCGAAGTAGAAGCGGCCCACCTCCTCGCTCATGTGCACGGTGAGCGGGACGCCCCGCTCGGTGCAGGCATCCGTCACCGCGCGCAGCTCGGGGCCGTCGAGCGCGCAGCCCTGCGCGTAGGGGTTGAACTCGCCCACGCCGGCGGCGCCGCGGTCGAGGCAGCGGTCGAGCTCGTCGAGCATGGCCCGCCCCGCCGGGGTGCCGGCTGCCGCCGGGGTGAGCGAGACGAAGGGCACGATGCGGCCGGGGAACTCCGAGGCGAGCGCCAGCACGGTGTCGTTCGCCTCCCGGCAGCCGCGGGCGCTCTGCTGGTAGCCGGCGAGGAGGAACACCCGGTCGACGCCCGCCGCGTCCATGTCGGCGATCATCCGCTCGGCGGTGAGGAACGACTGCTCGCTCTGGTTCTTGGAGTCGGGAGTCATGATGAACTCCCAGTAGGGCTCGTCCTGCGTGCGGGCGATGGTCTCGAGCATTCCGGGCGGGGTGAAGTGCACGTGGGCGTCGACGATCATGCGGCCAGGCTAGAGGCTCTTCGTCTCCGGGCGATGACGGCCGCGTTTCGTCACGATGTCGGCGAGGGCGTCGTCGTGCCGGCGGAAGAGGAACGGGTACCCGGCCGCCTCGAGCCGCTCGGGCAGCACCCACCGGCTCTTCAGCACGAGCTCGGTCTCGGTGCGGATGACCGCGGAGCCGAGCTCGAGCATCCAGCGCCAGGTGGGTAGCCCGAACCCGGCGCCGGCCGCACGGCGCACCGAGGCCATGAAGGTGCGGTTGTCGGTGGGTGTCGGTGCGGAGGCGTTGACCGGGCCGTCGATCTCGGGGTGGGCCTCGAGGAAGCGGATGATGCCGAGCACGTCGTCGAGATGGATCCAGCTGAACCTCTGCCGGCCGCCGCGGCTGCGCGGGCGGTAGCGGTGCTGGGTTCCGGCCGCCAGGCGGGCCCGGGTGGCCGGCCAGCGGCCGTCGAACTGCGGGCCGCCGAGACCGGCCTTGGCCAGCATCACGAGGGGGGTGAGCGCGCTGCCGTCTCCGAGCACGATCGCCATGCGGAGCGCCACACGGCGGGTGGCGGGCAGCTCGCCGCGGAAGAACTCCTCCTCCCAGCCGGTCGCGACGTTCACCGAGAAGCCCTCGCCGATCTCGCCGGCCGACTCCGTCATCGGACGGTCGTCGGCGTGCCGGTAGATGGTGGCGGTGGAGGAGTTGATCCAGAGCGCCGGCGGATGCTCCGCGGCCGCCACCGCCTCGCGGAGCTCTCGGGTGGTGTCGAGCCGGGAGCGGAAGATCTCCCGGCGGTTCTCCGCGGTGTAACGGCAGTTCACGCTCTTGCCGGCGAGGTTGACGAGCAAGTCGGCGCCGTCGACCGCCCGGGCGACGGATGTGCGGTCGCCCCAGCGCGCATCCGGTCCGCTGCGGCCCACGAGCAGCACTTCGGCACCCTCGGCCTGGAAGGACTCGACCAGCCGGGCGCCGATGAAGCCGGAGGCGCCGGCGACGACCACGCGACGGGGTGCCGTCATGAGGAGGTGTCCCCGGCGCGGTCGGGCTCGGTGATCGCTTCGGGTTCGGTCCCGGCGGCCTCGGGCCTCAGCTCGTAGTGGAAGGTGCCGGTGTACTCGTAGAGGCGGCCGAGGAGCGGCGCGTCGAGGTGCACGGTGACGCGCTGCGCCCCTTCTCCCTCCTGGGCGGCGTCGTCGAAGCGCTCGATCAGAGTGAGGCGCGGCGCGACCGCGCTCGGGAGCCCGAAGTGGTGGCGCCCGATCCGCAGTTCGACACTGCTGGAGTGCAGATGGAACTCGCCCCGCACCACGCGGGCCGAGAGCCGCACCCGGAAGCGGCGGCCGATGCCGAGGTGGTCGACGAGGCCGTCGGGGCCCGGGTTCTCGGCGGTGATCGCGTCGACCATCACAGCGGGCCCCGTGAGGAAGTGGAAGCGCCGCACCGCCACGACCGCGGTGCGGCCGTCGCGGTCGGTGAGCGGGGCGTTGACGACGGTGAACGGCACGTTCCTCTGCCAGACCGGGAACAGGATCTGCTGGGCCGCCAGTATCCGGAGCGCCGGCCAGAGCCACCGCCGCGGGGTGCCGACCACCTCGAACACGCCGCTTCCGTGGCCGCGGTGCCCAGCGGGGACGACCCCGAAGTAGCGCCGCAGCACGGGATGCAGGTCGTCGAGGCCGGAGCCCACGGTGAGCTCGTAGGGAGAACGCGGTGCGGGAGCCATGGTTCTCGAGGGTACCGGAGGCGGACGGCTACTTCAGGAGCGCCCAGCGCAGGGTGTCGAGGCCGACGCCGCCGAGGGCGAGCGCCTTGCGGTGGAACTCCTTCGAGGAGAAGGCCTCGCCTTCGCGGGCGCGGTAGACGTCGCGGATCTCCTCCCAGATGCGCTGCCCCACCTTGTAGGAGGGTGCCTGACCGGGCCAGCCGAGGTAGCGGTTCACCTCGAAGCGGATGAAGGCGTCGTCCATGTTCACGTTCTGGCGCATGAAGTCGAGGGCGTACTCCGCGTCCCACACCCCACTGCCGTCGAGACGGGGTTTCTGCAGGTGCACGCCGATGTCGAGCACCACGCGGGCCGCGCGCATCCGCTGCCCGTCGAGCATGCCGAGGCGGTCAGCCGGGTCGTCGAGGTAGCCCAGCTCTTCCATCAGGCGCTCGGCGTAGAGCGCCCAGCCCTCGGCATGGCCGGAGGAGCCGGCGAGCTGGCGGCGCCAGGTGTTGAGCTCGGCGCGGTTGTAGACGGCCTGGCCGATCTGCAGGTGATGGCCGGGAACGCCCTCGTGGTAGACGGTGGTGAGCTCGCGCCAGGTGTCGAACTCGGTGACGCCGTCGGGCACCGACCACCACATGCGGCCGGGGCGGGAGAAGTCGTCGGTCGGGCCGGTGTAGTAGATGCCGCCCTCGTGGGTGGGGGCGATCATGCACTCGAGGGTGCGGATCTCGGCCGGGATGTCGAAGTGGGTGGCGCCGAGCTCGGCCACGGCGCGGTCGCTGGTGGCCTGCATCCAGGCCTGGAGCGCATCCGTTCCGTGCAGTTTGCGGCTCGGGTCGCCGTCGAGGAAGGCGATGGCCTCGTGCACCGAGGCGCCGGGGAGGATCTCGGAGGCGATGGCCTCCTGCTCGCGCACCATGCGGCCGAGCTCCTCGATGCCCCACTCGTAGGTCTCGTCGAGGTCGACGGCGGCGCCGAGGAAGCGGCGCGACTGCAGGGCGTAGTGCTCGCGGCCCACGGCGTCTTCGACGGTGGCGACGGGAGCGAGCTCGTTCTCGAGGAACTGGGCGAGCTTCGAGTAGGCCTCGGATGCGGTCTGCGCGCCCCGCTCGAGCGCGGCTTTCAGAGAGGCCGGGAGCTCACCCTCGCCGGGGGCGGTCGACGCCGCGCCGGCGAACTCGGCGAAGAAGCTCTCGGGGCCCGAGTTCTTGCGCACCTGCGCGAGCACCTCGGCCACCTGGCGGCGGGCCGGCGTGATGCGCTCGCGCATGCCCTCGCGCAGGGTGACGATGTAGCCGTCGACGGCCTCCTCGACGGCGGAGAGCCGCTTGGCGACCACCGCCCAGTCGTCGGCCGTGGCGGTGGGCATGAGGTCGAAGACCTCGCGGATGCTCTGCGAGGGCGAGTCGATGACGTTGAGATCGCGCAGCTGGAGCCGGGCGTCGGAGCTCGCGAGGGTGAGCCGCAGCTCGTTGCCGAGGTCACGCTTGGTGACCTCGTCGGCCTCGTCGACGGCCTCGGTGCGGGCGATCTCGGCGAGCACGGAGGAGACGGCGGCGATCTGGGCCTCGTGGCCCGCGGGCGAGAGGTCGCCGTAGCGGTCGTTCACCTCGGTGCGGCCGATGTAGGTGCCGAGAACGGGCTCGAGCTCGACGAGGGTGTCGACCCAGCGCTCGGCGATGCGGTCGATCGCGGTCTGCGGACGCGGGCTGTCGGCGGGTGGGGTTACGCTCATCCCTCGACCTTAAAGCACTGCTCCGACATCGCTCTGAAGGCCGCGGAGTGCAATTGACATATTCGAACATATATTCGAACATGAGGGCATGACGGATGCCGCACTCACGAGCTCCTCCCCCGCTGCGGTGGGCGAGGAGATCCGTGCGCTGCAGTCGCGCATCCAGCAGATGCAGGCCACGAAGCTCGACACGCGGAGCGTGCGCACGCATCCGGCGCTCGAAGGGCTGCTGCCGGGCGGGTCGCTGCGCTCCGGCGCCGCCTACTCGGTCGAGCGCTCCACAGCTCTGGTGATGGCGCTCATGGCGGGGCCCTCCGCCGACGGGGTCTGGTGCGGGGTGGTGGGGATGCCCGACTTCGGCGTGGAGGCGGCCTCGCGCTTCGGCATCGATCTCGAGCGGCTCGCGCTCGTGCCGCATCCGGGCGAGGAGTGGCTCACCGCCACGGCGGCGCTGGCCGACGTGGTGGGGGTCGTCGTCACCCGGCTGCCGGGGCGCGTGCCCGACGCGGCCGTGGCCCGGCTGCAGGCGCGCATCCGGCAACGGGAGGCGGTGCTCATCGTGCTCGGCGACTGGCCGCAGAGCGAGGCCACCCTGCGCATCATCGAGAGCTCGTGGTCGGGCATCGGCAGGGGGCACGGGCACCTCACGGGGCGGCAGGCGATGGTGTCGGTGACGGCGAGGGCGGGCTCGGGGCGGCCCCGGCGGGCGCGGTTGTGGCTGCCCGACGGCGAGGAGCTGTTCCGGCCGGTGCTGGGGCAGGTGGGGCGTGCGACTGCGCCGGTGCCCGCATCCGCGCCCGTCGCGCCCACGCCCGTCGAGACGACGGAGTTCGACGGCGAGGGCGGGCCGAGAGTCCGTCGTCTCCGCGAATCGGCACGAGACTCCGTCGTTTCGCCGGTGACGCCGGCTCGGATGCGCGGGGTGGCCGGATGAGCGCGGCCCCGAGGAGCCGGGTGAGCAGCCCCGCCGCCGCGCCGATGCGCACGATGGTGGTGTGGTGCCCCGATTGGCCGGTGGTGGCGACCGCCGGCTTCGAGGGGGTGTCGGCCGAGGAGAGCATCGCCGTGATCGAGAAGGGCCTGGTGCTGGCCTGCTCGGAGGCCGCCCGCGCCGACGGTGTGCGACGGGGGCTGCGGCTGCGCGAGGCGCAGGCGCGCAGTCCCCGTCTGCGCGCCTTCGCCTACGATCCCGTGCGGGTCGACCGCGCCTTCGAGCCGCTCATCACCGCGCTCGAGGCGATGAGCCCGAACGTGCAGATCGTGCGCTCCGGCAGCTGCGCGCTGCGGGCGCGGGGCGCCGCGCGCTACTACGGCGGTGAGCACGAGGCCGCCCTGGCCTTTCTCGAGCGCTTCGCCGAGCTGGGTGTCACGGATGCGCGGGTCGGCGTGGCCGATGGCATGTTCGCCGCGGAGCAGGCGGTGCGGCTGCCCGGGGTCGACCTCATCCGGATCGTGCCCGAGGGCGGGTCGCCGCAGTTCCTCGCCGGCCTGCCGGTGCAGCTGCTCGACGAGGACGAGCTCGTGACCCTGCTCTGGCGGCTGGGCATCCGCACCCTCGGCGACGTGGCCCGGCTGCCGGCCGACGACGTGCGCACCCGGTTCGGCGAGGCCGGGGCCCGAGCCCACGCCCGCGCATCCGGAACCGACGGCGCCCGGGTGACCCCGCGCATCCCGCCCGAGGTGCGCGAGAGCCTCAACGACTTCGAGCCGCCGCTGGACCGCATCGACCAGGTGACCTTCGGCGTGCGCGCCGCGGCGGAGCGCTTCGTCGACGAGCTGGCGGGCGCCCGTTTCGTGTGCACCGCCCTGCGGATCGAGCTCACGAGCGATCGAGGCGAGCGGCGCGAGCGCAGCTGGCTGCATCCGCGCTGGTTCACCGCCGGTGACGTGGTGGACCGGGTGCGCTGGCAGTTGCAGGGCGGCAGCACCATCGAGAGCACGCTCTCCGCGCCGATCTCCCGGGTACGCATCGTCGCCGAGACCATCGATCACAGCACCCGGCACGAGACCGGGCTGTGGGGAAGCGGCTCCGAGGAGCGCATCCATCACGGCCTCTCGCGGGTGCAGAGCATCGTGGGGCACGAGGGGGTGCTGACCGCCTCGATCGGCGGCGGCCGTTCGCCGCGGGAACGGCAGCTGCTCGTGCCGTGGGGCGACCGGCTCGAGGAGAAGGGCGGTGCGCGCAGCGGGGGTGGGGCGCGCGGCGGTGGCGCCGGTGACCGTGCGCGTGCGGGAGCGGGCCGCGTCGGACGCGCGGGCGGAGGAAAGATCGAGGCGGCGAGAACCGGTTCGGGCAAGGCGGCGGGAGAGGCCGGCGCGAAGAAGGGCGACGAGCCCGCGCCCTGGCCCGGCAGCATCCCGCCGCCACTGCCCACCACCGTCTTCGAGCGGCGGCAGGCGGTGCTCGTGCTCGCGGAGGGCGAGCACGCCGTGGCGATCACCGAGCGCGGGATGCTCTCGGCGGCGCCGGCCTTCTTCTCTTCCGATGCCGCCGGGCGGCAGCTGCGGGCGCTCGAGGCCTGGGCCGGCCCCTGGCCGGTGTACGAGCGATGGTGGGATGCCGCCGCCCGGCGCCGCTTCGACCGCTTCCAGGTGGTGGATGCCGACGGCGTGGCCTGGCTGCTCGCGCTCGAGAACGGCAGCTGGTGGGCGGAGGCCCGCTATGACTGACGCCGCCGGGCTCGCTGTCGCCGGGCTCGCTGTCGCCGGGCCTGGTGCCGCGCCCGCCGCCGCGGGGCTCGCCACGGCACCCGCCGCAGCCCTCACGACGGAAGGGCCCCTCTGATGGGCTTCGACAATCCCCCGGTGCCCTGGTCGGAGCTCGAGCGCAAGCTCTCGGGCCGCACCCGGCCGCAGAGCGCCATGGCCTCCGAGGAGACCCACTCGCGCAAGCGGCCCGCCTACGTGCCGCCGCCCGTCGAGACGGCCTCCGAAGAGAAGCTCGTGCCCTACGCCGAGCTGCACGCGCACTCCACCTTCAGCTTCCTCGACGGCGCCTCCTCCCCCGAGGAGCTCGTGCAGGAGGCCGCCCGCCTGCGCCTCAGCGCGCTCGCCCTCAGCGACCACGACGGCTTCTACGGCCTCGCCCGCTTCGCCGAGGCGGCCGAGATGCACGGCGTCAGAACGATGTTCGGCGCCGAGCTCTCGCTCGGGCTGAGTGCGCCGCAGAACGGGATGGCCGACCCCGAGGGCGCCCATCTGCTCGTGCTGGCCCGGCAGCAGGCGGGCTATCACCGGCTCGCCGGCGCCATCACCACGGCGCAGCTCGCGCCCGGTGCCGAGAAGGGCAAGCCGCTCTACTCGCTCGAGCAGCTCGCCGCGGAGGCGGGCGGTGACTGGATGCTGCTCACCGGCTGCCGCAAAGGTCAGGTGCGGCAGGCCCTCGCCCTCGAGGGCGAGGCCGGCGCCGAGCGGGAGCTCGACCGCCTCGTCGCTCTCTTCGGCCGGGAGAACGTGCTCGTGGAGCTGAGCGACCGCGGGCATCCGCTCGACAGCAGCATCAACGACGCCCTGTTCGCTCTCGCGCAGAAGCGCGGACTGGCCGCGGTCGCCACCGGCAACGTGCACTACGCGACCCCCGACCGCCATCGTCTGGCCGAGGCGATCGCCGCGGTGCGCGCCCGCCGCAGCCTCGACGAGCTCGACGGCTGGCTGCCGGCCGCGCCGGTGGCGCATCTGCGTTCGGGGGCCGAGATGGCCCACCGCTTCGCTCGCTACCCGGGAGCGATCGAGCGCACCGTCGAGGTGGCCGACGAACTCGCCTTCGAGCTGCGGCGCGCGAAGCCGAAGCTGCCGAAGCAGGAGGTGCCGGAGGGGCACACCCCGATGAGCTACCTGCGCGAGCTCGTCGCTGCGGGCGTGGCCGACCGCTACCCGGATGCCGGGGCCGCCGTCTGGGCGCGCATCGAGAAGGAGCTCGGCGTGATCGAGCTGAAGGACTTCGCCGGCTACTTCCTGATCGTGTGGGACATCGTGCGCGAGGCCCGCGCCCGCGGCATCCTCTGCCAGGGCCGGGGATCGGCGGCGAACTCGGCGGTCTGCTACGTGCTGAAGATCACCGCCGTCGACGCGATCGCCCGCGAGCTGCCGTTCGAGCGCTTCCTGTCGAGCCTGCGCGACGAGGAGCCCGACATCGACGTCGACTTCGACTCCGAGCGGCGCGAGGAGGTCATCCAGTACGTCTACGACAAGTACGGCCGCCGCAACGCCGCCCAGGTGGCCAACGTCATCCAGTACCGGCCGAAGTTCGCGGTGCGCGACATGGCGAAGGCGCTGGGTCACAGCCCGGGGCAGCAGGACGCCTGGTCGAAGCAGATCGAGCGCTGGGGGCCGATGGTCGAGAGCGGCGACCACGACATCCCGCCGGAGGTGATCGCGCTCGCCACCGAGTTGCTCGGCTTCCCCCGGCACCTCGGCATCCACTCCGGTGGCATGGTGCTCACCGACCGGCCGGTGGGCGAAGTATGCCCGATCGAGAATGCGCGCATGGACAAGCGCACCGTGCTGCAGTGGGACAAGGACGACTGCGCCTGGATGGGCCTCGTGAAGTTCGACCTGCTGGGCCTCGGCATGCTCTCGGCCCTGCAGTACACCTTCGACCTCGTACGCGAGTCGACCGGGCGGGAATGGGATCTCGACAGCATCCCCAAAGAGGAGCAGGGCGTCTACGACATGCTCTGCCGGGCCGACTCGATCGGCGTGTTCCAGGTGGAGAGCCGCGCCCAGATGGGCACCCTTCCGAGGCTCCAGCCGCGGAAGTTCTACGACCTCGTGGTGGAGATCGCCCTCATCCGGCCGGGGCCGATCCAGGGCGGGGCCGTGCATCCCTACATCCGGCGCAAGCTCGGTCTCGAGACGGTGACCTACCTGCATCCGAAGCTGGAGCCCGTGCTCGAGCGCACGCTCGGGGTGCCGCTGTTCCAGGAGCAACTGATGCAGATGGCCATGGCGGTGGGCGACTGCGACGCCGAGGACGCCGACCTGCTGCGCCGCGCGATGGGCTCCAAGCGCGGGCAGGAGAAGATCTCGTCGTTGCGCGAGAAGCTCTACGCCGGCATGGCCGGGAACGGCATCACGGGCGAGGATGCCGACGTCGTCTACACGAAGATCGAGGCCTTCGCGAACTTCGGCTTCGCCGAGAGCCACTCCACGAGCTTCGCGCTGCTGGTGTACGCGAGCTCGTGGTTCAAGCTGCACTACCCGGGGGCGTTCCTGGCCGCGCTGCTCCGGGCGCAGCCGATGGGCTTCTACTCGCCGCAGACGCTGTCGGCGGATGCGCGGCGCCACGGCGTCGAGGTGCGACGCCCCGACATCCAGCGCTCGGGCGTGCAGGCGGGGCTCGAGCCGCTGTCGACTAGCGCGCAGGATGCGCAGGAGGGTGCGAGCCCCGTCGCCGAGACCGGGCTCGACGGCTGCCTGCACGCCCCGCCGCCGGTCGAGGAGGTCTTCGACCGCGAGGCACCCGACCGCACAGCCCTGCACCGGCGCGACGGCAACCTGGCCGTGCGGCTCGGGCTCGCCGACGTCACCTCGATCGGCAGCACGCTCGCCGAGAAGATCGTGACTTCGCGGCGGGAGGGCGGCCCTTACCGCAGCATGGGCGACCTGGTGCGGAGGGTGGGACTCACCACCGCGCAGCTCGAGGCCCTCGCCACCGCCGGCGCCTTCGAGTCGCTCGGCCTCACGAAACGCGAGGCGCTCTGGGAGGCGGGCAACGCGTCGCAGGACCGCGCGGAGTACCTGCCCGGCACCTTCGTGTCGGTGCAGCCGCCGCTGCTCCCGGTGCTCTCGGCCGAGGAGCAGGTGGTCTACGACCTGTGGGCCACCGGCATCTCCCCCGACGACCACCCGCTCAGCCATGCCCGCGACGAACTGCGAATGCGCGGGGCGCTCTCGGTGGGCGAGCTCGCGACCGCGGAGACGGGCCGCCGCATCGAGGTCGGCGGGGTGGTCACGCACCGGCAGCGGCCGGCCACCGCGAGCGGCATCACCTTCATGAACCTCGAGGACGAGACCGGGATCCTCAACGTCATCTGCGGCGTGGGCGTGTGGACCCGCTACCGCCGGGTGGCGCGGGACGCCCCCGCGCTCATCGTGCGCGGCATCCTGGAGCGTTCGGCCGAGGGCGTCACCAACCTCATCGCCGACCGCTTCGAACCCCTCGTCCTCACCGCCAAAACCACGTCCCGCGACTTCCGCTGAGAAGGGATTCTGACGCAACGGGCCCTTGTCGACGACCCAAGGTGAGCGTGTGGCCGAGGGGTGCGACCGCAGGCCGCACCCCTCGACCGCGCGCTCACATGTCGCGCCGCGCCGGGCGGGGACCGGCGCGGCCCGTGGACGCCGCGCGAAGCCCGGCCCCCACGGCAGCCAGCACAGCTAGTGGGCGGCGGCGTTCCAGTTCTGGCCGCGGCCCACTTGCACTTCGAGGGGGACGGAGAGATCAGCGGCGGTCGACATGCGGTGGGTGACGATGGCGGAGAGCGCATCCCACTCCCCCGGAGCCACGTCGAACACGAGTTCGTCGTGCACCTGCAGCAGCATGCGCGAGGAGAGCTCCTGGGTGTCCAGGTCGCCGGCGATGTTGATCATCGCGATCTTGATGATGTCGGCGGCCGATCCCTGGATCGGCGCGTTGAGCGCCGCCCGCTCGTCGTTGTCGCGCAGCACGCGGTTGGTGCTGTTGAGGTTCGCGAAGGGGCGGCGGCGGCCGAAGATGGTCTCGGTGTACCCGTCGGCCTTGGCCTGAACCACGACGTTGCGCAGGTAGTCGCGCACCGAGCCGAAGCGCTCGAAGTAGTCGGTCATTAGCTGTTTGGCCTCGGCCGTCTCGATGCGGAGCTGCTTCGAGAGCCCGAACGCCGAGAGCCCATAGGCCAGGCCGTAGGACATGGCCTTCACCTTGGTGCGCATGTTCGGGGTGACGTCGGCCGGGTCGACCGAGAAGATGCGCGCGCCCACGAAGCGGTGCAGGTCTTCGCCCGAGTGGAAGGCGTCGATCAGCCCCGCGTCGCCGGAGAGGTGGGCCATGATGCGCATCTCGATCTGGGAGTAGTCGGCGGTCAGCAGCGTCTCGAAGCCCTCGCCCACCTGGAAGGCGGCCCGGATGCGCCGGCCTTCCTCGGTGCGCACCGGGATGTTCTGGAGGTTCGGGTCGGTCGAGGAGATGCGCCCGGTCGACGACCCGGTCTGCACGTAGGTGGTGTGAACGCGCTTGTCGGGCGCGATCGCCTTGTCGACCGACTCGATGATCTGCCGCAGCTTCGTGGCGTCGCGGTGCGCGAGCAGGAGACCGAGGAAGGGATGCGGGTTCGAGGCCTGGAGATCGGCCAGCGCCCCGGCATCCGTCGAGTAGCCGGTCTTGGTGGCGCGGGTCTTCGGCATGTCGAGCTGATCGAAGAGCACCTCCTGGATCTGCTTCGGCGAACCCAGGTTGATCTCGCGCCCGATGATGCCGAAGGCCTCCGAGGCGATGGCCGCCGCCGATTCGCCGAGCTCGGCCGAGAGCTCGCTCAGCTCGGAGTGGCTGACGGTGACGCCCGTGAGCTCCATCTGCGCGAGCACCAGGAGCGTGGGCATCTCGATCTCGGTGAGCACACGCCGGGTGCGCTCGTCGAGCAGCTCGGAGAGCGCACGGGCCACCCGCCAGGCGTACCAGGCCTCACCGGCGGGACCGACGACGGTGTCGCTGTCGGGCACCAGCTGGTTGGGGTCGGGCGTCGGCAGCGTCTCGAGCAGGTGTCGGTCGACCAGCTGGGCGAGCGAACGGTCGGCCGTCGAGTCGGGCTTGAGCAGCCACGCGGCGATCACCGGGTCGAAGGCGAGCCCGGCCACTCCGAGACCCGCGGAGCGCAAGGCCTTGATCTGCTGTTTCGCGTTGAAGAAGATCTTCGGGCTGGGGCCGGCGAGCCAGGCCTCGAGCGGTGCGTAGTCACGGCTGTCGGGAATCCACGGCAGAGAGACCGACTCGTGCTCGGTGGCCAGGCCGATGGCGATCGGGAAGCCGTCGAGCGTCTCGACCTGAACGGCGATGGCCTCGGGCGAGGGTTCGGAGGCGCCCGCCGCCGCGGGGGCGGAATGGCGCGCGAGCCACGCGGCGAGCTCCTCGTCGAGCAGCGTCACCGGCACGGGCGCGGTCTTCGCCTGGGCGGCTGCGGCCTCGGCGGCGGCGATGCCCACCTCGCTGTCGCCGGCGATGCCCTCGAGCTTCAGCACCCGGTCGAGCAGGGTGCGGAACTCCAGACGCGCGAAGACGTCGCGGATGCGTTGCTCGTCGGCCGGCTTGCGCTCGAGGTCGGCCGGGCCCACGGGAAGCTCGACGTCGGTGAGCAGACGGTTCAGGCGCCGGTTGCGGATGGCGTTCTCGGCGAACTCCCGGAGATTGTTGCCCACGACGCCGGGGATCTCGTCGCGGTGCTCGAGGATCGCATCCAGCGACCCGAACTGGTTGAGCCACTTGACGGCGGTCTTCTCGCCCACCTTGGGGATGCCGGGCAGGTTGTCGCTCGTCTCGCCGACGAGGGCGGCGATCTCGGGATACTGCTCGGGCCGGATGCCGTACCGGTCGTGGACCTTCTCGATGTCGTAGCGCGTGAGGTCGGAGACGCCCTGGCGCGAGGGGTAGAGCAGCGTGACCTTGTCGTTCACGAGCTGGATGGCGTCACGGTCGCCCGAGACCACGAGCACGCGGTAGCCCTCATCCGTTCCCTGCTTGGCGAGCGTGGCGAGGATGTCGTCGGCCTCGAAGTCCTCCTTCTCGATCGTCGTGATGCCGAGCGCGTGCAGCGCCTCCTGCAGCAGCGGTACCTGGCCGATGAACTCCGGCGGGGTCTCGCCGCGGGTGCCCTTGTACTCGGGGTATTCGCGAGTGCGGAAGGAGAACCGGGAGATGTCGAAGGCCACGCCGAGATGCGTGGGCTTCTCGGCCTTCAGCAGGTTGATCAGCATCGCGATGAAGCCATGGATCGCGTTGGTGTGCTGGCCGTCTCTGGTCTGGAAGCTGTCGACCGGAAGCGCATAGAACGCGCGGAACGCGAGCGAATGTCCGTCGATTATGAGAAGGGTAGGCTGTTCGTTGTCCGGCACACGGCCAGCCTACACAGGGCCCCCGACAGCCCCCAGAGCAGCCTCAGTGCAGCCACCAGAGTTCAGGAACACCGACGATGACGCAGCCCGAGATCTCCGCTGAAGAACCTCTTCCCGTCGACGTGATGGCGGTGTTCGGCTACCGGGGCATCGGCGCTCTCGCCGAGCGCATGGGCATCGAGTTCCTCGAACTGTCTCCCGAGCGCTCGGTGGCGCGGATGCCGGTCGAGGGCAACACGCAGCCGCTCGGCCTCGTGCACGGCGGGGCCTACGTGGTGCTCGCCGAGAGTCTCGGTTCGACCGCCGCGAACCTCCACGCCGGCCCGACGAAGATCGCGGTGGGCATCGAGATCAACGCCAGCCACTCCGGCTCGGCCACCGAGGGCTGGGTCACGGGAGTGTGCACCGCGATCAGCCTCGGCCGCACACTCGTGACGCACGAGATCGCCATCAGCGACGAGAACGGTCGCCGGCTCTCGACCGTGCGCATGACCAACTTCATCAAGAACCGGCCCGAGGGCCAGGTCTTCGAGTCGCAGTAGTGCCTAGGCCTTCTTCGGGCTGAGCTGCTCGATGATGGCCTGTGCCACGTCGTGCATGGTGAGGCGGCGGTCCATCGAGGCCTTCTGGATCCAACGGAACGCCTCGGGCTCGGTCAGGCCCATCTTCTCGTTGAGCAGGCCCTTGGCTCGGTCGACGAGCTTGCGGGTCTCGAAGCGCTCGACGAGGTCGGCGACCTCGGACTCGAGGGTGATGATCTGGGCGTACCGCGAGAGGGCGATCTCGATCGCGGGAAGCAGGTCGTTGGGCGTGAACGGCTTCACGACGTAGGCCAGGGCGCCGGCCTCGGTGGCGCGCTCGACGAGCTCCTTCTGGCTGAAGGCGGTGAGCAGCACGACGGGGGCGATGTGGTCCTTCGACAGGCGCTCCGCAGCGGAGATGCCGTCGAGCTGAGGCATCTTGACATCCATGATCACCAGGTCGGGCCGGAGCTCGGTGGCGAGGGCGACCGCCGTCTCGCCGTCTCCGGCCTCGCCGACGACATCGAAGCCGTTGTCACGCAGGATCTCGACGATGTCGAGGCGGATCAGGGATTCGTCTTCGGCCACCACTACGCGGCGCGGCACGGCTGTCGTTGGTTCTTGGTCAGTCACATTTCAACCCTACGGTATTCTGGACCCCGGTCGTAGCAGGCCGGTGTGGCGGAATGGCAGACGCGACGCACTCAAAATGCGTTGTCCGTGAGGGCATGTGGGTTCGAGTCCCACCACCGGTACACGTCAGAACCCCTCCGCGGCGCGAGCCGCCGGAGGGGTTCTGACGTATCGGGCCGGACCCGGGCCTGGCTCAGCCGGCCGCCGGGATGGGCGTCGGGGTCTTCGTGGGCGTGGGCGTCGGGCTCGCCGCGACGGCCGCCGCCTCGGAGAAGATCGCGACCGGGATGTACTGGTGCACGATCTGGGTCGTGTAGGTGTTGGACAGCGGGCTGGTCTCGAACGAGACCTGCATGGCGAAGTCGAGCATCAGTCCCTGGGTGTCGTCGGCGAGCACGCCGATCTGCTGCGACTCGAGCTGGAAGCCGCCCTTCGGGGAGGTGATGAGAAGGCCGAGCCCCTGCTCGGAACGCAGGGCCTCGGGGTCTAGCGTGACCTTCAGCGGGTCGGTGTTCAGCTTGTACGGCGTCTCGACGGCTCCGGAGACGGTCGACGTCTTGGCGGTCACCGAGATGTTCGACATGTACACGCGGCGCTTCTGGTCGAAGGATGCCTCGGCGGGCACGCGGTTGTCGTAGACGCCGATCACGAAGGAGAAGCGCTTGTCGGCGAGGGGCGTCCAGTCGTGCGTCTTCTGCTCGGTCCAGACGTCGAGCTTCAGCTGGAGCTGGTCGGCGATGTCGACCGTGGGGTGCACGGAGCCCATGTCGGTGAAGACGGAGGCGAACTGCAGAGTGGCGTCCGACGCGGCGGCGGCGGGTGCATTGGTCGAGGAGGAGCCGGCCGGTGCCGCGGTGGGCTGCAGGCCGAAGAGGGGCATGATCGTGGAGCAGCCGGAAAGGGCGACGACCGTCACGAGTGCTGCCCCGGCGCTCAGGGCGCGAACAGCGAGACGTTTGCTGGGCATGGGTGTCTTTCGGTTTCGGATCGACGATGACGGGGCTCTGGGAGCACCGAAATCTAACATCCGATTTCCGCGGCTCAAGGGGAATCGGCCAGGGCCCGATCAAACCTTGATCGAATCCTGGCCGAAACCTGAGGGTCGTGCACCCCGTCCGAGGGGCCCTCGTGCAACTAGTTGTCGAACGTCTCCGGCTTCAGCGGGTTGTGGGCCGAGCCGATGATGTGCACGCGCATGTCGTTCGTCGTGCCGGCGATTCCGGGAGGGGAGCCGGAGATGACGATGACCTTGTCGCCGATCTGCGCCCGGCCGAGACCGAGCAGCACGTCGTCGACCTGCACCATGAGCTCGTCGGTGTGCGTGACGCGGGGCACCAGGTAGGACTGCACGCCCCAGCTCAGCGCCATGCGATTGCGGATGCCCGGCAGCGGCGTGAAACCGAGGATCGGGATGGTGGACCGCAGACGCGTCATCCGTCGCACCGAGTCGCCCGACTCGGTGAACACGCAGAGGAACTTGGCGCCCACGAAGTCGCCCACCTCGGCGGCGGCCAGCGTGACCGCTCCTCCCTGGGTGCGGGGCTTGGTGCCGAGGGCGGGGATGCGCTCCAGGCCGTGCTCCTCGGTCGACTCGATGATGCGGGCCATGGTCTGCACCGTGATCACCGGGAACTCGCCGACGCTGGTCTCGCCCGAGAGCATGACCGCATCCGCACCGTCGAGCACCGCGTTGGCGCAGTCGGAGGCCTCGGCGCGCGTGGGGCGCGGGCTCGAGATCATCGACTCGAGCACCTGCGTCGCGACGATGACCGGCTTGGCCATACGGCGGGAGAGCTCGACGGCGCGCTTCTGCACGATCGGCACGGCCTCGAGGGGCAGCTCGACGCCGAGGTCGCCTCGGGCGACCATGATGCCGTCGAAGGCGTCGATGATCTCCTCGAGGTTGTCGACGGCCTGGGGCTTCTCGATCTTGGCGATGACCGGGACGCGGCGCCCCTCTTCGTCCATGATGCGGTGCACGTCGATGACGTCCGACGCGTCGCGCACGAAGGAGAGGGCGATGTAGTCGGCGCCGAGGTTCAGACCCCAGCGCAGGTCGGCGATGTCCTTCTCCGACATGGCCGGCACATTGACCGCGACACCCGGCAGGTTGATGCCCTTGTTGTTGGAGACGGCGCCGGGCACCTCGACGACGGTCGTGACGACGGTGCCGTCGGTCTCGAGCACGCGCAAGGTGACCTTGCCGTCGTCGATCAGGAGCGGGTCGCCCGGCTTCACATCGCCGGGCAGGCCCTTGAAGGTGGTGGAGGAGATCTCCTTGTTGCCGATGATGTCCTCGATGGTGATCTTGAAGATGTCACCCTCGGCCAGGTCGTAGGGGCCGTTCTCGAACTTGCCGAGGCGGATCTTCGGGCCCTGGAGGTCGACGAGCACGGCCACGGCGCGGCCGGAGTCGTCGGCCGCCTGGCGGACGTTGCGGTAGACCGCCTCGTGCACGTCGTAGCTGCCGTGGCTGAGGTTCATCCGCGCCATGTCGACGCCGGCGTCGATGATCGCCCGGATGGTTTCGTAGGTCGACGTTGCCGGCCCGAGGGTTGCGACGATTTTCGCGCGTCTCATCAGGTGTACTGCTCCGAAATCTGCGCCGAGGCGCATGGGTGGTGGTGTGGTGGTGTGGTGGTGTGGTGGAGACTGTCGGGTGGGAGGCTATCAGACCGAGATTGCGCGGTCGGTGGGCTTCACGGGGAAGGGCAGCTCGGTGGTTCCCTCGAGGTAGCGGTCGACCGCGGATGCGGCGGCGCGGCCCTCGGCGATGGCCCAGACGATGAGCGACTGGCCGCGGCCCGCATCCCCCGCCACGAACACGCCGGGGGTGGTGCTCTGGTAGTCGCCGTCGCGCTCCACGTTCCCGCGGTCGTCGAACTGCGTGCCGAGCTGGCCGGTGATGTCGTCGGACTCGGCGCCGGTGAAGCCGAGGGCGAGCAACACCAGGTCGGCGGGGATCTCGTGCTCGGTGCCGGCCTTGGGAACCCGGCGACCGTCGAGGTATTCGGTCTCGGCCACGCGGATGGCGCGCACCTCGCCGGACTCGTTCGAGAGGAACTCCACCGTCGAGGCGAGGTACTTGCGCTCCCCGCCCTCCTCGTGGGCGCTCGAGACCTCGAAGAGGGTCGGGAACATCGGCCACGGCTGGTTCTCGGGGCGCTCCGCCGGCGGCTGCTTGCCGATGGCGAGGTTGGTGACCGAGAGCGCGCCCTGGCGGTGGGCGGTGCCGATGCAGTCTGCACCGGTGTCGCCGCCGCCGAGCACGACCACGTGCTTGCCCTCGGCCGTGATCTGGCCGAGGAGGTCGTCGCCCGCGCCGACCTTGTTCTGCTGCACGAGGTACTCCATGGCGAAGTGCACGCCGTCGAGGTCGCGACCGGGAACCGGGAGGTCACGGGGAACGGTGGATCCGGTGCAGACGATCACGGCGTCGTAACGGGCCCGCAGGTCGTCCCACGAGATGTCGACGCCGATCTCGATGCCGGCGCGGAAGCGGGTGCCCTCGGCCATCATCTGCGTCAGGCGGCCCTCGAGGTGCTTCTTCTCCATCTTGAAGTCGGGGATGCCGTAGCGGAGCAGGCCGCCGATACGGTCGTCGCGCTCGTACACGGCCACGGTGTGACCGGCCCGGGTGAGCTGCTGCGCGGCGGCGAGGCCCGCGGGGCCCGATCCGACGACCGCGACGGTCTTGCCGGTGAGGCGCTCCGGCGGGTGCGGGGTCACCCATCCGTTGGCGAAGGCCTGGTCGATGATCGAGACCTCGACCTGCTTGATCGTCACCGGCGGCTGGTTGATGCCGAGAACACAGGATGCCTCGCACGGCGCCGGGCACAGCCGCCCGGTGAACTCCGGGAAGTTGTTCGTGGCGTGCAGGCGCTCGATGGCCGCGCGGCCCTCGTCGCGCCAGGTGAGGTCGTTCCACTCCGGGATCAGGTTGCCGAGCGGGCAGCCGTGGTGGCAGAACGGGATGCCGCAGTCCATGCAGCGCCCCGCCTGACGCCGCGTCGTGGCGGCGTCGCCCTGCTCGTAGACCTCTTTCCAGTCCATGAGCCGCACGGAAACCGGCCGGCGGGCCGGGAGCTCGCGCTCCTGCGTCTTCAGGAAGCCCTTGGGGTCAGCCACCTGTCACCTCCAAAATACGGCCCCAGACGACGTCGCCGTCGGGGTCCAGTCCTTCTTCGACCGCTTCCTGCCGGGTGGCGAGCACGGCCGCGTAGTCGCGCGGCAGCACCTTGGTGAAGGCGGTGATGGTCGTGTCGAAATCGGCGAGCATCCGGGCCGCCAGCGGCGACCCCGTCTCGGCCTCATGGCGCTCGAGCAGATCGCGTACGATCTCCACGTCGGCGCCGCCGAGCGGCAGCAGTTGCAGCTCGCCCGAGGCGAGGGAGTCGGCGTTCACTCGCTCCTGGTTCAGCTCGTGGATGTAGGCGGTCCCGCCCGACATCCCGGCGCCGAGGTTGCGGCCCGTCGACCCGAGGATGAGCGCCAGCCCGCCCGTCATGTACTCGAGCGCGTGGTCGCCCACGCCCTCGACCACCGCGGTGGCTCCGGAGTTGCGCACGAGGAAGCGCTCGCCCACGATGCCGCGCAGGAACATGCTGCCGCGCGTGGCGCCGTAGCCGATGACGTTGCCGGCGATGACGTTGCGCTCGGCCGGGAAGACCGAGTGGCGGTCGGGGCGCAGGATGATCTGCCCGCCCGAGAGGCCCTTGCCGACGTAGTCGTTCGAGTCGCCCTCGAGGCGCAGCGTGATGCCGCTCGGCAGGAACGCGCCGAGCGACTGGCCGGCCGAGCCGAGCAGCGTGATCTGGATGGTGCCGTCGGGCAGCCCCTGCTCGCCGTGGCGCTTCGTGACCTCGTGCCCGAGCATCGTGCCGACGGCACGCTCGGTGTTGCGGATCGGAAGCGTGATGGCCACCGGCTCGCCGTGGTCGAGCGCCGACACGGCCTCGTGGATGAGGCGCACGTCGAAGTGCTTCTCGAGCTCGTGCTCCTGCTTGCGGGCGTTCGAGCGCGGCTCGCCGTCGGCGAACTCGGGGCCGACGAGCACCGGACTCAGGTCGAGACCGTCGGTCTTCCAGTGCTCGATCGCCGCGTTGACGTCGAGCAGCTCGTTGTGGCCGATGGCCTCCTCGATCGAGCGGAAGCCGAGCTCCGCGAGGTACTCGCGCACCTCCTGGGCGAGGAACTCGAAGAAGTTCACCACGAACTCGGGCTTGCCCGAGAAGCGGGCGCGCAGCTCCGGGTTCTGCGTGGCGACGCCGACCGGGCAGGTGTCGAGGTGGCAGACGCGCATCAGGATGCAGCCCTCCACCACGAGCGGAGCCGTCGCGAAGCCGAACTCCTCGGCTCCGAGCAGGGCGCCGACGATGACGTCGCGGCCGGTCTTCATCTGGCCGTCCACCTGCACGACGACGCGGTCGCGCATCCCGTTCAGCATGAGGGTCTGCTGGGTCTCGGCGAGGCCGATCTCCCAGGGCGTTCCCGCGTGCTTGAGCGAGTTGAGCGGGCTGGCGCCGGTTCCGCCGTCGTGGCCGGAGACGAGCACCACGTCGGCCAGGGCCTTCGTGACGCCGGCCGCGACCGCGCCGATGCCGTTCTGGCTCACGAGCTTCACGTGCACGCGGGCCTCGGGGTTGGCGCGCTTGAGGTCGAAGATGAGCTGCTTGAGGTCTTCGATCGAGTAGATGTCGTGGTGCGGCGGCGGCGAGATGAGGCCGACACCCGCGGTCGCGTGCCGGGTGCGCGCCACCCAGGGGTAGACCTTCGTGGGCGGCAGCTGGCCGCCCTCGCCGGGCTTCGCGCCCTGGGCCATCTTGATCTGGATGTCGGTGGCGTGCGTCAGATACATGCTGGTGACGCCGAAACGGCCGGATGCGACCTGCTTGATCGCGCTGCGTCGCGTCGGGTCGAGCAGACGGTCGAGGTCCTCGCCGCCCTCCCCCGTGTTCGACTTGCCGCCGAGCTGGTTCATGGCGATGGCGAGGGTCTCGTGCGCCTCTTTCGAGATCGAGCCGTAGCTCATCGCCCCGGTGGAGAAGCGCTTCACGATCGACTCGACCGACTCGACCTCGTCGATGGGCACGGCCGGGCGCACCCCGGTGCGCAGCTTGAACATGCCGCGCAGGGTCATCAGGTGCTCGGCCTGGTCGTCGACGAGCTTGGTGTACTCGCGGAAGATGTCGTAGCGGCGCGACCGGGTGGCGTGCTGCAGCCGGAACACGGTGTCGGGGTTGAAGAGGTGCGGCGGGCCCTCGCGGCGCCACTGGTACTCCCCGCCGACCGCGAGGGGCTCGTGGGCCGTCACGGCGTCGTCATCCGGGTAGGCGGCGGCGTGGCGCGCGGCGCTCTCGGCCGCGATCACGTCGATGCCGACTCCGCCGAGCTTCGAGGAGGTGCCGGTGAAGTACTCCTTCACCAGCTCGGGAGCGAGTCCCACGGCCTCGAAGGTCTGGGCCCCGGCGTAGGACGACACGGTGGAGATGCCCATCTTCGACATGATCTTGAGCACGCCCTTGCCGAGCGCCTTGATCACGTTCTTGACCGCCTTCTCCGGCGTGATGCCCGAGATGACGCCGGAGCGCACGAGGTTCTCGCAGGTCTCCATCGCGAGGTACGGGTTCACCGCGGAGGCGCCGTAGCCGATCAGGAGCGCCACGTGGTGCACCTCGCGAACGTCGCCGGCCTCGACGATGAGGCCCACCTTCATGCGGGTCTGCTTGCGGATGAGGTGGTGGTGCACGCCCGCGAGCATGAGCAGCGACGGCATCGGGGCCAGTTCGCGGTTCGAGTCGCGGTCGGAGAGCACGATGAACATCGCGCCGGCCTCGATCGCCTCGTCGGCCTCGGCGCACATCGCCGCGATGCGGTTCTCCATCGCCTTGGGGCCGTCGTCGACGCGGTACAGCCCCTTGATGGTCGTGGTGAGACGGCTGCCCGAGGAGGGGTCGATGTGCTGGATCTTCGCGAGCTCGTCGTTGTCTATCACCGGGAAGTCGAGGATGACCTGACGGGTGTGCTCGGGCGTCGCGGCGAGCAGGTTGCGCTCGGGGCCGAGCCCCAGTCGCAGACTCGTCACGACCTCTTCGCGGATGGAGTCGAGCGGCGGGTTCGTGACCTGCGCGAACTGCTGGGTGAAGTAGTCGAAGAGCAGGCGCGGGCGCTCGCTGAGCACGGCGATCGGCGTGTCGGAGCCCATGGCGCCGAGGGGCTCCGCCGCGTTCTTCGCCATCGGGGTGAGGAGGATGCGGATCTCCTCCTCGGTGTAGCCGAAGGTGCGCTGACGCCGGGTGACCGAGGCCGGGGTGTGCACGATGTGCTCGCGCTCGGGCAGGTCGCGCAGGTTGATGCGGCCCTCCTCGAGCCACTGCCCGTAGGGCTCGGCGGCGGCGAGCTCGGCCTTGATCTCGTCGTCCTCGATCAGGCGGCCGGCGGCGGTGTCGACGAGGAACATCTTGCCGGGGCGCAGGCGTCCTTTGCGCACGACCTTCGACGGCTCGATGTCGGGGCTCACGCCGATCTCGCTGGCCAGGATGACCAGGCCGTCGTCGGTGATGAGGTACCGACCGGGGCGCAGCCCGTTGCGGTCGAGCGTGGCGCCGACGAGGGTGCCGTCGGTGAAGATGAGCGCGGCGGGGCCGTCCCACGGCTCCATGAGCATGGCGTGGTACTCGTAGAACGCGCGTCGCGCATCCTCGAAGTCGGACTGGTTCTCCCAGGCCTCGGGCACCATCATCATGATGGCGTGCGGCAGCGAGCGGCCGGCGAGGGTGAGGAGCTCCACCACCTCGTCGAAGGAGCCGGAGTCGCTGAGACCCGGGGTGACGATCGGGTAGAGCGGCGAGAGGTCGCCGAGCAGCTCCGACTCGAGCTGGGACTGGCGGGCGCGCATCCAGTTGCGGTTGCCCTGCACCGTGTTGATCTCGCCGTTGTGCGCCATCATGCGCAGCGGCTGCGCGAGCGGCCACGACGGGAAGGTGTTCGTGGAGTAGCGCGAGTGCACGAGAGCGAGCTTCGAGGCGAAGCGCTCGTCGGAGAGGTCGGGGTAGAACGGCTCGAGCTGGAGCGTCGTGACCATGCCCTTGTAGGTGATGGTGCGGCACGAGAGCGACATGAAGTACACCTCGTGCTCGAGCTCCGCGCGCTTGCGCAGGCGGAAGGCCTGACGGTCGAGCGCGAGCCCGGCGAGCGTGGCGCCCGACTCGGTGGTGCGGGTCGACTGCACGAAGAGCTGCCAGATGGCGGGCATGGCGTCGCGGGCGAGGCGGCCGAGCTCGGCCGGGCGCACCGGCACCTCGCGCCAGCCGAGGACGCGCAGGTCCTCCTGCTCGGCGAGCTCGCGGATGCGGTCGAAGACCACCTGACGCTCCCCCGCGTCGAGCGGGAGGAAGGCGTTGCCCACGGCGTAACGGCCGACCGGCGGGAGCTCCGCCGGGGCGACCGCGCGCAGGAAGGCGTCGGGGATCTGGGTCAGGATGCCCGCGCCGTCGCCGGTGCCGGCGTCGGAGCCGATGGCACCGCGGTGTTCGAGGTTGCGCAGGGCGCCGAGGGCCGTGTCGATGATGTCGTGACCGGCGGTGCCGCGCAGGGTCGCGACCATGGCGAGCCCGCAGGCATCCTTCTCCGCCGCAGGGTCGTACAGACCCTGGGCAGCCGGGAGCGTACTGAAGCTCGGGGTTGCAGGCTGATCGGCCATCGAGAACCGTCCTCTACGTGATTCTTAGGGAACTGGGACGCCAATGGCCCATGGATATCAGTGTGTCCGTAGGGCCCGTGGGGCCCCATGATGGTCAGATGTGTCTGCGCCGGGTGCGGTAACTGCGCGGACTAGGACTTCGCTCCGACTTCACTTTTGGCGCTCGGTTCGACTGCCTCGTTCTCGGAAGCTTCGAGAGCTTCCTCGCCCTCTCCGCTCGTCGCCCGAATACGTGTCGGTCGATTCTACCTCAGCGGATGCCGCAACCCGGTTCGCGGGTGCGGCGAGGCTATCGGGCCGTGCCGGTGGAGAGCTGGGCGGCGAGACGTCCGACGGCGGCGACTCCCCCGTCGGCCAGTGCCTTGACGAGCGCCGAGCCCACGATGGCGCCGTCGGCGTAGCCCAGGATCTCGGCGATCTGCTCGGCCGAGGAGATGCCGATGCCTACCGCGATGCTGTCGGCGCCCTGCTCGCGGAGCCGGCCGGCCAGGGTGCGGGCGGCCTGGTCGAGGTCGGCACGAGCACCGGTGATGCCCATCGTCGACACGGTGTAGACGAAGCCGCGGCTGTTCTCCACCGCCAGCCGGAGGCGGGCGTCGGTGGAGGTGGGGGCGGCGAGGAACACGCGGTCGAGGCCGGTGCGGTCGCTCGTGGCGAGCCAGTCGGCGCCCGAGTCCACGGTGAGGTCGGGGGTGATGAGCCCGGCGCCGCCCGCCGAGACGAGGTCGTCGGCGAAGCGGTCGACGCCGTACTGCAGCACCGGGTTCCAGTACGTCATGAGCAGCACCGGGGCGTCGACCCGGCTGCGGATGCGCTCGACGGCCGTGAAGGCGTCCTTCAGCCGCGTGCCCTGCGAGAGGGCCTGCACGGTGGCGGCCTGGATGACGGGGCCGTCCATGACGGGGTCGGAGTAGGGCAGCCCGAGCTCGAGCACGTCGACGCCGTTCTCGACGAGCGCCACGGCGGCGTCGATCGAGGCGTCGAGCGAGGGGAAGCCCACCGGAAGGTAGCCGACGAGGGCGCCCGCGCGCTCGGCGTTGGCGCGCGCGATGGCGGTGCCCACCGGGCTCGTGATCGTGGTCATACGATGGCGTTCCCTTC
Organism: Microbacteriaceae bacterium 3FA27C10; assembly: GCA_005502775.1. Classification (GTDB taxonomy): domain Bacteria; phylum Actinomycetota; class Actinomycetes; order Actinomycetales; family Microbacteriaceae; genus Herbiconiux. Next base: position 88,683 of record SCNI01000002.1, read on the forward strand.
GTGGTCGAGCACGTCGAAGTAGCGCCCGGCGGTCTCCACGTCCTTGTCGCCGCGGCCCGAGAGCGACACCAGGATGGTGGCGTCGGGGCCCAGCTCACGGCCGAGTTCGAGGGTGCCGGCCAGCGCGTGCGCCGACTCGATGGCGGGGATGATGCCCTCGGTGGTGCAGAGCAGGCGGAACGCAGCCATGGCCGCCTCGTCGGTGACCGGGCGGTAGTTCGCGCGCCCGATCGAGGCCAGCCAGGCGTGCTCCGGCCCGACACCCGGGTAGTCGAGCCCGGCCGAGATGGAGTGCGAGTCGAGGGTCTGGCCGTCGTCGTCCTGCAGCATGTAGCTGCGCGAGCCGTGCAGCACGCCGGGGCGGCCCTTCGTGATGGTGGCCGCGTGCTGCGGGGTGTCGACGCCGAGACCGGCGGCCTCGTAGCCGTAGAGCCCCACCGCGGTGTCGTCGAGGAAGGCGTGGAAGATGCCGATCGCGTTCGATCCGCCGCCCACGCAGGCCGTCACGGCATCCGGGAGCTTTCCCGTGAGCTCGATCATCTGCTGGCGGGCCTCCTCGCCGATGACCTTCACGAAGTCGCGCACCATCACGGGGAACGGATGCGGGCCCGCGACGGTGCCGAGCAGGTAGTGCGTCGACTCGACGTTGGCCACCCAGTCGCGGAAGGCTTCGTTGAGAGCATCTTTCAAGGTGCGGGTGCCGCTCTTCACCGGGATGACCTCGGCGCCGAGCAGGCGCATCCTGGCCACGTTGAGCGCCTGGCGCTCGGTGTCGACCTCGCCCATGTAGACGACGCACTCCATGCCGAAGAGTGCGGCGGCGGTGGCCGTGGCCACGCCGTGCTGGCCGGCTCCGGTCTCGGCGATCAGGCGGTGCTTGCCGATCCTCTTGGCGAGCAGGGCTTGGCCGAGCACGTTGTTGATCTTGTGGGAACCGGTGTGGTTGAGGTCTTCGCGCTTCAGGATCACCCGGGCGCCACCCGCGTGGCGGGAGAACTTCGGAACCTCGGTGAGGATGGAGGGACGGCCGGTGTAGCTCCGGCCGAGCTCCGCGAGCTCGGCGTGGAACTGCGGGTCGAGCTTCGCGAGCTGATAGGCCTCGTCGAGCTCGTCGAGCGCCGCGATGAGCGACTCGGGCATGAAGCGGCCGCCGAACTCGCCGAAGAACGGGCCGGATTCGGCGCGCAGCGACGCGGTTGCGGGGTGGATGTCGGTCATACGGAGAGGAACTCCTTCAGTGCGGCCACCGGGTCTTCACCGGTCACCAGGGCTTCGCCGACCAGCACCACGTCGGCGCCGGCCGCCCGGTAGTGGGCGACGTCGGCTGCCGTCTTCACGGCGGATTCGGCCACCTTCACGGTGCCGGTGGGAATGCGGTCGACGAGCGAGCCGAAGAGCTCGGGGTCGAGCTCGAAGGTGCTGAGGTTGCGGGCGTTCACGCCCACGAGGCGCGCGCCGAGATCGACGGCGCGGGAGACCTCGGTGGCGTCGTGCGTCTCGACGAGGGGCAGCATCCCGAGCTCGACGATGAGCGCGTGCAGGCGCACGAGTGTGGGCTGGTCGAGCGCCGCCACAATGAGGAGCACCATGTCGGCACCCGCCGCGCGCGCTTCGAACACCTGGTACTCGGTCGCGATGAAGTCTTTGCGCAGCACCGGGACGGCGACGGATGCGCGCACGGCTTCGAGATCGGCGAGCGATCCGAGGAACTTGCGCCCCTCGGTGAGCACGCTGATGGCGCTCGCACCGCCCACCGCGTAGCGCGCGGCGAGTTCGGCCGGGTCGGCGATCGTGGCGAGTGCGCCGCGGGACGGGCTCGCGCGCTTCACCTCGGCGATGATCTTCACGGAGTCGGCGGGAGCCAGGAACGAGAGGGCGTCGAGTGCGGCCGGGCGTGCGGAAGCGGCGGCTTCGACCTCGGCGAGGCCGAGGGTCTGCCGTCGTTCTGCTGCGTCCTCGAGCGCTCCGGCGACGAGATCGGCGAGCACCGCGGTCAGTGCTCCTTGTGCTGCACGCGCGAGCCGCCGACGCCGTAGCCGGCCTTGCCGAGCACCCAGCCGAGGAGGAAGCCGATCAGCGTGATGGCGACGCCCACCCAGACGAGCCAGGCGATCTCGAGAAAGAAGGCGACAGTGCCGAGGGCGATGCCGAGGAGCGACACGACGACGAGCGTCCATGCCGCCGGGGAGTGGCCTTCGCCGAGTTCTTCGATTTCCGAGCTCATCGATCTCTTCCTGTTCTCACGGGATCGTACGATCCGAGTCTACCGGGGCCGGGAGGCGCATCCGGATTCACCGGGCTCACCGGGTGGGGTCTGTGCCGCGGGTGAGGCTGTCCCAGTCGTCGACGGCCGCATCGCGGGTGTTCGTGGCGGGCGGGCGGCCGAGCTGGGCGGCCGTTCCGCCCGAGCCGGCGGATGCCGCCTGGGTCGTTGCACCCGTGTCGTCGCCGAGGTCACCGGGTTCCGACGGCGTGACCTGCTCCCCCGCCACCTCGTCGTCGAAGAAGTCGGCCGGGTCGCCGCTCTGCCGGCCGTCGGCCGCCTCGAAGGTCACGGCCTGGTACTTGCGGCCGGCATTCGGCCAGCGGCGCACGGTGACGATGACGACGAGCCCGACGAGCACCATGGCCCCGCCGAGCACCGCGGTCACGGCGGGCCACGGGCTCTCGGAACCGACGGCCACGAGCCCACGGATCGACTCGGTTCCGGCCACTCCGGTGGCGGTGGTGACCACCGCGGCGCCGGCGGCGACCGGGTCGGTGAGGGCTCCGATGGCCGACCAGAGCACGCTGGCGCCGAGCAGCACCTCGAGAACGCCGAGCACGATGCGGATGATCGGACCCGCGATCGCGAGGGCGCCGGCCAGGGCGATGCCGGCGAGAGCGAGCGCAGAGAGCGCCGGAGCGGCGACCGAGCCGGGCACGTCGAGCGTTGCGGCGGTGGTGGTGCCGCCCGCGATGCTGAGCGATCCCCACGACTGCGACCAGGCGAGGAAGGTGAGGCCCGAGAACACCAGCACGGCGAGGATCCCGAGCAGCTTCAGCCGGCGGCCGGAGTCGGCCGTCGCGCGGCTCTGCGGCGCCGAGCTCATCACTGCACCCTCGTCATGGCGTTCGCCACGGCCACCGCGCGCAGCGGCGCGGCCGCCTTGTTCTGCGATTCCTGGAACTCGCTCGCCGGGTCGGAGTCGGCCACGAGGCCGCCGCCCGCCTGCACGTGCGCCACGCCGTCGCGGATGGTGGCGGTGCGGATGGCGATCGCCAGGTCGGCGTCGCCGCCGAAGCCGAAGTAGCCCACCACTCCCCCGTAGACGCCGCGTTGGGCGAGCTCGAGAGCGTCGATGATCTCCAGCGCGCGAGGCTTCGGTGCGCCCGAGAGGGTGCCGGCCGGGAAGGTGGCACGGAACACGTCGATCGCGTCGACGCCCTCGCGCATCTGCCCCTCCACCGAGGAGACGATGTGCATGATGTGGCTGAAGCGCTCCACCCGCATGAACTCGGTGACCTCCACCGAGGAGGCCTCGCAGACCTTCAGCAGATCGTTGCGGGCGAGGTCGACGAGCATGAGGTGCTCGGCGCGCTCCTTCTCGTCGCCGAGCAGCTGGTGCTCGAGGTCGAGGTCGTCCTGCGGAGTGGCGCCGCGGGGCTTCGATCCGGCGATCGGATGCGTGTGAGCGCGTCCCTTGATCACCTTGACGAGCGCTTCGGGGCTCGAGCCGACGATCTGGTAGGGCGTTCCGTCGGTGTCGGCGAGGGTGAGCAGGTACATGTACGGGCTCGGGTTCAGCGTACGCAGCGCCCGGTAGACGTCGAGCGGATGCGCGGTGCAGTCGAGCTCGAAGCGCTGTGAGATCACGACCTGGAAGATGTCGCCGTCGACGATGTGCCGCTTCGCGACCTCGACGGCGGCCAGGAAGTCCTCGCGCTCGGTGCGGTGACGCGGCTCGGCCGTGGTGCCGAAGTCGGCGGTGGCGAGCCACGCCTCCGCGGGAGCCGCGAGCCCCTGCTGGAGGGCGTCGAGACGCTCCTGCGCGGCGCTCCAGAGGGCGTCGGCCGGCGCATCCGTGTCGGTGAGCACGTTGACGAGCAGCTGTACCGTGCCGAGGTGGTGGTCGACCACGACGATCTCGGAGACGAACGAGAGGGCCTGGCTGGGCATCGGGTAGTCCGCAGGCGGACGGTTCGGCAGGTGTTCGATCTGCCGCACGGCCTCCCAGCCGATGAAGCCGACGAGACCCCCGGTGAGGGGCGGGTGGCTCGCCACGGCGGGCGTCTTCCAGAGCTCGTAGAGGGTGCTCACGGCCGCGAGCGGCGCATCCGGGATCCCGGCCGGGAAGGCCCGCTCCACCGGCAGGCCCAGATCCATCCAGACCGCACGGTCGTCGGCCTCGGTGAGCAGGCCGAAGCTCGAGACGCCGATGAACGAGAACCGCGACCAGATCCCGCCCTGCTCCGCCGACTCGAGGAGGAACGTGCCGGGTCGGCCGTCGGCGAGCTTGCGGTAGATGCCGACCGGCGTCTCGCCGTCGGCGAAGAGCTCACGGATGACCGGGATGACCCGGTGCGAGCCGTGCAGTTCGTCGAACTCGGCGCGCGAGGTCGAGTTCTGGGCGGTGGAGGTCATGGTCTCTCGAGTATTTCAGGTCGTGGGCGAGCCCACGACGGGCTGGAGCGGATCGACGTCGAAGCACCGGCGCGCGCCGGTGTGGCAGGCGGCGCCGATCTGGTCGACCTGCACGAGGAGGGTGTCGTCGTCGCAGTCGAGCGCGGCGGTCTTGACGTACTGCACGTGGCCGGAGGTGTCGCCCTTGCGCCAGTACTCCTGACGGGAGCGCGACCAGAAGGTCACCCGGCCCTCGGTGAGGGTGCGGCGGAGTGCCTCGGCGTCCATGTAGCCGAGCATGAGCACCTCTTTGCTGTCCCACTGCTGGATGATCGCGGGCAGCAGGCCGTCGGCGCCGAAGCGCACGCGCTCGAGCACGGCGGTGGTCTCGTTCCCGCCGGCGGTCTCGTTCGTCGGGTCGCTCATCGCACGATCACCCCTTCTCTGCGCAGTTCGTCTTTCACATCGCCGACCGTCATCTCACGCAGGTGGAACACGGATGCCGCGAGCACCGCATCCGCGCCCGCCGCGATCGCCTGACCGAAGTGCTCGACCGTGCCCGCGCCGCCCGAGGCGATGACCGGCACGCTGCTGATCTCGCGCATGAGGCGCACGAGCTCGAGGTCGAAGCCGTCCTTCGTGCCGTCGGCGTCGATCGAGTTCACGAGCAGCTCGCCCGCACCGCGTTCGATGGCCTCGCGCGCCCACTCGAGGGCGTCGAGCTCGGTCTCGCGGCGGCCGCCGTGGGTGGTGACGACGAATCCGGATGCTGTTCGGCCCGCCAGATCCGATCGGCGCCGTGCTGTGCGCTTCACGTCGAGCGAGAGCACGAGCACCTGGGCGCCGAAGCGGTCGGCGATCTCGTCGAGCAGAGCGGGACGGGCGATGGCGGCGCTGTTGACGCCCACCTTGTCGGCACCCGAGGCGAGCAGCCGCGCCACGTCGTCGTCGGAGCGCACCCCACCCCCGACGGTGAGAGGGATGAAGACCTGCTCGGCGGTCTGGCGCACCACGTCGTACATCGTGGCCCGGTCGTCGACCGTGGCGGTCACGTCGAGGAAGGTCAGTTCGTCGGCACCCTGCTCGGAGTAGAGGCGCGCGAGTTCGACCGGGTCTCCGGCGTCGCGCAGGTTCTCGAAGTTCACGCCCTTCACCACGCGGCCCGCGGCCACGTCGAGGCAGGGGATGACGCGGACGGCGAGCGTCATCAGATTCTCGCGGCGTGGATGGGGCTGACCAGGATGGCGCGTGCGCCCACGGCGTAGAGCGAGTCCATCACCTGGTTGGTGTCGTGGCGGGGCACCATCGCGCGCACGGCGACCCACTCGGGGTCGTGCAACGGCGAAATGGTCGGGCTCTCGATCCCCGGCGTGAGCGCGCAGGCCTCGTCGAGCTGCGTGACGGGCACGTCATAGTCCATGAGCACGTACTGCCGGGCCACGAGCACGCCCTGAAGACGGCGCAGCAGAACGGCGGCGCCGGGGTGGGTGGTGCCCGAGCTGATCAGCACCGCGGTCGACTCGAGGATGACGGGCCCGAAGATCTCGAGGCCGGCCTTGCGCAGGGTGGAGCCGGTCGACACGACGTCGGCGACCGCATCCGCGACCCCGAGCCGCACGGCGGACTCCACCGCACCGTCGAGGCGGATGAGCGTGGCGGTGATGCCGTGGGTGGCGAGGAAGGCGCCGACGAGCCCCGGGTAGCTGGTGGCCACGCGGGCGCCCTCGAGGTCACGCAGTTCGATGGCGGTGCCTTCGGGGCGGGCGAAGCGGAAGGTGGACTCGCCGAAGTTCAGCGCGGCGGTCTCGGTGGCGGTCGACTCGGAGTCGAGCAGCAGGTCGCGGCCCGTGATTCCCACGTCGAGGGCGCCGGAGCCGACGTAGGTGGCGATGTCACGGGGGCGGAGGTAGAAGAACTCGACGTCGTTGCGCGGATCGAGCACGACCAGCTCGCGCGGGTCGCGCCGGCCGACGTAGCCCGCCTCGGCGAGCATCTGGGCAGCGGTTTCGGAGAGGGAGCCCTTGTTGGGCACCGCGATCTTGAGCATGAGGGTCTTTCAGTGGGAGAACGAAGCGGAGGGAGGGGTGCTCAGTTCACAGATGTCGGTAGACGTCGGCCGGGGTGAGGCCCTTGGCGAGCATCATGACCTGCAGGTGGTAGAGCAGCTGGGAGATCTCCTCGGCCGCGTTCTCGACCGACTCGTACTCGGCCGCCATCCAGACCTCGGCGGCCTCTTCGACGATCTTCTTGCCGATGGTGTGCACGCCGGCGTCGAGTTCACGAACGGTGCCCGAGCCTTCGGGGCGTTCGGCCGCTTTGGCGGAGAGCTCGAGGAACAGCTCGTCGAAAGTCTTCACGGATCAAGGTTACCGGTGTCCGTGGGCGTGCTGGGCCGCGAGGGCTCGCAGGTGGTCGATCTGGGCGGCGGCGCTCTCGGCTCCGAACACGCTCGAACCCGCCACGAAGGTGTCGGCCCCGGCTTCGGCGGCGATGGCGATGGTGTCGTCGTTGATGCCCCCGTCGACCTGGAGCCACACGTCGAGACCGGATGCGCGCACCGCGTCGGCGAGCACGGTGAGCTTGGGCATCGTGCTCGCGATGAAGGACTGACCGCCGAACCCGGGCTCGACGGTCATGACGAGCACCATGTCGAACTCGGGCAGGAGCTCGAGGTAGTCGCTCGCCTCGGTGCCGGGCTTCAGGGCGATGCCGGCGCGGGCGCCACGCTCGCGGAGGCTCCGCGCGACCCGCACCGGGTCGGCGGTGGCCTCGGCGTGGAAGGTCACGGAGTAGGCGCCGGTCTCGGCGTAGAGCGGCGCCCAGTGCTCGGGGTCGTCGATCATCAGGTGCAGGTCGAGCGGGATGGGGCTCACCTGCTGCAGGCGCTCCACCACGGGAAGCCCGATGGTGAGGTTCGGCACGAAGTGGTTGTCCATCACGTCGACGTGCGCGAGATCGGCGTTGGCGATGCGGCCGAGCTCGGCCTCCAGGTTCGCGAAGTCGGAGGCGAGGATGCTGGGGTTGATGCGAAGGACCACGCGTCGACCCTACCGGCTCTCGCGGGTGTCGGCGTGGGCGTCCGCCGTGCCGGGGGTGGCCCTGGGCTCGGCGAGCTCCAGGCGTTCGACCGCCTGGCCCGTCACGGCGGAGATCACCTCGAAGTCCTTGTCGACGTGAAGCACGGTGAGCCTGGTGAGCTCGGCTGTCGCGGCGATCAGGAGATCGGGGACCGACGGCGCGCGGTGCCGGCCGGTCGCGGCGAGCATCCGTTGCACCTCGACGGCGCGCTCCTCGATGGCCGGAGTGAGGTGCTCGATGAGGAGCGCCGAGGCGGGAGGGGTGCTGACGATCTCGTGCAGATGCTCTGCCGAGCGCGCGCTGAAGCCGAGTTCCAGGCGCGTGACGGAGCAGACACGCACCAGCCCGCGCTCGATCCGCTCGGCCCAGAGCCCGGGGTCTGCCGACGATCCCAGCCGGGCGAGTGCCGACTTGTCGATCAACCAGTCGTTCATCGCCAGGCGTTCGCCATCAGTTCGTCGTCGAGCAGGCCGGCCAGCCGCGCATCGGAGGCGAGGAGGTCGGCGGCCGACACCGATCGCCGACCCCGCGCGGCCTCACGCACGAGCTGGCGGCGCACGAACTCGGCCCGGGACAGCCCGAGCTGCGCAGCCTGGGCGTCGATGTCGGCGACGACCTCCTCGGGGAGGTTCCGAATCAGGATATCGGCCATGTCATCCTCGTTCTCAGTTGGATATCGCACGCTATCACACGAGAGCGGTCGCGGGCAGGATGTTTTCCACAGGCGACGCAGACAACCCGCTTCTCCACAATTTCGCGCCGCACCCGGACGGCGGGCCACTGCGCGACGCAGCATGTGCGCATGACATTCATCGCTCCCCCGAGTTCCGCCCCCGCCCTTCCGTGCCCGACGACGTCTCCCTCGCGGGCCTCGTCGACGAGATGGTGGGCGCCGCCATCCGCTCGCAGCTGTGGCTGCTCTACCTCGATGCCGACGACCGGCCGATACCCGTGGCCACGCCCCTCGAAGACGTCGCGCCGGAGCTCGACGACGCCGAGATCGACCACGTGACGGGTCTGGCGCGCGAGACCGCGCGCATGGTCGCCGCCGCACAGCTCGTGCTCGTCTGGGAGCGTGAAGGCGGCCCAGCCCTCACCGTCGGCGAACGGGCGGGCATCGCCCGCGTCGCTGAACGCTACCCCGACGGCGGACTGCGGCTGCGGCGGCAGTTCCTGAGCCACTCGACGGGCGTGGTGGCCCTGTGAGCGGCGTCAGGTCCGGCGACGGTCAGTTCTTGCGGAAGAGGGCGATGAACATGGCGTCGGTGGTGTTGCGGTGCGGCCAGAGCTGCACGGCGGCCGACGGAGCGCCGAGATCGATCGCACCGGCGGTGACCTCGCGGAGCACCTCCTGCGCGTCGAGCTGATCGAGCTGGTCGCCCCAGCGCCGGAGGGCACCTTGAACCTGTCCCCGGGTCTCGCCGACGTGCGGGGAGCAGGTGACATAGGCGAGCACGCCGCCGGGCTTGAGAGCGCGTACCGCCGAGTCGATGAGCTGCTGCTGCAGGATGACGAGTTCGGCCACGTCGGCCGGCGTCTTGCGCCAGCGGGCCTCGGGGCGGCGGCGGAGTGCGCCGAGGCCCGTGCAGGGCGCATCGACCAGGATGCGATCGAACGCCTCGGGCTCGTCGGAGCCGATCGTCGTGCCGTCACGCTCCCACACCACCGGCGCGGCCGGGATGGCCGCGACCGCGCGGCGCACCAGTCCGGCTCGGGCGGCCACGGGCTCGTTGGCGATCACGACCGCTCCGCCGAGCCGTGCCTCGGCGGCGAGCAGCGCGGTCTTGCCACCGGGCCCTGCGCACAGGTCGAGCCACCGCTCGCCCGCCGTGATGGGCCGTGCCCGGCTCAGGGCGAGGGCGGCGAGCTGGGAGCCTTCGTCCTGAACGCGAACGGTTCCCTCGTGCACGGCCGGAATGCCCGACGGGTCACCGGTCGGCGCGAGGAGCCCGACCGGCGAGAGCCGCGACGGCTCGGTACCGTGCTCCACCTCGTCACGATCGATCAGGCCGGGAAGCGCGGTGAGGCTCAGGCGGGCGGGCGTGTTGTCGGCCTCGAGCAGTTCGTCGAGCTCGAAGGGCAGGGCCGTGGCGTCCACACCGTCGGCGGTCAGGGCGCGCCGGAAGGCGCGGACCACCCAGGCCGGATGCGAGGCGGCCACGGCGAGGCGCTCGTCGTCGTCGGTCGCGGCGGCCATGGCCTTCTCGAGCCATTCGCTCGCGGGAGCCCGGGTGATGGTCCGCAGCACACCGTTCACGAAGCCGGTCGACGAACGCGAGGCCACCTGGCGGGCGAGTTCGACCGATTCGTTCACGGCGGCGTGCTGGGCGACGCGCAGGGAGAGGATCTGATGGCAGCCCAGCTCGAGCACGTCGCGCACGGCCCCGTCGATCTCGGAGATCGGGCGCCCGGAAGCCAGTTCGATCACCCGGTCGTAGTAGCCGCGCATCCGGAGCGTGCCATAGGTGAGCTCGGTGGCGAGCCCCGCATCCGCGGTGTCGAGTCCGGCCGCAGCGATCTTCGAGGGCAGCAGCAGGTTGGCGTAGGCGTCGTCCTCGCGCACGGCCGTGATCACTTCGAGGGCGATGCGGCGGGCCGGTTGCACCGGCGAGGGTGCGGGAGCAGGGGGGCGGCTGCCGGCGCGCTGGCGGCCTCCGCGGCTCTGCGGGGCGCGACCGCGGTGCGATCCCCGATCGTTGCCGGGGCGTCCGCCGGTGGGAATGCTCATCGTGCGATCATCCTCTCCGCGCCGGCGCCGCGCCACCAGTCGGCGGCCGACATCGCCTTCCTGCCCGCCGGGTGCACGGTGAGCAGCTCGAGCGGAGCACCGGCCGTCCCCACCAGCACGTGCGAGCCGTCAGCCACCACGACACCCGGGTCGAGGCGCGGCCGATCGCGCGCCGGTGCCGCATCGAGGATCTTCATTCGGGCTCCGTCGATCTCGGCGAAGGCACCGGGCTCCGGTGTCACCCCGCGCAACCGCCGGTACACCGCGTCGAGGTCCTCGGAGAAGTCGAGGTGGGCGTCGTCGATGCCGAGCTTCGGCGCGAGCGTGACCTCGCCCTCCTGCTCGCGCGCCGACAGCGTGCCGTCGCCGATCCCGGCCACGGTGGAGGCGAGCTGCTCGGCGCCCGAGAGCGAGAGCCGCGAGAGCAGGGCGCCGGCGGTCTCGTGCGCGCCGATGGGCGTCGAGCTCATCGACCAGACCGCACCGGCGTCGAGACCGGGCACGAGCTGGAACACCGTGGCGCCCGTCTCGGTGTCCCCGGCGATGATGCTCCACTGAACCGGCGCAGCTCCCCGCCAGCGCGGCAGCAGCGAGAAGTGCAGGTTGATCCAGCCGAGCCGGGGTGTGCTGAGCAGCGGCTCCCGCACGAGGCCGCCGTAGGCCACGATCACGCCGAGGTCGGCGTCGAGCGCGGCCACCTGCGCGGTGACGTCGTCGTCGAGCCGGTTCGCCTTGATGATCGGGATGCCGAGCTCCTCGGCGGCGGTCGCGACCGGCGACGGGGTCAGCACCCGCTTGCGCCCGAGCGGGGCATCGATCCGGGTGACCACGCCGGCGACGTCGAAACGCGCGGCGAGCGTGGTCAGGCTCGGCACCGCGACGGCGGGGGTGCCCGCGAACACGAGTCTCATTCCATGATCTCCGAATCGTCGAACCGCACACGAAGCGTGGGCGGGGGCCGGTAGGCGGCGCTGCGGCCGCCACGGGGGCGGCGGGTCGTGGCGTTCTTCACCACGAGAGCCCGCAGGTGCCGGGCCACGGAGGCGCCGACCGCGTAGTCGAACCGCACGATCACCCGCACCAGTCCGTCGTCGGCCGGCACCGGGCCCAGCGTGTCCATCTTGGCCCATTCCTCGTCGGTCACGAGCACCCGGAGCTCCGTCATCGCCGTGGCCACCGTGTCGGCGGCACCCGTCACGGTCGCGATCCGCACCGCCGGCGGGAAGCGCAGCCGCCGCCGGTCGACCAGTTCCTCGGCGGTCACCACGTCCTGCCGCCAGGTCACGAGGCTCTTGGCGAGCTCGCCGCCCACCCCCACGAGCACGGTCGTGGCTCGCGGCGCCGAGAGCGCGATCGCGTTCGACCACCAGCGCAGGCAGTCCTCGGCGACGCGCAGCGACTCGCGGGCGAGCATCCGGGGGCCGTCGAGCAGCAGCACGGCCCGATACCCGCCGGAGGCGATCGGTTCGGCGCCGCGGGTCGCCACCACGAGCGCGGGGCGGGCATCGACGGTCAGCACCGGATGGTCGCCGTCTGCCACGATCACGCGTGTTCCGGGAAAGGCTCGGCCGAGCTCGTCGGCGGTTCGCCCGGAGCCGATCGACGCAAAACGGAAGCTCGTGCCCTGGCAGTGCGAGCAGCTCCAGTTCACGGCGATCGCGCCACAGAGCGAGCACGAGGGTCGCTCCCCGGCTCGGGCCACACGCAGCGGGCCCGAGCAGACGGTGCAGAGGGCGGGCATCGAGCAGCTCTGACAGGCGAGCACCGGGGCGTAGCCCGGGCGCGCCACCTGCACGAGCACCGGCCCGGTCTCGAGGGCCTTGCGGGCCACCGCCCAGGCGGAGGACGGGATGCGCGCGGAGTTCTGCGGGGAATCGGGGTCGTCCTGCTCGGCGGTCGGCACCACGCGCGGGAGGTAGCGGGGCGCAGGGAAGACCGGATGCAGGAAGCCGAGCTCGACGAGACGCTCGACCTCGGTGCTCCGCGAGTGCGAGACGAAGGCGAGACGGGCTCCGGACTGCTCCTGGCGAACCAGTGCCGCATCCCGCACGTGCACGTACGGGGCGAGAGGCTCGGTCTGCAGTGAGTCGCCCTCGTCCCACACGACGATCAGACCGAGGCCGGAGACCGGGGCGTAGAGGCTCGAGCGGTTGCCCACGACGATGTGCGGGGCGCCGTCCAGCGCCGTGAGGAAGTTGCCGTAGCGCTCGTTGCGGGCCTGCCGGGCGTCCAGGGGCACCACCGCCTCCGTCACGCCGACGTGGGCCAGCGCCTGCTCGAGCGAGATCTGGTCGCGGTAGTCGGGCACCGCCACGATCACCGATTCACCGGCCCGGTAGACGGCCGCGGCGAGCTCGGCAACAGTGAGGGCCCAGTGGCCGACGGTGTGCGCGGCCCCCGCGGAATCCGTCACCGCCGTGACCGTGGCGACGGCATCGATCGCACTGCGCGCGCCGGGCTCGGCGAGGTGCCGGGCGTCGTCGATCGAGTAGGCGGTGAGCTCGAGGGCGACGATTCCGCGGACCGGGCCTGACGTGCCCTCCCCGCCGGCGGCGGTGGGCGACGCCGGGTCCGTCGTGGCGTTCACCGATTCGGCCGCCTGTTCCGCCGCACGGCGTGCGAGGAACGCCTTCTCCACCCGCACGAAGCGCGGGGGCACGGCGAGGCGCACGATGTCGCACGCGCTCCCGGCGGCGCGGTCGGCGAGCCGTCGGGCAAGCGCCCACACCTCGGGCGTGAGCACCGGTAGCGGCGACACGATCTCGTCGATCTCGCTCAGCGAGCCCTGGTAGCCCGGATGGTCGACGAGCTCCACGATGTAGCCGCGCGCAGTGCGCCCGGCCGAGCGCAACGGAACCTTGACCCGGACACCGGCGCGCGCATCCGCTCGCAGGGCCGACGGAACGAGGTAGTCGAACAGGCGGTCCAGCTGCGGCAGCGGCGACTCGAGCATCACGCGCGCGACCACGGCGTGCGGCTCGGCCGACGCCGGAGACAGATCCTGCGCCGCGCCCGCGCCCGCGATCGGCGCCTCAGAAGGCGCGGAAGTCTCCGGAGCACCCACCGCGCCCGCAGCGCGCTCGACGTCGGTCACGACGCCGACCACCGCTACAGGCCTGCAGCGGCGCGGATCTCCTCGACCCGGTCGAGGCGCTCCCAGGTGAACTCCGGGAGCTCGCGGCCGAAGTGGCCGTAGGTGGCCGTCTTGGCGTAGATCGGGCGCAGCAGGTCGAGGTCCTCGATGATCGCGGCAGGCCGCAGGTCGAACACCGAGCGGAGGGCGGTCGTGATGGCCTCGTCGCTCATCACGCCGGTGCCGAAGGTCTCCACGTAGAAGCCCACGGGAGCGGCCTTGCCGATGGCGTAGGCGATCTGCACCTCGAGACGCGTCGCGAGGCCGGCGGCCACCGCGTTCTTCGCCACCCAGCGCATGGCGTACGCGGCCGAGCGGTCGACCTTCGACGGGTCTTTCCCGCTGAACGCGCCGCCGCCGTGACGGGATGCCCCGCCGTAGGTGTCGACGATGATCTTGCGGCCCGTGAGCCCGGCGTCGCCCTGAGGGCCGCCGATCTCGAAGCGGCCGGTGGGGTTGATGAGGGTTCGCACCTGGGAGAAGTCGAGCGACACTCCCTGGGCCTCGGCGCTCTCGAGCACGGGGCGGATGACGACCTCCTCCACCTCGTGGCGCAGCTCGTCGAGCTCGATGAAGGGCGCGTGCTGGGTGGAGAGCACCACGGTGTCGATGGTCTTCGGCACGACGCCGTCGTAGCCGATGGTGACCTGGGTCTTGCCGTCGGGGCGGAGGTAGCCGAGCAGTCCCTCCTTGCGCACGGTCGCGAGACGCTCGGAGAGGCGGTGCGCGAGCCAGATCGGCAGTGGCATCAGCTGGGGCGTCTCGGTGGTGGCGTAGCCGAACATGATGCCCTGGTCGCCGGCGCCCTGGCGGTCGACCTCGTCGGTCGACGAGCCCTCACGGGTCTCGAAGGCGTTGTCGACCCCCTGCGCGATGTCGGGCGACTGCCCGCCGATCGACACCGAGACTCCGCAGGAGCGGCCGTCGAACCACACGTCCGATGAGGTGTAACCGATCGAGGTGATCTTCTCGCGCACGATCGCGGGGATCTCGACGTAACCCTTGGTGGTCACCTCGCCCGCCACGTGCACGAGGCCCGTGGTGACGAGGGTCTCCACGGCGACGCGCGAGTGCGGGTCGACCGTCAGAAGGGCGTCGAGGATGCTGTCGGAGATCTGGTCGCAGATCTTGTCCGGGTGCCCTTCGGTGACGGACTCGGACGTGAACAGGCGAAGAGAGGTCATTGTGCTCCTGATAGGGCGGCGGCGAACACTCCGAGAATGTCATCGGCCACCGACGACTTGCTGCCGGATGCCTCGAAAACTATATCGCCGGATGCGTCCAGAACTGTGACGGTGTTGCTCTCGGTTGCGAAACCGGTGGTCCAGCCCACTCCGTTCAGCACGAGGAAGTCGCAGCCCTTGCGGGCGATCTTGGCGCGGCCGAGCGCGAGCAGCTCGTCGTGCGAGCCCACGGTCTCGGCCGCGAAGCCCACGATCACCCGGCCGTTCCGCGGCCCGGCGGAGATGGTGGCGAGCACGTCCGGGTTCTGCACGAGCTCCAGGCTCAGCCGTTCCCCGGTGTCGGCCTTCTTGATCTTGGCGTCGGAGACGGCGACGGGCCGGTAGTCGGCGACGGCGGCCGCCATCACGGTGAGGTCGTGCCGGGCGGAGGCCTCGACGGTCGCCGCCAGCAACTCCTCGGTCGTCTCCACCCGCACGAGGTCGACGCCCACGGGAGGCTCGACCTCGATGTGGGCGGCGATGAGGGTGACCCGCGCGCCGCGGTCGCGGGCGGCGGCCGCGATGGCCGCACCCTGACGGCCGCTCGAGCGGTTGCCCAGGTAGCGCACCGGGTCGAGGGGCTCGCGGGTGCCGCCGGCGGTCACGAGCACACTGCGCCCCTCCAGGTCGCGGATGCGCGGGGCCGGCGACTCCGAAGAGTCCGCCGACGCGCCCGCGACGGCCAGCGCCGCCGTCACGATGTCGTCGGGCTCGGCCATCCGGCCCTGGCCTTGGTCCTTCCCCGTGAGCTGCCCGCTGACGGGCCCCACGAGGTGCACCCCTCGTGAGCGCAGGGTGACGATGTTGGCCACGGTGGCAGGGTTCTGCCACATCTCGGTGTGCATCGCGGGCGCGAGCACGAGCGGAGCGCGGGAGGCGAGCACCGTGGTGCCGAGCAGGTCGTCGGCGAGACCCGCGGCGAGCTTCGCGATGGTGTTCGCGGTCGCCGGGGCGATGACGATGAGGTCGGCGGCCTGGCCCAAGGCCACGTGCCGCACTTCGGCCACGGCCTCGTAGAGGTCGGTGTTGACCGTGTTGCGTGAGATCGCCTCGAGCGTGGGGCGCCCGACGAAACGGAGGGCAGCCTCGGTGGCCACCACGTGCACGTCGTGCCCCGCCAGAACGAGGCCACGGATGACGTTCACGGCCTTGTAGGCCGCGATGCCACCCGTGATCCCGACGACGATGTTCAATTGGATTCCCTGCGTGTGCGAGGTGCGGATCCGACCGGCTATTCGATCGGCGCGGCGGCGCGGACGGTGAGCTTGTCCTCGTTGATCTCGTGCATGGCCACGGAGAGCGGCTTGTCGTCGATCGTGGAGTCGACCAGCGGCCCGACGTTGTCGAACAGGCTGCCCTCGTGCAGGTCGGCGTAGTAGTCGTTGATCTGGCGAGCGCGCTTCGAGGCGAAGATCACCAGGGCGTACTTCGAGTCGACCTTCGAGAGAAGTTCGTCGATGGGCGGGTCGATGATGCCGAGCTTGTTGGTGGGCATTGTGTGCTTACTCCTTGCCGTGAAGGTCAGTCGCCTTCTGAATCTGCATCAATTCTACGACCTCCGCCGCCGCGGCCCGCACATCGCGGTTCACGACGCGGTAGTCGAACTCGTCCTGGGCCGCCAATTCGACCCGTGCGGTGGTCAGTCGGCGCTCCTGCTCCTCGAGCGTCTCGGTGCCGCGGCCGATCAGCCGGCGCACCAGCTCCTCCCAGGTCGGGGGCAGCAGGAAGACCAGTGTCGCCACCGGCATCGCCTGCTTCACCTGACGGGCACCCTGGATGTCGATCTCGAGCAGAACGCTCTTGCCGGCAGCCAGGGCGGCATCGATCGGAGGACGCGGGGTGCCGTAGCGCGACTTGTTGTGCACCACGGCCCACTCGAGGAACTCGCCGGCTTCGATCATCCGGTCGAACTCCTCGTCGCTGACGAAGTAGTAGCTCACGCCGTCGACCTCACCCGGGCGCGGCGCGCGCGTGGTGGCCGAGACCGAGAGCAGCACCTCGGGATAGTTCTCCCGGATGTAGGTCGAGACGGTGCCCTTGCCCACCGCGGTGGGCCCGGCGAGCACCACGAGGCGACTGAGACCGGTGTTCTCCACGACGGGGGCGCGCTTCACGAGGAACTCGCGCAGACGCTCCTGCTGGTGCACGCCGAGGCCGGAGAGGCGTTTCGACGAGGCGATCTCGAGCCGCGTCATGATGCGGTCGACGCGGATGGGGCCGAGCCCGGGGATGCTCAGGAGCAGGTCACGCACACGCAGGGTGGCTTCGATGCTCTCAGTGCTGGTGAGGGCGGTCTCGAGCACGGAGACGGCGCTCAGCCGGCGCTCGTTCACCGCGTTCTTCACTGCCGCACGGGCGCGGCGGGCGGCGACGGCGGCGCGCGAGGCGGCCGCGCGGTCGACCTCGGGCGGGTTCACGCGATCACCTCGCTCACGAGCCGGGAGTCGTTCTCGATCGCCGTGGCGAGGCCATCGGGGCCGTGCCCGAGGATCGAGCGCGAGACGCTCACGATCACGTCGGGCGCGAGCGGTCCGAACACGTGCGGGATGGCCGAGAACTCGGCACCCTGGAAGCCGAAGCCCGGCGCGAGCACCGGCGTGGTGCTGAGGCCGCGCACGGCCTCGGCCGTGAAGCCGTACTCGTCGAGGCGCTTCGTGGCTCCGAGCACCAGTCCGAAGTCGCCGAGCCGGGTGCGGTCGGTGTTGCGGGCAGCCACGCCGTCGGCCACGAGGCGGGAGACCGACTCCCCCGAGGGCGTGCGTGCGGTCTGCAACTCGCGCGACTCCGGGTTGGAGGTCGCGCTCAGCACGAACAGGCCCTTGCCGTTCCGCTCGGCGAGGTCGAAGAGCGGGGCGAGCGCGCCGACGCCGGTGAAGGCCGTCACCGTGAGCGCGTCCACCTCGAGCGGTGAGCCCGCGGTGAGCCAGGCGGCACCGTAGCCGTCGTTCGTGGAACCGATGTCTCCGCGCTTCGCGTCGCCGATCACGAGCAGCCCGGCTGCGCGGGCCGCGGCGAGCACATCCTCCAGCGCCGCGAAGCCGGCCGATCCGTAGGCCTCGAAGAAGGCGACCTGGGGTTTCACGATGCCGGCGCGCGGCGCGGCCCCGACCGCCTCGACCACGGCGAGGCCGAAGGAGCGCACGCCGGAGGCATCCGCCCGGAGCCCCCACTGCTCGAGCAGGTAGGGGTGTGGATCGATGCCCACGCAGAGATGCCCGCTCGCCCCGAAGGCGGCGTCGAGGCGCGAGCCGAAGCTCGGCCCCGCGCCGGTGCCGGAATGCCCGTCGCTCATCCGCGCGCGCTCCGGGCGAGCGCGTACTCCTGCAGCGAGGTGACCTCGAATCCTTCGGTCAGCGCGTCGAACGACGCCACGGCGGCGCCGAGCTGCGCGATCGTGGTGAACAACGGCTTGTCGGCGGCCACGGCCGCGGCGCGGATCTCGTAGCCGTCGGCCCGGGCCGAGCGACCGCTCGGCGTGTTGATCACCATGTCGACCTGGCCGGAGTTGATGAGGTCGACGATCGTCTCGCCGCCCTGGCCGTTCTCGTCGGCGGCGCCGGCGGCCTTGCCCTCGGAGTACTTCGCCACGATCCGCGCGTGGATGCCGTTGCGGTTGAGAACTTCGGCGGTTCCGCTCGTGGCGAGGATCTCGAAGCCGAGCTGCTGCAGCCGCAGCACCGGCAGCACGATGGCGCGCTTGTCACGGTCGGAGACCGAGACGAAGACGGTGCCGGATGTCGGCATCCCGCCGTATGCGGCCTCCTGGCTCTTGGCGAACGCCCGCGGGAAGTCGCGGTCGATGCCCATCACCTCTCCGGTCGAGCGCATCTCCGGGCCGAGCACCGAGTCGACGATGAGGCCCTCCTTGGTGCGGAAGCGCTTGAACGGCAGCACGGCCTCCTTCACGGCCACCGGCGAGTCGAGCGGGACGATCGAGCCGTCCTGCGACGGGAGCATGCCCTCCTCCACCAGCGAGTCGATGGTGGAGCCCACCATGATCCGCGAGGCGGCCTTGGCGAGCGGGATGCCGAGCGCCTTCGACACGAAGGGCACCGTACGCGAGGCGCGCGGGTTGGCTTCGAGCACGTAGAGGATGCCGGCGCCGATGGCGAACTGCACGTTGAGCAGTCCGCGCACGCCGATGCCCTCCGCGATCTTGAGGGTGGCGTCGCGCACGGCGTCGATCTGCGACCGCCCGAGCGTCACGGGCGGCAGCGAGCAGCTCGAGTCGCCGGAGTGGATGCCGGCCTCCTCGAGGTGCTCCATGATGCCGCCGACGTAGAGCCGGTGCCCGTCGTAGAGCGCGTCGACGTCGATCTCGATGGCGTCGTCGAGGAAGCGGTCGACGAGCAGCGGGTTGCCCGCTCCCACCATGCCCTGGCCCTCGATGCGCTCGAAGTAGTCGGCGAGCGAGGGGGTGTCGTAGACGATCTCCATGCCCCGGCCGCCCAGAACGTAGGAGGGGCGCACGAGCACCGGGTAGCCGATCTCCTCGGCCACGGCGACGGCCGAGCCGAAGTCGGTTCCGACGCCGTTCTTCGGCGCGAGGATGCCGGCGGCGTCGAGGATGCCCGCGAACAGCCCGCGCTCCTCGGCGAGGTCGATCGCGTCGGGCGTGGTGCCGAGGATCGGAACGCCGGCCTCTTCGAGACCCTTGGCGAGCCCGAGCGCGGTCTGGCCGCCGAGCTGCACGACGACGCCCACAAGCTCGCCCGACTGCTGCTCCGCGTGGATGACCTCCAGCACGTCCTCGAGCGTCAGCGGCTCGAAGTACAGGCGGTCACTGGTGTCGTAGTCGGTCGAGACCGTCTCCGGGTTGCAGTTGATCATGATGGTCTCGAAGCCGGCGTCCGAGAGCGCGAAGGAGGCGTGCACGCAGGAGTAGTCGAACTCGACGCCCTGGCCGATGCGGTTCGGTCCGGAGCCCAGGATGACGACCTTGCGGCGGTCGGAGGGCTCCACCTCGGTCTCGAGGTCGTAGCTCGAGTAGTGGTACGGCGTGAGCGCCGGGAACTCGCCCGCGCAGGTGTCGACGGTCTTGTACACCGGGCGGATGCCGAGGATGTGCCGCACCTCGCGCACCTCCTTCTCGCCGAAGCCGCGCAGCGATGCGATCTGGGCATCCGAGAAGCCGTGCTCCTTCGCCAGGGTGAACATGGCGTGGTCGGCGTTGTCCGACGCGTGGATGGCTTCGGCGACCTCGTTGATGAGCACGATCTGGTCGAGGAACCACGGGTCGATCTTGGTGGCCTCGAAGACCTCCTCGATGCTGGCTCCGGCCCGCAGGGCCTGCTGCACCGTCACGATGCGGCCGTCGGTCGGCACCGCGGCGATGGCGAGCAGTTCGTCCTTCGACGCCGAGAGCGGCTCCCAGTGGAACGACGACCCGCGCTTCTCGAGCGAGCGCAGCGCCTTCTGCAGCGCCTGGGTGAAGTTGCGGCCGATCGCCATCGCCTCGCCCACCGACTTCATGGTGGTGGTCAGCGTCGCGTCGGCGGCCGGGAACTTCTCGAACGCGAAACGGGGCACCTTCACCACGACGTAGTCGAGCGTGGGCTCGAAGGAGGCCGGCGTCACCTTGGTGATGTCGTTCGGGATCTCGTCGAGGCGGTAGCCGATGGCCAGCTTCGCGGCGATCTTGGCGATCGGGAAGCCGGTCGCCTTGGAGGCCAGGGCCGACGAACGCGAGACCCGCGGGTTCATCTCGATCACGATGATGCGGCCGTTGGCCGGGTCGACGGCGAACTGGATGTTGCAGCCACCGGTGTCCACGCCCACGGCGCGGATGATGTCGATGCCGATGTCGCGCAGCTTCTGGTACTCGCGGTCGGTCAGCGTGAGCGCGGGCGCCACCGTGATGGAGTCGCCGGTGTGCACGCCCACGGGGTCGACGTTCTCGATCGAGCAGACGACCACCGTGTTGTCGGCGGTGTCGCGCATGAGCTCGAGCTCGTACTCCTTCCAGCCGAGGATGCTCTCCTCGAGCAGCACCTCGGTGGTCGGGCTCTGGTGCAGGCCGTCGCCGACGATGCGGCGGAGCTCGGTCTCGTTGTAGGCGAAGCCCGATCCGAGGCCGCCCATCGTGAACGAAGGGCGCACGACCAGCGGGTAGCCGAGGTCTCCGGCGAATCCGATGGCCTCCTCGACGGTGTGCGCGATGTGGCTGCGCGCCACGTCGGCGCCCGCGTCGAGCACGAGCTGCTTGAAGATCTGGCGGTCCTCGCCCTTGTTGATGGCCTCGAAGTTCGCGCCGATCAGCTCCACGTCGTACTTCTCGAGGATGCCGTGCTCGTGCAGCTGGATGGCCGCGTTCAGCGCGGTCTGGCCGCCCAGGGTCGGCAGGATCGCATCCGGCTTCTCCTTGGCGATGATCGACTCGATGACCTGCCAGGTGATGGGCTCGACGTAGGTGGCGTCGGCGAAGTCGGGGTCGGTCATGATGGTGGCCGGATTGGAGTTCACCAGGATGACGCGCACGCCCTCCTCGCGCAGCACGCGGCAGGCCTGGGTCCCCGAGTAGTCGAACTCGCAGGCCTGGCCGATCACGATCGGGCCGGACCCGATGACGAGAACGCTCTGGATGTCGTCTCTCTTGGGCATTACTGGTTGTCTCCTTCGGAGGGGGCCTCGACGAAGTGCGCGTCGGCCTCGAGGGCCGCGGTCTTCTTCGCCAGGATCATGTCGCGGAAGCGGTCGAACAGGTACATGGAGTCGTGCGGGCCGGCGGCGGCCTCCGGGTGGTACTGCACCGAGAAGGCGTCGATGTCCAGGCACCGGATGCCCTCCACCACGTCGTCGTTGAGGCTCACGTGGCTCACCTCGACCCGGCCGAAGCCGGCGGGCGAGTCGACCACGCCCTCGCGGGGGGCGTCGACCGCGAAACCGTGGTTCTGCGAGGTGATCTCGACCCGGCCCGTGGTCTTGTCGAGCACCGGCTGGTTGATGCCGCGGTGGCCGAATGGCAGCTTGTAGGTGCCGAAGCCGAGCGCGCGGCCGAGCAGCTGGTTGCCGAAGCAGATGCCGAAGTAGGGCGTGCCGGTGCGCAGCACCTCGCGCAGCAGCTGCACGTGGGTCTCGGATGCCTCCGGGTCGCCCGGTCCGTTCGAGTAGAAGAGCGCGTCGGGCGCGAGCTCCTCCACCTCTGCGGCCGACACCGACTCGGGCAGCACCTCCACGTCGAAGCCGCGCTCCGCGAGGTAGTTCAGCGTGGAGGTCTTCACGCCGAGATCGAGCACCGCGACCGAGCCGATGCGCTCGCCCACGGCCGGCACCTGGTAACGCGTGGCGGTCGAGACCTCGGCCGAGAGGCTGCGGCCGGTCATCTCGGCGCCCGAGCGCACCGCGTTGAGCTGGTCGGTCTGGCTCAGCTCGTAGTCGGGGCCGGAGAAGATGCCGGCGCGCATGGCGCCGAAGTTACGGATGTGGCGGGTGACCGCGCGGGTGTCGACGCCGGAGATGCCCACCACGCCGTCGGTCTGCAGGTCGTCGTCGAGCGAGCGCTGCGCGCGGAAGTTCGACACGACCCGGGAGGGGTCGCGCACGACGTAGCCGGCCACCCAGATCTTCGACGACTCCTTGTCGGTGTCGTTCACGCCGGTGTTGCCGATGTGCGGGGCGGTCTGCATCACGATCTGGCCGGCGTAGCTCGGGTCGGTCAAGGTCTCCTGGTAGCCGGTCATGCCGGTCGCGAAGACGGCCTCGCCGAGGGTGCGGCCGCGCGCGCCGTACGCACGGCCCTCGTAGCGTCGACCGTCTTCCAGCACGAGAACGGCGGGTTCGGTGGTGATCACGACGAGGTTCCTTCCTGTTGCGGGATGCCCGGGTGGGGCACGAGGGTGTTGGCGGCCGCGATGAGGCGGTTCGCGTCGCCCAGTTCGGTGGCGCGGAGGTAGCTCTCGACCTCCGCGGGGCCGTCGGCCGAGTCGAAGACCCAGTCGATGCGAACGAGTCCGCCCGATTCGACCACGCGGTCGATGGTCCAGGTCGAGGTGCCGACCGAGCGCAGGGCGTCGCGGGAGACGAAGGTCTCCGGTTCGCCCGGGATGACGATCGAGATGCCCGACTCCCAGACGGTGAGCACTCCCCGCCCGCGGAACGCGAGGCCGGGGATGGTGAGCCGGTTCAGCGGGTCGCCGGCGGCCGTGGTGGCCACGTAGAGGACGGGCGCGACGGCGAGCTCGCGGCCCCGGGCATCCGGAGCCGGTCCCGCCGTGGTGCGGTCGAAGGCCGATTGACGACGGCGGCGTCCGCGCCAGGCCCACACCATGGCGCCGAGCGCGGCGAGCAGGAGCAGCACCACCACGGTGACGGGCACGATCATGTCGGGGTTCATCCGGCGATCCCCTGCCCGGACGGCCCGGCCGCGAGTTCGCCCGACGCGAAGGTCGCGGCCTCGGAGGGGTCGGCCAGCTCGCCGTCGCGGAGCGTCGCGAAGCCGTGGTGGAAGGTCCAGCGCACGCTGCCCGAGAGCGTCATGCCCTCGTAGGGCGTGTTCGTCGACTTGCCGTGCAGCCGGTCGAGAGTGAAGGTGCTGCGCGCCGCGGGGTCCACGAGCGTGAGATTGGCCGGGCTGCCGTCCTCGAAGGAGTGGCTGTGCCCCGGGAGCCGGCCGATGCGCGCGGGCGTGTTGGAGAGCACGCGGGCCACGTCGTCCCAGCCGAGCAGCCCGGAGTCGACGAGCGCGGTCTGCACGACGGGCAGCGCCGACTCGAGCCCGACCATGCCGAAGGAGGCGGCATCCCACTCGCTTTCCTTGCTCTCGCGCGGATGCGGGGCGTGGTCGGTGGCCACGATGTCGATGGTGCCGTCGGCGAGCCCCTCGCGGAGCGCCTGCACGTCTTCGTCGCGCCGCAGCGGCGGATTCACCTTGAAACGCGCGTCGTAGCTGCGCACCAGGTCTTCGGTGAGCAGCAGGTGGTGCGGGGTGGCCTCGGCGGTCACCGCGATGCCCCGGGCCTTCGCCCAGCGGATGACGTCGACCGAGCCGGCCGTCGAGAGGTGGCACACATGCAGGCGCGCTCCCACGTGTTCGGCGAGCAGCACGTCGCGGGCGATGATCGACTCCTCCGCCACCGCCGGCCAGCCCTTGAGGCCGAGCTCGGAGCTCAGGGCGCCCTCGTTCATCTGGGCGTTCTCGGTGAGCCGAGGGTCTTGCGCGTGCTGTGCGATGACCCCGTCGAAGGTCTTCACGTACTCGAGGGCGCGCCGCATCAGGAGCGAGTCGTGCACGCACTTGCCGTCGTCGGAGAACACCCGCACGGCCGCGCGCGACTGCGCCATGGCGCCGATCTCGGAGAGCCGCTCCCCCGCGAGGCCCACGGTGACGGCGCCGATCGGCCGCACGGTGGCGTAGCCGGCCCGGGCGCCGAGCGCCTGCACCTGCTCGACCACGCCGGCGGTGTCGGAGACCGGCAGCGTGTTGGCCATCGCGAAGACGCTCGTGAAGCCGCCGGCCGCGGCGGCGCGCGTGCCGGTGAGCACGGTCTCGCTCTGTTCGAAGCCGGGCTCGCGCAAGTGGGTGTGCAGGTCGACGAGTCCGGGCAGCGCCACCAGGCCCGCCGCGTCGATCACGACGGTTCCGGATGCGCCGGTGCCGGCCCCGGGCGCCGTCGACACGATGCGCCCGTTCTCGATCAGGATGTCGGTCACCGTGCCGTCGGGCAGCATGGCGCCCTTCAGCAGGGAGCGTGTGCCGCCCGGCCGGATGCTCGTGTCGCTCACGCCTGTGCCTCTCGTTCGCCGGACAGCAGCAGGTAGAGGACCGCCATCCGGATGGACACCCCGTTCGCGACCTGTTCGAGGACCGTCGACTGCGCCGAGTCGGCCGCGCCGGCCGAGATCTCGAGTCCACGGTTCATCGGTCCGGGGTGCATCACAATGCTATCCGGGCGCAGGCGCCCGAGCCGCTCGTCGTCGAGGCCCCACTGCCTCGCGTACTCGCGGGCCGTCGGGAAGTAGGCGGCGTTCATCCGCTCGCTCTGGATGCGCAGCATCATCACCACGTCGGGCTGGGTGAGCGCGAGGGTGGCGTCGAGGTCGTAGGAGACGTCGACCGGCCAGCTCGCGGTGCCGAGCGGCACGAGGGTGGCGGGCGCCACGAAGGTCACGGTGGCGCCGAGCGTGCGCAGCAGCCACAGGTTCGAGCGGGCCACGCGGGAGTGCAGGATGTCGCCCACGATCACGACGCTCACCCCGTCGAGGTCGCGGCCTCGGCTTGCGCCCGGGAACAGGCGACGCCGCATGGTGAAGGCGTCGAGCAGCGCCTGGGTGGGGTGCTCGTGGGTGCCGTCGCCGGCGTTCACGATGCGGGCGTCGATCCAGTCGCTCTGGGCGAGCACCTGCGGTGCGCCGGAGGCGGAGTGCCGGATGACGACCCCGTCTGCTCCCATCGCGGCCAGGGTCTGCGCGGTGTCCTTCAGGCTCTCGCCCTTCGACACGCTCGAGCCTTTGGCGCTGAAGTTGATGACGTCGGCCGAGAGCCGCTTGGCAGCCGCCTCGAAGGAGATGCGGGTGCGCGTGGAGTCCTCGAAGAAGAGGTTCACCACGGTCTTGCCGCGCAGGGTCGGGAGCTTCCTGACCTCGCGGTTCTGCACATCCGCCATGTCCTCGGCGATGTCGAGGATCTGGATGGCCTCGTCGCGAGTGAGGTCTTTCGTGCTCAGGAGATGTCTCATGCTCCGGGCGCCTCCTCGATGCTGACCTCTTCGGTGCCGTCGATGCTCTCGAGCCGCACGTTGATGCGCTCCTCGCGGGAGGTGGGCAGGTTCTTGCCCACGAAGTCGGCGCGGATCGGCAACTCGCGGTGGCCGCGGTCGACGAGCACGGCGAGGCGCACCGCCCGCGGACGGCCGAGGTCGTTCAGGGCGTCGAGCGCGGCGCGGATGGTGCGTCCGGAGAACAGCACGTCGTCGACCAGCACCACCGTCTTGCCGTCGATTCCCTGCCGGGGCACCTGGGTGGGGCTCGGGGTGCGGGTGGGGTGCCGCGCGAGGTCGTCGCGGTACATCGTGATGTCGAGGGAGCCCACCATCTCGGCCGGAACGGCACCGGGTTCGATGCCCGCCACGATCGCCCCGATGCGTTCCGCGAGAACGGAGCCACGGGTCGGGATGCCCAGGATCACGAGATCAGCCGCTCCCCGGTTGGACTCGAGGATCTCGTGCGAGATCCGAGTCAACGCCCGGGCTATGTCAGCCTGCTGCAGCACTGTGCGCGCCACGACCGACCTCCTTCCCCGCCTCTCGGACGGACTTAAAGGATGTGCTGGTTACTTCGTCAACCCTAGCAGGATCTGCCGGTGGGCCCTCCGTCCGGCACCCCGTCCCCACCCGCGCACACGGTGTCGGGTTCGACGGGCTTTCGCGCCCGATCACCGCAACGACGGAGCACCGCTCCGTCGTTCATCAGAACTTCCGTCGTTCCAACACGGCGTGCGGCCGTGAGTCCGAGGCGACCGGCGCCTCAGGCCGACTCGGCGACCTTGCCCAGGACGCCGTTGATGAAGCCGGAGCTGTCGTCGGTCGAGAGGGTCTTCGCCGCCTCGACGGCTTCGGCGATGGCCACCGAGGAGGGCACCTCGTCGTTGTAGAGGATCTCCCAGATCGCGATCCGCAGGAGCGCGCGGTCGACCGTGGGCATCCGTGCGATCGTCCAGCCCTGCGAATAGGTCTCGATGGTCTCGTCGATCTCGGCCGCGTGGTCCATCACGCCGTCGACGATGTCGCGGGCGTAGAGCCACGAGGTCTGGCGGTCGGGCTCGCTCGCGGCGCGCCCGGCCTCGGCGGCCAGGCTCTCGGCCACCGGGATCTGCCGCACATCGGCGGCGTAGAGGATGTCGAGGGCCCGCTTACGGGCCTTCGTGCGTGCGCTCAACGACGGAACCTAGTTGACCCGGCCGAGGTAGTCGCCCGTGCGGGTGTCGACCTTGACCTTGGTGCCGATCTCGAGGAACAGCGGAACCTGGATCTCGTAGCCGGTCTCGACGGTGGCGTTCTTGGTACCGCCGGTCGAGCGGTCGCCCTGCAGGCCCGGCTCGGTGTAGGTGATCTCGAGCACGACGGAGGCGGGGAGCTCGACGTAGAGCGGCTCGTCGCCGGTGAGCGCGATGGTGGCCATCTGCTGCTCGAGCATGAAGTTGGCCGCCTCGCCCACGATGGCGCCGGGGATGGTGATCTGGTCGTAGTCGGTCGTGTCCATGAACACGTAGTCGTCGCCGTCCTTGTACAGGTACTGGAAGTCGCGGCGGTCGACATTGGCCGTCTCGATCTTCGCGCCCGCGTTGAAGGTGCGGTCGACGAGCTTGCCCGTGCGCACGTTCTTGATCTTGGTGCGCACGAACGCTCCACCCTTGCCGGGCTTGACGTGCTGGAACTCGATGACGTTCCAGAGCTGGCCGTCGATGTCCAGCACGGTGCCGTTCTTGATGTCGTTCGTTGAAGCCATGAAAAAGGTGATCCGTTTCGAAGAGTGTGGGGTGCGACCGGCGTTTCGGTCCTGAAAGAGTGTAGCGGTTCAGGCCTGAGGACGGCTCAGAGGGCGAGCACGGCGCGCAGGGCCAGGCGGTAGGAGCCGAAGCCGAAGCCCGCGATCACCCCGGTGGCGATGCCCGAGATCACGCTCGTGTGCCGGAAGGTCTCGCGCGCGTGCGGGTTCGAGATGTGCACCTCCACGAGTTCGACGCCGGCCTTGGTGACGAGGGCTGCGGCATCCCGCAGCGCGTAGGAGTAGTGCGTGAACGCGGCCGGGTTGAGGATGACCGGGGTCTTCGTGTCGACCGCCTCGTAGAGCCACGAGATGAGCTCGGCCTCGTCGTTGGTCTGCCGCAGGTCGACGGTCACGGGCTCGGGCAGGTTCATCGCCTCGACGTCGGCGACGAGCAGCGCCTCGAGCGCCACCAGGTCCTGCGAGCCGTACACGTCGGGTTCTCGGCTGCCGAGCCGGCCGAGGTTCGGGCCGTTCAGAACGAGCACGGATGCCATGGAAGTCTCCTCAGGGCGACCGCTACGAAGCGATCTCTTGGTAGGCAGCGTAGAGCAGCGCGGTCTCCGGTCCCTGCAGCACGCTCGGGCGCGCGAGGTCGTCGAGCACGATGAAGCGCAGCATGCCGGCTCGCGCCTTCTTGTCGCGCTGCATGGTGGCGAGCAGGGTCTGCCAGCGCCCGGCGGGGTAGCTGATCGGCAGGGTGAGCGAGTTCAGGATGCGGCGGTGCCGGTCGACCACGGCGTCCGGCAGCGAGCCGGTGAGCCGGCCGAGCTCGGCGGCGTAGACCATACCGACGGCGACCGCGGCGCCGTGCCGCCACTGGTAGCGCTCGGCGTGTTCGATGGCGTGGCCGAGGGTGTGGCCGTAGTTCAGGATCTCACGCAGGCCGGCCTCCTTGAAGTCGCTCGACACCACGCGCGCCTTCACACCCACGGAGAGCTCGATCAGGCGGCGGAACTCGTCGCTCAGCGGGTCGGTGGCGCGATCGACGTCGGCTTCGATGATGTCCAGGATCTCGGGCTCGGCGATGAAGCCGCACTTCACGACCTCGGCGAACCCGGCGAGGATCTCGTTGCGCGGCAGGCTCGCCACGAGGTCGAGGTCGGCGATCACGGCGCGCGGCGCATAGAACGCGCCGACGAGGTTCTTGCCCTCGTTGGTGTTGATGCCGGTCTTGCCGCCCACCGCCGCGTCGACCATGCCGAGCAGCGTCGTCGGCACCTGCACGAGCGTCACGCCACGCAGCCAGGTCGCGGCCGCGAAGCCGGCGAGGTCGGTGACGGCGCCCCCGCCGAAGCCGATCACCGCATCCGTCCGGGTGAAGTCGGCCTGCCCCATCACCTGCCAGCAGAAGGCGGCGACCTCGACGCGTTTGCCGGCCTCGGCATCCGGGATCTCGGCCAGCAGCACCTCGAAGCGCCCCAGCAGGGACTCGCGGAGCTCGGCCGCGAGCAGCGCAAGGGTGGGCGGATGCACGATCAGCACCTTGTTCACGCCGGCGCCGAGGCTGTCGCCCACGCGGTCGAGCACGCCCCGGCCGATGACGATGTCGTAGGCGCCGTCGCCGGTGACGGGGATGACGGTGGCGTCGGTGTCGTCGGCTGCGTCGGGGGTCATCGGATGCTCTCCTTCGGGAGGGGCTGCTGGTGCGGTCGCGCGCGCACCCAGTCGGCGATCTCGGCCGCGAGCAGCTCGGTGGGGCGGTCGGTAGTGTCGACGGTGTGGTCGGCGAGGCGCTCGTAGAGGTCGCGGCGGCGTTCGTAGAGCGCCATCCACGCATCGAGGTCGGGCACGAGGGGCCGCTTGGCGTTGCCCAGGCGCGACACCACGGCATGCGGCTGCACCGTGAGCAGAACCACCGGAACGGCGGCGAGATCGTGCTGCGTATCGAGGTCGAGCACGGCTCCCCCGCCGAACGACACGACGGCGTCGACGCCGAGCGCCTTCACCACCTCCGCGCGCTCGAGCGAGCGGAAGTGGGGCTCGCCGTGGCTGGCGAAGAGCTCGGGGATGGGCCCGTGCGCCTCCACCACGAGGCGGTCGGTGTCGATGAACGGCAGGCCGAGCAGCCGGGCGACGCGCTTGCCGATCCGCGATTTCCCGGCCGCCGGAGGCCCGATCAGAACGACGCTCACGGGCGGGCGATGCCCGTCCGGAGCGCCTCGGGGATGGCGTCGAGGTACGACTCGAGGTTGCGGCGCGTCTCGCCGACCGAGTCGCCGCCGAACTTCTCGAGAACCGAGTTCGCGAGCACGAGCGCGGTCATCGCCTCGGCCACCACGCCGGCGGCGGGCACGGCGCAGACGTCGGAGCGCTGGTGGTGTGCCGCCGCATCCTCACCGGTGGCGACGTCGATGGTGTGCAGCGCGTGCGGGACGGTGGCGATCGGCTTCATGCCGGCGCGCACGCGCAGCACGGTGCCGGTCGACATGCCACCTTCGGTGCCGCCGGCGCGATCGGTGGAGCGGGTGATCTCGTCGCCCTCGCGGTAGAGCTCGTCGTGCGCAGCCGAGCCGCGCCGGCGGGTGGTCTCGAAGCCGTCGCCGACCTCGACGCCCTTGATGGCCTGGATGCCCATGAGAGCGGCGGCGAGCTGCGAGTCGAGGCGGCGGTCCCAGTGCACGTGCGAACCGAGGCCCGGCGGCACGCCGTAGGCGAGCACTTCGACGACACCGCCGAGGGTGTCGCCCTCCTTGTGGGCGTCGTCGATCTCGGCGACCATGCGTGCGCTCGTCTCCGCATCCCAGCAGCGCACCGGGTCGGCGTCGAGGGCGTCGACGTCGGAGGGGCGCGGCAGCGGACTGCCGTCGGGAACGCGCACCGGGCCGATGGCGAGGGTGTGGCTCACGAGCTCGATCCCGAGCTCGGCGAGGAAGGCCTTCGCGACGGCGCCGAGGGCGACGCGGGCCGCGGTCTCGCGGGCGCTCGCACGCTCGAGGATGGGGCGGGCCTCGTCGAAGTCGTACTTCTGCATGCCCACCAGGTCG
The DNA here is from genome assembly GCA_005502775.1 of Microbacteriaceae bacterium 3FA27C10. GTDB lineage: Bacteria > Actinomycetota > Actinomycetes > Actinomycetales > Microbacteriaceae > Herbiconiux. Next base: position 118,915 of record SCNI01000002.1, read on the forward strand.
GCGTGCCCGGGGCGGGGGCGCGTGAGCGGGGCGCTGCGGCCGGTGCCGGAGAGCGCTTCCTCGCGGGGTTCGACGCCCATGACCTCGGTCCACTTGGGCCATTCCGTGTTGCCGATGCGCACGGCCACCGGGCTGCCGAGGGTGCGGCCGTGCACGACGCCGCCGGAGAGGGTCAGTTCGTCCTGCTCGAACTTCATGCGCGCGCCGCGGCCGTAGCCGAGCTTGCGCCGGGCGAGGTCGGTGCGGAGCTGATCGAGTGTAATCGGGATGCCGGACGGAAGTCCCTCGACGATCGCGACGAGTTCTTGACCGTGGGACTCCCCGGCGGTGAGCCAACGAAGCATGATTACGATCTTCCCACAGACCACGGAGCCGTCAGGTCCGCGGCCCCCAGTCGCTCCTCCCCGTCAGACGGTGAAACCGCCGGCGGCGTCGAGGCCGGCGACGGCGAGGAGAGCCGCGGTGATGAGCTCCTCGTCGGGCAGGGCGAGGAGGGGGTCGCCGTGCACGAAGGCGCGCACCTGCGCGACGGCCTGGTGCACGAGCATGGCGAGGCCCGGGACCACGGCGCTGCCGGCCTCCGACCACAGCGTCGCGAACTGGCTCGGCCACGGGCTGTACGCCACGTCGAGAAGCGTCGAGGAGACCACCGCCGCCGAGCCGGCGAAGTTCTTCGCGGCATCCACGCCACCCGGCAGCGAACTGATCGTGACGTCGGGTACGAGCCCGACGACGGCGGGATCGTGCAGCGCGAGCACCGTGGCGCTGAGGCCGGCACTCCGGGCGGTCTCGGCGGCCGCCGCGCCCTTCGCGGGGCTCCGCAGCACGATGTCGACGTGTTCGGCTCCCAACCGGGCCACGGCGAGCACCGCCGAGCGCGCGGTGGCTCCCCCGCCCACTACGAGCGCGTGCGAGACGCTGGGTACGCCGGCGCGGGTCAGCGCCTCGGCGATGCCGAGCACATCCGTGTTGAAGCCGTCGAGCCGGCGGCGCCCCTCGGCGTGTGTCACGAGCACGGTGTTGACGGCGCCACTCGTCGAGCCGATGGCGTCGACCGAGTCGAGCAGCTCGAACACCGTCTCCTTGAGCGGCATCGTGAGCGAGAGCCCGCGCCAGGATGCGTCGAGCCCGTCCACGAACGAGGCCAGCGCCTCCGCGGTCACATCGGCGACGCCGTACTCCCAGGGCAGGCCGAGAGCGGCGTAGGCCGTCCGGTGCAGCAGCGGCGAGCGGGTGTGCGCGATGGGCGAGCCCAGCACGGCGAGTCTCCGGGGCGCGCCCAGCGCATCCGGATCGTCGACGGCGAAACCCGACCCCGCGAGATCGAACGGTGTCATGGTCTCATTTGTACTCGGGATGGTCGGCCCACCACTGCTGCAATTGCAGCACCGCGGCGTCGTGTTCCTCGATCGTGGTCGAGAACACCGTCTCACCGGTCTCGAGGTTCACCGTCACGAAGTAGATCCAGGGACCGTCGGCCGGATGCAGCGCCGCGTTGATGGCGTCGTCTCCCGGGTTCGAGATGGGCCCGATGGGCAGCCCGGGGTTCGCGTAGGTGTTGTAGGGGTTCGAGGCGTCGTCGCGCTCCGCCTGCGTGGTCTCGACGAGCTTGACGCCCGCGCCGTAGGCGACCGTGGCGTCCGACTGCAGGTTCATGCCGTCTGCCAGGCGATTGGTGAACACGCGCGAGACCTTGGCCATGTCGGGCACGCTGCCCGCCTCCTTCTGGATGAGGGCGGCGAGCGTCACGACGTGGAAGCGGTCGGCGGGCGCGACCCCGGCCGCGTCGAGCGACTGGAAGGAGCGCTTCACCATGGTGGTGATCATGTCGGCCGCGGTCTGTCCGGGCTGGAAGGTGTAGGTCGCCGGGAAGAGGAAGCCCTCGATGCTCGGTGCCTCGGCCGGCACGCCGAGGGCCGCATAGTTCGCGCCGGCGGCCTGGAAGTCGGCGAGCGGCAGGCCGGTGGCGTCGGCCAGCGACTGGTAGATCGTGGCGGCGCTGGACCCCTCGGGGATCGTGACCTGGTAGTCGATCTTGTTGTTCGGATCCATCAGCGCGTCGAGCGCCGACTGCGCACTCATCTGATTGGCGAGCTTGAAGGTACCGGCCTGGAAGACGGGCGCCGGGCTCTGCTTGACCAGCAGGTCGTAGAACGCTGCGGAGCTCTTCACTATTCCGGCGGCGGCGAGGTTGTCGCCGATGGTGGAGCCGATGTCGCCGTCGTTGATGACGAACTGCACCTCGCCGGTGCCGGAGCCGCTGTAGTCGTCGACCTCCTTCGAGGCGAACAGCGACTGCACCTGCGTTCCGAAGGTGTTCCACACGAACACGGCGGCGCCACCGAGCAGTCCCACGATCACGACGGTGACGATGAGCCCCGTGAGCCAGCGCCGCGGCTTTCGGTCGCGCCCGCCGCCCGAGTTGCCGCCGCCGGATCTCCGGGTGCCACCGGTGCCGGAAGCGCCGCCGCCGCTCGCGCGTGTCGGCGTAGCCGCCTGGTGGTGCGCGCCCTGCGGGGTCACGGCCGCCTGCCGGGCCTCCCGGCGCGACGACGGCTGCCCGGACTGGTTGTCGACGTCGGGTCCGGCAGTACTCTCTGCGCGGAAGAACTCGGCGAACGGGTGGTCTTCGGGTGCCTGTCGGTCAGTCACTGCCTAATCCTCGGGTCGGCTCGATGAGGGTGCCGGGCGGTCTGCCCGATGCACGCTCGCTGTCCAGGGCATGTTGCACGAGTATAACCGCGGCCACCTGATCGATCACGGGACGCGAGCTCCGAGTGTTCCGACCGCTCTTGTGGAGGGCCGATTGCGCCGAGACCGTCGTCAGGCGCTCGTCGATCATGCGCACGGGCAGACCACCGGATGCGGCGAGCCGCTCCGCAAAGCCCCGCGCGTCGGCCGTCGAGGCCGTCTCCCCTCCGCTCATCGCCAGTGGCAGGCCCACCACGTACTCGAAGGCGTCGAGCTCCGCGGCGATGGCACGGATGCGCTCGAGGTCGGCGGTCTCCCCCTCGGCCGAGCGGGCGACGGTCTCGACCGGGGTGGCGAGCATGCCGTGCAGATCGGTGCGCGCGACGCCGATGCGGGCCTTGCCCACGTCGATGCCGATCCGCACGCCCGTGCGCATCCCTTAGCCGGCCACCGCAGTCGAGATGGCCGCGAGGGCCTGGCCGAGCGCCGATGCGTCGGTTCCGCCGCCCTGGGCGAGGTCGTCCTTGCCGCCTCCGCCGCCCCCGAGCACGCCGGCGGCGAGCTTGGCGAGCGCCCCGGCCTTGGCGCCGACGGCGCGAGCGCCTTCGGTGGTGGCCACGATCACGACGGGCTTCTCGTTCACCACGGCGCCCAGGGCCACCACGGCGGCGGCGGTTCCCCCGGCCACGAGGGCCTCGCGCACGCCCGTCACGAGGGTGCGCACGTCGTCGGCCGAACGGAGCTCGCCGAGGTCGTCGGCCACGAGCGTCACCGCTCCGACCGGGTGCGCGGAGCCGGCGAGGGCCGGGATGCGCGTCGAGAGCTGGCCTGCCTCGAAGGCCGCGATCTTCTTCTCGGCCGCCTTGAGGTTCGCGGTGAGCTCGGCCACGCGGGCGGTGAGCTCGTCACGCGGCGTCTTGAGCGAGGAGCTGAGCTGCGCCACGAGCGCGCGCTCGGTGGCGAACTCGCGGAAGGCCTCGATACCGACGAGCGCCTCGACGCGGCGGTTGGTGGCGCCGATCGACGACTCGCCCTGCAGGTTGATCATGCCGATCTCCGAACTCGACCCCACGTGGGTGCCGGCGCAGAGCTCGCGCGACCAGGGACCGCCGATGTCCACCATCCGCACGATCTCACCGTACTTCTCGCCGAACAACGCCATGGCGCCCATCGATCGGGCCTCGTCGAGCGGCAGCTCGCGCGTGACCACGTCGAGATCGCTCCGGATGGCGAGGTTCGCGATCTCCTCGATCTCGGTGCGGGTCGAGGTCGAGAGCGGCTGGCTCCACGTGAAGTCGAGCCGCATGTAACCGGCCTTGTTGTAGGAGCCCGCCTGGTGCGCCTCCTCGCCGAGCGTCTGGCGCAGGGCGGCGTGGATGAGGTGGGTCGCCGAGTGGGCCTGGGTCGCCCCGCGACGCCAGTCGGCGTCCACCACGGTGCGCGCGCGGTCGCCGACGGCGACCTGGCCGCTCGTGACCTCGGTGCGGTGGCTGACGAGCCCCTTCACGGGCTTCTGCACATCGAGCACCGTCAGTTCGAAGCCGTCGCCCACGATGGTGCCGGCGTCGGCCTCCTGGCCGCCCGACTCGGCCCAGAGGGCGGTCTCGGCGAGGATGACCTCGACCTGCTCGCCCGCGACGGCCGAGTTCACCGAGACCCCGTCGAGGATGAGGCCCAGGATCGGAGCCTCGGCCTCGAGCGCGTCGTACCCGCGGAACACCGTCTCGCCGAGCGCACGGAACTGGCTGTAGACCGTCAGGTCGGTGATGCCGAGCTTCTTGGCCTTGGCGTCGGCCTTGGCGCGCTGCTTCTGCTCGGCCATGAGCGACTCGAAGGCCACGCGGTCGACGGCGAGGCCCGACTCCTCGGCGATCTCGAGGGTGAGGTCGATCGGGAAGCCGTAGGTGTCGTGCAGCAGGAAGGCGGTGTCGCCGGCGAGCACCGGAGCCACGCCGGCCGAGCTGGCCCCCGACTTCACCGCGGAGACCGCGGTGTCGAGGATGGTGGTGCCGCCCGTGAGGGTGCGCAGGAACGACTCCTCCTCGGCGTAGGCGCTGCGCGAGATGCGCCCGAAGTCGCGCTCCACCTCGGGGTACGCGGCCTTCATGGCGTCGCGCGAGGCGGTCAGCAGCTCCGGCATGGTGGCGGTGTCGACGCCGAGCAGGCGCATCGAGCGCACCGTGCGGCGGAGGAGGCGCCGCAAGATGTAGCCGCGCCCCTCGTTCGACGGCGTGACGCCGTCGGACATCAGCATCAAGGCGGAGCGCACGTGGTCGGCGACCACGCGCATCCGCACGTCGTCGTCGTGCACGGCGCCGTAGCGGCGTCCCGAGATCTCGGCCGCACGGTCGAGCACCGGGCGCACCTGGTCGATCTCGTAGAGGTTCTCCACGCCCTGCTTGAGGAAGGCCACGCGCTCGAGGCCCATGCCCGTGTCGATGTTCTTGCGGGGAAGCTCGCCCAGGATCTCGAACTCGGTCTTCGAGGTGCCCTCGCCCCGCAGGTACTGCATGAACACGAGGTTCCAGATCTCGATGTAGCGGTTCTCATCGGCCACCGGGCCGCCTTCGACGCCGTAGGCGGGGCCGCGGTCGAAGTAGATCTCCGAGCAGGGGCCGGCCGGGCCGGGCTGGCCGGTCGACCAGTAGTTGTCTTCTTTGCCGCGGCGCTGGATGCGCGCATCCGGCAGCCCGGCGACCCGCTTCCAGATGTCGATGGCCTCGTCATCGTCTTCGTAGACGGTGACCCACAGGTCGCGCTCGGGGAAGCCGAGGCCTCCGTCGGCCTCGGACGTGGTGAGCAGCTCCCAGGCGTAGCCGATGGCGCCCTCTTTGAAGTAGTCGCCGAACGAGAAGTTGCCGTTCATCTGGAAGAAGGTGCCGTGGCGGGTGGTCTTACCCACCTCTTCGATGTCGAGCGTGCGGATGCACTTCTGCACGCTCGTGGCACGCGGGTACGGCGCCGGCACGAGACCCGAGAGATACGGGATGAAGGGCACCATCCCGGCCACCGTGAACAACAGCGAGGGGTCTTCGCTGACGAGGGAGGCCGAGGGAACGACCGTGTGCCCCCGGGATCCGAAGAAGTCGAGCCAGCGGGAGCGGATGTCAGCGGTCTGCATGGAGTGCGGGGGTCCTTGTCGAGCGGTGGAGAGCACCGCTCCGGCCCGGGCGCGAACGCCCGGCCGGCCGGTGCGGGGCCTGGTGGGGCGGGAGACTACTTGCCGGCGATGGCGGCGCGGAGCTCGGCTTCGCGCTCACGGTAGCCGTCGATCAGCGAGTCGCTGAACTCTTTGGTGCGCTTGTCGAACTCGCTGAAGAACTTCTTGCCGCTCGACGTCTGGTTGAACTGGTGCGCCACCACGAATCCGATGCCGACGCCGGCGATCAACCACAGAACCTTCTTCATTGTGTTCTCCTCGTTCGTGTCTCGGGCAGAAAGAGCCTCACGACAGTTTAGTGCGCGTCGGTGCCGCTCGTCTTCGCGCGGCGGAAGCTGAGCATGGCGGCGCGGACGGCCGCGCTGAAGCCCGCGACCTTGATCAGCGGTCCGCCGACGGATGCCGCGAACAGCGCCACCAGCGAGGACACGTTGCCGGTGACCTCTTCGACGTTGCGGGTGATCACGTCGACGCGGGCGAGCTGCTTGTTCGCCTCCTGCACGGTCACCGTCGACTCGGCGAGGATGGGCGTGATGCCGTCGCTGACGTCTTTGATGGAGTCGCGGGTCTGGTCGAACACTCCCCCGAGCTTCACCAGCGGGATGGCCATCAGGCCGACGAGCACGGCGAACACGCCCGCGGCGATGAGTCCTGCGATGTCTCCACCGGTCATGACGAACCTCTCTCTACGACGAAAGCGGGCCACCCAGGGGTGACCCGCTCTCCAGTATGTCGTGTGTACGACCGCTGCGCCTTATCGGGCTGCGTAGTACTCCACCACGAGCTGCACTTCGCAGGTCACGGGGACCTCGGCGCGCTTCGGGCGACGCTCCAGGCGGGCCTGCAGCTTGTCGAGCTCGACGGTGAGGTAGCCCGGGGTCTTCGGCAGGAGGTCGATGTGACCACCGGCGGCGGCGACCTGGAAGGGCTCGGTGCCCTCGGACTTGGCCTTGACGTGGATGAGCTGACCCGGCTTCACGCGGAAGGAGGGGCGGTCGACGAGCTGGCCGTCGACCAGGATGTGACGGTGCACGACCATCTGACGGGCCTGGGCGGTGGTGCGGGCGAAGCCGGCACGCAGAACCAGGGCGTCGAGGCGCATCTCGAGGAGCTCGACCAGGTTCTCACCGGTCAGGCCCTTCGCGCGGCGGGCCTCTTCGAAGGCGATCTTCAGCTGCTTCTCGCGGATGCCGTACTGGGCACGCAGACGCTGCTTCTCGCGCAGACGGACGGCGTAGTCGCTGTCCTGCTTGCGCTTGGTGCGGCCGTGCTCACCGGGAGCGTAGGGACGCTTCTCGAGGTACTTGGCCGCCTTCGGGGTGAGCGGGATGCCGAGTGCCCGCGAGAGGCGGGTCTTGCTGCGCGTACGCGACTTGGTAGCCACTTACGTCCTTTCGTAGAAATTCTTACAAGATGGATGCGCGCCGGAGCGCGCGGGTGAATCCACAGGATTCCAAGTAAGAGGGTGTCTGCCGGGCCGTTCGGCTAATGAACGCGATCCCGTCATCGAACGTCGATCGGCAGCCGCTCCGAAATGACGCTGATTAGGCGTCTCTGAGATTAGCACAGCGAAGGCTGCTAGTTCGGCTTTCCCCGCGTGATGTCGCGGAGTTTCTGCAACCGCGCCGACACCTCGCGCTCGTGCCCGTGATCGGTGGGGTTGTAGTAGGTGGTTCCGGTCAGCTCGTCGGGCAGGTACTGCTGGCGCACCACCCCGAGGTCGTCGTCGTGCGGGTACTTGTAGCCCTTGCCGTGGCCCAGCCGCTTGGCCCCGGCGTAGTGCGCGTCCCGCAGGTGCTTCGGCACCCGCCCGAAGTTGCCCGCCTTGACGTCGGCGATCGCTTGGTTGATGCCCATGTACGCCGCATTCGACTTGGGTGCGGTGGCGAGGTACACCACGGCCTCGGCGAGCGGGATGCGACCCTCGGGCATGCCGATCATCTGCACGGCCTCCGCGGCGGCGACCGCGATGGGCAGCGCCTGAGGGTCGGCGATACCGATGTCCTCCGACGCCAGGATGATCACCCGGCGGGCGATGAAGCGCGGGTCCTCCCCCGCCTCGAACATGCGCGCGAGGTAGTGCAGAGCGGCATCGACGTCGGAACCGCGCACCGATTTGATGAAGGCGCTGATCACGTCGTAGTGCTCGTCGCCGTTGCGGTCGTAGCGCAGCAGCGCCCGGTCGACCGACTGCTCGAGCACCTCGGTGGTGATGACGGGCACCTCGTCGTCGTCGCTGTCGGGGTCGATCCCCGCCAGCACCGTGCCGGCAGACGCCTCGAGCGCGGTCAGCGCCCGCCGGGCGTCGCCCGACGACATCCGGATGATGGCGGCGCGCGCCTCGGGGTCGAGCGTGACCGCACCGGCCAGGCCCCGGGCATCCGTCACCGCCCGGTCGAGCAGGATGCCGAGGTCGTCGTCGGTGAGCTGCTCGAGGGTGAGGAGAAGGGAGCGCGAGAGCAGCGGCGAGATCACCGAGAACGAGGGGTTCTCGGTGGTGGCCGCCACGAGGATGACCCAGCCGTTCTCCACGCCGGGGAGCAGCGCATCCTGCTGAGCCTTGGTGAAGCGGTGGATCTCGTCGAGGAAGAGAACGGTGGAGAGGCCGTAGAGGTCGCGGTTGCGGAAGGCGTCGTCCATCACCTGGCGCACGTCTTTGACGCCGGCGGTGACCGCCGAGAGCTCCACGAACTTGCGGCCGGAGGAATGCGCGATGGCCTGGGCCAACGTGGTCTTGCCGGTACCGGGCGGGCCCCACAGGATGACCGACACGGATCCGGTGGTTCCGCCCACGTCGGAGGCCAGATTGACCAGGGGCGAGCCGGGGCGCAGGAGGTGCTTCTGACCGGCCACTTCGTCGAGACTGCGCGGTCGCATCCGCACCGCAAGCGGGACCGCTCCGGAGTGGAGTCCCGGTTGCTGATAAGCCATACGTCTAGGGTACTGTGATGGGCCGACAGAGCCCGGCGATCAGAGACACATGGAGGACCCGTGGCACCCAGCAACCAGGAGCGCGCTGCCCGCGAGGCACGGACCCGTTTGCGCGACTACCAGGCCCGGCAGACCGCTCACAACGAGCGCACCCGCCGGCGCGTGCGCGACAACGTGATCGCCGCGGTCGTGGTGGTGCTCCTCATCGCCGGGGTCACCGGAGCCCAGCTCTTCTACTTCAACGGCGGCCCGGGTTCGCCGGTCGCCTCCGCCTCGGCGACGCCCACCCCGGCGGCCACCGACGCGGCAGGCCAGAACACCGGCGACGTGCCCTCGGCCTCGGTGGCCGAGGACCGCACCTGGACCGGGACCATGACCATCGACGGCGCCCAGCTCGGCCTCCAGCTCGACGGCGCCGCCGCCCCTCAGGCCGTCTCGGCGTTCATCACCCAGGCCCAGTCGGGCTTCTTCAACGGCACCTCCTGCCACCGCCTCACCACGTCGGGCCTGTTCGTGCTGCAGTGCGGCGACCCCACCGGCACCGGCACGGGCGGTCCGGGCTACAGCTACGGCCCGGTCGAGAACGCCCCGGCCGACAACGTCTACCCGGCCGGCACCCTCGCCATGGCGCGTCAGAGCGGCAACGGCTACAGCATGGGCAGCCAGTTCTTCATCGTCTACCAGGACACCACGCTCCCCACGGATGCGGCGGGCGGCTACACCGTGCTCGGCACCATCACGAGCGGCCTGGATGCGCTCCAGTCGGCCGTGATCGCCCAGGGCGTCGCCGGCGGCGCCACCGACGGCAAGCCGGTCGCCCCCGCCGTCATCAGCAGTGTCACAGTTCAATAACCGTGGCGGCACTGTGCAATAGGCTTGTGGCCGTACTCCAGACATCGTCGACAGGATGGTTCCGTGACCAGTAGTGATCAACTCCCGTGGGGCCGAGTGGACGACGACGGTTCCGTCTACGTTCGCGAAGCAGACGGTGAACGGCTGGTCGGCCAGTACCCCGACGGCAGCAAAGAAGAGGCTCTCGCCTACTTCGAGCGCAAGTTCACCGATCTCGCCGGCCAAGTGACCCTGCTCGAGCAGCGCGCCAAGCGCGGTGCTCCGGCGAACGACATCGCGAAGGCCGTCAGTTCGCTCACCGCCGCCGTGCAGTCGGCCAACGCCGTCGGCGATCTCGCCGCGCTGCGCACGCGCCTCGAGGCTCTGGCGGGCACCGTCACCGAGATCACCGAGAAGCAGTCGGCCGAGGCTCAGGCCGAAGTCGCCGAGGCTCTCGCACAGCGCACAGCCATCGTGGTGCAGATCGAGACGCTCGCCGCACACGACCCGGCCAAGGCGCAGTGGAAAGCGGTCACCGCCAAGATCGACGAGCTCTTCGCCGAGTGGCAGAAGCACCAGCACGAGAGCCCCCGGCTCCCCCGCGCTGAGGCGCAGGACCTCTGGAAGCGGTTCCGTGAGGCGCGCACCTCGCTCGAGACGCAGCGCAAGGCGTTCTTCTCCGAGCTCGACCAGGTGCACCGCGACGCCCGCACCCGCAAGCAGGAGCTGGTCGACCAGGCCGAGGCGCTCGCGCCGCGCGGCGTCGAGGGCATCACGGCCTACCGCGATCTCCTCGCGCAGTGGAAGGCGACCGGCCGCGCCGGCAAGAAGTACGACGACGCGCTCTGGGACAAGTTCAAGGCCGCCGGCGATGTGCTCTATTCCGCGCGCAGCGAGGTCGTGGCGCGCGACGAGCAGGAGTTCGGCGAGAACCTCACGCAGAAGCTCGCTCTGCTCGACGAGGCGGAGCCGCTCCTGAAGGAGACCGACCGCACCAAGGCGCGCGAAGCCCTGATCTCGATCCAGCAGCGCTGGGATGCCATCGGCAAGGTCCCGCGCGAGCAGGTGAAGACGGTCGAGGAACGACTCCGCAAGGTCGAAGCCGCCGTGCGCAAGCTCGACGAGGACTACTGGAGCCGCAACAACCCCGAGAAGAAGGCGCGCTCGGAAGGGCTCGCGTCTCAGCTCTCGGACGCGATCGACAAGCTCCAGCGCGAGATCGACGAGGCCCAGGCCTCGGGCGACAGCAAGAAGGTCGCCGAGCTGCAGGAAGCACTCGACGCACGCAAGATCTGGCTCGACGCCCTGGGCTGAGCGAGGCCGATCCTCCGGGGCGGCTGTGCGCCTCCGGGTGATCTGTGGATGAGCGGAGTTCTCCACAGATCCGCCCGCGAGGCCGCACGCCCGCGGGTGCGCTGACACCCTCGGACGATGGTCTCCGCGCTCCCTCTTCTTCTCGACCCGCAGTCCTTCCCGGTGGCCGAATTGAGCGCCCTGGTGCTCGACCAGGAGGTGCGAGCCGTGGCGGGCGTGCACTGCCCGGCCGACATCCGGCCCTCGCCCGGGTTGAGGGCTCTGGCACTGCTCGCCTGTGTGCCGGCCGGTCTGATCGCCGAGCGCCGCACGGCGGCCTGGTTGCACGGAGCCCTGACGCGGCTGGATTCGCCGTTGCAGCTGTGCGTGCGATCGGCACACCGCGTGAACGTCACGCCCTCGCCCGAACGGCGGGTGCGGCAGGTGGTGCTCGCCGAGCGCGAGATCGTCGACCACGGCGGGGTGCTCGCGACGGATGCGGTGCGCACCGCCGTCGACCTCCTGCGCTGGGAACCGCGCTTCGGCGCGGAGCAGGCGAGCTGCGTCGCCACCCTCTTGTTGTCGGTCTCCGCCACCCCGGGCGATGCCCGGGCGGGCCTCCGCCGGAATCCGCACCTGCCGCACAAACAGCGGGCACTGCGTCGCCTCGAGCGGCTCCCGGGGTTCGGGGAGCCGCTCGGCGGAGCTCAGCCTCCGGTGACGCGGTAGACGTCGTAGACGGCGTCGATGCGGCGCACCGCGTTGAGCACGCGGTCGAGGTGGGTGGTGTCGCCCATTTCGAACACGAAACGACTGAGCGCGAGGCGGTCGCTGGAGGTGTTGACCGATGCCGAGAGGATGTTCACGTGATGCTCCGAGAGCACCCGCGTGACGTCGGAGAGCAGTCCGGAGCGGTCGAGGGCCTCCACCTGGATCTGCACCAGGAAGACGCTCTTCGACGAGGGGGCCCACTCGACGTCGATCATCCGTTCGGGTTCGGTCAGCAGCGAGGCGACGTTGTGGCAGTCGGCCTGGTGCACCGAGACGCCGGAGCCGCGGGTCACGAAACCCACGATGTCGTCGCCCGGCACCGGGGTGCAGCACTTCGCGAGCTTCACCAGGATGTCGGGCGCCCCACGCACCAGCACGCCGGAGTCGCTGTGGGTGACCCGCGGGCGGCCGCCGACGAAGACGTCGAGGTCGGAGTCCTCGCTCTCCACCTCTGTCTGCAGCGAGGCGATGACCTTCTCGATCACCGACTGCGTCGAGATGTGGCCCTCCCCGATCGCCGCGTAGAGCCCCGACACGTTGTCGTAGTGCATCTGCGAGGCGACCTCGGCGATGGAGTCCTGGCTCATCAGCTTCTGCAGCGGGAGGTTCTGCTTGCGCATGGCCCGCGCGATCGCATCCCGCCCCTGTTCGATGGCCTCGTCGCGCCGTTCCTTCGTGAACCACTGGCGGATCTTGTTGCGCGCACGCGGGCTCTGAACGAAGCTCAGCCAGTCCTGGCTCGGCCCGGAGTCGGGGTTCTTCGAGGTGAAGACCTCGACGACGTCACCGGAGCCGAGGGTCGAGTCGAGCGGCACGAGCCGCCCGTTGACCTTCGCGCCCATGGTGCGGTGGCCCACCTCGGTGTGCACGGCGTAGGCGAAGTCCACCGGCGTGGCCCCGGCCGGCAGGCCCACGACCTTGCCCTTCGGGGTGAAGACGTAGACCTCTTTCGCCCCGATCTCGAAGCGCAGCGAGTCGAGGAACTCGCCGGGGTCGACGGTCTCGGCCTGCCAGTCGGAGATGCGCGCGAGCCAGGCCATGTCGGTGTCGGGCGCGGTCGAGGAGGTGGTCGACGCCTTGCCGCCGTTCATCCGCTCCTTGTACTTCCAGTGCGCGGCCACACCGAACTCGGCGCGCTGGTGCATCTCGTGAGTGCGGATCTGGATCTCGACCGGGCGGCCTCCGGGCCCGATCACCGTGGTGTGCAGCGACTGGTAGAGGTTGAACTTCGGGGTGGCGATGTAGTCCTTGAAACGGCCCGGGATCGGGTTCCAGCGCGCGTGGATGGAGCCGAGCACGGCGTAACAGTCGCGCACGGTGTTCACGAGCACCCGGATGCCCACGAGGTCGTAGATCTCGTCGAACTCGCGGCCTCGCACGATCATCTTCTGGTAGATCGAGTAGTACTGCTTCGGACGGCCCACGACCTTGCCGCGGATGCGCCCGGCCTTCAGGTCGTCGCCCACGGCGTCGATCACCTGCTGCACGTACTCCTCGCGCTGCGGGGTGCGCTGGCGCACGAGGTTCTCGATCTCCACGTAGAGCTTGGGGTAGAGCACGGCGAAGGAGAGGTCTTCGAGCTCCCACTTGATCGACTGGATGCCCAGGCGGTGCGCGAGCGGCGCATAGATCTCGAGGGTCTCCTTGGCCTTGCGGGCGGCCGACTCGGCCGGCACGAAGCCCCAGGTGCGCGCGTTGTGCAGACGGTCGCAGAGCTTGATGATGAGCACGCGGATGTCGCGCGACATCGCGACGATCATCTTGCGCACCGTCTCGGCCTGGGCGCTGTCGCCGTACTTGACCTTGTCGAGCTTCGTGACGCCGTCGACCAGCATCGCCACCTCGTCGCCGAAGTCGTGGCGCACCATGTCGAGGGAGTAGTCGGTGTCCTCGACGGTGTCGTGCAACAGGGCTGCGGCGACGGCTTTCGAGCCGAGGCCGAGCTCGGCCAAGATCTGGGCGACGGCCACCGGATGCGTGATGTAGGGCTCGCCGCTGCGGCGCTTCTGCCCGTCGTGGGCCCGCTCGGCAGCAGTGTAGGCCCGTTCCACGATGGTCAGATCGGCCTTGGGGTGGTTGGCCCGCACCGTGCGGATGAGCGTGTCGACCGCGCCGGCGGGCTGAGCCCGCGAGAAGATGCGCGGCACGAGACGGCGCAGCGTCGCGGTGGATGTCGCTGTGGTCTCCGTCATGTCAGGCCTCCACCTCGATTATCCCTCAGTCGCGCAGCTGTGCCGCACGCAGGGTTGCGCTGTGCGCGGAGCGGTGACGACGCGCGGTGGCGCCCCGAGGTCGATCAGGGGGTGATCACGCGGACGCCCGCGGCGTCGAGCGCGGCCTGCAGCGGCGCAGAGGGCGGTGCATCCGTGACGAGGAAGTCGGCGCCACCGAGGGGCGCGACCTGCGCGAACAGGCGCTGATCGAACTTGCCGGAGTCGGCCATCACCACGACACGCTCGGCCCGGCTCATCATCTCGGCCATCATGGCGGCATCGCCGAGGTTCGAGGTGGAGTAACCCTCCTCGGAGACCGCTCCGACGGCGATCAGCGCCAGATCGCAGCGCAGATCGATCTCGGCACCGCCCGGGCCGAGGTTGAAGCTCACGGGCCCGGTGGTGGCCTGGGTGATGGAACGCACCGAACCGCCGAAGACGTAGAGGTCGCGGAACGCCGTCGGCACGATCTCGGCCGGCACCTGCAGGTTGTTCGTGGCGATGGTCAGGTCCCGGTGATTGCGCAGAGCGCGCGCGAGCGCGAGCGCAGTGGTTCCTGCATTGATCATCACCACGGAGCCGTCCTCCACCAGGGTGGCGGCCAGCTCTCCGATCTGCTCCTTCTCGGCCGCACGCAGACGCAGGCGGACATCCAGCCCTCGGTCGATCGTGCGACTCACCGCGGCCAGACTGAGCGCCCCGCCATGGGTGCGCACGATCTGGCCGTCTGAGTCGAGTTGGTCGAGATCGCGCCGGATGGTGTCGATCGAGACCGAGAACTGCTCGGCGAGTGCGGCGACGGTCACCTGTCCATGCTGATTGATCGCATCCGCGAGGGCCGCCTTCCGTCCAGCGGGAAGTCGTCGTAGTTCGCTCATACGGCAACAAATAGCACGAAAGCGAGAAAATGTGTGCGCGCGCGGCACACATTTCTCCACAAGTTGCAGCTTGACGCCGTTTTATGCGAGGTCTAGCATTCAAACACTGCATCAAGGCGCAAATTACAGCGCCGCCGTCCTGAATGGAGAATCATGAGCAATGACGCTCGTACACGAGGCGCCCTCCGCCTCTTCGGTGTTCTCGCCGTAGCCGCCACCGTGGCCGCTACCGCCGGATGCTCCGCGTCCGGATCATCGGCTTCCTCCGATGGCCCTGTCACCCTCGAATTCGCACAGTGGTGGGAGCCGGAGCTTCCCGCCGGTGCCCTGCGGGGCATCATGGACGACTTCGAGGCCGCCAACCCCGGTATCAAGGTCAACCTGTTGAGCGGACCGTACGCCTCGACGAAGGAGCAGCTCTTCGCCGGAGCCGCCGCCGGAACCATGTCGGACGTCGTGGGACTCGACGGCGCCTGGGTCAGCGATTTCGCCAAGCAGGGCGCTCTCGCCGATCTGACCAAGCTGATGTCCGACGCCGGCTACGACGACAGCCAGCTCGCGAGCCAGATCAAGGTCGACGGCTCGACCTACATGATCCCGGCCGTCAACTTCGTCTACCCCTTGTTCACGAACGACGACCTGCTCGCGAAAGCGGGAGTGACCGCCCCGCCCTCGACCCGTACCGAGTTCTCGAACGCCGCCAAGGCCGTCACCGCTCTCGGTGACAACACCAGCGGCTGGATCCTCCCGCTCTCGCAAGAGGCACCCAACGGCATCCAGAACGACGTCATGTCGTGGGTGTGGGCCTCGGGCGGCTCGATGCTCAAGGACGGCAAACCCGACCTCACCAACTCCGATGTCAAGAGCGCGGTCGAATTCGTGCAGGGCATGTGGAAGGACGGGTCGATCGCACCCGGGTCGTTCACGATGAAGGAGCAGGACAAGGTCGAGGAGTTCGGCAACGGACGGGTCGGCATGATGATCGATTCGCTCGCTCACATCAACCTCCTCCGCAAGAACGACCCCAACCTCAAGTTCAGCATCTCGGCCATTCCGGCCGTCGACGGCTTCAGCGGCGAACGTGGCATCCCTTACGCGTCGTGGGGCCTGGGCGTTTCGGGCAGCTCCGCGCACCCCGCAGAGGCCTTCAAGCTCGTGCAGTACCTGATGAGCGAGAAGGTCAACTCCGAACTGTCGACCAAGGCGAACGCCTTCCCCGGCAACACGAAGTCGGTCCCCGACTTCTCGGGGAGCGACCCGCTGTTCAAGACGGCGTTCGACATCTACAAGAAGGGCTACCCGGCCAACGAATTCACCGGGCTGCCCGTGGCCGAGGAACTGATGCGCACCTTCGACACCCAGTTCCAGAGCCTCTTGAACGGCGACCAGTCGGTCGACGACACCCTCAAGAATGCTCAGAGCCAGTGGGAGTCGCAGTTCTAGCCTCTCAACTCTGAGGCCTCTGCTACGAGCGCACCCGTTCTAGCATCCCCAACCGGCCGCGTCGCGGTGACGCGCATCGTCGTACTCCCGCGACGCGGCCCCCATCTGAAGGAACCCGGCATGACACCGACGTCAGTCGACAGAACCCGGCCAGGCGCCGGCCGGCTCGCGAAAGCCCGCCGAGGCAGCGAACCGTACGCCTTCATCCTGCCCACCGCCGTTCTTCTCACGGTCTTGATGATCGTCCCCATCGTCATGGTGATCGGCTACTCGTTCACCAACAACGTGATCACGAACAAGCACCCGCAGCTGGTGGGCCTGCAGAACTACCTCGAGATCCTCGGAGATCCGGTCTTCCACACCGCCGTGATCAACACGACCGTGTTCACCCTCGGGAGCGTCGCCGCGCACCTCGTTCTCGGCCTCGCATTCGCCATGCTGCTGAACACGCCGTTGCTCAGCCGCCTGACCAAGGCGCTCTTCCGCACCATCTACATTCTCCCGTGGCTCTTCACCGCTGCGGTGATCGCGGTGCTCTGGCGACTGCTGCTCAGCCCGAACGGCGTGATCAACTACCTGCTCGACTCCTCCGGTATCGGCAGCGGACAGATCGAATGGCTGTCGAACCCGAGCCTCGCCCTCGGCTCGGTGACCTTCATCAACATCTGGGCGGGCTACCCGTTCTTCATGATCAGCCTGCTCGCAGGACTGCAGGGCATCCCGCAGGATCTCTACGAAGCGGCCACCGTCGACGGCGCCAACGGCATCCAGAAGTTCTTCAGCGTCACCATCCCGCAGCTGCGGCCGATCATCATCAGCATGCTGCTGCTCGACCTGATCTGGACCTCCCAGCAATTCGCCCTGATCTGGATGACGACGGGCGGCGGCCCGATCAACGTCACCGAGATGCTGAGCACCTACACCTACAAGCTGGCGTTCAGTCGCTACGAGTTCGCTCTCGCCTCGACCAGCGCCGTCCTCGTTCTCGCGCTGTCGATGGTTCTCGCCGTCTTCTACGTGCGTCACCAGAGAGCCCGTGATTGACATGACGATGACCAAACGCAGTCGCAACCGCCTCCTCATGAAGGCCGGCGTCATCCTGGCGCTCATCGCCGGCGCCCTCTTCGCGGGCTTCCCGATCCTCTGGATGCTCTCGAGCTCCTTCAAGTCCAACGGCGAGATCTTCGAGTTCCCCCCGCGGCTGCTGACCGAGGACTTCTCCTTCAGCGCTTACATCTCGATCCTCACCGATCCGACCAAGGTGCGCTTCTTCGTCAACAGCTACGTCGTGGCCATCGCCGTGACCCTGCTCACGCTCGTGGTGGCCATCCTGGCGGCCTACGCCTTCAGCCGCTTCGAATTCCGGGGCAAGCGCATCATCAACGTGGTGATCGTGAGCGTGCAGGCTGTGCCCCCGATCACCCTGCTCATCCCGTACTTCGGGCTCGTGGTGGTGCTCGGGCTCTACAACACCTACCCCGGCCTCATCCTCACCTACATGGTGTTCACGCTGCCCTACGCCATCATCATGATGACCGGCTACTTCAACACCCTCCCCCGCGAACTCGACGAAGCAGTGCGGATGGACGGGGCCGGTTCCATGACGGCGCTCTGGAAGGTGCTCGTCCCCATCGCGGTGCCCGGCATCGTCTCCGTGGGCATCTACACCTTCATGATCGCCTGGAACGAGTACCTCTTCGCGCTCACCCTCACCAAGACCGAGGACATGCGCACGGTGCCGATCGGCATCCAGCTGCTGATGGGCCAGCACTCGTACCAGTGGAACGAGATCATGGCGATGAGCATCCTGGGGTCGATCCCGGTTCTGATCCTCTTCCTCTTCTTCCAGCGCTACTTCATGGGCGGACTCGCCTCCGGCTCCGTCAAGAGCTGACCCCGGTTTTCCATTCCCCCCTGCCAACCACACAGAACAAGGAGAAACACCAGTGCTGATCACAGGAAAAGATCTGCTCGCCGTCGCCCACGAGAACTACTTCGCGGTGCCGGCCTTCAACATCAGCGATTGGGCGATGTTCAACGGAATCGTCGAGATCAGCGAGGAGGAGCAGTCCCCGCTGATCGTCGCGATCCACCCCGACGAGCTCAGTCACATCACGGCCGACCTGCTCCCCGCGATCATCGCCCGCTCGCACCGCGCCTCGGTGCCCGTGACGATCCACCTCGACCACGGGGCGAACTACGAACAGGCGCTCACTGCCATCCAGGCCGGCTTCAAGTCGCTGATGATCGACGGCTCGATGCTCCCCTTCGAGGAGAACGCGGCGCTCACCAAACGAGTCGCGGAGACGGCGCACAAGGTGGGGCTCTCCGTCGAGGGCGAGCTCGGCACCATCGGCAAGATGGACGAGGAGGCCGAGGACGGCGCGGTGGAGATCATCTACACCGACCCCGCCGACGCCGTGCGCTTCATCCAGGAGACCGGCGTCGACAGCCTCGCCGTGGCCATCGGCACCTCGCACGGCATCTACCCCTCGTGGTTGAAGCCCGCGCTGAAGCTCGACCTGCTGAAGGAGATCAAGGCGGCCACGGGCATCCCGCTCGTGCTGCACGGCGGATCCGGCAACCCGGACGACGAGATCGCGGAAGCAGTGAAGCTCGGCATCAACAAGATCAACATCTCGAGTGACATCAAGCACGCCTACCACTCGAAGATGCGCGAGGTGCTGGCCGACGCCGGAGTGCGCGAGCCCAACACCATCCAGCCTCCCTCGCTGGTGGCCATGAAGGAGACGGCCAAGCACAAGATCCGCCTGTTCGACGCCGCCGGAAAGGCCACACTGTACTGATGGACACAGAGATCGTGCTCGGACTCGGCGGCACCGTCGACTACGAGATCGACTGGGACGAGAGCCGTCTCGATGAGCTCATCCGCTGGTACGGAATCCAGCCCTCCGAGCTCTCGCGGCAGCTGCCGATCGAGTCCGAGCGCGATCTGGTGCGCACCCTGGCCGCGTTCATCGCCGACGGGGTGGGCGGCGAACGCTTCGTGGCGTCATCGGACATCGTGGAGCAGTTCGCGTCGCGATTCGAGCGGCGCATCACCCTCGGAGGAACCTGCGTGCGGGCGGCGATCGCCCTGGACCGCTTGGGCCTGGCGAGCACCGTGCATCTGGTGTCGATCGACGATCATGTGCGCCGGCTGCTGCCGCCCTCGGTCTCGGTGATCTGCAGTGCCGCCCACGACAGCACTGACCCTCATCTCATCGTGCAGTACCCGGCCGGCGCCTCGCTGCGCGTCGGCGACCAGCTGTACCGAGCGCGGCATCCGAATCGGATCATCTACACCAACGACCCACCCAACCGTTCGCTCGTGATCAGCCCCGACCTGCCGGCCGTCGTCGCCACCGCGGAGCTCTTCCTCGTCTCCGGGTTCAACACCATCCAGAGCAAAGCCGTGCTCGAAGCCCGCCTCGACAGCGTCGTCGAGGCGATCGGAAGGATTCCCGAGACCGGCCTCGTCGTCTACGAAGACGCCGGATATCACCTTCCCGAGTACACGGAGCCGGTACGCCGGCGACTGCTCGGCGCGGTGCACCTCTGGAGCATGAACGAAGACGAGCTGCAGCACTACCTCGGCCGCAGCGTCGATCTGCTCGACGCGGAAGACGTGCGCTGGGCCCTGGTCGACGTGAGGCGGGCGTTCCCCGGCCCGGCGCTCGTCGTGCACACCCGGCACTGGTCGGCGGTGCAGGCCCCGGATGCCGGTCGCTGGGCGGCCGCGGTGCAGGGCGGCATCACCATGGCGAGCACACGCTACCTGCACGGGGATGACTGGAGCGACGCCGACTACCGCGCGACCAGCCTGCTCCCCCGGCAGGAGGACGCGGTCACGCTGGCCGACGCGCTGCACGCTGCCTCCGGCGACGAGCTGCTCGTGGTGCCGGCGTTCGAACTGCTCACCGACACGCCGACCACCATCGGGCTGGGCGACTCCTTCGCCGGCGGCCTCATCGAAGCCCTCAGCCGCGAGACCCGCCGCTGAGACGAGCGGACCGATTCCGCTCAGGAACGAGTCCGCTCAGGAGCCGATCGCGATCGCGTTCCCCCGACGTCCGCCGGCCTGAGCCGGCGGACGATCCGGGTCTAGGCCGAGACCGAGGGGGACGACGGCGCCGCGGCGGTCGAGCGCTGGCGGTCGGCCAGCACCCGGGCGTCGTTCTTCTTGATCTTCGCCTCGTTCGAGCGGAACTGCACGTACAGCGGCGAGGCGATGAAGATCGTCGAGTAGGTGCCAACGATGATTCCGATCAGCAGCGCGAGCGAGATGTCGCGCAGCGTGGCCGCGCCCAGCACGAACGAGCCGATGACGAGGATGGACGCCACCGGCAGCGCGGCCACGATCGAGGTATTGATCGATCGCACGAGCGTCTGGTTCACCGCGAGGTTCACCATCTCCCCGAAGGTCTGCGTGCCGCGCTCCCCCATGCTGGCCGTGTTCTCACGGATCTTGTCGAAGACCACCACCGTGTCGTAGAGCGAGTAGCCGAGGATGGTCAGGAATCCGATGACGGCCGCCGGAGTGATCTCCAGACCGGTGAGGCCGTAGACGCCCGCCGTGATCACGAGGTCGTGCAGCAGGGCGATCAACGCCGCCGCCGCCATCTTCCAGGTGCGGAAGTAGATCGCCATGAAGATCGCCACGAGCACGAGGAAGATCACGAGACCGCGGATGGCCTGGGTGGTGATGTCGGCGCCCCAGGTGGCGCCGATGAACGACACCGTGACGTCGTTCGGGGTCACGTCGTAGGCCGTGGCCAGTGCATTCTGAACAGCCGTGCTCTGGGTGGGATCGAGCTCGTCGGTCTGCACGCGGATGGCGTCCGTACCGAGAGTGCTGACGCGCGGGTTCACCCCGGGCTGGGCATCGTTGACGGTGTTCGTGGCGAGGGTCTGGTCGAGGTTCGAGACCTGCGACACCGTGAACTCCGAGCCCCCGCGGAACTCGATGCCGAACTCGTAGCCGCCGCGGAGCCAGGGCCCCACGAGCGCGATGAGCACGAGCACCGCCGAGATGATGTACCAGAGGCGACGACGGCCGATGAAGTCGATCGAGCGCTTGCCGGAGTAGAGGTCGTTTCCGAACTGGGAGAAGCTGGCCATCAGGAGTTCTTCCCCTCGTCGGTGCTGGGTTTCGAGTCGGTGGCTCCGGCCTTCGCCGAGGTGCCGGCGAGTTCCGCCGCCTTGCGCTCGGCGATGGTCTGGCGCTTCTGCACCTCACGGCTCGACGAGCCCTTCTTGGCCGCGGAGACGGACTCGGAGGGTGCCCGGAACTGGGCGCGCCCGCGGTAGACCGCTCCGAGCGCACGCGGGTCGAGGCCACTGAGCTTGTGCCCGTCGCGGAAGAACGGCAGCTCGGCGAGCAGCGTCATCAGCGGATGCGTGAACAGGATCACGACGAGGATGTCGACGATGGTCGTCAGGCCGAGCGTGAACGCGAAGCCGCGCACGTTTCCGACGGCGAGCACGTAGAGCACCGCAGCCGCGAGGAAGTTGACCGTGTCGGACGCGGTGATGGTGCGCAGGGCGCGCTTCCACCCCGACTGCACGGAGGAGGTCAGAGCCTTCCCCTCGCGCAACTCGTCGCGTATTCGCTCGAAGTACACGATGAAGGAGTCCGCGGTGATACCGATGGCCACGATCAGACCTGCGACGCCCGCGAGCGAGAGCCGGAAGTCGATGCGCCAGGACATCAGGGTGACCAGCAGGTAGGTCAGCGCGGCGGCGATCACGAGCGAGGCGATCGTGACGAGGCCGAGCAGGCGGTACTGGATCAGCGAGTAGATGATGACCAGCAGCAGACCGATCGCGCCGGCGATGAGCCCGGAGAGCAGCTGCGTCGAGCCCAGCGTCGCCGAGATGGCGTCCTTCGACTGCACCGTGAACGCGATCGGCAGGGCGCCGAACTTCAGCTGGTCGGCGAGCGACTGCGCCGAGGTCTGCGTGAACGATCCGGAGATCTGCGCGCGTCCGTCGGTGATGACGCTGTTCGTCGAGGGCGCGGTGATGACCTTGCCGTCGAGCACCACGGCGAACTGGTTCTGCACGCCGGTCAGCCCGTAGAGGCGGGTGGTGACATCCGAGAACTGCTGGGTTCCGGTGCTGTCGAAGGTGAGGTCGACGACCCACTGGCCCGTCGAGGAGCCGTTCTGGGTGGTGGCCACGCCGGCGGTCGCATCCGAGATGTTCGCGCCTTCGATCTCCACCGGGCCGAGGAGGTACTTCACCCCGTTGGAGTCGCAGGTGACCAGCGGCTCGGCGGCGGGCGCGAGGCCGGCGTTGTCGGCCTGGGTCGAGGCGCAGTCGAAGTTGTCGTACTCGGCCTGCAGCGCCGGGGTCACCCAGGCGAGGTCGCTCGCGTTCGTGGGCTGGGCCGTCGGCGTCGTCGAGAGGTTCGGGTCGACCGTGGGGGTCGGGCTGCCCGCAGCGACCGAGGAGGCCACCGACGCCAACAGCACCGGGCGGAACTCGAGCTTCGCCGAGGACTCGATGCGGTTGAGCGTGGCGTCATCCGGAGTGCCCGGAATCGACACGACCACGTTCGAGGAGCCCTGGGTGGTCACCTCGGCCTCGGAGACACCGCTCGCGTCGACACGCTGACGGATGATCGACACGGCCTGCGTGAGCTGGTCGGAGGTGACGGTCTGCCCCTGCTCCGTGACCGGCGTGAGGATGATCTGCGTTCCGCCCTGCAGGTCGAGCGCGAGCTTCGGCGCCCACGTCGCAGTGCTCCAGATCACACCGCCCGCGATGGTGCCGACGAGGACCGCGAAGAGGACGACCAGCCAGATGAGCGTTCTCCACGCCTTCTTGACCGCGGTAGTTTGTGCCACCTAAGTTACTCAGCTTTCTGTGCCGCTCGAGCGCCCTCGCGGCGAGCGTAGATCTGGAGGGGACGAGTTGTTACTCGTCGCCCTTCTTGTCGG
The DNA here is from genome assembly GCA_005502775.1 of Microbacteriaceae bacterium 3FA27C10. Lineage (GTDB taxonomy): Bacteria > Actinomycetota > Actinomycetes > Actinomycetales > Microbacteriaceae > Herbiconiux. The sequence continues at coordinate 142,070 of SCNI01000002.1, forward strand.
TCTTGTCGGCAGCGGACGTGTCGGCGGCAGGGGCGTCCGTGGTGGTGTCGGCTGCGTCGTCGATGCGCTCACCGTAGGCCGGCTCGCTCTCGTCGATGTGGTCGGGCGAGGTCTCGATCTCGGCCAGGGGCGAGGGGGTGACGACGCGCGTGACGGTCTGGCGGTGCACGGTGAGAACGGTGCCGGGAGAGGTCTCGACCAGAACCTTGTTCTCTTCCTCGTCGATCGCGAGGATCGTGCCGTACACGCCGAAGTTCGTCATGACCTCCGCGCCCACGGCCACCTTGCTCTGCAGTTCCTGAGCATCGCGCTGACGCTTGCGGCTGTTTCGGAACATGAAGAACACCAGCACGGCCAGAACGACCAGCATGCCGATGGTTAACGGATCGAGGGTCATGAAGAAAGACGCCTTCCAAATGGGGGTGGGGTTGATGGCCAGGGCACATCATAGCTACGGGTCCTGAAGACCAGCTTGAATTATAGGTCATCCCCGAAGAGCGCGTCTGCACCGCGCTTCAGACCGAAGTGCGCCCAGCCCGCTTTCGTGGCCACCCGGCCGCGCGGAGTGCGCGAGAGCAGACCGATGCGCACGAGGAAGGGCTCGACCACCGCCTCGATGGTGTCGGCCTCCTCGCCGACCGAGACCGCGAGGGTGTTGAGGCCGACCGGACCGCCGTCGAAGCGTTCCAGGATGATGGACATCACGGCTCGGTCCAGGCGGTCGAGACCGAGCTCGTCGACATCGTAGAGCTCGAGCGCGGCCCGCACGGCGGAGAGCGTCGCGCCTCCCCCGTCGACCAGCGCGTAGTCGCGCACCCGCCGCAGCAGGCGGTTCGCGATGCGCGGCGTGCCGCGTGAGCGCGAGGCGATCTCGCGGAGTGACTCCTCGTCGATCGTCACCGAGAGCAGCTGGGCAGCCCGGTGCAGCACGCGCACGAGCTCCTCCGTCTCATAGAACTCGAGGTGCGCCGTGAAACCGAAGCGGTCGCGCAGGGGGTTGGGCAGCAGTCCGGAACGGGTGGTGGCGCCGACGAGGGTGAAAGGGGCGAGATCGAGCGGGATCGACGTCGCGCCGGCGCCCTTGCCCACCATGATGTCGATGCGGAAGTCCTCCATCGCCAGGTACAGCATCTCCTCCGCGGAGCGGGCCATGCGGTGGATCTCGTCGACGAAGAGCACCTCGCCGGGAACGAGGGAGGACAGCACCGCCGCGAGATCGCCGGCGTGCTGGATGGCGGGGCCCGAGGTGAGGCGGAGGGGCCGTCCGCTCTCGTGCGCCACGATCATCGCGAGGGTCGTCTTGCCGAGGCCGGGTGGGCCGGCCAGCAGGATGTGGTCGGGCGTGCGTCTCTCGATCGCCGCCGCGTCCAGCAGCAGCTGGAGCTGCCCTCTGACCTTGCGCTGCCCGACGAATTCGGCGAGCGAGCGCGGTCGCAGGGCGCCCTCGAAGGCGATCTCCGTCTCCGACTCCACCTCAGGATTCACCAGATCTTCACCATCGAATGCCGGTGTCATCGCGACGCACCCCGGTTCTGAGCCGGGCCGAGCACGGCGAGGGCGAGGCGGAGCAGGGCCGGCACACTGTCGGCGTCGGCCGGGGATGCGGTCTCGAGCACTTCGTCGACCGCAGCGGTGGCGTTGCGCTCCTGCCAGCCGAGCCCCACGAGAGCGCGCTCGACGTCGGCGCGCACGCTCCGCGCTCCCCCGTTCTGCGGCGTGCTGGCCGGGGCCGCGTGCACGGCGATCTTGCCGGCGAGCGAGAGCACGATGAGCTTGGCGGTCTTGGGGCCGATGCCGGAGACCTTGCGGAAGGCGCTGTCGTCCTCGCGGGCGACCGCCGTGGCGACCTCTCCCGGCGACAGCTCGCTCAGCACGCCGAGGGCGGACTTGGGGCCGACCCCGGTCACGCCCACGAGCAGCGAGAAGATGTCGAGCGATTCCTGGTCGGGGAAGCCGAACAGGGAGAGGCTGTCCTCCCGCACGATCAGGCTGGTCAGCAGCGTCGCCTCACTGCCGGTGCGCAACAGGAACGCGTGCCCGGCGGTCACGTTCACGGCGAAGCCGACCCCGCCGACGTCGATCACGGCGGTGCCTCCGGCGACGGAGAGGACGGTGCCGCGCAACGCAGAGATCATCGAGCCAGCTTATGCCGGGCGGTGCGCCCCGCCGTGCCTTGCTCGGCGGCGCGCCACGCCCGTTGCGCCGGGGTGAGACCCGCAGTGGGGGCCGCGGATGCGCGGGGCAGCGTCGATCCGCTCGTCGCCCCGGTCACCGGTGCGCCCAAGGGGATCCGCCAGGCGTGGCAGATGGCCAGGGCGAGGGCGTCGGCCGCGTCGGCGGGCTTCGGGATGCTCTCCAGCCGCAGCACCTTCGCCACCATCGTCCCCACCTGCTTCTTGTCGGCCTGGCCGTACCCGGTGATGGCGGCCTTCACCTCGCTCGGCGTGTGCAGTCCCACGGCGAGCGACCGGCTCGCCGCAGCGAGCAGCGCGATACCGCTCACCTGAGCGGTTCCCATCACGGTGCGCACGTTGTGCTGCGCGAACACCCGCTCCACGGCGACGCTGTCGGGCCGGTGCTCGTCGAGCACGGCCTCGATGCCGCGGGAGACCAGCAGCAGACGCTCCTCGAGGGGCAGCTCCGGGCTCGTCGTGATCACCGAGACGTGCACGAGCACCGGAACGCGGGTGCTGGAAACATCGACGATGCCGATGCCGCAGCGGGTGAGGCCGGGGTCGATGCCGAGTACGCGCATCCGTTCTCCGTTCCTCCCCCGGCCGGACTCCGCCCGCTCGATCAGTCTTCTTCGAGCTCGGCCTGGACCTCGGGCGTGATGTCGAGGTTCGTGTACACGTTCTGCACGTCGTCGGAGTCCTCGAGCGCGTCGATCAGGCGGAAGACCTTGCGCGCGGTCTCGGCGTCGGCCTCGACCTGCAGGCTCGCCACGAACTCCACATCGGCGGAGTCGTAGTCGATGCCGGCCTCCTGAAGCGCGGTGCGGGCGTCGACCATGGCCGAGGGCTCGGTGAGCACCTCGAACGACTCGCCCCGATCGGTGACCTCCTCGGCTCCGGCATCCAGCACGGCGGCCAGCACGTCGTCTTCGGTGAGGCCGTCAGCGTGCGCGACGGTGATCACGCCCTTGCGGGCGAAGTTGTAGGCGACGCTGCCCGGGTCGGCCATGGTGCCGCCATTGCGGGTCATCGCGGTGCGCACGTCGGCGGCCGCACGGTTCTTGTTGTCGGTGAGGCACTCCACCAGCAAGGCGATGCCGTTCGGGCCGTAGGCCTCGTACATGATGGTGTGGTAGTCGATCGACTCACCGGTGAGCCCGGCGCCGCGCTTGATCGCGCGGTCGATGTTGTCGTTCGGAACAGAGGTCTTCTTGGCCTTCTGCACCGCGTCCACCAGCGTGGGGTTGCCGGCCATGTCGGCACCGCCCATCTTGGCGGCGACCTCGATGTTCTTGATCAGCTTGGCGAACGACTTGGCACGGCGCGAGTCGATGATCGCCTTCTTGTGCTTGGTCGTCGCCCACTTGGAATGTCCGGACACGAAAATCTCCTTCAGGAATCGGGCACAAGTCTACGCGAGAGCGCCCTCAGGGGCGGGATGAGCGCGCAGTGCCGTTGTCGAAGCCAGCCACTTTCTGAAGGAAGTACTGGTGGAAGCGGTAGTCGGCCGTCATCTCCGGGTGGAACGAGGTTCCGAGGAGGTTGCCCTGCTCGACCGCCACCACCGTTCCGTCGTCGAGGGTCGCCAGCGCCGTGGCCCCGGGGCCGAGCTCGGCCACCACCGGGGCGCGGATGAAGATCGCGTGCATCGGCGGATCGCCGAGCACCGGAACCGAGAGCTCGGCCTCGAACGACTCGGTCTGACCTCCGAAGGCGTTGCGGCGCACGGCCACATCGAGACCGCCCAGACTCTCCTGGCCCCGGATGCCGTCGACGATGCGGTCGGCGAGCATGATGAGCCCGGCACAGGTGCCGTACACCGGCATCCCCTCGGCGATGCGGCGCTTGAGCACCTCGGCCACACCGAAGGCGCGCGACAGCTTGTCCATCACGCTCGACTCCCCGCCGGGGATCACGAGGCCCGAGATCGCGGCGGCTTCTTCCGGGCGGCGCACGGTCACGACCTCGGCTCCCAGCCCGCGCAGCACGGAGACGTGTTCGCGGAAGTCGCCCTGGAGCGCCAGCACTCCGACGGGCCCGCCGCCGCCCGCCGCGACCTCCTGGTGACCCTGCGGGCTACCAGCCACGCTCGGCGAGCCGGTGCGGCGCGGGGACGTCGGCCACGTTGATGCCGACCATCGCCTCGCCGAGACCGCGCGACACCTCGGCGATGACGCTCGGGTCGTCGTAGAACGTCGTGGCCTTCACCACGGCCGCCGCGCGCTTCTCGGGATTGCCCGACTTGAAGATGCCCGAGCCCACGAACACACCGTCGGCGCCGAGCTGCATCATCATGGCCGCGTCGGCCGGAGTGGCGACGCCGCCCGCGGTGAACAGCACGACGGGGAGCTTGCCGGTCTCGGCCACCTCGACCACGAGGTCGTACGGAGCCTGCAGCTCCTTGGCCGCCACGTACAGCTCGTCCTTCGACATCGACGACAGCGCCGCGATCTCCGACTTGATCTTGCGGATGTGCTTGGTGGCCTCCGAGACGTCGCCGGTGCCGGCCTCGCCCTTCGAGCGCACCATCGCGGCGCCCTCGTTGATCCGGCGGAGTGCCTCGCCCAGGTTGGTGGCGCCGCAGACGAAGGGAACCGTGTAGTCCCACTTGTCGATGTGGTTCACGTAGTCGGCGGGGCTCAGCACCTCGGACTCGTCGATGTAGTCGACGCCGAGCGACTGGAGCACCTGCGCCTCGACGAAGTGGCCGATGCGGGCCTTCGCCATCACGGGGATGGAGACCTCGGCGATGATCGCCTCGATCAGGTCGGGGTCGCTCATGCGGGCCACGCCGCCCTGGGAGCGGATGTCGGCGGGCACGCGCTCGAGGGCCATCACGGCCACCGCTCCGGCGTCTTCGGCGATGCGCGCCTGCGCGGCCGTTACGACGTCCATGATGACGCCGCCCTTCAGCATCTCCGCCAGACCGCGCTTGACGCGGCTGGACCCGAACTGGTGTGTGGTGCTCTCGCTCATCATGTCCTCTCAGAAACCAGAAGAATTCTACTGCCCGGGCGCGCCGGCCACCGGCCACGCCGCCTGGATCTCCGCACGCACTTCGCCGAGCAACTGCGGCAACGCCTTCGTGCGGGCGATGATCGGGAAGAAGTTGGAGTCCGACATCCACCGCGGCACGATGTGCTGGTGCAGGTGTCCTGCCACGCCCGCGCCGGCCACCCGGCCCTGGTTCATGCCGATGTTGAAGCCGTCGCAGCGCGACACCGCCTGCAGCACGCGCATCGCGGTCTGCGTCAGGGTCCCAATCTCCTGGACCTCCTCGGGCGTCGCCAAATCGTATGTCGCCACGTGACGGTAAGGGCACACCAGCAGGTGACCGGAGTTGTAGGGGAAGAGGTTCAGCAGCACGTAGGCGTGCGTTCCGCGGGCCACGATGAGCCCCTCCTCGTCGGAGAGCGACGGCGCCCGGCAGAACGGGCACTCGTCGATGTGCGGCTGCTCCCCGCCCTGGATGTAGACCATGCGGTGCGGCGTCCACAGCCGCTGGAAGGCATCCGGGATCGCAGCGAAGTCCTCGGAGGATTCGACCTCGACCGGCCCGTCCATCAGCGGCGGCCCGCCATCACAGCTGACCGGCGGTCGTCACCTGCTGGTGCGACGCCACGGCGGCCACGATCCGCTCCACGGCCTCGTCGACGGCCACGCCGTTCTCCTGCGAGCCGTCCCGGAAGCGGAAGCTCACCGAGCTGTTCGCGGTGTCCTCCGCGCCGGCGATGAGGAGCACGGGCACCTTGTCTTTGGTGTGCGTGCGGATCTTCTTCTGCATGCGGTCGGCCGAGTCGTCGAGCTCGGCACGGATGCCGCGCTTCTTGAGCTTTCGCACCACCTCGGCCAGGTAGTCGGCGTGATCGTCGGAGATCGGGATGGCCACGACCTGCACCGGGGCGAGCCACACCGGGAAGGCCCCGGCGTAGTGCTCGAGCAGGATGGCGAAGAAGCGCTCGATCGAACCGAGCAGCGCGCGGTGGATCATCACCGGCTGCTGACGGGTTCCGTCGGCAGCCGTGTACTCGAGCTCGAAGAGCTCGGGTTGGTTGAAGTCGAGCTGGATGGTCGAGAGCTGCCAGGTGCGGCCGATCGCGTCGCGGGCCTGCACCGAGATCTTCGGTCCGTAGAAGGCCGCTCCCCCGGGGTCGGGCACGAGCTCGAGGCCGGAGGCGAGGGCGACCTCGCGGAGCGTCTCGGTGGCGGTCTCCCACATCTCGTCGGTGCCGACCGACTTCTCGGGGTCGCGAGTGGAGAGCTCGAGGTAGAAGTCCTCGAGCCCGTAGCCGCGCAGCACGTCGAGCATGAAGTCGATCTGGCGGGTGAGCTCTTCGCGCACCTCGCCCGGGGTCACGTAGATGTGCGCGTCGTCCTGGGTGAGTCCGCGCACGCGGGTGAGGCCGGAGAGCGTGCCGCTCTTCTCGTAGCGGTAGACGGTGCCGAACTCGGCCAACCGCAGCGGGAGCTCGCGATAGCTGCGGCCGCGCGCGCGGAAGATCAGGTTGTGCATCGGGCAGTTCATCGGCTTCAGGTAGTAGTCCTGGCCCTGCTTCGTGACGGTGCCGTCGGCATCCGACTCCTGGTCGAGATGCATCGCCGGGAACATGCCCTCCTTGTACCAGTGCAGGTGGCCACTGGTCTCGAACAGGTGTGCCTTGGTGATGTGCGGCGTGTTCACGAGCTCGTAGCCGTTGGCGATGAGCTGCTCGCGCAGGTAGTTCTCGATCTCGGAGCGGATGATGCCGCCCTTCGGGTGGAACACCGCGAGGCCGGAGCCGATCTCGTCGGGGAAGGAGAAGAGGTCGAGCTCGGAGCCGAGCTTGCGGTGGTCGCGCTTGGCGGCCTCCTCGAGGCGCGTCTGGTAGGCGCGCAGCTCGTCTTTGGTGGGCCAGGCGGTTCCGTAGACGCGCTGCAGCTGCTTGTTCTTCTCCGAGCCGCGCCAGTAGGCCGCGGCGAGACGGGTGAGGGCGAAGCCGTTGCCGATCATGCGGGTGTTCGGCAGGTGCGGGCCGCGGCAGAGGTCTTTCCAGACGGTCTCGCCGGTCTTCGGGTCGACGTTGTCGTAGATGGTGAGTTCGGCGCCGCCGACCTCCACCGACTCGCTCGCGGCGTTCTCCGCCTCGTCGATGCCGTCGGCGCTGCTGCCGCCCTTGAGGCCGATGAGCTCGAGCTTGTAGGGCTCGTCGGCGAGCTCGGCGCGGGCCTCGTCTTCGGTCACGACGCGGCGAACGAAGCGCTGGCCGGAGCGCACGATGCGCTCCATGCCCTTCTCGATGGCCTTGAGGTCTTCGGGGGTGAACGGCTCGGCCACGTCGAAGTCGTAGTAGAAGCCGTCGGTGACGGGCGGTCCGATGCCGAGCTTGGCCTCGGGGTTGATGGCCTGCACGGCCTGGGCGGCCACGTGGGCGGCCGAGTGGCGCAGGATGGCGAGGCCGTCGGGGCTGTCGATCGTCACCGGCTCCACGGCATCCGTCTCGGTCACCGTGGCGGCGAGGTCTTTCAGCTCGCCGTTGACCCGCATGGCCACGACGGCCCGGTCGGTGAAGTGATCGAATCCTGTTGCCACGGGTGAGGGCTCCTGCCTAGGTGAAAGACGACCAGACAATCCTACCGACGGCGCGGGCGGCTCAGTCCCAGTCGAGGTAGTCCTCGATGGCCCAGGCGGTCTCGCCGATGTGCGTGGCGGGGAAGCGGTGGCCGGCGCCGTCGATGGTCACGACGCTCACGAGACCCGGCGCGGCCGCCTTCAGTGCGTCGCCGTTGGCCGGCGGCGTCACCGCGTCGTCGGCGCCCTGGATGACGAGCACCGGGATGCCCTCGGGCTCCGGGAGACCCGTGGTGTCTTCGACACCGAGGAGGATGATGCCGTTGACGCGATCGTGGTGATCTCGCGCGACGATCCGCGCGAGCGAGCCGCCCGCGCCGTGGCCGCCGATCCAGGCGTCGGCCACGCCGACCTCGTCGAGGCGCGCCAGCACCTCGTGCGGCTCCCCCGCCTCGATGCGCACCACGCGGAAGTCCTCGGAGGCGACCGAGTGGGCGAGCCCGGCCAGGTAGCCGATGCCCTCCCCCGGCTCGGCCAGCAGCACGACGGCGGGTCCGGCGCCCTCCTCGGCGAAGGGAAGCGGCGCGTCGGTCATGGTGTCTCCTCACGATCCCGGGATGAGAAAAGGCCCCCGAACATCATCGGGGGCCTCTTGCGTGGTGGGCGATACTGGGATCGAACCAGTGACCTCTTCCGTGTCAGGGAAGCGCGCTACCGCTGCGCCAATCGCCCAATGCTCTGATGATAGAGCCTTCGGTGGAGTGGAGGTGGCGACGGGATTTGAACCCGTGTGGACGGCTTTGCAGGCCGCTGCCTCGCCTCTCGGCCACGCCACCCAGTTCGTGCACGAGGAAACCAGGTGGTTCCCATGACGAGTAACTTCACTCGAGCGGATGACGAGATTCGAACTCGCGACCCTAACCTTGGCAAGGTTATGCGCTACCACTGCGCCACATCCGCATTTGCTCGCATTTCTGCGTGCGGAAGAGACTCTATCCGATTCATTCAGCGTTAGCCAAATCGTCACGGGCCGGGTGTGTCGCCCGCCGGATGTGCACGAAGCACCCCTCGGCATCCGGTACTATCGATAACTGTCCAGGGCGATTGGCGCAGTTGGTAGCGCGCTTCCTTCACACGGAAGAGGTCATCGGTTCGAGTCCGGTATCGCCCACCACGACACAGCGAAAGGCCCCCAGATCAGTTCTGGGGGCCTTTCGCTTTGCCTCCACTACGTGTGTGAAGCGGGTCGATGGGTGGCGTTTGGGCCATGAGGGCGAGGGAATGTCCGTCGGGGTCGGTGAAGAACGACATCCATTCCTCGACGCCCGACTCGTGCCGATGGATCATGTGGGGTGCGCCGACGAAGACGACTCCCCGATCCGTCAGGGCGTCCTGGACCGCATGGATGTCCTCGACACGGAAATAGATGATGGACTCGCCCTTCTGCCCAGCACCCTCGTCGACCGCGCTGAGGAAGAGCCGCGTGCCGCCGGCGTCGAAGAATGCGACGTCTCCGTAGGTGTAGAGGTGCGGGAGTCCCAGTACATCTCGGTACCAGCCGACCGCGGCGGCGATATCGCTCACCCGGTGAGAGATCTGCCCGATCGGCCCCAACGTCATTCCTGTCACAGCTTTCCTTTCTCCGGTGTCCTGGTGCTGCAGCGAGCTGTCGAGGGGAACGCCCTCCCATGCCCGCAACTGCGCCCTCGTGTCCATGCCGAGCTTGTCGAGGATGTTCCTCACGTGGAATTTGACGGCATCGACGCTGACGCCTTGCCGCTGAGCGATCACGCGGGTCGACATGCCGTGCCTCACTGCGTGAGCGATGCGCCACTCCGCAGGTGTCAGCACATCGGGATGTCGAGGACGGCCCCGACCAGGAAAACTCGCGGTCATGGTTACACAGTAGGGAGCGGGGGGCCGAATTACCCTCCCCTGGCCGCACGACGAGAGCGGGGCGCCATCCCGAAGGATGACGCCCCGCTCGTCGTTCGCCCGAAGGCGGACAGAGACTAGACGGTCTCGAGCACGTAGCCCTCTTCGCCGTGAACGACGGTGTCGACGCCGGCCACTTCGTCTTCGTTCTTGATGCGGAAGCCCATCGTCTTCTGGATGACCCAGCCGATGACGAACGCCAGGATGAAGGAGTAGAACAGCACCGAGAAGGCACCGAGCGCCTGGGCACCGAGCTGCGAGAACGGCGTCGCGTCGCCGGCCGAGATGCGGTCGATGAGGCCGATGCCGGTACCGAAGATGCCGATGTAGAGGGTTCCGATGAGACCACCGACGAGGTGGATGCCCACGACGTCGAGCGAGTCGTCGAAACCGAGCTTGAACTTCAGCTCGATCGCGAGCGCACAGACTGCGCCGGTGACCAGACCCAGCAGCATGCCCCAGCCGGGCGTCAGGATGTTACAGGCCGGGGTGATGGCGACCAGGCCGGCGACGGCGCCCGACGCGGCACCGATCGAGGTGGGCTTGCCGTCCTTGATCTTCTCGACGACGAGCCAGCCGATGATGGCGGCCGCGGGGGCGGCGAGGGTGTTGATCCAGGCCAGGGCGGCGATGCCGTCGACACCGGCTTCGGAACCGGCGTTGAAGCCGAACCAGCCGAACCACAGCAGTGCGGCGCCGAGGAGGGTGAGCGGCACGTTGTGGGGCTTCTGGATGCCCTTCTGGAAGCCGACGCGACGTCCGAGAACGAGGGCGAGCGCGAGACCCGCAGCACCGGCGTTGATGTGCACCGCGGTACCACCGGCGAAGTCGTTCACGCCGAGGAGGTAGACGATCCAGCCACCGTCGGTGAGCTTGCCGTCGGTGAGGGTGAAGTTGAACACCCAGCTCGCGACGGGGAAGTACACCACGGTCACCCAGATACCGGCGAAGACCATCCACGCACCGAACTTCGCACGGTCGGCGATCGCACCGGAGATGAGGGCGACTGTGATGATCGCGAAGGTCGCCTGGAAGCCGGCGAAGGCCAGCATGTTCAGGTTCGGCGTTCCGCCGTCACCGCTGGTCAGCAGCGGCTCCATCAGGAAGTTGGTGAACGGGTTGCCCAGCACGTGCGGGATCACCCAGTCGGCGCCCGAGGTGAACGACAGGCTGTAGCCGTACAGCACCCACAGCACTCCGACAAGGCCCATGGCCCCGAAGCTCATCATCATCATGCTGATGACGCTCTTGGCCTTCACCATGCCGCCGTAGAAGAACGCCACACCCGGCGTCATGATCAAAACGAGCGCGGCGGCGACCATCAGCCATAGGGAATTTATGACGGTTGTGGTGTCCATGCGTAAATGGTTACCTCTCTATAACGTGCTGGCGGGTACTTCTGAACTGCTGTGTTGCTCACGGCTAGCACGGGGCCGATGGCGCAATTACAGGCAAGGGAAGTCTGCCGAAGAGAGGTTTCGCCGGACGACTATCTATGTGTACGTCGTGTTACGCGGCAAGGCCTTGTGTAAACATCGTGTTTCGGGACCCGGGAAATCCGGTGGGAGATCGCCCTCTGATTCAGAGACTGGCGGAGGCGATGAGCCGGGAGACCGCGCGCAGGTACTTCTTGCGGTAGCCGCCGTTCATCATGTCGCCCGCGAACACCTCGTCGAGGGGCGTTCCGGAGGCGAGGATGCGCACCTGGGCGTCGTACACCCGGTCGACGAAGGCCACGAAGCGCAGCGCATCCGTCTGGTTGGCGAAGGGAGCGACGTCTCTGAGGGCGATGACGTCGACGCCTTCGACGAGGCGCACGTAGCGCGAGGGGTGGATGCTGCCAAGGTGCTGCACGAGGGCGCCGAAGTCGTCGGAGGTGATGCGCTCCCCCGCGGCGGCGCGCTGCTCGACGGCGACGGCCAGCTCGGCGTCGGAGCCGAAAGCGACGGCGTGGCCCTCGATGTCGCGCCGCCGGTAGTCGAGACCGTCGATGCGCAAGATCTCGAAACGGTCGGCGATGGCCTGGATCTCGCGCAGGAAGTCGCTCGCGGCGAACCGGCCCTCGCCGAGCGCGTTCGGCGGTGTGTTCGAGGTGGCGGCAAGGCGCGTGCCCTTCGCGACGAGCTCGCCGAGGAAGCGGGTCATCAGCATGGTGTCGCCCGGGTCGTCGAGCTCGAACTCGTCGATGGCGACGAAAGCGGCGCCGTTGAACAGCTGCACGGCCCCTGCGTAGCCGAGGGCCCCGATGAGAGCGGTGTACTCGATGAAGGTACCGAAGTACTTCGGGCCCGGCGCCGCGTGCCAGAGCGCGGCGAGCAGGTGGGTCTTGCCCACGCCGAATCCGCCGTCGAGGTAGATGCCGGGCTTCGCGGCGGGGATCTTCTTGCCGCGGCCGAAGAATCCCCCGGCCTTGGCGGGCTTCCACCCCTCGGCGAAGGCTCGGATCTTCGCCAGCGCCTCGCCCTGCGACGGGTAGTCGCGGTCGGGCCGGTAGCTCTCGAAGGTGGCGCCGTCGAACTGGCGCGGCGGCACGAGGGTCTTCGCCAACTCAGCCGCCGACATCGCGGGCGTGCGTTCCGTCAAGCGCGGGACAACCGCCTGCCGCTCTTCAGTCATCGAGATCCGGGCCGTTCGTTCGTGTCGAAGTCTTACGCCACCATGGAAGAACGAACACAGACGCGGAATGCTTGAATTCGTCAGGCAGTTGTATTGAGCCTAAACCGCCAGGAGGTACCACCATGCCCGTTGCACCCGATCCCTTCGAGAAGTTCGCCGGCTACGCGCATCCGGAGCGCCTGGTCTCGGGCGACTGGCTCGAGGCCCGCCTCGGTGAGCCCGGGCTCGTGATCGTCGAGTCCGACGAGGACGTGCTGCTCTACGAGACCGGCCACATCCCCGGTTCGGTCAAGATCGACTGGCACACCGACCTCAACGACCCCGTGCTGCGCGACTACATCGACGGCGCCGCGTTCGCCGCCCTCGTCGGCGGCAAGGGCATCTCGCGCGACGACACCGTGGTGATCTACGGCGACAAGAACAACTGGTGGGCCGCCTACGCGCTCTGGGTGTTCACCCTCTTCGGCCACGAAGACGTGCGCCTGCTCGATGGCGGCCGCGACAAGTGGATCGCCGAGGGCCGCCCGATCACCACCGACCGCCCCGCTCCGGATGCGGTGGACTACCCGGTCGTCGAACGTCACGACGACGAGATCCGCGCCTTCAAGGACGACGTGCTCGCGCACCTCGGCCATCCGCTGATCGACGTGCGTTCTCCCGAGGAGTACAGCGGAGAGCGCACGACGGCGCCCGCCTACCCCGAGGAGGGCGCCCTGCGCGCCGGCCACATCCCGAGCGCCGCGAACGTGCCCTGGGCCCGCGCTGCCGCGGAGGACGGCACCTTCAAGCCCGTGGCCGAGCTCGACGAGATCTACCGCAGCGAAGCCGGGCTCGGTCTCGACGGTTCGGAGCCTGTGATCGCCTACTGCCGCATCGGCGAGCGTTCCAGCCACACCTGGTTCGTGCTCACGCACCTGCTGGGCTTCGAGAACGTGCGCAACTACGACGGCTCGTGGACCGAATGGGGCAGCGCCGTGCGGGTGCCCATCACGACGGGCTCCGAGCCCGGCGCGGTGCCGGCGAAGTAGAGCGATACTGGAAGGGATGACCGACACGACCCTGCCCACCGCCCTCGCCGACATCCGCGACGACTTCCTCGCCCTCGAACAACGGGAGCGGCTGGAGATGCTGCTGGAGTTCTCGAACGAGCTGCCGGAGCTCCCGGAGCGTTACCAGGAGCATCCGGATCTCTTCGAGCGGGTGGTGGAGTGCCAGTCGCCGGTGTTCATCTTCGTCGAGGTCGACGACGAGCGCGTGGTGCACCTGTTCGCCACCGCTCCGAAGGAGGCGCCGACGACACGCGGCTTCGCGTCGATCCTCGTGCAGGGGATCGCCGGTCTGACGGTCGACGAGGTGCTCGGCATCCCCGACGACTTCCCGAACACGCTCGGGCTCACGGCCGCGGTGTCGCCGCTGCGCATCCGGGGCATGACGGCGCTGCTCGGTCGCACCAAGCGCCAGGTGCGCGAGCGGATCGCTGCCTGAGCGCTCGACCGCTCAGAGTCCCTGGGCGGTGAGCCAGCCGTCGATGGCGCCGTTCCACTTGGCTCTGTCGTAGTTCCAGAGCTTGGTGTGGCGCGCGACCTGGAAGGGCACGAAGGTCACCAGGTCGGGCCGAGACTCCGCGAGCCGCCGCGAGCCGCCGACGGGCACGTAGCCGTCGTCGTCGCTGTGCAGGATGAGCAGGGGCACGTCGACCTCGTCGGAGCGCTTCACGAAGTCGAGCCGGTCGAGGTCGAGGGGCTCCTCCTGACCGGTGATGACGCTCCCCCAGCCGTGGGTGATCGTGGCGAAGGCCGCGTCGCCGACGAGGTCGGGGATGCGGCGCATCCGGCCCTGGAAGCGCAGCACCTCGTGCCAGTCCACGGCCGGGGAGTCGAGGGCGATGGCGCGGATGCGGTCGCGGTGCACCGCGCGCCCCATGGCCTGCAGGGCGATGGCGCCGCCCATCGACCAGCCCATCAGCACGATGTCGGTGGCCCCGTTGTCGACGGCGAAGGTGATGGCGGCGTCGAGGTCCTGCCACTCGATCTCGCCGAGCGCATAGCGGCCGTCGGAGGAACGGGGCGCGTCGCCGTCGTTGCGGTAGGAGATGAGCAGCGAGGTGTAGCCGCGCTGCCGGAAAACCGGCACCGCCCGGATGGTCTCGCCACGGCGCACCCCGCGGCCATGCACCTGGATCACCCACTTGGATCCCCCGCCCGCCGAGGCGAGCGCGGGGTCGGCGGGCACCAGCCAGGCCGGCGCGGGGCCGACGGGTGTGAACACCTCGACCTCCTCGACCGGCACGTCGAGCTCGCGCGGGTGGATGTAGTACCAGCCGCTGATGCGGCCGTGCCGCGCCGCGGCCAGGTCTCCGTAGTCCACGGCGATCACCGAGCGCACCACGACGCCGTCGGAGACCGAGAGCACCTCGCCGATGCGCGCGTGCCCCGTGTCGCCGGAGAAACGCAGGCTGTAGAGACCAGGCAGGATGGCGTCGGCTGACACGGAGAGCGACACGGTGCCCGCGCGCGGATCGTAGCCGAGGATGCGCACGTCGTCGATGGGCAGCGACGGGGTGACGATCGCCCGCGAGAGCCGCGCGGTGACGAAGGCGCCGGCGGCCGCGACCAGGGCGGCGAGCGATCCGCCCACGAGCGCCGCGACGGCCCAGCCGGGAACCCGGGCGGGCCCGGATGACTTGTGACTCACGAGAAAACACCCCTTCGAGCAGGAATCCGCGGCGCAGGGATCGTTCTCCGGCCGCGAACAGATGCCGCATCACCGTGCGGCGTGCCTTCGCCGCCCGGAACGTAAAGAACTCTAGTCTGCAGACGTGGCCGATTCCCCCTTCACCCCGGACATTCCGGCGGCGTTCGGCGCAGCGCTCGATTCGCTGCGGCGGGCAGACACGCGCGCGGAACTCGTCGTGCACGAGATTCCGGCGCCCGCGAATCTGGCGCCGAACGCGGTGGCCCTGGCCGCCGACGTGACGCCGGCGCGACACGGCTCCGACTCGGAGCTCGGCACCGGCCGCTTCATCCTGCTGCACGACGAGTCGCGGCCGGAGGCCTGGGGCGGCGAGTTCCGGGTCGTCTGCTTCGCACAGGCGCCGCTCGAGACCGAGATCGGGCTCGACCCCTTCCTGGCCGACGTGGCGTGGTCGTGGCTCGTGGATGCACTGGACGCACGTGGCGCCAACTACACGGCCGCCTCGGGCACCGCCACGAAGATCATCTCCACCGGCTTCGGCGAACTGTCGGCCCAGGGTGACGGGGCGCAGATCGAGCTGCGCGCATCCTGGACCCCCACCGACCACAACCTCCAGGCCCATGTGGAGGGCTGGAGCGAACTCCTCTGCATGCTGGCCGGTCTGCCCCCTGTCGTCGATGGTGTGACGATGCTGCAGACCAGGCGAGCGCGACGCGACTGAAGAAGACGTGACTGACGAAGAACCGAACGACCACCTCATCGAGACCCCTGTCCGCACCGTCATCTCGACGGTGGACGAGTTCCACGACGCCGTCGAGGCGATCGCGCTCGGCACCGGCCCCATCGCGGTCGACGCGGAGCGCGCGAGCGGCTTCCGCTACTCGCAGCGGGCCTATCTCATCCAGCTCTACCGGCGCGGCGCCGGCACCTTCCTGATCGACCCTCCCGCCATCGAGGAGTTCGCTCCCCTGCAATCGGTGATCGGAGACCTCGAGTGGGTGCTGCACGCGGCGAGCCAGGACCTCGCGTGCCTGCGCGAGGTGGGACTCGACCCGAGCACCGTCTTCGACACGGAGCTCGCTGCCCGGCTGCTCGGCATCCCGCGCGTGGGCCTCGGCACCGTGGTGGAGGAACTGCTCGGCATCCACCTCGCCAAGGAGCACTCGGCCGCCGACTGGTCGACCCGGCCGCTGCCCGCCTCGTGGCTGGAATACGCCGCGCTCGACGTGGAGCTGCTGATCGACCTGCGCGACTCGATGGCCGTGCTGCTGCGCGAACAGGGCAAAGAGCGCATCGCCGCGGAGGAGTTCGCCGCCGTCGTCGCGAAGGAGGAGAAGGCGCCGCTGGCCGAGCCCTGGCGCCGGCTCACCGGCATCCACGCCCTCCGCGCCGATCGGCACCTCGCCGCTGCGCGCGAGCTGTGGCTCGCCCGCGACGAGCTGGCCCGGGAGACCGACATCGCTCCGGGCCGCCTGGTTCCGGATGCCTCGCTCATGGTGGCCGCTCGCGCCTTGCCGACCTCCCGCCGGGAGCTCGCCGCCCTCAAGCAGTTCTCGGGGCGGGCGAGCCGCTCCGAGATCGACCGCTGGTGGGCGGCGATCGAGCGCGCCCTCACCACCGACGACATCCCGGTGCATCGGCGCGCCGCCGACACGCTGCCGCCGCCACGCAGCTGGGCCGACCGCAACCCCGAAGCGGATGCGCGCCTGAAGAACGCGCGTGCGGCTCTGGCCACCGTCTCCGAGGAGCACGCGATCCCGGTGGAGAACCTCCTCACCCCCGACTTCCTCCGGCGCGTCGCCTGGAACGCGCCCGATCCGCTCACCGTCGAGACGGTCTCCGAGGCCCTCGGTGAGCTCGGGGCCCGGCCGTGGCAGATTGAACTGACTGCACAGCCGATCCTGCAGGCCTTTGTCGATGCCCACCAAAAGGTCGAGACCGCTCCGGAAGCCGAGTCGTAGGAAGAAGCAAACGATTCCGGGCCTTCGAGCGCCGGTTCTAGGATCGAAGCCGATCCAATCTCAGGAGGCATAGTGGCCGAAAGATCTGAAGTCGTTTTCGTCGATGGTGTACGCACCCCGTTCGGGCGTGCCGGCGAAAAAGGGATGTTCTGGCAGACCCGCGCGGACGACCTCGTCGTCAAGGCGATGATCGGTCTGCTCGAGCGCAATCCCGCCGTTCCGAAGGAGGCGATCGACGATGTGGCGATCGCGGCGACGACGCAGCAGGGCGACCAGGGGCTCACCCTGGGGCGCACGGCGGCGTTGCTCTCCGGGCTGCCGCTCTCGGTGCCCGGCTACGCGATCGACCGGATGTGCGCCGGCGCGATGACGAGCGTCACCACCGTCGCCGGGGCCATCGCCTTCGGGGCCTACGACCTCGCGATCGCGGGCGGCGTGGAACACATGGGCCGGCATCCGATGGGCTTCGGCGCCGACCCGAACCCGCGATTCCTCGCCGAGAAGCTCGTGAGCGCCGAGGCGCTCAACATGGGCAACACGGCCGAGCGCATCCACGACCGCTTCCCGCAGCTCACCAAGGAGCGCTCCGACCGCTACGCGCTGCGCAGCCAGCAGAAGGTGGCCGCGGCCTACGAGGCCGGCAAGATCCAGCCCGACCTCATCCCGGTGGCCACCCGCAACGCGGAGGGCTGGGGGCTCGCGACCCGCGACGAGGCGCCCCGCCCCGAGACCACCATGGAGGGTCTCGCCGGGCTCCGCACGCCGTTCCGCCCGCACGGGCGCGTGACGGCCGGCAACTCCTCGGGCCTGAACGACGGCGCCACGGCCTCGCTCATCGCGAGCGAGGCGATGGCCAAGGAGCTCGGCCTCTCCGTGAAGATGCGCCTGGTGTCGTTCGCCTTCGCCGGCGTGGAGCCGGAGATCATGGGCATCGGACCGGTCCCCTCCACCGAGAAGGCTCTGCGCAAGGCCGGGCTGTCGATCGACGACATCGGCCTGTTCGAGCTCAACGAGGCCTTCGCGGTGCAGGTGCTGTCGTTCCTCGACCACTTCGGCATCGACGACGACGACCCGCGCGTCAACGAGTACGGCGGAGCGATCGCGCTCGGCCACCCGCTCGCCTCCTCGGGCGTGCGCCTGATGATCCAGCTGGCGCGCCAGTTCGAGGAGCACCCGGAGGTGCGCTACGGCGTCACCGCCATGTGCATCGGCCTGGGCCAGGGCGGCTCGGTCATCTGGGAGAACCCGAACTGGAACGCGAAGGCCTCGAGCAAGAAGGCGACACGATGACCGACTACTCCACCATCGACTTCTCCGAGCTCGAAGTCCTGTCGGAAGGCGAGGTGGTGTCGCACTCCTACGTGCGCGACATCCCTCTGCCGAGCGGCAAGACGCTCGCGCTCATCACTCTCGACAATGGGCGCGACCACACCCGGCCGAACACCCTCGGGCCGGCCACGCTGATCGAGTACGGCACGACGCTGGATGCGCTGGCCGGGCGTGCCGCGGCCGGCGAGATCGACGCCGTGGCCGTCATCGGCAAGCCCTACATCCTCGCGGCAGGCGCCGACCTCTCGAAGGTCGGCGAGGTGCCGAGCCGTGAGGTGGCGAAGCAGATGGGTCAGCTGGGGCACTTCGTGTTCGGCAAGATGAAGAAGGTCGGCGTCCCCTCCTTCGCCTTCATCAACGGGCTCGCGCTCGGCGGTGGCGTGGAGATCGCCCTGGCGGCCGACTACCGCACCGTCGACTCCTCGATTCCGGCGCTCGCGCTGCCCGAGGTCTTCCTCGGCATCATTCCCGGCTGGGGCGGCGCCTACCTGCTGCCGAATCTCATCGGCATCGAGAACGCCCTCAAGGTGATCATCGAGAACCCGCTCAAGAACAACCGCACGCTCAAGGGCCAGGAGGTCTTCGAGCTCGGCATCGCCGACGCGATCTTCGCCCCGTCGAACTACCTCGAGGACTCGCTGAAGTGGGCCGACGGCGTGCTCGGCGGCTCGATCAAGGTCAAGCGACCCAACGAGCCGGGCAAGGTCGAGAAGCTCGTCAAGTGGGACGTGGCCATCGGCATCGCCCGCAAGATGCTCGAGTCCCGCATCGGCACGGTCGCGAAGTCGCCCTACCGCGCTCTCGACCTGCTGAAGGCCGCGAAGTCGGGCACCGCCGAGGAGGGCTTCGCCCGCGAAGACGAGGCGCTGGCCGATCTCATCTCGGGCGACCAGTTCCGCGCGAGCATCTACGCCTTCGACCTCGTGCAGAAGCGGGCCAAGCGGCCGGCCGGCGCACCCGACAAGGCGCTCGCCAAGCCCGTCACGAAGGTGGGCGTCATCGGCGCCGGCCTCATGGCATCCCAGTTCGCCCTCCTGTTCGTGCGCCGGCTCCAGGTGCCGGTGGTCATCACCGACCTCGACCAGTCGCGCGTCGACAAGGGTCTGGAGTACATCCGCGGAGAGATCGCCGGTCTGCTGGCGAAGGGCCGCATCTCGCACGACGAGTCGAACCGCCTGAACGCGCTCATCTCGGGCACCACCGACAAGTCGGAGTTCAACGACGCCGACTGGGTGATCGAGGCCGTCTTCGAGGAGCTCGGGGTGAAGCAGGACGTCTTCGCCGAGATCGAGAAGCACGTCTCCGAGACCGCCGTGCTCGCCACGAACACCTCCTCGCTGTCGGTGGAGCAGATCGGCGCCAAGCTCGCGCATCCGGAACGCCTCGTGGGATTCCACTTTTTCAACCCGGTGGCCGTGATGCCCCTGGTCGAAGTGGTGAACGCCCCGGCGACGGATGAGGCCACGCTGTCGACCGCGATGGTCACGGCGGCGAAGCTCAGGAAGAACGCCGTCATCACCCGCGACACACCCGGCTTCGTGGTGAACCGCATCCTGGCCAAGGTTCTCGGCGAGGCGATGCACGCCGTCGACACCGGCACCTCCTTCGAGGTGATGAACCGGGCGCTCGCACCCTTCGGCCTGCCGATGACGCCGTTCGAGCTGCTCGAGCTCGTCGGTCTCAAGGTGGGTGCGCACGTGCTCGACACGCACCACGCAGCCTTCCCCGAGCGCTTCTTCGAGAGTTCGAACCTGCACCGGCTCGCCGAGCACGGCAAGATCTTCGATCGCGACGCGAAGGGCAAGATCACGGGCTTCGACAAGGAGGCCGTGAAGATCGTCGCGCCGCCGAAGGGCTCGTCGACGCCGATGACCGAGGAGCAGATCCTCCGCCGCGTCGAAGACGGCCTGGCCGACGAGGTGCACCGGATGCTCGAGGACGACGTGGTGCACGCCGCCGAGGACATCGACCTCTGCCTCATCCTCGGCGCGGGCTACCCGTTCCAGATGGGCGGCGTCACGCCGTACCTCGACCGCGTCGGCGCGTCCGAGCGCGTGTTCGGCGACACGTTCCACCACCCCGTCATCCGCGGCGTCTCCTAGCCCGTCAGCGGCGCGAGCGGCCATCGGCACCAGCGGGTGTCGGTGGCCGCTCGTAGTTTTGGGGCGTGACGGAAGAACGCGCAGTGAAGACGCAGTACTACGTGGCCTCGAGCCTCGACGGGTTCATCGCCGATCGCGAGAACCGCATCGATTGGCTGATGGAGTTCGGCATGGAGGAGTTCTCGGCCGACTATGCGGCTTTCATCGAGAACATCGGCGTGATCGTGATGGGCTCGCGCACCTACGAGTTCCTGCTCGGCGAGGGCCTGGCGGAGTGGCCGTACGCCGGGCAGATGTGCTGGGTGCTCACGAGCCGCGAGCTGCCTCGAATCGAGGGCGCCGACATCCGGTTCGCCCGCGGAGACATCACCGACCTGCATCGCGAGTGGGCGGCTGCCGCGCGGGACCTCGGCAAGGACATCTGGATCGTCGGGGGCGGCGACGTCGCGGCCCAGGTCTACGACGCCGGGCTGCTCGACGAACTGCTGATCACGATCATGCCGGTCGTGCTCGGCGCGGGCGCTCCCCTGTTGCCGACGGCCGCGAACAGCCCGGTCTTCGAGGTGGTCGAGACCCACGCCTTCTCCGGCGGGGCGCTCGGAGCCACCTATCGAACGAGGCGCTGATACGAGGGCTGCTCGGCGTTCACGGGCCGCGCGATGGGGATCTTGTTGCCCTGTACCTGCGCGATCACGTCTTCGGCGATCTGGGGCGCCGTGAGGCCCACGCGTTCCATGATCTCCTCGCGGCTCGCATGCTCGAGGAATTCGTCGGGCAAGCCGAGTTCGGTCACCGCCGTGTCGACGCCGGCCTCGCGCAGATCTTGCCGGATACGGGTGCCGATCCCGCCGACGCGCACGCCGTCCTCGATCGTCACCACGAGGCGGTGGGCGTCGGAGAGCTCGATGACGCTCCACGGCACCGGGACCACCCAGCGCGGGTCGACCACGGTCGAGCCGATGCCCTGTGCAGCCAGGAGTGACGAGACCTCCAGAGCCAGCTCGGCCATCGTTCCGACGGCGACGATGAGAACGTCCTTCTTCTCGTCTTCGCGCAGCACGTCGACCCCGTCGCCGGTGCGGCGGAGCGCCGGCAGGTCGGGGCCCACGCTGCCCTTCGGGAAGCGGAGCACCGTCGGAGCATCCGTCACCCGCACGGCCTCGGCGAGTTCCTCGCGCAAGCGCTCGGCGTCACGCGGGGCGCTGAGGCGGATGCGCGGCACCACCTGCAGGATCGCCAGGTCCCACATGCCGTGATGGCTGGGCCCGTCGGGCCCGGTGACGCCGGCGCGGTCGAGCACGAAGGTGACGCCGGCCTGGTGGAGCCCGACGTCCATCAGCACCTGATCGAAGGCGCGGTTCACGAAGGTGGCGTAGAGGGCGACGACCGGGTGGAGGCCGCCGAAGGCGAGACCGGCGGCGGAGGTGACGGCGTGCTGCTCGGCGATGCCGACGTCGAACACGCGGTTAGGGAACCGCTCGGCGAACTTGTGCAGCCCCGTGGGGCGCAACATCGCCGCAGTGATGCCGACGATCGTGTCGTCGGCCTCGGCCTGACGCACGATCTCGTCGGCGAAGACGCCGGTCCACGACGGCCGGCCGGAGGGCGCGGTGAGCGACTCACCGGTCTCGGGATCGATCTGCCCGACGGCGTGGAACTGGTCGGCCACGTCGGTGAGCGCCGGCTCGTAGCCGCGGCCCTTCTCCGTGATCGCGTGCACGATCACCGGAGCCGCGTACTCCTTCGCCTGCCGGAGCGCCTCCTCCATCGCGTGCAGATCGTGCCCGTCGATCGGCCCGACGTACTTGATGTCGAGGTTCGCGTAGAGCGACACGTTGTTCGTGACCCGGCTGAGGAAGCCGTGCAGTCCGCCGCGCACCCCGCGGTAGATCGCGCGCCCGGGAGAGCCGAGATGGTCGAAGAGACGGCGGCTGGACTGATGGAGCTGGCGGTAGCCCTGCTTCGTGCGGACCGTGTTGAGGTAGCGTGCCATGCCGCCGATGGTGGGGGCATAGGAGCGCCCGTTGTCATTGACGACGATCACGAGGTTGCGGGAGTTGTCGTCGCTGATGTTGTTGAGCGCCTCCCAGGTCATTCCGCCGGTGAGGGCGCCGTCGCCCACCACGGCGACGACGTGCCGGTCGGTCTGGCCGGTCATCTCGAAGGCACGGGAGATACCGTCGGCCCAGGAGAGCGAGCTGGAGGCGTGTGAGGACTCCACGACATCGTGCGGGCTCTCGGAACGCTGCGGGTAGCCGGCGAGGCCGCCGCTCTGGCGCAGGCGCGAGAAGTCCTGCCGGCCGGTGAGCAGCTTGTGCACGTAGGACTGGTGTCCGGTGTCGAACACGATCGCATCGCGCGGCGAGTCGAAGACCCGATGGATGGCGATGGTGGTCTCCACCACCCCGAGGTTCGGGCCGAGATGGCCACCGGTCTTGGACACCTCCGCGATCAGGAACGCACGCACTTCGGCCGCCAGCTGCACCAGCTGTTCGGGCGTCAGGGAGTCGAGATCGCGCGGTGTGTTGATCCCTTCGAGCAGGCTCATACCTTCCACCTTCCCATGACAGCGTGATCTCGCAGTCTACGCCGCCGCAGACAGACGAACGGTGAGGTGCGCTCGCGCGCCCCTCACCGTTCGTGAACCGTTATGCGAGCCCGCTCAGACCAGGCTGCGGAGCACGTACTGCAGGATGCCGCCGTTGCGGTAGTAGTCCGCCTCACCCGGGGTGTCGATGCGCACGACCGCGTCGAACTCGATCGTCTGCTTGCCCGCGGGCGAGTCGGCCGAGGGGGCGGCGGTGACGTGCACCGTCTTGGGGGTCGTGCCCTCGTTGAGCTCTTCGATCCCCGCGATCGAGACGATCTCGGTGCCGTCGAGCCCGAGCGAGGCCCAGCTCTCGCCGGCCGGGAACTGCAGCGGCACGACGCCCATGCCGATGAGGTTGGAGCGGTGGATGCGCTCGAAGCTCTCCACGATCACGGCCTTCACGCCGAGCAGCGAGGTGCCCTTCGCCGCCCAGTCGCGCGACGAGCCCGAGCCGTACTCCTTGCCGCCGAAGATCACGAGTGGAGTACCGGCGGCCTGGTAGTTCTGCGAGGCGTCGTAGATGAACGACTGCGGGCCACCCTCCTGCGTGAAGTCACGGGTGTAGCCGCCCTCCACACCGTCGAGCAGCTGGTTCTTCAGACGGATGTTCGCGAAGGTTCCACGGATCATGATCTCGTGGTTGCCACGACGGGAACCGTAGGAGTTGTAGTCCTTGCGGGCAACACCGTGCTCGTCGAGGTACTTTCCGGCAGGGCTGTCGGCCTTGATGTTCCCGGCGGGCGAGATGTGGTCGGTGGTGACCGAGTCACCGAGCTTCGCGAGCACACGGGCGCCGGTGATGTCGGAGACCGGAGTGGTCTCGATCGTCATGCCGTCGAAGTACGGGGGCTTCCGCACGTAGGTCGACTCCGAGTCCCACTCGAAGGTCGGGCCGGTGGGCGTCGGCAGCGAACGCCAGCGCTCGTCGCCCTCGAACACGCTCGAGTACTCGTGGGTGAACATCTCGGTGTTGATCGAGGTGTCGATCGTCTGCTGCACCTCGGCCGCGTCGGGCCAGATGTCGCGCAGGAACACGTCGTTGCCCTCGGTGTCCTGGCCGAGCGCGTCGACCTCGAAGTCGAAGTTCATCGAGCCGGCGAGGGCGTAGGCGATCACCAGCGGAGGCGAGGCGAGGTAGTTCATCTTCACGTCGGGCGAGATGCGGCCCTCGAAGTTGCGGTTGCCGGAGAGCACGGCGGTCACGGCGAGGTCGTTGTCGTTGATCGCGGCACTCACCTCGTCGATCAGCGGGCCGGTGTTGCCGATGCACACCGTGCATCCGTAGCCGACCGTGTAGAAACCGAGGGCCTCGAGGTCGTCGGTGAGTCCGGCCTTGGCGTAGTAGTCGGTGACGACCTTCGAGCCGGGGGCCAGCGTGGTCTTGACCCACGGCTTGGCCTTGAGGCCGAGCTTGTTCGCGTTGCGGGCCAGCAGGCCGGCGGCGAGCATGACGCTCGGGTTGGAGGTGTTGGTGCACGAGGTGATGGCGGCGACCGCGACGGCACCGTGGTCGAGCGTGTACTTCTCGCCGGATGCCGTGGTGACCTTCGTGGGCCGCGACAACGGGCCGGGAGCGTGGCTGACGTGCGAGGTCGTGTGCGAGTGCTCGTGCGCCGAGTTCTCGTCCTGCGCGGTGAAGCCGAGCGGGTCGGAGGCCGGGAAGGTGCCCTCGAGGGAGGCGTCGACGCGCGAGAGGTCCTGATCGGCGTTGGCGTAGTTCTCGAGGTCGCGGATGAAGGTGGGCTTGGCCACCGACAGCTCCACGCGGTCCTGCGGGCGCTTCGGGCCGGAGATCGACGGGACCACGGTCGCGAGGTCGAGCTCGAGGTACTCGCTGAAGACGGGCTCCTCGTCGGGGTTGTGCCAGAGCTTCTGCAGCTTCGAGTAGGCCTCGACCAGCGCGACCTGCTCCTCGCTGCGGCCGGTCAGGCGCAGGTAGTCGAGCGTGACGTCGTCGATGGGGAACATGGCGGCGGTGGAGCCGAACTCGGGGCTCATGTTGCCGATGGTGGCGCGGTTCGCGAGCGGCACCTGGCCGACGCCCTCGCCGTAGAACTCCACGAACTTGCCGACCACGCCGTGCTTGCGCACCATCTCGGTGATGGTGAGAACGACATCCGTCGCCGTGACGCCGGCGGGGATGGAGCCGTTGAGCTTGAAGCCCACGACCTTCGGGATGAGCATGGAGACGGGCTGACCCAGCATCGCGGCCTCGGCCTCGATGCCGCCGACGCCCCAGCCGAGCACGCCCAGGCCGTTGACCATCGTGGTGTGCGAGTCGGTGCCGACACAGGTGTCGGGGTAGGCGCGGAGCACGGTCTGGCCGAATGCGTCGACGACCTCACGGGTGTACGTGACGCGCGCCAGGTACTCGATGTTCACCTGGTGCACGATGCCCGTTCCGGGCGGCACGACCTTGAAGTCGTCGAAGGCCGTCTGCCCCCAGCGGAGGAACTGGTAGCGCTCGCCGTTGCGCTCGTACTCGATCTCGACGTTGCGCTCGAGGGCGTTCTCGGTGCCGAAGAGGTCGGCGATGACCGAGTGGTCGATCACGAGCTCGGCCGGAGCCAGCGGGTTGATCTTGGTGGGGTCGCCACCCAGGCTGCTGACGGCCTCACGCATGGTGGCGAGGTCGACGATGCAGGGCACGCCGGTGAAGTCCTGCATCACCACACGCGCGGGCGTGAACTGGATCTCGGTGTCGGGCTCGGCCGTGGGCACCCATCCGCCGAGCGCCTTGATGTGCTCGGACGTGATGTTCGCGCCGTCCTCCGTGCGCAAGAGGTTCTCGAGCAGCACCTTGAGGCTGAACGGGAGCTTCTCGTGGCCGGGGACCTGGTCGATCCTGAAGACTTCGTAAGACGCATCCCCGACCTTGAGGGTGTCCTTCGAACCGAAACTGTTGACTGCCGACACGTCGACCTCACCTTCGCTGACTCACGCCAATCCTTGTGCGTGAGAGGGGGGAATGGCTAGCAAGGCGATCCTTACCGGAAGGCTCGTCGTGTGCCGCCAGACCTCATTGATTTATCTTGACGTCAAGATAAATGTAGCACTCATTCGCGGTCGAAGACGAGCCCGCGACGGCGCGCCACGCGGTACCAGAGCTCGACGCCGAGAGCGCCCACCGCCCCGATGCCCACCGCCAGCGCGAGCCATTCCGGGTGCACGGGCTGGAGCTCGAAGAAGCGGCGCGCCACGGGCACGAAGAAGGCGAGCACGAAGGCGGCCGACACTCCCCCGATCAGTGCGAGCCGCCAGCCGCTGAGCGGACGCGCGAGCACGCAGAGCACCCAGAGCGAGACGATGAAGAGCGTCACGGTGGCGAGCGTGCGCGCCTCGGCCAACGGCAGGGCGTCGCGATACACCGCGAAGCCGCCGACCACCGCCGCGGCCGCGATGAGTCCGGTCGGCACGGAGAAGCTCAGGATGCGCTTCAGCACCCCGGGCACATAACGCCGGCTGTTCGGCGCGAGGGCGAGGAAGAACGACGGGATGCCGATGGCGAGCGAGGAGACGAGCGTCATCTGCCGGGGCAGGAACGGGAACTTCCACAACAGCACGGCACTCACGAGGCCCAGCACGATGCCGTAGACGGTCTTGGCCAGGAAGAGGTTGGACACGCGCTCCACGTTGGCGATGACGCGGCGCGCGTAGGAGAGCACGGTCGGGAGCCGGTCGAAACGGCTGTCGAGCAGCACGATGCGCGAGACGGCGCGGGTGGCGGGGGTCGCGTTGCCCATCGCGATGCCGAGGTCGGCGTCCTTGATGGCCATCGCGTCGTTCACGCCGTCGCCGGTCATGGCCACCGTCCGGCCCTGTTCCTGGAGCGTGTGCACCACTCGCCGCTTCTGCTCGGGCGCCACCCGGCCGAAGACACTCGAGGTCTCGAGGGCGGAGGTGACAGCCCCGTCGTCGGTGAGGGAGCTCGCATCGACGGGCCGTGAGCCGAGCCCGAGCTCGCCGGCGATCGCGCCGACCGTGACCGGGTTGTCACCCGAGAGCACGACGACGCGCACGTCCTGGTCGTCGAAATAGGCCAGGGTCGACTGCGCATCCGGTCGCACCGTCTCACGGAACACCGCGATGGCGGCCGGGCGGAACCCCTCGCCGGGCGCGAGGCTGTCGGCGTAGTCGCTCGCGAGACCGGAGCCGAGGCCGAGCACCAGGGCGCGCCGCCCGCTCGAGGCGATCTCATTGGCCTGCACGAGCGCATCCGGAGCGGCGGAGAGCAGCCGCTCGGGGGCGCCGAGCAGCCAGGTCGAGCGCCCCTCGGGACTGTCGACGGTGACCGCACTGAAGGCTCGGCGCGAGCTGAACGGAAGCCGCTCCACCACCACGGCGCCGGTCTCGGCGAAGTGGGTGCGCAGGGCCAGCGCGGTCTGGTTGGCGGCCACGTCGTGCGCGATCGCGCCCAGCACCGTGTCGAGATCGTCGTCGCGGAAGCCGGAGTCGAGGGTCACGAGCCGTTCGAAGCCGATCTCCCCGGTGGTGAGCGTTCCGGTCTTGTCGAGGCAGAGCACGTCGACGCGCGCCAGCACCTCCACGGCGGCGAGCTCCTGCACGAGCACCTTCTGCCGCCCGAGCTGGATGACGGCCACCCCGAAGGCGAGGCTGGTGAGCAGCACGAGCCCCTCGGGGATCATGCCGACCACACTGGCCACCGCGTCGAGCCCGGCCAGCCGCCAGGCGTCGATGCCGACCGTGTCGAGTCCGCGCAGACCGCCGTAGGTGAAGACGCGGCCGACGAGCACCACGAGGATGACGGGAACCAGGATCCAGCTGAGGTACACCAGGATGCGCGTGGTCGCCGCGCGGAGTTCGGAGTACACCAGGCTGTGCTTCTTGATCTCCCGCGTGAGCGTGTTCGCGTAGGAGTCCGCCCCGACGGCCGTGACCTGCGCCTCCGCGGTGCCGGACACCACGAAGGAGCCCGAGAGCAGCGTGTCGCCCGGCCGCTTCGCGATGGGCTCCGACTCGCCCGTGAGCATGGACTCGTCGACGAGCAGGTCGGCCACGGCGTCGAGCTGCGCATCCGCCGTCACCTGGTCGCCCGGGCGCAGCAGGAGCAGGTCGTCGAGCACCACCTGCTCGGGCGGGATGACCACCACGGCTCCCCCACGACGCACCGCGGCTTCGGGGGCGGCGAGCAGCGCGAGGCGCTCGAGGCTCGCTTTGGCCCGAAGCTCCTGCACGATACCGATGAGGGAGTTGACCACCACGATGCCGAAGAAGAGCGCATCGCCCAGATGACCGAGCAGCAGCACCGCCACGAAGCAGACGGTGAGGATGCCGTTGAAGAAGGTGAAGACGTTCTCGCGGAGGATGCTGCCGACCGAGCGTGACGTGGAGTTGTCACTGACGTTGGTGAGGCCGCGCCGCACCCGGTCGGCGACCTCGGCCTCGCTGAGCCCGGTGGAGGCGATCCGCGCTTCGGTCATCGCTCTACGGCGTCTCGGAGGGCTGCTCGGGCTCGGCCGGCCCAGGGGTGGCCGGCCCAGTGGTGGCCGGCTCAGGGGCGGCCGACTCAGGGGCGGTGCGGTACGCGGCCCGCACGAGCAACCAGGTGACCCAGAGCATCCCCGCGTAGAGCGGAACGCCCATGATGAGCTTCACCGAGGCCAGTATCTCGGCCTGGCCGGACAGGTAGAGCGGCACCTCGAAGACGAGCCTCGCGGTGAACAGCCCCACCCAGCACCAGGTGGCGACGAGCACGACCCGCGCTTTCGCCTTGTCGGTGCGGTAGCCGCTGCCGTCGCCCGTGAGCAGGCCCACGATCACGCCGATGAGCGGCCGGCGCGCGACGAGGGACACGAGCAGCACCACCAGGCACACGATGTTGATGACGATGCCCACGACGAAGTTGTCCTCCGCGCGGCCCGTGAAGAGGGCGAGGCCGGCCGACACGCCCACGCCCAGCAGACCCGCGATCGCCGGCATGACCGCGCTGCGGGTCACGATGCGCACGAGCACGAAGACCACCGAGACCGCGACGGGCGCCGTCACCGAGAGCACGAGGTTCTTCGTGACCGTGAAGAGCACGAGGAAGGCGAGGCCCGGCAGGATCGACTCGATCAGGCCGCGCACCCCGCCGATCGCCCTCAGCAGCGACTGCCCGGTCGGGTCTTCGCCGGGCGTGACCTGCCCGAAACCGCTGCGGCGCGCCGCCTCGGCGAACGCCTCGGAGAAGGTGGGCTGCTTGGGCTCCTCGGACATGCTCAGGATGCAGCCGACTGCGCGCCGCCGGTGGCGCCGGTCTTCGGGATGGTGAGCGGGATGAGGTCGCGGGGCGGCATCGGAGCGGTACCGCGCACCACGACGACGCTGCGGAACAGCTCCTCGACGGCGGCCTGCGCGGCCGGGTTCTGGATGGCCTCTCCGGCGATCACGCCGCGGAGGAGCCACCGCGGGCCGTCGACGCCGACGAAGCGGGCGATCCGCAGGCCCTGGGTGCCGTCGGGCGCGGTCGCCGGCACACCGGCCACCAGCTCGGGCCCGAAGACGCCGTTCTGAATCGTGCTCTGGCCGCCCTGCTTGAGGATCTGGTCTTCGATCTGCTCGCGGATCTCGTGCCAGAGACCCGACGACCGCGGCGCGGCGAAGGCCTGAACCTGCAGCGTCGATCCGGCGTAGTCGAGCCCGACCGCCACCACGCGGTTCGTGCCCTCCTCGACCTCGAGCCGAAGATGGAGTCCCTCTCGCGGAAGGATCTTGAGGCCGCCGAGATCGACGTAGGGTCGGGCCGGATTCGCCTCGGTGGCGTCGAAGGGGCCCGCGGTCGCCCGGTCCTCGGGCGCGGACTTGGCGTCGTTCGCGGCCTCGGGGAGGTCTGCGGCGTCGGGGTTGGACTCGTCGGGGACGATGTCGTTGTCGCTCATGACTGGTTTCCGTTCGTTGACGACGAGTATCCGGTGGAGCCGAAGCCGCCCTCGCCCCGATGACTCCCGGGGAGCGTCGCGACGGGCACGAAGACGGCCCGTGTCACCGGCATCACGATCAGTTGCGCGATTCTGTCGCCGACGGCGATATCGTACGGCACCGAGCTGTCGGTGTTCAGGAGGGCGACCTTGATCTCGCCGCGGTACCCGGCGTCAACGGTTCCGGGCGAGTTCACCACGGTGATGCCGTGCTTGGCGGCGAGGCCGCTGCGCGGGACGACGAAGGCCACGTAGCCGTCGGGCAGCGCGATCGAGACGCCGGTGCCCACGGTCCGGCGTTGGCCGGGGGCGAGCGTGAGGGCCTCCGTCGAGAGCAGATCGGCCCCCGCATCGCCCGGGTGGGCGTAGACGGGCGGCTGCGGCGCGGTGATGAGGATCTCGACGGAAGAAGTCACGAGTCGAGGGTAGTGCAGAAAGAATGATCGAATAGAGACATGCTGCACTACCGGGAGAGACTCACTCCTGCCCTCTGGGTCTTCGTGTCCACCGCCCTGCTGATTCCGGCGAGCATCATCGTGCTCGCCCCCCTGCCGACCGTCGACGGCGTGCTGATCGGCAGCATCCTGGGCGTCGTGCTCTACCTCGGTGTGGTCGGGACGCTCGTCATCAGCGCGCCGCTGATCGAGGTCACCCCGGGCCAGGTGCGCGTGGGACCGGCGCGCATCCCGGCCGAGCTGGTGGGAGAATGCACGGCCTTCACGGGCGAGGAGGCGCGGGCCCAGCGGGGACCGCAGATGGACATGCGGGCCTGGTTGTGCATCCGCGGCTGGATCAAGCCGGTGGTGAAAATGCAAATCGCCGATCCGCTGGATCCGGCACCCTACTGGCTGGTGTCGACCCGGCGTCCCGGCGATTTCATCGATGCGGTGACGGCCTCCCGCGGAGCCTGATCTCTCGACCGGCCCGCAGCGCGCCCTCCGCGCGGACACTCCTCTACGAGGCGCACTCCACGCAGATGGCGCCGAGCTTCTCCTGGTGATCGATCTGCGAACGGTGCTTCACGAGGAAGCAGCTGATGCAGGTGAATTCGTCGGCCTGCGGAGGCAGGACGACGACATCCAGATCGAGATCCGAGAGGTCGGCTCCGGGCAGTTCGAAACCACCCGGGTTGTCGGCGTCATCGACATCTACGACGCCGGACATCTTGTCCGGAACTCGCTCCTTCAGCGCTTCGATCGAATCCGAGTCGTCATCGGTCTTACGCGGTGCGTCGTAATCAGTCGCCATGCCCATCCACTTCTTGAATACAGCCCATTAACGAAATCGGCGGCGTTAGTTTGCATCAATCCTCCCGGAATAGCAAACCGTCGAATGAGCAATGAATACTCATGCCGCCCTCAACTTGCGGCACGCCACGAACATTCCCGGGATACCGGGGCCCGGCATGGCATCCTGTCTTCGAACAGTGACCTCTGGAGGCCTTTCACCATGCAGGATTTGACGGTAATCGGAGTCGAGAACGGGGCGTTGGTCGTCTCGAGCGATGATGGCGAACGCTTTCGCATCGTCATCGACGAACTCCTCCAATCCCGGCTCCGCCAGGGCATCGCGTCCGCGCAGAGCGGAAAGAAGGTCTCACCCCGCGAGATCCAGACCCACATCCGCGCCGGGCTCTCCGCCTTCGAGGTCGCCGAGCTGACCGGTGCGGCCGTCGAGTACATCGAGCGTTTCGAGGGGCCGGTGGTGGCCGAGCGGCAGTTCATCGTGGAGTCCGCCCTGCGGGTCGCCGTGCAGCCCACCACGCCGGCCGATCCTCTCGGCGAGGAGCAGCTGTCGACCTTCGGCGACGCCATCGAGGAACGCCTCGAGAGCCTCGCGGCCGCCGACGTGCGCTGGGCGAGCTGGAAGGACGAGACCGGCTGGATCGTGAAGCTCACCTTCACCTCGCGCGAGATCGATCACGACGCCCGCTGGCAGTTCGACCCCAAGCGCCATGTCCTCACCCCGCTGAACAACGAGGCCACCACGCTCTCCCGCAACGGCGAGCTCACCGAGGGCCTGATCCCCCGGCTCCGGGCCGTGTCGACCCGCACCGAGGAGGACACCCGCTTCGACAGCGGCGCCTTCTCCCCGCTCGAGCGGGTTCCGGCTCCGGATGCGCTGCCCAGCGAGCCCGTGCGGCTGCCCGCCGGCCCCGACGACGAATCGATGGCCGAGACCCCGGCCGCCCCGGCGGTCGCTCCGGCTGCGCGCGCACCGAAGGAGACCACGCGTCCCTTCGACGCCTTCAACATCAAGCGCGCCCCCGACGACGCCGACACGGCCGATCACAACCAGACCGCCGACCTCCTCGAGGCGCTGAGGCGCCGCCGCGGCGAGCGGGAGGCGGCGGCGTTCGAACCGGCCGCCGCCGAGGAGCCGAGCGCCTTCGGCGGCCCGCGGCCGCTGCAGCCGCACACCGCCGAGCCGGCCGACACCCCGGTGGAGGTGCCGCTCGACGGCTTCGGACTCCTCGGCCTCGACACCGACGAACCCGCACGCCCGGCCCCCACCCCCGCCGCACCCGCCTCGTCATCGCCCGCTCCCGCCTCGGCGAAGCCGTCCTCGGCCAAGCGGCAGCGCGCCGCGATGCCGAGCTGGGACGAGATCGTGTTCGGCGCGCGCACCGACGACGACCCCGCCTGAGCTCGCGAGGAGTTCCGTCAGCGGGCGAACACTCCCGCACGGACGAGAGGGACGATCGTCTCCTCGGGCGTCATCGAGCCGTGCTGGCCGATCATGGACTGCCCGGTCTTGTCGTTGCCGCGCCCGTCGTAGTAGGCCACGAGTTTGCGGGCCGCCACGATCACGTCCCCGATCCGCGGCTCCACCTCCGGGTCGACCCGGCCGAACCAGCCGGCGGCGATCGCCTCCTCACGCGTCGCGATCCAGGCGCGCCCTCCCTCGCTGCGGCGCCAGGCCTCCGCGAGCCGGCCCCGCGCATCCCGAGTCGCCTGCGCCCCCAGGTAGAGCTGCAGGCAGCGCGGGTCGCCGCCCACGTGCGCGACGCCCTCCACGAGCTCGGCCACACCGCCGAAGAGCACGTGCCCGGTGGCCGGCACGTCGACCACGCCGTGGTCGGCCGTGAGGAGCAGACCCTCGGATGCGCGCAGCGAGGCCGCGAACCGGCCGTACTCGGCGTCGAGCGTCTCGAGCGTGGCGAGCCAGCGGTCGGACTCCCAGCCCTTGGCGTGCGCGAGTTGGTCGAGCTCGGGGACGTAGAGGTACACCAGCCGGCGACCGCCCTCGTCGAAGAGCCGGCGGGCGGCAGCGAAGCGCTCGGCGATCGTGCCGGCGGAGACGTAGTCGGCGCCGCGGAGGATGGCGTGGGTGAGTCCCGAGTCGGCGTATTTGACCGGCCCGATCGTATTGGACGGGATGCCGGCCTCCCGCAGCCCCTCGAAGACCGTGGGCAGCCGCTGCCAGGTGGCCGGGTCCATCCGCTCCGACCAGCCGGAGAGCTGGTTCAGCACGGCGCCTGCGGCCGGTACGAGGGCGCTGTAGCCCACGATGCCGTGCTCGCCGGGCGTACCGCCGGTGGTCAGGCTCGCCAGGGCCGCCGCCGTGGTGGTGGGGAAGCCGCTCGCCAGGGTGGAGCGTTTCGTCATGGCCGTGCTGAGCATCCGCGCATGGCCGGCTCGCGCCCGCAGCGCTGCGGCGCCGAGACCGTCGACCAGCACCACGGCGATGCGCTCCGCCGCCGGAAGATCCAGTCGGTTCGGTTCGCCGTCGAAGGAGCGCACGCAACTCGGCAACACGTCGGCGAGCGTCAGCTCGTCGGGCTGCCGCGTCGGTAGCATTGTGGACATTCGGCCAAGTCTGGCACACGACCCTCCGCTCCCACCCGCCGCCCAGCCGGCTCCGGATGGCAGCACGCTCGAGAAAAACAGGAATGACAGCAGCCACGAACGATCCCTCTGCAGGCGCCGGCGGAACGAGCGTCGAGAAGATCCTCGACGTCGACGTCTCCACGGAGATGCAGGACTCGTTCCTCGAGTACGCCTATTCCGTCATCTACTCCCGGGCCCTGCCGGATGCGCGCGATGGCATGAAGCCGGTGCAGCGCCGCATCCTCTACATGATGAGCGAGATGGGCCTGCGCCCCGATCGCGGGCACGTGAAGAGCGCCCGCGTGGTGGGCGAGGTGATGGGCAAGCTGCACCCGCACGGTGACACCGCCATCTACGACGCCCTCGTGCGGCTCGCCCAGTCGTGGACCATGCGCGTTCCGCTCATCGACGGCCACGGCAACTTCGGATCTCTCGACGACGGCCCCGCAGCACCGCGCTACACCGAGGCCCGCCTCGACGCGGTGGCCATGGCCATG
Source organism: Microbacteriaceae bacterium 3FA27C10 (assembly GCA_005502775.1). GTDB lineage: Bacteria > Actinomycetota > Actinomycetes > Actinomycetales > Microbacteriaceae > Herbiconiux. The sequence continues at coordinate 176,263 of SCNI01000002.1, forward strand.
GTGGAGGGGCTCGACGAGGACGTCGTCGACTTCGTGCCCAACTACGACAACCAGCTCACCCAGCCCGACGTGCTGCCCGCCGCCATCCCGAACCTGCTGGTGAACGGCGCGAGCGGCATCGCGGTGGGCATGGCCACGAACATGGCGCCGCACAACCTCATCGAGGTCGTGGCCGGTGCACGCTACCTGATCGAGCATCCGGACGCCACGCTCGACGACCTGATGTCGTTCATCCCCGGGCCCGATCTGCCGGGCGGCGGCACGATCGTGGGCCTCGCCGGCGTGCGCGACGCCTACGAGAGCGGCCGCGGCGCCTTCAAGACCCGCGCCAAGGTGACCGTCGAGAACCTCAGCGCCCGCAAGACCGGGCTCGTGGTGACCGAGCTGCCCTATCTCGTCGGCCCTGAGAAGGTGATCGCCAAGATCAAGGACGGCGTGACCTCGAAGAAGATCCAGGGCATCAGCGACGTCACCGACCTCACCGACCGCACCAACGGGCTGCGCCTGGTCATCGGCATCAAGACCGGTTTCAACCCGGATGCGGTGCTCGAGCAGCTCTACAAGCTCACCCCGCTCGAAGACAACTTCAGCATCAACAACGTCGCGCTCGTCGACGGCGGACCGCTGACCCTCGGCCTCCGCGACCTCCTCGTCGTGTACGTCAACCACCGCATCGACGTGGTGACCCGGCGCACGCGCTACCGCCTCGACCGGCGGCGCGAGCGGCTGCACCTGGTCGAGGGCCTCCTGATCGCCATCCTCGACATCGACGAGGTGATCCAGGTCATCCGCACCAGCGACGACACGGATGCCGCCCGCACCCGCCTGATCGAGGTGTTCGAGCTGAGCGTGCTGCAGGCCGACTACATCCTCGAGCTGCGCCTGCGCCGGCTCACCCGGTTCTCGCGCATCGAGCTCGAGGCCGAGCGCGACAAGCTGCGCGAGGAGATCGCCTTCCTCGAACAGCTCCTCGCGAGCCCGGCGCTGCTGCGCAAGACGGTCTCCGACGAGCTCGAGGAGATGGCCGAGAAGTTCGGCACGCCGCGGCGGACGCTGCTCACCGAGGCCCGGCCCGCGCTCGCCACGGCCTCGAAGCGCGCGCAACCCGTGCTCGAGGTGGCCGACGTGCCCTGCACGGTCTACCTCAGCACCACGGGCCGCGTCGTGCGGGTCGACCGCGAGGGAGACGAGGAGGCCGAGGGCCCGGCCGTCAACGTGCGCCGCAGCAAGCACGACGCCCTGCGCAGCGAGGTCGAGACCACCCGGCGCGGCGAAGTCGGCGCGGTGACCGACACCGGTCGCCTCATCCGGATGCCCGTGATGGACCTGCCGGCCGTGCCGGTGAACTCGGTTCAACTGGCCGCCGGGGTGAAGGTGGGCGACTACCTCGCTCTCGACGGCAAGCGCGAGCACGTGGTGGGACTCGTCTCCCTGAGCTCCGAGGTGCCGATCGCGATCGGCACGAGACAGGGTGTAGTCAAGCGCGTGGCCGCCGGCGCCTACCCGGCCAAGCCCGACTTCGAGGTCATCGCACTGAAGCCCGGCGACGCCGTGGTGGGCGTGGCCCAGCACTCCGAAGACGACGAGCTCGTGTTCATCACCTCGGATGCCCAGCTGCTGCGCTTCTTCCAGGCGAGCGTGCGGCCGCAGGGCGTGGCGGCGGGCGGCATGGCCGGCATCAACCTCGGCGCGGGCGCCTCCGTCATCTGGTTCGGCTCGGTTCCCGACTCGGGCGATGCCGTGGTGGTGACCGTCTCGGGCAGTACCTCCACGCTCGCGGGCACGGATGCGGGAGCCGGCAAGGTGTCCGACTTCACGGAGTTCCCGCCGAAAGGCCGCGCCACCGGCGGCGTGCGCGCGCACCGCTTCCTCAAGGGCGAAGACGTGCTGACCGTGGCCTGGGCCGGCGCGGCGCCGGCGCTCGCCGTGGGTCCCGACGGCGCCGCCCGGGTGCTCCCGGAGGCCGGAGCCAAGCGCGACGCCTCCGGCACTCCCCTCGCCGCCCTCATCGGGTCGATCGGGTCGGCCCGCAGCTGAGGCGTCGGTCCACGAACGAACGAAGAAGGCCCGCACCGCGATCTCTCGCGGGGCGGGCCTTCTTCGGTCTGGATCGGACGGGCCTACGGGCGGTCGTTCAGCTTCGCCGACTCGTCGTGCCATCCGGTGGCCACCTGGGAAAGCTTCTCCTGGTATTTGCGGCCGTGGTGGGCGCAGAACAGGAGCTCACCCCCCGAGGGCATGTCGACCCGGATGTAGGCCTGGGCTCCGCAGCTGTCGCAGCGGTCGGCCGCGGTGAGCTGATAGACGTTCTCCAGATCGGAAACAGTGCTGTTATCCGCTGCAACTGACTGCATCTTCTGCTCCTTAAGCGACTCGAACGGTGACGGGCTGGTAGTGCCATCCAAGCACTCTTCTGTAACGCCTATGCGTCAATCACCTGTGTTTCGCTGTACGCGTAGTGGGAATACGGGGGCTGTGTCGTGGCCGGGCGGTGTCGCCGGCGGCGGTTAGCCTTGGTGGTTGGAACGCCTGGCCGTTCCGCAGTCCTACCCCGAAGGAGACCCGGTGGCCTCACCGTCCGACTACTCTGCCCGGCACCTGTCCGTTCTCGAAGGCCTCGAGGCGGTGCGCAAGCGCCCCGGCATGTACATCGGCTCCACCGACTCACGCGGTCTCATGCACTGCCTCTGGGAGATCATCGACAACTCGGTCGACGAGGCTCTCGGCGGCTTCGGAACGAGCATCGACATCCGTCTGCACTCCGACGGCAGCGTGGAGGTGCGCGACACCGCGCGCGGCATCCCGGTCGACATCGAGCCGAAGACGGGTCTCTCGGGCGTCGAGGTCGTGTTCACCAAGCTGCACGCCGGGGGAAAGTTCGGCTCGGGCTCCTATGCGGCATCCGGTGGTCTGCACGGCGTCGGCGCCTCCGTCGTCAATGCACTCTCGGAGCGGCTCGACGTCGAGGTCGACCGCGACGGCAAGACCTGGGCCATGTCGTTCCACCGTGGTGAGCCCGGCATCTTCGCCGACACGGCGAAGGGCGAGCCGAGCCCGGATGCGCCGTTCACGCCGTTCGAGAAGAAGAGCGAGCTGCGGGTGGTCGGCAAGGTCGCCAAGGGCGTCACCGGCACCCGGGTGCGCTACTGGGCCGACCGTCAGATCTTCACCAAGGGCGCCGAGTTCCAGACCGACGACCTCCTCGTGCGCGCCCGGCAGACGGCTTTCCTCGTGCCCGGCCTCCGCATCGCGATCGACGACGAGCGCGGCGAGGAACCCCGTGCCGAGTCGTTCCAGTTCGAAGGCGGCATCTCCGAGTTCGTCGAGCATCTCTCTCCCGACGCCCCGCTCACCGACATCTGGCGCATCACCGGAACGGGCAGCTTCACCGAGACCGTCCCCGTTCTCTCGGAGTCGGGTGCCATGCTCCCCACCGAGCTCACGCGCGAGTGCACCGTCGACCTCGCGATGCGCTGGGGCATCGGCTACGACACCACCTTCCGCAGCTTCGTGAACATCATCTCCACCCCGAAGGGCGGCACCCACCAGGCCGGCTTCGAGGCCGGTCTGCTGCGCTTCCTGCGCACCACGGTGGAGGCCAACGCCCGCCGCCTCAAGGTGGGCAACGACAAGCTCGACAAAGAAGACGTGCTCGCCGGCCTCACCGCCGTACTCACGGTGCGCCTGCCCGAGCCGCAGTTCGAGGGGCAGACGAAGGAGGTGCTCGGCACCCCGGCCGTGCGCAACATCGTGTCGACCGTGCTCACCAAGGGCCTCGCGGAGCGCTTCTCGTCGACCAAGCGCGACGACAAGGCGCAGTCCTCGCTCGTGCTCGACAAGGTGGTGGCCGAGATGAAGTCGCGCATCTCGGCGCGGGCGCACAAAGAGACGCAGCGCCGCAAGAACGCGCTGGAGTCCTCATCCCTGCCGGCGAAGCTCGTCGACTGCCGCAGCTCCGACGTCACCAACAGCGAGCTCTTCATCGTGGAGGGCGACTCGGCCCTCGGCACGGCGAAGCTCGCTCGCAACAGCGAGTTCCAAGCCCTGCTGCCCATCCGCGGCAAGATCCTCAACGTGCAGAAGGCCTCGGTGGCCGACATGCTCTCGAACGCCGAGTGCGCCTCCATCATCCAGGTGATCGGGGCCGGATCCGGGCGCTCCTTCGACCTCTCCGCGGCGCGCTACGGCAAGATCATCCTGATGAGCGACGCGGATGTCGACGGCGCCCACATCCGCACCCTGCTGCTCACGCTGTTCTTCCGTTACATGCGGCCGCTGATCGAAGACGGCCGGGTCTACGCTGCGGTGCCTCCGCTGCACCGCGTGGTGGCGATCAACCCCGGCTCGAAGCCCAACGAGACCGTCTACACCTACTCCGAAGCCGAGCTGCAGGGCGTGCTGGCCGGGCTCAAGAAGTCGGGCCGCAAGTACCAGGACCCGATCCAGCGCTACAAGGGCCTCGGGGAGATGGATGCCGACCAGCTCGCGTCCACGACGATGGACAAGCGCTACCGCACCCTCCGCCGGGTGGGTGTGGCCGACGCGGCCATCGCCGAGAAGATGTTCGAACTGCTGATGGGCGACGAGGTGCCGCCGCGCAAGGAGTTCATCATCCAGGGCTCCGACAAGCTCTCGCGCGACCGCATCGACGTGTAGCGAAAACACACGGCCGGCCCCGTGCGCAAGTTGTGGGGCTACTCGCTGAGGGGGGCTGCCGCGATGGTGGCGCGGGCCTGGCGGGCGCGCTCGTCGATGGTGCGAAGGGCCTCGGCCGCTTCGGGAGTCGGGCCGGCGTAGTCGAGGCGGCGGCGTGCGCGCGCGCTGTCGAGCAGAACGTCGGCGAGGGCGGGGTTGTTCGCGAGGATCGGCCCGTGCATGTGGGTGCCGAGCAGGTCGCCCTCCCAGAAGCCCTCTTCACCCGGGGTCTCGGTGTTGCCGCGGCCGTAGACCACGCGTCCGAGGGTGCCGTGGGGGCCGACGTCGACGAACGAGCCGCGGTTCTCGAATCCCACGACGGTGCCGAGCCGCGGTGACTCCACCACGAAGTCGCCCACCACACGCGTGCCGCCGTGCCGGGTGACCACCGGGAACACGCCGGCACCCTCGAGCGACTCGCCGCCCTCGAGCACGACCTTCTCGCCCAGGAGCTGGAATCCGGCTCCGATGGCGAGGAAGGGTCGGCCGTCGGCGGCCAGGGCCCGGAGCTCCGGCGCCACGGCGCTGACGAGCGGATGCGCGAGCAGTTCGGCCGAGACCGGACCGCTGCCGATGAACACCAGATCGGCGTCGTCGAAGCCGAGCGGTGCACCCTCGTCGTAGGTGGTCACCTCGACGGGCAGGCCGTGCCACTCGGCTCGCCGGCGCAGGATGTCGACGTTGCCGCTCTCGCCGTTCAGCCCCAGCAGACGCGGGAACAGATGCAGGATGCGCAGGGCGCCCTCGTTCGTCATCAGGCCGCTCCCCCGCCCTCGAGCTCCTTGAAGCCCAGGATCTTGCGGATCAGCATCATCTGCTCGTAGTTCAAGATCATCACCTTGTGGCCGGTGGCGGGCGCAGGCCGCGCCAGGAACGACTTGAGGGCCCGGCGCACGTCGAGATCGACCTCGCCGACCGGGATGCCCAGATAGCCGAGCCGCACGGCGAACTGCCACGCCTTCGACCCGGTGATGCCGTCGACGTGGTCGAGCGCCGAGAAGTCGATGTCGTAGATCCAGGACGGATCGGGGGTGCCCTCGTCGACGGCGAGGAAGACCTGCTCCGGCGCGCTCTCGAGCGAGTCGAGGTTCAGCTGCAGGGACGCGGGGTTCTTCATCATGATGATCTCGATCTGCTCGCCCTCCACCTCCAGCAGCTCGCCACGGCCGTAGACGGTCTCGAGCGAATCCAGCGCCTCCACCACGAACTGCGGTCTGAACAGCGGACCGAGCACGTTCTGCGCCGCCGCGGTGGCGCCCGCCGCATCCAGGGCGTAGTGCATGCCCCGGGCCGGCAGCCGCACCTCGATGGTGGTTCCGCCGATCGCGAGCGTCGCGCGCGCGCCGTGCAGGGCGACGACCTCCACCGCCGCCGGCCGGCTTCCGGGAGCCACGGTCGTCTCACCGAAGCGATCGGCCGACGCCACCCCGTGGCTCGCGCCGGCCACGAGCTCGGGCGTGCCGCCGAAGAAGGACACCTCGCGGTTCGGTCGGGCCGGGATGCGCGTGTCGAGGTCGACGAGGAAGTTGTCCTCGCGGTTCAGCACGAGACCCTCGGTGGCCGAGGCCGCGACCCGGCCGAGCATCGCGGCCACGCGATCCGGCTCGTGATAACGGTTGAGCTGGTCGATCTGGATGTTCAGCAACAGCACCGTGCGAGGCTTCAGCAGCTCGGCGAGCCGGGTTCCGTAGCCCTCGTCGACCTCGAGGATCGCGATGTCGGAGTCGAGCCGGCCGCTCGCGGACACCTCGGAGAGCAGCGCCGAGGCGATGCCCTGCGGGAGATTGCCGCCCGAGGGGTTGGTGAACACCTTCAGTCCGTGCCGCCGCATGATGGCGGCGAGCATGTTCGTGGTGGTCGACTTGCCGTTCGAGCCGGAGACCGCCACGACACCGTTCGGGATGCTCGCGATGGTGCGTTCCAGGAACCCGGGGTCGATCTTCAGAGCGATGTTGCCGGGGATCGCCGAGCCGCCGCCGCGCAGGCGCGCGGCGACCCGGACGGCCCGCCCGACGAGGACGGCGGCCGTGGTGCGGAGGCCCATCGGCCTACTCGAGGTAGTCGCGCAGCGACTGCGAGCGGGACGGGTGGCGCAGCTTGGCCATGGTCTTCGACTCGATCTGGCGGATGCGCTCACGCGTCACGCCGAAGGTGTCGCCGATCTGGTCGAGGGTCTTCGGCATGCCGTCGCCGAGCCCGAAGCGCATCCGGATCACGCCGGCCTCGCGCTCGGAGAGCGAGTCGAGAAGCGACTCGAGCTGCTTCTGCAGCATCGTGAAGCCCACCGCGTCGGCCGGCACCACCGCCTCGGTGTCTTCGATCAGGTCGCCGAACTCGCTGTCGCCGTCCTCACCCAGGGGCGTGTGCAGCGAGATCGGCTCGCGGCCGTACTTCTGCACCTCGACGACCTTCTCGGGCGTCATGTCGAGTTCGCGCGAGAGCTCCTCGGGCGTGGGCTCGCGGCCCAGGTCCTGCAGCATCTGGCGCTGGACGCGAGCCAGCTTGTTGATGACCTCCACCATGTGCACCGGGATGCGGATGGTTCGCGCCTGGTCGGCCATGGCGCGCGTGATCGCCTGACGGATCCACCAGGTGGCGTAGGTCGAGAACTTGAAGCCCTTGGTGTAGTCGAACTTCTCGACGGCACGGATCAGGCCCAGGTTGCCCTCCTGGATCAGGTCGAGGAACTGCATTCCACGGCCGGTGTAGCGCTTGGCCAGCGAGACGACCAGACGGAGGTTGGCGCCGAGCAGGTGGCTCTTGGCACGCTGGCCGTCTTTCGCCACCCACTGCAGCTCGCGCTTGGCGGAGGGGCTGAGGTTGTCGGTGTTCGCCAGCTTGTCCTCGGCGAACAGGCCCGCCTCGATGCGCATCGCGAGCTCGACCTCTTCGGCCGCGTTCAGCAGCGCGACCTTTCCGATCTGCTTCAGGTAGTCCTTGACCGGGTCGGCGGTCGCACCCGTGATGGTGCTGGAGTAGACCGGCACATCGTCTTCGTCGTCGACCAGCGAGAGCACGAGGGCGCCGCTGGGCAGAGCCTCTTCGGCCGCGGCCGGCTTCTTCGCGGAGTCGGCGTCGTCGTCGCCGTCGGCGGCTTCGGCATCCGTGTCGTCGTCGGCGACGACGACCTCCACGTCATCCGTCTCCTCGACGGCGTCGTCGTCGACCTCGTCTCCGGGCTCGATGTCGGCCTCGTCGTCGGCGGCCTTGGCAGCCTTCTTGGGAGCAGCCTTCGCTGCGGTCTTCTTGGCCGGCGCGCGCTTCGCCGCGGGGCGGGGCGCAGCCGACGCGACCTCTTCAGGCGCCGTTGCCTTGTCGAGGGTGTCTGCGGACTTGGGGGTGGCCATGAGTTCACCTTTCATGCCACGCGATGTCATCGCGGAGAACACGGGAGCCCTGGCAAGTCGGAATCCCGAAAATCTCCGCCGCGTGAAGATGTTTTTGGACATTACTAAGACCCATGTCAAGTGGGAGATTCTCGCAGCCCGAACAGCAGCTGCGTCCCCTCACAGGAACGGGTCTTCATTATCAATTATTGCACGGAAAAGCTAGGGTTCCCGCCGTCACGCCCCCCGGCGCTTCCACGCTGTGGAGAGTACAACCCAGATGGGGCCCACGGATATTCCCTCATCCTCCTCCAGCTGGCGGCGGGTGCGGCGGCGCGCCCGGAGGAACATCACCACTCCGAAGCCCACCACCAGGTATTGCACCGCGAATGCCCGGCGGAAAGCGTCGAGATCGTAGAGCGCCGGGCTGATGCCCGACGAGAACTGGGCGTCGAGCAGCAGCCCGATGAGGAACATGGTGACGAAGCTGGCGCTGAAGCCGCCGACGTTCACCACGCCGTTCGCCGAGCCGAGCGAGCGGATGGGGTTGAACGAGCGGGCGAAGTCGAAGCCGATGAGCGAGCCGGGGCCCCCGATGCCGAGGGAGATGACGAGCAGAAGGATGAGCCAGGTCGGCGGCACACCGGGCCAGAGCAGCACCGCCGTCCACACGACGCCGAGCAGCGCGACGATCGAGAGGACGAGGTTGGAACGCCGCAGCGGGAACCGTGCGGTGAGCACACCGAGGATCGGGCCGGCGATCAGACCCGACACGACGATGACGACGAGGAACAGCGAGGCCTTCGCCTGGTCGAAGCCGAGCGCCGACACCATGAACGGGAACCCCCAGAACAGCGCGAACACCGTGCCCGACGCCTGCGTGGTGTAGTGGGCCCAGAAGCCGAGCTGGGTTCCCGGGCGCCGGAGGGTCAGACCGAGGCCGCGCAGCGCATCCCGCACCGAGGCGGCCCGGGGAGGTTCGGCGGCCTCGGACGGCCGGTCGGCGAGGAGCACGACGCCGAGCACGAAGGCCACGAAGGAGAGGGCGGCGGCGGCCGAGAAGGCCGGCGTCCAGCCTGCGTTGTGCAGCACCCAGGCGAAGGGCAGCGCCGACAGCACCTGGCCGATGGCACCGATGTTGCCGGTCCACTGGGAGAGCAGCGGAACAGTCCGCCCCGCGAACCAGGAGTTGATCAGGCGGATGAGCGAGATGAACACCGCGGCATCGCCGGCGCCCACGAGGATGCGGCCCGCGATCGCCGTGCCGATGTCGGGCGCGAAGGCCAGCACGAGCTGCCCGGCGGCCATCACCGCGCTACCGGTGCAGATGAGGAGCTTCGGGCCCACCCGGTCGATCAGCAGACCGATCGGGATCTGCAGCCCGGCGTACACCACGAGCTGCAGCACCGCGAGACTCGAGAGCAGCGCGGCGCTCGTGTCGAAGCGCTCCGCGGCCGAGACGCCGGCGACGCCGAGCGTCGAGCGTTGCAGCACGGCCGCCATGTAGGCGAAGACACCGACCGCGAAGACGATCCAGGCGCGGCGAGAGTTCACCGTCCCCAATCTACTCCGCGGCGGGCGGAGCCTGACCCGGCGTCAGAGCGGGCGCGAGTCGCCCGAAGGGTCGTCCCCCGGCCGGTTGCCGGCCAGGAAGCGCTCGAGCTCGTCGGCGATCTCGTCGGCCGACGGCAGCTCCCCGTCGATGTCGGTGAGCGGAGAACGCAGGCTCGTGCCCTCCATGTAGGTGTCGTGCCGCTCCTCGAGCGTGTGCACGAGTCGCGCCAGCTCCGGGTTGGACTCGACCTGCTCGTCGATCTTGCCGGCGAACACCCGGCCTTCTTCGCGCAGGCGGTCGGTGGGGAAGATGAGCCCGGTGGCCGAGCTGATGCTCTCGAGGCCGACGAGCGCCGTGGTGGGGTACTCGGTGTCGGCGAGGTAGTGCGGCACCAGCAGCACGAAGCCCGTGATCGGATGCCCCAGCTCCTGCAGGCGGTACTCCACCAGGTGGAGCGCATTGCCCGGGGCCTGGGTGCTCGGCCGCCAGACCGACATCGCGTCGATGAGCTCGATGCGGTTGCCGCTCACCGTGACGCTGATCGGCCGCGTGTGCGGCACCGGCATCGGGATGGCGTGCACCCACGTGGTGGCCTTCACATGGAAGAGCTGCACGAGCTGGATCACGGCTGCGGTGAACCGCTCCCACTGGAAGTCGGGCTCGAAGCCGTTCAAGAACAAGAACCTCTGACCGAGCTCGTCGGTCATCAGGTACAGACGGAGCGTCTGCGGCCGGTAGTCGCTCAAGTGGTCTTGATCGAAGGTGATGATGGGCCGGCGCGCGCGGTAGTCGAGCAGCGCATCCGTGTCGAACTCGGCCACCACGCGGTTGTCGAGGGTGTCGAGCAGGTATTCACCCAGCTGGGCGACCGCCCCGCCCGCATCGGTGAAGCCGGTGAGCGCGGCGACGAGGTTCAGGCCGTCGGGCACGAGGCCGTCTTCGGCGACGACGTCGTAGAGCCCACTCGGTTCTTCCATGCGTCAACTCTAAACCGGGGCCCCGGGCGCCACCCGGCGCGGCGGCATGCCGAGAGCGAACACGCCTCGGGAATAGATCGGGAAGCCGTGGATACGATGACGGCATGACTACCGCCCCACTCCGCCTCCGCTCCGACTCCGCACCCGCCGCCCTCGATCCGGCCCGGGAGATCGTCGTCGTCGCCGCCTCGAAGGCGGGTGAAGGAATCCTGCTGCGCGGCGGAGCAGCCCTCGCGCAGGCCGGAGTGGTGACCGAGGTGCAGGCGGCGCTCGCCGCGGTCGGGTTCGCAGGCAAGAAGGACGAGCTCGTGCGCATCCCGTCGCCCGCCGGCGTGGGAGCGAAGAGCCTCGCCGTCGTCGGGCTCGGCGCCGCGGATGCCGGAGTCGAGGAACTGCGCTACGCCGCCGGTGCGGCCGCCCGGCGGCTGAGCGAGCGTGAGGCGCTCGTGATCGACTTCGCTCCGCGTTCGGCGGAGGAGCTGACCGCCGTGATCGAGGGTGCGGGCCTCGGCTCCTACGACTACACCGACTACCGCGGCGCCGGAACGAACGACGGGGAGACCACGTCGCCTCCCGGCATCGCGATCGCGACCGCGGCCGTGGCCGACGACGAGGCGAAGGACGCGCTCGCCCGGGCCCGCGCATCCGTCGACGCCGTCGCGCTCGTGCGCGATCTCGTCAACATCCCGGCGCTCGACCTCTACCCCGAGGTCTACGCCGAACGGGTGCAGGCGCTCGCCGACGGCAAGCCGCTCGAGGTGACGGTGTGGGACTACGAGGCCCTGCTCGAGGGCGGTTTCGGCGGCATCGCCGGCGTCGGCCAGGGCTCGCCCCGCCTGCCGCGGCTCGTGCGGGTGTCGTATGCGCCCGCCGGGGCGACCCGGCACATCGCCCTCGTGGGCAAGGGCATCACCTTCGACACGGGCGGCCTCTCGCTGAAGCCGCCGGTGTCGATGATCGGCATGAAGTACGACATGGCCGGGTCTGCCACGGTGCTGGCGACCGTTCTCGCCGCCGCGGAGCTGGGACTGCCGGTGCGGCTGACGGCCTGGCTCTGCCTCGCCGAGAACATGCCCTCCGGTGAGGCGATCCGCCCGGGTGACGTGCTCACCATCCGGGGCGGCCGCACGGTCGAGGTACTCAACACCGACGCCGAGGGGCGGCTCGTGCTCGCCGACGGGCTCGTGGCTGCGGCGGAGGAGCATCCCGACGCCATCATCGACGTGGCGACGCTCACGGGCGCCGCCGTCGTGGCCCTCGGCAACCGCTACGTCGCCACGATGGGCGACGACGAGCTGGTGTCCGCCGTGCTCGAGGCGGCGCGCGAGGCCGGGGAGCCGCTCTGGCACATGCCGCTGCCGGCGGAGATGCGCTCGCTGCTTACCTCCGACATCGCCGACATCGCGAACGTCAAGCCGGGCAACACGGCGGGCGGGATGCTCGTGGCCGGGGTGTTCCTGCAGGAGTTCGTCGCGAAGCGCGACGACGGCAGCCGCATTCCCTGGGTGCACCTCGACATCGCCGGGGCGGCGCAGAACAAGGAGGGCGGCTACGGATTCACCGTCAAGGGTCCGACCGGTGCCACCGTGCGCACGCTGCTGCGATTTGCAGAGGCGCAGTCCCGCGCGTAGTAAGCTCGCATGGGCGAAAAAACTTTGCCCGTCTCTCCGGTTCGGTCCGAACGATGCGAATCGGAAACGTATGCACGAGGGAGTTGCTGGGTGTCGGAACAGAACTTTGACATTGTGGTTCTCGGCGGGGGCAGCGGCGGATACGCCGCCGCACTGCGGGCAAGTCAACTGGGCTTCTCCGTGGCGATGATCGAGAAGGACAAGGTCGGCGGCACCTGCCTGCATCGCGGCTGCATCCCCACCAAGGCGCTCCTGCACTCGGCCGAGGTGGCCGACGTCTCGCGCGAGTCCGCCAAGTACGGCGTGAACACGACCTTCGGCGGCATCGACATCGCCGCCGTCACCGCCTACCGCGAGGGCATCGTCTCCTCCAAGTTCAAGGGGCTCGAGGGCCTCGTGAAGGCCCGCGGAATCACGACCATCGCGGGCGAGGGGCGGCTCACCTCCCCCACCACGGTGCAGGTCGGCGACGACACCATCGTCGGCAAGAAGATCGTGCTCGCCACCGGTTCGTACTCCCGCACCCTTCCCGGGCTCGAGATCGGCGGGCGGGTCATCACCTCCGAGCAGGCGCTGTCGCTCGACTTCGTGCCGAAGAAGGTCGTCATCCTCGGCGGCGGTGTGATCGGCGTCGAGTTCGCGAGCGTCTGGAAGTCGTTCGGCGCCGAGGTCACGATCATCGAGGCGCTCCCCCACCTGGTGCCGAACGAGGACGAGGCGATCTCGAAGCAGTTCGAGCGCGCGTTCCGCAAGCGCGGCATCGCCTTCAACCTCGGCGTGCGCTTCTCGGGTGTCACTCAGAACGACGAGGGCGTCGTGGTCACCCTCGAAGACGGCAAGGCCTTCGACGGCGAACTGCTGCTCGTGGCGGTCGGCCGCGGCCCGGCCACGCAGGGCCTCGGCTTCGAAGAGGCCGGCGTCACCATCGACCGCGGCTTCGTCATCACGAACGAGCGCCTGGAGACCAGCGTTCCCGGCGTCTACGCCGTCGGCGACATCGTGCCCGGCCTCCAGCTCGCCCACCGCGGATTCCAGCAGGGGATCTTCGTGGCCGAGGAGATCGCGGGCCTCGCGCCGCAGATCGTCGAAGACGTCAACATCCCCAAGGTCACCTACTCGGACCCCGAGGTCGCCTCCGTGGGTCTCACCGAGGCGAAGGCGGCCGAGAAGTACGGCGCCGACAAGATCTCGGCCTACGACTACAACCTCGCCGGCAACGGCAAGAGCCACATCATCGGCACCACCGGCTCCGTCAAGGTGGTGCGCGTCAACGACGGCCCCGTCATCGGCATCCACATGATCGGTGCCCGCGTGGGCGAACTCATCGGCGAGGGTCAGCTCATCGTGAACTGGGAGGCCTACCCCGAAGACGTGGCCTCGCTCATCCACGCGCACCCCACCCAGAACGAGGCCCTCGGCGAAGCGCACCTCGCGCTGGCCGGAAAGCCCCTGCACGCCATCTAGTCCTGCCGCAATAGGCTTAGTTTCGAATCGGTTCCATAAGGAGACATGCTCATGAGCGAATCCGTCAACCTTCCCGCACTCGGTGAGAGTGTCACGGAAGGTACGGTCACCCGCTGGCTCAAGAACGTCGGCGATCGTGTCGAGGTCGACGAGCCCCTGCTGGAGGTGTCGACCGACAAGGTCGACACCGAGATCCCGTCACCCGTGGCCGGTGTGATCGAGGCGATCCTGGTGCAGGAAGACGAGACCGTCGAGGTCGGCACCGCCCTCGTGACCATCGGAGACGGCTCGGGTGCTGCCGCTCCGGCTGCTCCCGCCGCTCCGGCCGAGGAGCCGGCTCCGGCCGCGCCCGCCGCGGAGGCGCCGACCGAGGTCGTCACGCCCTCCACCGAAGCACCCGCTCCCG
>SCNI01000030.1 GCA_005502775.1 Microbacteriaceae bacterium 3FA27C10
AGACGGGGGTTCAGGATGCGTGGGTAGCATTCGGGTATGAGTGGGGGACGGGCGGAGTCGCTGGTGCGGCGCACCGCGGCGGGAGCCGTGCGCGGGGCGCGTGAGGGAGACGTGCTCAGCTGGAAGGGCATCCCGTTCGCCGCGGCGCCGGTGCGCGACCGCCGCTTCCGCCGGCCGATCGCGCCGGCGCCGTGGCCGGAGCTCCGCGACGCGAGCGGATACGGTCCGATGGCGCCGCAGCGCATCCTGAAGTCGATGGAGGTCGATCCGGCCATCGGCCTCAGCGAGGACTGCCTCACCGTCAACGTGTGGGCCCCGCTCGGAGCCGCTGCGGCCGCGGCCGCAGGCCGGCCCAAGCCCGTGATGGTGTGGATCCATGGTGGCGGCTACTTCCAGGGCTCAACCGGCCAGCGCTTCTACGACGCCCGCCACCTCGCCGCGAACGGCGACGTCGTCGTGGTCACGGTGAACTACCGCCTCGGCGCGCTCGGCTTCGTCGACTTCTCGAGCTTCTCGCCGAGCACCGGCGACTCGAGCTTCGGGCACGGCTTCGACTCCAACGTGGGCCTGCGCGACCAGATCTTCGCCCTCGAGTGGGTGCGCGACAACATCCGTGCCTTCGGCGGCGACCCCGGCGACGTCACGCTGTTCGGCGAGTCGGCGGGCGGTGCCTGCGTGATCGCGCTCATGGCCTCGCCGCTCACCTCCGGACTGTTCCACCGGGCCATCGCCCAGAGTGCCCCCGTCACCTCGATATACGGACAGGAGCGCGCCGCCACGGTCGCCGCCCGCTTCCTCGACATCGTCGGAATCGCGCCCGGGCAGGCCCAGAAGCTGCGCGACCTCGACCCCTTCGACCTCGTCGACGCGGGCGCCGAGCTGATCCACGAGGTGTCGTCGCAGGTGCCGGGCACGCTCGCCATGGCGCCGGTGCAGGGCGACGACGTGCTGCCCGACTACCCGCTGACCGTCTTCCGCGAGGGCCGCGCGCCCGCCATCCCGCTCATCATCGGCACCAACCACGACGAGTCGTCGTTCTTCAAGCTGATGCGCTCGCCGCTGCTGCCCATCACCACCGAGTCGGTGGAGCGGATGTTCGTGGAGATCGCCAACGACCGCCCCGAGTTCGAGGGAGCGGGCGAGCGCATCACCGGCGCCTACCCGGGCTACCCGCGGCGCCGCGCGCCCGCCGAGATCTCGCGCGACGCGGGGTTCCGGATGCCGTCGATCTGGCTGGCCGAGGCCCACAGCCGTTTCGCGCCCACCTGGATGTACCGCTTCGACCACGCCACTCCGCTGCTGCGAGTGACCGGGATCGGCGCCACCCACGCGGCCGAGCTCGCCTACGTCTTCGGCTCCTTCGCGCCGTGGGGTCGCGACCTCGTGTTCCGCCTCGGCGGCCGGGCCGAGGCGGAACAGGTGTCCCGGCGCATGCAGGCGCGCTGGCTGGCCTTCGCGCACGGGCGTGCGCCCGACGTTCCTGCTCCGGAGGCGAGCGAGGCCGGCTCAGCCGCCGTGGAATGGCCGGTCTACGACGAGTCGAACCGCAGCACCCTCATCATCGACCGCGACGACGCCGTGGTGCTCGACCCCGACGCGGAGATCCGCGAGGCCTGGGGCCCTGAGATCCTCGCCTTCCGCTAGGGGTACTGCCCGGGCAGTACAGCTAGGGCGGGTCTGACGATTCGGCGGGCGCCGCGGCGCGCCCGGATGGCGCGCTCGTGGCGTCGTCAGACACGCCCTGGTTCCCGCCGGGGAGCAGCGCCATGCGAAGATCGGTGCATGGTGGCCGAGCAGTTCGAGATCCCGATGTGGCTCGATCTCGCGGCGACCGCGCTCGGCAGCGTCCAGGGCGCCATGTTCGCGGCCCAGTTCAAGGACAAGCGGCTCGACCTGCTCGGCGTCGGCCTCATCGGCGTGGTCAACGGCTTCGGCGGTGGTGTCATCCGCGACCTGCTGCTCAACCAGGTGCCGGCCGCGCTGCAGTCGAACTGGTACATCCCCGTGGCCATCGCCGCCGCGCTCGTCGGCATGCTGCTCGAGCGCCTGTTCTCGCGCCTGAACGTCGTGATCACCGTGCTCGACGCGGTGAGCCTCGGGCTGTTCTGCGCCATCGGGGCGAGCAAGGCGCTGTCGATGGGCTTGCCCGTGGTGCCGTCGATCTTCGTCGGCATCGTCGCGGCCGTCGGCGGCGGCATGCTGCGCGACATCCTGCTCGGGATGCCGATCGGCGTCATGCACGTCGGCTCGCTCTACGCGGTGGCGGCCGGGGTGGGCGCGGTGTTCCTGGTGGGCGCCGTCGCGTCGGGGGCGAACATCACGGTGGCCGGGGTGATCTGCGTGATCGCGACCGCCGTCATCCGTCTGCTGGCCGTGCGCTTCGGCTGGAGCTTGCCCGAGCAGCGCACCATCAGCACCCTCCGCCGCCTGCGTCGGCAGCGTTCCGGCACGGCCGAATGAACGTTTGCGGGCCCCGCCCCGTTGACCCCAAGTAGAGGCCGCCGACGCTCTCGGAGTCGCCTTCGGCAGTCACAGCCGGTTCATAGGCGGCTCGAAGAGGCCGGATGGCCGCGCTCGCTAGCGTCGAAACCGTCGGCGCCCAGCGCGCGACCGAGACCATCACCACGACACGACAGGGAACTGCCATGACAACTCGCCAGAAGAAGCTCGCCCTCGCCACGATGACCGGTGTCTCCCTCTCCGTCGCCCTCGCGGGCTGCGCCACCACCAGCGGGAGCACCGCCGCCGACGCGGAGACGGCACCGACAGTCTCCTCGACGGCCGCAGCGAGCCCGTCGGCCTCGTCGAGCGCCTCGGCGGCGGCCGGCAGCTCGTCGAGCACCTACAAGGACGGCGAGTACTCGGCCCAGGGCCAGTACATCTCACCCAACGGCCAGGAGACCATCGACGTCTCCCTCACCCTCGCCGGCGACATCATCACCGCCGTCACGGTGACGCCCGACGCCACCAACCCCACCGCCGTCTCCTACCAGACGCAGTTCGCCGACGGCATCGCCGCGGTCGTGGTGGGCAAGGACATCGACGAGATCTCCGTGTCGCGCGTGGCCGGTTCGAGCCTCACGAGCGGCGGCTTCAACCAGGCCGTCGACGCCATCAAAGCGGATGCCTCCTAGGGCTTCCGCGACCGCCATCGCTCCCGTGACCGCGACCCCGTCGGCCGGGGCCGCGCCCGGACTGGGGTCCGCGCCCGCCCGCCTCGACTTCGAGGCCATCGGCACGAGTTGGCAGATCGAGACCCCGGCCGAGCTCGGCGACGCGGTGCGCGGGGTGGTCGCCCGGCGCATCGAGGACTTCGACGCCGTCTATTCGCGGTTCCGCGCCGACTCCCTCGTCACGGCGATCGCCTCGGCGCCCGTGGGCGGCTCCTTCACCTTCCCGCCCGACTCCGCTCACCTCTTCGACCTCTACGACCGACTGGTGACGGCCACGGGCGGGGCGGTCGACCCCTTGGTGGGCCGCGAGCTCGAGCTGCTCGGCTACGACCGCGACTACAGCCTGCGACCGGTCGCGGCCGCCGAACGCGGGGGAGCGGGGCCGGATGCCGGGGGCCGCGCATCCTGGGTCGCCGACATCCGCCGCGAGGGTCTCACCCTCTCCACCACCCGCCCCGCCGTCATCGACGTCGGGGCCGCCGGCAAGGGCTACCTCGTCGATCTCGTGGCCGGTGTGCTGCGCGAGCACGGGATCTCCGAGTTCGTGGTCGACGCGAGCGGCGATCTGCGGCACGAAGGGCCGGAGGCGATCCGGGTCGGCCTCGAGCATCCGCTGGCCGCCGGACAGGCGATCGGCGTGGCCGAGCTGCGCGGAGCCTCGCTGTGCGCCTCGGCGAGCAACCGGCGCGCCTGGGGTGACGGGCTCCACCACATCCTCGACGCGCGCACCGGCAACCCGGCGCGCGAGGTGATCGCGACCTGGGTGGTGGCAGCCGACACGGCGCTCGCCGACGGGCTCGCGACCGCGCTCTTCTTCACCGGCGCCCACCGCCTCGCCGACACATTCCATTTCAGCTATGTACGCATGTATGCCGACGGGCGAGCCGAGATCTCGCGCGACTTCCCAGGAGAACTCTTCACATGATCGCTCGAATCGACACCCTGCTCGGGCGTGTCACGATGTATCGCTTGATGGCGCTGGTGCTCGGGGCGCTCGCCGTGGTCGCCCTGATCGCCGGCGCCGTCGGGCAGCTGTTCTACACGCCGCTGCAACTCGGGCTGAGCCTGGTGGTGGCGATCG
This sequence comes from Microbacteriaceae bacterium 3FA27C10, assembly GCA_005502775.1. Classification (GTDB taxonomy): domain Bacteria; phylum Actinomycetota; class Actinomycetes; order Actinomycetales; family Microbacteriaceae; genus Herbiconiux. The sequence goes on from SCNI01000030.1 coordinate 4,255, forward strand.
CGGCCACGATGGTGTCCAGCTGGGTGTTCGCGCTGGCGTTCCGCGCGCGGGCGCATCTCGAGTCGTCGCTCATCACGGGGCTGCTGGTGTTCTTCGTGTTCCTGCCCACCGCGTCCCCGCAGGGGTTGCTGCTGCTCGCGCTCTCGGGCGTCGTGGCGTCGGCGTCGAAGTTCGTTCTGGCCGTCCGCGGTCGGCACGTGCTCAACCCGGTGGCGGCGGCAGCGGTGATCATGACCGTCACCACGCTGAACCTCTCGGGCTGGTGGGTGGCGAACCCCGCGATGCTGCCCTTCGTGGCGGTGGGAGCGCTGCTCGTGCTGTACCGCACCCGGCGCCTCGCACTCGGCCTCACCTTCGTGGTGATCTCGGCGGCCATCGTCACCGTGCGCCTGGTGGCCCTCGGGCAGCCCGTGCTCGACTCGCTCTGGCTCGCGCTCGGGTCGTTCCCGATCGTGTTCCTGGCCGGATTCATGCTGAGCGAGCCGCTCACCCTGCCGCCGAGGCGCTGGCAGCAGCTCGCGGTGGCGGCGATCGTGGCGGTGCTGTTCTCGGTGCCGTTCTCCTTCGGGTCGGTGTACTCCACGCCCGAGATCGCGCTCGTGGTGGGCAACATCGTGGCCTTCGCCTTCGGGCAGCGGCGGAGCATCCGGCTTCGCTATCTCGGCACCCGCTCGCTCACGCCTTCGAGCGCCGCCTTCGACTTCGAGCCGGCGGCGCCGCTGCGGTTCCGGGCCGGGCAGTACCTCGAGCTGACGGTGCCGCACCGCGGGGTGGACTCGCGCGGGTCGCGGCGCATGTTCAGCATCGCGTCGCCACCCGCCGATGCGGCGCCGGCGGGTGCGCAGCTGGTGAGCGTGGGCATCAAGCTCTCGCAGCCCTCGAGTTCGTTCAAGAAGGCGCTCGTGTCTCTCGAGCCGGGCGCGGTGGTGCGGTCCACCTGGGTGGGCGGCGACTTCCTGCTGCCGTCCGATCCCACCGTTCCTCTCGTGCTGGCGGCCGGCGGCATCGGCATCACCCCCTTCGTCAGCCAGCTCGCCGAGCGCTCGCGCGGCGGCAGCCGTCCGTCGGATGTCGTGCTCGTCTACTCGGTGTCGGCCCCCGACGAACTCGCCTACGCCCCCGAACTCTCGGCAGCCGGCATCCGGGTGCTCGTCGCCGCCCCGGCCCTGCCGCCGTCGTTGCCCGAGAACTGGGAGTACCTGGGCCCCGGCCGGCTCACGGCGGAGGCGCTCGGTGCGGCCATCGGCGACCTCGCCTCGCGTCGCGCCTACGTCTCGGGCCCTCCCGGCTTCGTCGACCACGTCGCCACCCAACTCCGCCGCGCCGGCGCCCATCGCATCCGCACCGACCACTTCTCGGGCTACTAGCTCCCCCCGCGGGGGGCGGGGGGAGGGAGGGGGAGCCGGGTCAGCGGATGGTCGCGTAGGCGTCTAGGGCAGCGCGGCGGGACTCGGCGAGGTCGACGATGGGCGCGGGGTAGGCCTCCGTGCCGAATTCGGGCACCCAGCGGCGGATGTAGGCGGCATGCGGGTCGAACTTCGACGCCTGCAGCTCGGGGTTGAACACCCGGAAGTACGGCGCCGCATCCGGCCCCGACCCCGCCACCCACTGCCAGTTGAGCGCGTTGGAGGCGGGGTCGGCGTCGACCAGCGTGTCCCAGAACCACCCCTCGCCCACCCGCCAGTGCACGCGCAGATTCTTCACCAGGAACGACGCCACGACCATCCGCACCCGGTTGTGCATCACCCCGGTGTGCCAGAGTTCACGCATGCCGGCGTCGACGAGCGGGATACCGGTGCGCCCCTGCTTCCAGGCCTCGAGCTCGGCCTCGCCCGGCGTCGCCCACGGGAAGCCGTCGAACTCGGAGCGCATGTTCTCCGTGGTGATCGACGGCAGATGGAACAGCAGGTGGTAGGCGAACTCGCGCCACACCAGCTGGCGCAGGAAGGCGGATGCGCCTTCCGCGTCACCCCGATGCCCCGCCCGGTGCCGGTCGACGGCGTGCCACACCTCGAAGGGGCTGATCTCGCCGAAGCGCAGATGCGGAGAGAGGCCGCTCGTGCCGTCCTCGGCGGGGAAGTCGTGCTCCTCGGGGTAGGCGCCGATGCCGCTGCGCAGGAAGGACTCGAGCCGGCGGTGCGCGCCCGCCGAGCCGGGCTCCCAGCGCTCGCGGAGCCCCGCGGCCCAGTCGGGGCGCGTGGGCAGCAGCCCCCAGCTGTCGAGCTCGTCGCTCGGCACGCGCCGGTGGTGGAGCGGGGCGCCCGAACCCGCGCCGGCCGCGGTCCCCGAGTCTGAACCGGGCACGGGCAGCGGATGCCGCGGCTCCGGCCGCCCGAGAACCGCCCGGTGGAACGGCGTGAACACCTTGTACCACCCGCCCTGGCCGGTCTGCACGGTCCAGGGCTCGGCGAGCACCGAGCCCTGGAAGCTCGCGACCTCCACGCCCTCCGTCCGCAGCGACGACTTGAGCGCCGTGTCGATGGCCCGCTCGGCCTCGCCGTAGCGGCGGTTCCAGAGCACCGCGGCGGCATCCGTCTCACCGACCAGCTCGCGCACCACGCGCTCCGCGGGACCGCGTCGCAGCGTCAGTGCGAGCCCGATCTCGCGCAGCTCGGCAGCCAGCGCCGTCAGGCTTCCGTGCAGCCACCACCGTGACGCGCCGCCGAGCGGTCGCACACCTTCGCTCTCCTCGTCGAGCACGTACAGGCACACGATCGGTCCGCCCCGCCCCGCAGCCGCGTGCAGCGCCGGGTTGTCGCGCACCCGCAGGTCGTCGCGCAACCACACCAGGGTCGTACCGAAGTCACTCACCCTCTCAGTCAACCCCGCCGCGGGCGTCTCCGCGCCCCTCCTGTCCCTCCTGCCCCTCCCGCAGCCTCGTCACTTTCGGCTCGAAACAGCGCCCGTTTTCAGCCGAAAGCGACGAGGCTACGAAGCGAGCAGAGGCGGAGGCGGGCATGGCGCGACCCTCACTTGGCGGCGACGCCGACACGGAGCTTGTCGCAGAGGCGGGCGAGCTCGTCGAGCTCGTCCGGGGACAGGCATCCGCTCATGTGCGCGGTGATGGACTCGGCGTGGATGACCGCGGCCTGCCGGTACACCGTCACGCCGTGCGAGGTGAGCGCCACGAGGGTACCGCGGCCGTCGCTCGGGTCGTCGTGCTTCTCGAGGATGCCGCGCCCCACCAGGCGATCGACCAGCCGGCTGATCGAGGGCTGGGTGAGGAGCACCTTCTCGCCGAGATCGCGGATGCGCAGGGTCTTGCGCGGCTGGATGAAGAGGTTGAACAACACGTCGTACTCGTTGAGCGAGACGATGTCGGTGGGGAACTCGGAGGCGAGTTGACGCATCACGGTGACCTGGGCGCGGAACAGCGATTCCCAGGCGGCGACGGGCGAAACATCCGGTGCCATCTCAACTCCAGACACTCGAGGAATGGTGGAATTCATTCTGGCACGCACCCGTTCGCGGGGTGCCGTCCGGCGGCGGATGCGCCCCGCACCGTCGCTGCGGGTTCCCGCGGCGAATCGCGCTCAGCCGCCGTGCACCTTCTCGCCCGCGAGGTAGGTCGCCACCACTGCCAGACCCGGCAACTCCTCGGCCGTCACGGCCGTCGGGTCGCCCGAGAGCACCACGAGATCGGCGAACTTGCCCGCCTCGAGGCTGCCCACCTCGTGCTCGGAGAACAGCTGCCACGCTGCATCGAGGGTCTGCGCCCGCAGCGCCTGCTCGATGGTGACACCCTCCGCGCCGGGCAGGTGGCGCCCGGAGCGGGTGGTGCGCGTCATCGCCACCGCCATGTTGCACAGCGGCTCGGCCGGCGTCACGGTGCCGTCGTTGTGGAACGACACGCGCAGCCCGGCATCGAGCGCGGCCCGCGCGTTCGCCCACGGCCCGCCGTGTTCGGGCCCGAAGAGCTCGTCGACGAGCACGTCGCCCCAGTAGTAGACGTGGTCGATCAGGATGCTCACGGTCACCCCCAGCGCCGCCGCCCGCGCGAACTGGGTCGGCGTCATGGCCCCGACGTGCTCCATCCGCAGCCGGTGGTCTGCCCGCGGGTGCCGCTCGAGCAGTGCCTCCCAGGTGTCGAGCACCCGGTCGACCGCGAGGTCGCCGTGCACGTGGCAGGCGAGCTGCCAGCCCTCGGGGAAGTAGCGCTCCACCACCTCGTCGAGCTCGTCGCGCGTGTAGTTGGCCGAGCCGTGCGAGCCGGGCTCGACCCCGATCGACCGCGTGCCCTCGGTGTCGAGATAGGGGAAAGAGAGCAGGATGTTGCCCACCCACGGCGAGCCGTCGGCCCAGGTCTTGACGCCCACCTGCCGGATGCTCGCATCGCCGTTCTGCAGCGGCACCGAGGCGTGCTTTCCCGGCCCCGACATCTCGTAGAGCCGCAACCGGGCGCTCGGCCCGCCCGCGGCCCGCAGGGCGTCGAGCGCGGGCTGCTTCTGGGCATCCCAGCTCATGTCGCTCACCGTGGTGATGCCCACGGCGTTGAGTCCGCTCAGATAGGTGGTGAGCAGGGTCGGCATCTCGTGCGCGGCGGCCCCGAGCGCGGAGCCCGCCATGGCGAAGAGCGTGCCCACCTCGAAACCCTTGCCGGTGAGCTCCCCGGCGTCGTCGTGCTCCCAGTGCGAGCCCGCCGGGTCGGGCGTGCTCTTGTCGACCCCGGAAGCGCGGGCGGCGGCCGAGTTGAAGTACACGACGTGACCGGAGTTGTGGAGGATCACGATCGGCGTCGCGCCGCCGATCGCGTCGAGCGAGTGGATGTCGGGCTCGGGCACGCCGGTCTGCAGGAGGTTGTCCCACCCGTTGAAGAAGGCACCCTCCGGATGCGCGGCCACGCCGGCGCGGATGGCCTCCATCACCTCGGCGCCGGTCTCGATCGTCACGGGCCGGATGTCGATCATGTAGCGGCTGAGCAGCACAGCGGTGTCGCTCGGGTGGCCGTGGGCTTCGATGAAGCCGGGTAGCAGTGCGTTCTCTCCGAGATCGACCACCTCGAGGCCGGTGCCCGCCGTGACGGCGGTCCGCACGGCGGCCTCGTCGCCGACGGCCGCGATCCGCCCGTCTCGCACGAGCAGCGCCTCGGCTCGGGGCCGTGAATCATCGATCGTGATGACGGTTCCGAGAAAGAGGGTTTCGCTTCTCATGCGGCCACTGTATTGCTTCGGCCGAAGCGCTGGGTTAAATGATTGAGGGCCCGTCGTAGAGGCTAACGACGGGCCCTCTCCCTTGCACCAAGAGTGTCCTGCAATCACATTCCGCCGAAGCTGCCACAGCAAACAACTTCGGCTCTTCGAATATATAACGGTCAGGTAACGGTGCGCTAGTTACCGAATCGTTATTTTCCTGGGAATTCACTGTGCGCCCTGTAAGGGGGGCATAAGTGCCCAGTGTTCGTGCGGATCTGCGCGAATCTGTGTTGAAGTTCTTGCTTTCTGTTTGTTTCGCGTCTAGTGTCACGTAAACGCAGAAACGCGCAGATTCAAAGCCGAGTCCTCCAGAAGGGTCACTGTCGACATGTACGCCGTCGAACGCCACGAACGCATCGGTGAAGCCGTCGTCTCCCACGGCCGGGTGACCGTCGCCGATCTCGCCGAGTCGCTGGGCGTCACCCCCGAGACCGTGCGTCGCGACCTGGACGTGCTCGAACGCCAAGGGGTGCTGCGCCGCGTGCACGGCGGAGCGGTGGCGCACACCAAGACGAGCCTCGTCGAGTCGAGCGTCGCCGACCGCAGCGACCGGGCCCGCGAGGCCAAGCTGGCCATCGCCGACGCGGCTATGGGGCTTCTGGGCGAGGGCTTCCGCGGCTCGATCCTGCTCGACGCCGGCACCACCACCGGCGCCCTGGCGGAGCGGCTCGCCGACTGGCGCTCGGCCGACGGCTCGCAGCTCACCGTCATCACGAACTCGGTGCCGATCGCGGCCCTCCTGCACCTGAACCCCTCCATCGACCTGCAGCTGCTCGGCGGCTCGGTGCGCGGCGTCACCAGTGCCGCCGTCGGAGCCTTCACCCTCGACCAGCTCGCCCACCTGCGCCCCGACATCGCCTTCGTCGGAGCCAACGGCATCAGCGCCGAGTTCGGTCTCAGCACGCCCGACGAACGCGAGGCCTCGGTCAAGGCGGCCATCGTGCGCGCCGCGCGCCGCTCGGTGGCACTGATCGACTCCAGCAAGCTCGGCGACGAGACGCTGCACCGCTTCGCCGAACTGCGCGAGCTCGACACCCTCATCACCGACCGCGACCCGGCCGGCACGCTCTCCGCGGCTCTCGACGCCCTCGACGTGGAGGTGGTGGTCGCGTGATCGTCACCGTCACGGTCAACCCCTCGTTCGACCGCACCATCGACCTCGCCGCCCCGCTCGCACGCGGGCAGGTGCAGCGCGCCACGAGCTCCACCCAGCAGCCGGGAGGCAAGGGCGTGAACGTCTCGCGCGCCCTGCACGCGGCCGGATGCGCGACTCTCGCCATCCTGCCCGCCGCCCCCGGCGACCCCATGGTCGCGGCCCTGGCCGCCGAGGGCATCCCGGTGCAGACGGTGCCGGTGCGGGCGCGCATCCGCTCGAACACCACGGTCACCGAACCCGACGGCACGACCACCAAGTTCAACGAGCCGGGTGAGCCGCTCGACGCGGCCGATCAGGATGCCCTGGTCGCGCTGGTCGTCACACACGCGGCCGCCGCGAGCTGGGTGGTGCTCGCGGGCTCGCTGCCTCCGGGAGTGCCGGACGACTTCTACGCGCGGCTCGTGGCCGGCATCCGCGACTCGGCCGCCCGCGCGGGCCGGCCCGCGCCCGGCATCGCCGTCGACACCTCCGGTGCGCCCCTCGTCGCCCTCGTGGCATCGGGGGAGCCCGTCGACCTCGTGAAGCCGAACGGCGAGGAGCTGCTCGAACTCGCGGCCGGTCTCGGCCTGCCCGTGCCCGAGACCGACCCGGACGCCTTCGAGGCGGATCGGGAACTCGTGGCCGACGTGGCCGAGCGACTCGTCTCGCCGAGCCTCGGCGCCGCCCTGGTCACGCTCGGCGCTCGCGGCGCCCTGCTCGTCTCGGCCGACGACATCCTCTCGGCCGACGCCCCGGTCATCGTCGCGCGCAGCACGGTCGGCGCGGGCGACTGCTCGCTCGCCGGCTACCTGCTGGCGGCCGATCGCGGCGACGACGGATCGGCGCGACTCGCGCAGGCCGTCGCCCACGGCGCCGCCGCCGCCTCCCTGCCCGGATCCACCGTGCCCACCCTCGACCTCACCCACCCCGACGACATCGTCGTCAGCCACCGTCCGCGCATCGCCGCCGGCCGGAGATAACGAAGGAGTTACCGAACCATGTCCTCTCTCATCACCACCGAACTGGTCGTGCTCGACCAGGATCTCGGCGCCGAGAAATCGGGCGTCATCCGCGCGCTCGCCGCCCTCGTGGTCGCCGCCGGCCGCGCCACCGACACCGAGGCGCTCTACGCCGCCGCCTGGGACCGCGAGAGCAAGACCGACACCGGCATCCCCGGCGGTCTCGCCATCCCGCACTGCCGCTCGGCCGCCGTGCTCGAGCCGACCCTCGCGATGGCCCGCCCGCGGCCTGCGGTCGACTTCGGCGCCGCCGACGGCCCGGCCGACCTCGTCTTCTTCATCGCCGCGCCCGACGGCGCCGACCAGGAGCACCTGGTGCTGCTGTCGACGCTCGCGCGCTCGCTCATCAAGCCCGAGTTCGTGGCGGCCCTGCGCGAGGCGCCCGACGCCGAGGCGATCGTGGCGCTCGTGGAGGGCGCTCTCGCGGGCGTTCCCGGCGCGTCCGCCGCCGCCGCTACTGCGCCTGTCGCCTCGGCGGAGCCCGTCGTCGCCGTCGCTCCGAAGCCGCTTCTCGTGGCCGTCACAGCCTGCCCCACCGGCATCGCGCACACCTACATGGCTGCCGACTCGCTCGTGGCCGCCGCCGAGCGCGCCGGCGTCGAGCTCCAGGTCGAGACGCAGGGCTCCTCGGGCGCGCAGCCGCTCGACCCGGCCATCATCGCCCGCGCGGCGGCCGTGGTGTTCGCGGTCGACGTCGACGTGCGCGACAAGGCCCGCTTCGCCGGCAAGCCCGTCATCCAGGCGCCCGTCAAGCGCGGCATCGACGAACCGGATGCGATGATCGCCGAGGCGCTCGCCGCCGCCGCCGACCCGCACGCCCGTCGTGTCGCGGGCGACGCGGGCGACGCGAGCGGAGCATCCGCCGCGGCCGCCGACTCGGGTTCGGGCGAGCACATCGGTGTCAAGCTCAAGCGCTACCTGCTCACGGGCGTCAGCTACATGATCCCCTTCGTCGCAGGCGGCGGTCTGCTCATCGCCCTCGGCTTCCTGCTCGCGGGCTACCAGATCAACGCGAACGCCACCGACATCGTGCTGCACAACTCGCTCTGGAACCTGCCCGACGGCGGACTCGGCACCTATCTCGGCGCGGTGTCCTTCGTCATCGGGGCCGCCTCCATGGGCTTCCTCGTGCCGGCGCTCGCCGGCTACATCGCCTACGCCATCGCCGACCGGCCGGGCATCGCGGTGGGCTTCACCGCCGGTGCCGTCGCCCTCGTCATGAACGCCGGCTTCCTCGGCGGCCTCGTGGGCGGTCTGCTCGCCGGCTTCATCGCCTGGGCGATCGGGCGACTGCGCGTGCCCCGCGTCATCCGCGGCCTGATGCCCGTCGTCATCATCCCGCTGTTCGGCTCGATCTTCGCCTCGGGCCTCATGCTGCTCGTGCTCGGCGGCCCGATCGCGCTGCTCATGACCGGCCTCAACGACTGGCTCTCGTCGCTCACGGGTGCGTCGGCGGTGCTGCTCGGCATCATCCTCGGCGCCATGATGGCCGTCGACCTCGGTGGCCCCATCAACAAGGTCGCCTACGCCTTCGCGGTCGCGGGCCTCGCCGCGGGAACCGTCGACAACCAGGTGCCGTGGCAGATCATGGCCGCCGTGATGGCCGCCGGAATGGTGCCGCCGCTGGCCCTCGCCCTCGCCACGGTGATCGACCGCCGGCTGTTCAGTGCGGCCGAGCGCGAGAACGGCAAGGCGGCGTGGTTCCTCGGAGCGGCGTTCATCTCCGAGGGGGCCATCCCGTTCGCGGCGGCCGACCCGCTGCGCGTCATCCCGGCCGGCATCGTGGGCAGTGCGCTCACCGGCGCGATCGTGATGGGCACCGGCGTCACTTCGCAGGCCCCGCACGGCGGCATCTTCGTGTTCTTCGCCATCGGCAACATCGGCATGTTCCTCGTGGCCATCGCCGCGGGCATGGTGGTGAGCGCCGGCCTCGTCGTGCTGCTGAAGCGCTACGTGCGCCGTCGCCCGGTCGTCGGCGCCGAAACGGGAGCAGCGGATGCCGTTCCCGCGTCGGTGACGGCCGTCGCGCCCGTCGCCGGTTCCGTCGCCGTCCCGGCCGCGGTGCCGGCGGGCGCAACCGCTGCACCGCAGCGCGTCCCGGTGGGCGCCAAGCACTGACCCTCCTCACGCCGGCCCCGCGACATCTCTGCTGCGGGGCCGGCGTCGCACACTGCTCCACCCCGAAAGGAACCATCCCATGACCGAACGAACCGCCACCATCGCCAGCCGTGTCGGCCTGCACGCGCGGCCCGCCTCGCTCTTCATCGAGGCCGTCAAGAAGCAACCGATGCGCGTCACCATCTCGAAGGCGGGCAGCGCACCGCTCGACGCCGCGAGCATCCTGTCGATCATGAGCCTCGGCGCCGCCAACGGCGACGTCGTCACCCTCGCCGCCGAGGGGGAGGGTGCGGATGCCGCACTCGCCGAGCTCGTGGCCCTGCTCGAGACCGACCTCGACGCCGAGTAACCCCCGGAAAGCAGAACGCCGCCCGCTCCGTGAGGAGGGGCGGCGTTCTGGCGTGGTCAGGGCGGCGCCGGGTCGCCCCGGAGCGCCGTCTCCGGCTACGGCCGAGAACTGCGGCTCAGAAGAGATCGGGCGAGGGCGTCGAGGTGTGGCGCACCGAGACGTCGGCGTGGCGGTCGAAGCGGTAGCCCGCGCCGCGCACGGTGCGCACGATGTCCTCGTAGTCGCCGAGCTTCGAGCGCAGGCGGCGCACGTGCACGTCGATGGTGCGCTCGTTCGGAGCCTCCTCGTCGCCGGCGCTCCACAGCGCCGTGATGAGTTCGGCGCGCTCGATGGTGCGGCCCTCGCGCAGCACGAGGTACTGCAGCAGCTCGAACTCCTTGTAGGTGAGGTTCGCGGCCGTGTTGTCGAGCAGCACCCGCTTGCGGGAGAGGTCGACGACGACGCCGTCGCGGGCGCGGTCCTGCGCATCCGGAACCTGGCGGTGCTTGGCGAGCGCCGCCGGGTCCTGCAGTGCGAGGCGCACCACGTCGACGTCGCGGCCGCCGGCCCCGCGGGGCGCGAGGGCCACGGCGGCATAGGTGCCGGAGGAGGGCGCGATCTCGGCGGCGAGGGCCTTCAGCGCCTCGACGATGCGGCCGAGGTCGGTGCCGTCAGCGGCGGCCTTCTCCTCGTCGATTCCGACGTAGAGAACGAAGCCGCGGGCTTCGACGCCCTCGGGAACAGCGCGGATGTGAGGAGCCGCGGCGACATCGTCGGCGCGGGGGAGGGGGGTGACATTGGTGGGGCGGGAATCGAGGTGGGCGATCGACATGAGAAGTCCTTGAGGCAGCTACCCGCGAAGAGGCGGGACAGAGAAGTGTCAGGCTGCGGACTGGAATGGGAGTCCGGGGCAGTATCGGAAGAATCCGATGCTGAGCGCCGTCACCGTTCGATCAGCGGGATGAGGCTGACGCGGGAAGGGGCGCTCGACGAAGATCGTCGTTTAGCGGCACATTCGACAACACATGACGACGCTGCCGGCCATCATCATGCCGGCATCCCCAGGGGCCCCAAAGGAGGTCGCGGAGTGCACGTTGTCAGTCATACGCAGAAGCTAACCCGATGCGGGCGGTCGTTGTCAAGGCTCGTGGCGCGATTCGCGGTGTCGGATGGGCGCATCCGGCCGGCCGAGCGCGTGCGACGACGATCGGGTGTGAACGAAGCTCCGGTATAGGTTCGAAGCATGCCCGACAGTTCCGCACCAGCGTCCGCATCCGCTCCCGCTCCCGGCACAGCGATCCACGGGCGGGCACGGTGGCAGGCCTTCGCCGTGTGCGTGGCTGTGGCGGCGCTCACCATCCTCGACCTCTCCAAGGTCAACGTGGGCCTGCCGTCGATCGAGAAGTCGCTCGGCGCGGGCCCCACCGAGCTGCAGGTGATCGTGGCGGGCTACGCCCTCGCCTTCGGGCTCGCCCTCGTGCCGTCGGGGCGGCTCGGCGACCTCTACTCGCGCAAGGCGATGTTCATCATCGGGCTCAGCGCCTTCACCGTGGCGAGCGCCCTCTGCGCGATCGCGCCGAGCATCCAGCTGCTGCTCGTGGCGCGCATCCTGCAGGGCGTCGCGGCCGGCGTGCAGATGCCGCAGGTGCTCGGGCTCGTGCAGCAGCTGTTCCAGGGTGAGGAGCGCGGGCGTGCCTTCGGGCTCTTCGGCGCCACCATCGGGGTGGCCACCGCGATCGGTCCGACGCTCGGCGGACTGCTCATCGCGATCGGCGGGCCGAGCGACGGCTGGCGGCTGCTGTTCTGGATGAACGTGCCCCTCGGCATCCTGGCCCTGATCTTCGCCCTCCGGCTGCTGCCCAAGAGCCAGCCGCACTCCGCCGGGGCCCGCGACTTGGACCTCGTGGGGATCCTGCTGCTGGGTGCGAGTGTCTTCACTTTCATGCTGCCGTTCGTGCTCACCACCGGAGGGCCGGACGACAGCCCCTGGCGCTGGCTGTCGCTGGCCGGATGCGCGGTGGCGGTCGTGCTGTTCATCGCGTGGGAGAGGCGCTACGTGGCCATCGGCAAGTCACCGGCCATCCGGTTCGAGCTGTTCCGGCTGGGGTCGTATCGCAACGGGCTGCTGCTCGCCACGGCGTACTTCGCGGCGCTGCCGGCGGTGTTCCTGCTCACGACGCTGTTCCTGCAGCAGGGGCTCGGCTTCGAGCCGGTGTTCGCGGGCATGGTGAGCATCCCGTTCGCGCTGACCTCGGCGGTGACTGCGCTCATCGGCGGGCGCCTGGTGGGGCGGTACGGGCGCTCGCTCGTGGTGCTGGGGCTGGTGATCGTGATCGTGGGCCTCGTGCTCGTTCTGCTCGCCGCGGTGCTGCCGCCGGCGGAGGACTCGATCTGGCTCATGGCCGGGGCAATGGCCGTGGCGGGGGCCGGTGGCGGGCTCGTGATCTCGCCGAACCAGACGTTGACGCTCGCCGAGATCCCGCCGACCCAGGGCGGGACGGCCGGGTCGATGGCGCAGGTGGGGCAGCGGGTCGGCACGGCGATGGGGGTGGCCGCGGCCTCGTCGCTCTTCTTCGCGACCCTCTACCGGGAGGGACCGGGCTCGGGCGACACCGTGATGGTCTACCACGACGGCTTCCGCAGCGGTTTCTTCGTGGCACTGGGCCTGCTCGCCGTCGCCCTCGTCATCGGCCTCCTCGACCTGCGCCGCCGCCGCACGTCCGCCCCCGGCGCTCCGGCCTGATCCGTCGCTGCTCAGCTCGCTCGCACCCCGGTAGCCCCACTCAGGCACTGCGCGAGACGGGAAAGAGCGGCGGCGCACCAGACTAGACCGTGCCGTAGAGGCGGTCGCCGGCGTCGCCGAGGCCGGGGACGATGTAGCCCTTCTCGTTGAGGCGTTCGTCGAGGGCGCCGAGCACCAGGGTGACGTCGCGGCCCTCGGTGGCCTTCTCGAGGGCCGCGACGCCTTCGGGGGCTCCGAGCAGGCAGATGGCCGTGACATCCTGAGCCCCGCGCTTGAAGAGGAACTCGATGGCGGCGCTCAGCGAGCCGCCGGTGGCGAGCATCGGGTCGAGCACGAAGCACTGGCGGTCGGAGAGGTCGTCGGGCAGGCGCTCGGCGTAGGTGGTGGGCTCGAGGGTCTCCTCGTTGCGAACCATGCCGAGGAAGCCGACCTCGGCGCTGGGCACGAGCTTCACCATGCCCTCGAGCATGCCGAGTCCTGCCCGGAGGATGGGCACGACGAGCGGGCGCGGCGCGCTGATCGTGACGCCCGTGGTCTCGGCGACCGGGGTCTGGATGGTGATGGGCTCGACCCGCACGTTGCGGGTGGCCTCGTAGGCGAGCAGCGTCACGAGCTCTTCCGCGAGGGAGCGGAACGTGGGCGACGGGGTGTTCACGTCGCGCAGAACGGTCAGCTTGTGCGTGATGAGCGGGTGGTCGGCAACGTGAACTCGCATACGGTCAATCTACTGGACTCGGGCCCCTGCGAGCAGGACGATAGAGGCTGTCGTTGCAAGCGCCGGGCCCCCTGCGCCCACTCCTGCCCGCTCGCACCGAGAGAGGACCGCACTCGTGCTCGAACAGCAGCCGTTCGCTTTGCCCGCCCCCGGCATCCTGTCGGGCTGGATGCGACAAGCGATCGACGAGGCGAGAGCCGCGCTCGAGACCGACGACGTGCCCGTGGGCGCCATCGTGGTCGACCGTGACGGCGAGGTCATCGGCGTCGGCCGCAACGAGCGCGAGCTGCGGCAGGATCCCACCGCCCACGCGGAGGTCGTGGCGCTGCGGCAGGCCGCCTGGAAGCGCGACGACTGGCACCTGACGGATGCGACGCTCGTGGTGACCCTGGAACCGTGCCTGATGTGCGCGGGGGCCATTCTCTCGTCGCGCGTTCCCCGCGTGGTGTTCGGGGCCTGGGACGAGAAGGCGGGCGCTGCCGGATCGGTCTACGACGTGCTGCGCGACCGGCGCCTCAATCACCGCGTGGAGGTGGTGGCGGGCATCGAGTCCGAGGCCTGCAGCGAGCTCCTCACGCGGTTCTTCCGCGACGAGCGCTCCGGCCGCCTGGGCGGCTTCCTGGCCTAGTCGGTGCTCTTGATGACGATGGCCGAGGTGTCGGTCTCGACGTCGAGGGGCGGCAGGTAGACGTCGGGCTCGATGTAGATGACGCGCGCGATCGGCACGGCCGTGCGGATGGCGACCTCGACCTCGTTGATGGTGCGGGCGACGTCCCGCAGCTCGGAGTCGGGGGCGAGCGCGATCTTGGCGGCCACCAGGAGTTCGTCGGGGCCGAGGTAGAGCGACTTCATGTGGATGAGGCGGTCGACCTTGGGCGTGCCCTCGATGGCGTTCTGGATGGCGGTGGCGTCGGCATCCGTCGCCCCCTCGCCCACCAGGAGGCTCTTGGTCTCGATGCCGAGCACGATCGCCACGAGCACGAGCAGGGCGCCGATGAACAGGGTTCCGATGCCGTCCCAGATGGCGTCGCCGGTGATCACCGAGAGCACCACGCCGAGGAAGGCGAAGGCGAGGCCGAGCAGGGCCGCGGTGTCTTCGAGCAGCACCACGGGCAGCTCCGGGGCCTTCGCGCGGCGCACGAACTGCACCCAGCTCTGCTTGCCGCGGGTGTGGTTCGACTCGGCGATGGCCGTGCGCAGCGAGAAGCCCTCGAGCGCCATGGCGATGACGAGCACGAGGATCGGCAGCCAGGCGTTCTCGAGCGGATGCGGGTTCGTGACCTTCTCGATGCCCTCGTAGATGGAGAACACGCCACCCACCGAGAACAGGATGATCGACACGACGAAGGCGTAGACGTAGCGCTCGCGGCCGTAGCCGAAGGGGTGCTCCTTGTCGGCCTTGCGACGCGACTGACGGCCGCCGAGGAGCAGCAGCAGCTGGTTGCCCGAATCGGCGAGCGAGTGCACACCCTCCGCGAGCATCGACGAGGAGCCCGAGAAGAAGAAGGCGACGAACTTCGTGACCGCGATGCCGAGGTTGGCGCCCAGTGCCGCGAGAATCGCCTTGCTGCCGCCTGATGTGCTCACGTTTCGATCCTCTTCCCGGTTGTCTGCACCGCCAATCCTAGGATGGACGGGTGAACGACACAGCCACCACCGCCCTGCCGCACCCGCCGACCAGCCTCCCTTCGATCGCGCTGCTCGGCGCCGGGTCGATGGGGCGCGCCATCCTGGCCGGGCTGCTCGCGCCGGCGGTTCAGGTGCAGGGCGGCATCCGGGTGACGAACCGCTCGGCCGCCAAGGCGGAGGAGTTCGCGGGAACCCCCGGCGTGACCGCGTTCGCCACCGACGACGACCCCGAGGCCAACCGCCGCGCCGTGACCGGGGCCGCCATCGTGCTCGTGGCGGTGAAGCCGGCGATGGTGCCCGCGCTGCTCGACGAGATCGCCGGCGCGCTCGAGCCCGGCGCCGTCGTGGTGAGCGTGGCTGCCGGCGTCACGGTGGCGACCTTCGAGGCGCACGTGCCCGAGACCGTCTCGGTGCTGCGCTCGATGCCCAACACCCCCGCGCTCGTGGGCCGCGCCGTCACGGGCCTCTCGGCCGGAACGCGCTCGAGCGAGGCCGATCTCGCGCTCGTGCGCTCGCTGTTCGAGACGGTGGGGACGGTGGTCGAGGTTCCGGAATCACAGCTCGATGCTCTCAGCACCATCTCCGGGTCCGGCCCGGCCTACGTCTATCTGTTGATCGAAGCCATGACGGCCGCGGCCGTGGAGAAGGGGTTCACCGCCGAGCAGGCGGCCGCCCTCGTGAACGGCACCTTCGCGGGCGCGACCGAACTGCTCGTGGCCTCCGGCCGCACCCCGACCGAGCTGCGCATCCAGGTCACGAGCCCCAAAGGCACCACCGAGCGCGCGCTCGCCGTGCTGCAGGACGCCGATCTCCCCGCCCTCTTCACCCGGGCCACGGATGCCGCCCTCGCGAGGGCCCGCGAGCTCGCCGCCGGCTGACCCGGCGAACTGGCGGACCCGGCCTCAGGCCTGCGGCGTCGACGCCAGCACGAGCGAGTCGTAGTCGTCGTAGAGCTGCTGCACCTCGGCTTCGAGCGCCGTCAGGCTGACGTCGTCGGCGGCGAGCTGAGCGGAGCGCGTGGCGAGGTCGGCGTCGCGGGTGCCGAAGTCGGCGAGGGTGCGCGCGAGGTAGTCGCCGTAGGGCTCCTGCGCGTCGTCGGCCGTGTAGCTGCGTGCACGCTGCTCGGGCGAGAGCGCGTTGTACTGGGCCGCGTTCTGGTCGTAGGCGGTGCGGTCGGCGGCCAGCTGAGCGCGGTCGGCGTCGATCTGGGCGGCCGAGTCGGCGTAGGCCTGCTGCGCGGCCGAGAGGGCGTCGGACTTCGCGAGGTACTCGGAGTCGAGCCCGCTCCAGAGCGCCCGGTCGGCGGCCTCGAGCGCCACCACGGCCTGCCGGTCGGTGAAGTACGGCGCGTAGTAGCTCTCCAGCTCGGGGCCGAGGTCACCCACCTGGCTGCCCAGGTAGGCGAACTCCTCGGTGGGGCGGGCATCGGGAGAGCCGCCGGTGGAGCCGGCGAGCTGGTCCTGCAGGGGGTCGTCGGCCGGCACCTGCGCCCATCGCGCATCGAGCAGGGCGTTCAGCGGGTCGAAGGTCTGGGCCGGGAGGGCCGCATAGGCGGCGTGCAGGAACTCGTGCGCGGCCGCGACGGCCACCTGGTCGGCGAGTCGCGCATCCGCGGGCTGGAAGACGGCGATGCGGCCCGCCGTGCCCTCCATGCCGTAGAAGCAGCCGACCGTCGAGCCGCCACTGTCGCTCGAGGTGGTCTCGCAGGCCTTGCTGAAGGCCTGGTCGGAGAGCAGTTCGGGCCGGGTGGAGACGAACAGCGCACGGCCCTGCTCGGTGAAGCCGATGCGGTCGGCCACCTGCGTGAGGGCGGGAGACATCGAGTAGCCCACGAGTGCGGTGAGTGAGGGCAGGAAGGTGATGCCCAGCGTGACGGCGGCCGCGAGCGCGAGCACGATGCCGAACAGGGTCACGCGGCCGGCGGAGGTGGGCCGACGGGGGCGCTTGGGCGCGCTGGGCCACGCGGCGTCTTCGAAGAGCGTCACAGGCCGATTATGACAGTCGTCGGACAACGGATGCCGTCCCGCGGGCTGCCACCGTGCGCCGCCGGGGCGGCGGCGCAGCAGCGCACCAACGGATCAGCCCAGCGCCGCGAAGGTCTCGATGTCGGAGGACTTGCCCGAGACGATGATCAGGTCGTGGTTAGACACGACCGTCGACTCGGTCGCATAGGTGAACGGCTTGCCGGGGCTCTTCACGCCCACGACCGTCACGTGGTACTTCGAGCGAACGCCCGACTCGGTGAGGTTGAGCCCGCGGATGGGCTTGGGCGGATACATCTTCACGAGCGCGAAGTCGTCGTCGAACTCGATGAAGTCGAGCATGCGACCCGACACCAGGTGGGCCACCCGCTCGCCGGCCTCGGCCTCGGGGTAGATCACGTGGTTCGCGCCGATCCGCTCGAGGATCTTGCCGTGCGAGCGCGAGATGGCCTTCGCCCAGATCTGCGGCACCTTGAGGTCGACGAGGTTCGCGGTGATGAGCACCGAGGCCTCGATCGAGGACCCCACGGCCACCACCGCGATCTGGAACTCCGACGCCCCGATCTGCCGCAGCGCCTCGATGTTCTTCGCATCCGCCTGCACGGTGTGGGTCACCCGCTCCGACCACTTCTGCACGAGCGCCTCGTCGGAGTCGATCGCGAGCACCTCGCGGCCCAGCCGGTCGAGTTCGCCCGCCGTGGCGGCGCCGAAGCGGCCGAGACCGATGACGAGCACGGGGGCGTCGTGTTTGATGCGGTCAACCAACGATGGGCCTCTCTTCCGGGCGCTTGTAGAGCTGCTGCCGCTGGCTCGACGCCAGTGCCGCAGCCAGAGTCACAGTACCAACGCGGCCCATGAACATGGTGGCGGCCATGATGTAGACGCCCGCATCCGGCAGCGAAGCCGTGAGACCGGTGGTGAGGCCCGAGGTGGCGAACGCCGAGATCACGTCGAACAGCACGAAATCCAGCGGCGCCTTCGAGATCTGCAGGATCAGGATGCTCGACACGGCCACCGTCGTCGCCCCCCAGAGGACCACGGAGACACCCAGTCGCAGCACGTCGCCCGGGATGCGCCGGCTGAACGCCTCCATGTCCTGGTTGCCGCGCGCCTCGGCGAACGCGGCGAGGAACAGCACCGCGAGGGTGGTGACCTTGATGCCGCCCGCCGTCGACGCCGAACCGCCGCCGATGAACATGAGCATGTCGGTGACGAGCAGGCTCGAGCCGTTGAGGTCGGGGATGCTGATGGTCGAGAAGCCCCCGGATCGCGTCATCACCGAGAGGAAGAAGCTCTGGAACACGGTGTCGCCGGCGCCGAGCGAGCCGAAGGTCTTCGGGTTGTCGAACTCCAGCACGATGTAGAGCACGGCGCCCGCCACGATCAGGATGGCGCTCGTGAGCAGCGTGAGCTTCACGTGCACCGACCAGCGCTGCCGGTTCTCGGGCCGCTTGCCCTTCTTGCGCCGGCGCCAGGCGCCGAGGCTGCGCGAGAGCGTGTAGATGATGGGGAACCCGATGCTGCCGAGGAACACCCCCACCATCAGGATGCCGAGAAAGAAGTAGTCGTTCGCGAACGGCGCGAGTCCCTCCGCGTTGGGCGAGAAGCCCGTGTTCGTGAACGCCATCGCCGAGTAGTAGAAGGAGTTCCACACGGCCTCGCCCACCGGGATGCCGTCGAGCAGCATCCGGGGGAACAGCAGCGCCGCGAGCACCACCTCGATCACCAGGGCACTGATGGCGACGGTGGCGAGCAGCGAGCCGATCTCGCCGAGGCGCACGGCTTGTCCCTCGGCGACCGGGCCGTGGTGCATCCGCAGCGGGTTGGTGTCGCTCGCGGCGATCAGGCGCGCCCGAAGGCCCAGGCGGCGGGAGATGACCAGACCCAGGATGCTCGCGAGGGTCAGCACGCCGAGGGCGCCGATCTGAACGCCCACGTAGACGACGATGTGCCCGAACACCGACCAGTGCGTGGCCATGTCGACGGTGGCGAGCCCGGTGACGCAGATGACGGAGACGGCGGTGAAGAGCGCGTCGGCGAGGGCGGTGGCGCGACCGGAGGCACTCGTGATCGGCAGCGAGAACAGCACCGTGAAGATGAGGATGAGAGCGGCGAAGATGAGGATCGCGAAGCGGGACGGCGAGCGCTCGGAGAACTCGCGCATCGCATCGCGCAGTCGCCCGAACCCGGTGCGGCTGCGGTGCAGGGGGTTGCGGCTGATCGGAGTGCTGCGGACGCTCATCCGGTTCCTCGCCTCGGCTCAGCGGCCCGGCCGCCCCTGTGTGAACGGTGCAATGCTATCGGGCAGGGGCGCGGATGCGCGGGCGCACCACTAGCCTGTAACGCATGGCCGACATCTTCTCCGTGATCGCTGACCCCACCCGGCGTCAGTTGCTCTCGTTGCTGCTGGAGCGCTACGTGTCGGAGGATGCCCCGAGCGCCTCCGGGGCGGGTGACGGCGAGTTCAGTGTGTCGGAGCTCGTGTCGCAGCTCGAGCTGAGCCAGCCCACGGTGTCGAAGCACTTGAAGGTGCTGCGGGATTCGGGGCTCGTGGTGGTGCGCGAAGAGGGGCAGCACCGCTACTACAAGATCGACGTCTCGCCCCTGGAAGACGTCGAGGACTGGATCATCCCCTTCCTCTCCGCCGATTTCGACACGGCGGCCGAGGACGAGCTGTGGGAGAACGCCTCCGACGCCGTGAAGTCGGCGGCGGCGACCTTCGGCCAGAACGTGGGCCGCCGGGCGGCGGCCACCTCGCACGCGGTGAAGTCCGTGGCCGACGACCTCGTCTCCAAGCTGCGCCGCGGCGAGCACTGAGCGGCCGTCGCCGCTTTCTTGCTGCGTGCATCCGCGAAGCCCTATAGTTTCGCCATGGCTGCCGATCTGAGTGACGTGCGCTTTCTGACCGTCGCGGAGGTGGCGGAGATGATGCGCGTCTCGAAGATGACGGTGTACCGGCTCGTCCACGCGGGCGAATTGCCGGCCATCCGCTTCGGCCGTTCGTTCCGGGTTCCGGAGTCGGCGGTGGCCGACGCCGCGCAGAATCACATCGCCGATGCGCCTGACGGGCACATCGCCGATTCCGCCTAGCGCGGACTGGTACACTTCTGCGAGGCTCTTTTGCCCCTGACCGCCGATTCGGTGCGGTCAATCCAATACGTGTGAGGTTTGTGTGGGTTCTGTAATCAAGAAGCGTCGCAAGCGCATGGCGAAGAAGAAGCACCGCAAGCTGCTTCGCAAGACTCGCCACCAGCGTCGCAACAAGAAGTAGCGCGGGGCCTTCGGGCTCGCACGCTGCGCGAGCAGGGCGTCAGGCTTCGGCCTGGCGCTTTTTGCTTTAAGGACGTGTGATGGAGTCATGAGGATGCCCGGCACGGAGTACTGCGCCACTCTCGTCGTGCGTGACGCCGTCTCGAAGGTCGATGCGCTGGCGATCATCGCGCTGGCCCTGGACCGAGGTGTCTCGGATGCCCGTGGCGTGCATCCGTACATCGCCCTCGAGGGCGGCGCGCGGCTGGAGATCGAGATCCCCAAGTTCGGCGAGCCGCCGCCGCTGGCCCTGGACGTGTACTCGCCGCTCAGCCACGCGCACGCGGCGATGAACGCGCTGGCTGTTCTCGGGGCGCTGGAGACGGCCACGGCGTGGACCGTGAAGCCCGACTTCGTGCTCTAGGCCGAACTTCGTTCTCCGAGCCGACTTCGTTCCCTGAGCCTCGTTAGGCTTGGGGCGTGGCATCCGTCTCTCTCACGCTCATCGGCAAGCCTGGCTGTCATCTCTGCGATGACGCCAGGGACGTCGTGAACGGAGTGCTCGCCGAGCTGCCTGAGATCGAGGCATCGGTCACAGAGCTGTCCATCCTCGACGACCCGGCGCTGCTCGACGAGTTCGCCGAGGAGATCCCCGTGCTGAAGATCGACGGGCGCGTGCACACCATCTGGCGGGTCGAGCCGGCCCGTCTCCGAACCGCCCTGTTGGAGGCATCCGCATGATCCGTCACGTCGTCGCTTGGAAGGTCACGGCCGAAGACGCCGAGCAGAAGGAGGCCGATGTCGCCACCATCGTGCGCCTGCTCTCGGCCCTGCCCGCAGTCATCCCGTCGATCTCGACACTCACGGTCGGCGGCAACATGGCCTACTTCGACGCGAACTGGGACGTCGTGCTGGTGGCCGACTACGAGACCCTCGCCGACCTCGACGCGTACCAGACGCATCCGGAGCACCTGGCCGCGGGGCCGCAGATCAAGGCCCTCGTCTCGGCTCGGGCCTCGGTCGACTTCGAATTCTGATCGAGGCGCGGGCACCGGGGTGCCGGGTGCGAGAGTGCCTGAGCTGCTGACCGAGCGCCTCGTGCTGCGGCGGTGGCGGCCGGAGGATCGCGCGCCCTTCGCGGCGATGAACGCGGATGCGGCGGTGATGGAGTTCCTCCCCGCGCCGCTCTCGCGCGCGCAGAGCGACGCCCTGGCGGAGCGCGCGGACGGCCTCTTCGACGCGCTCGGCTACGGGCTGTGGGCGCTGGAGCTGCGCGCGACGGGCGAGTTCGTGGGATTCACGGGGCTGGCTCCGATGCCGGAGGGCGTGCCGGGCGCCGGGGGAGTCGAGGTGGGCTGGCGCTTGGCGCAGCCGTTCTGGGGGCGGGGTCTCGCGACGGAGGCCGCCCGGGCCGCCCTGCGGTTCGGGTTCGAGAACGCCGGGCTGAGCGAAGTGAACTCGATCACCGCCGTGATCAACGTGCGCTCGCGGGCCGTGATGGAACGGATCGGGATGCGCGAGGCCGATCGCTTCGAGCATCCGCGGGTGCCGGAGGGCTCTCCGCTGCGGCCTCACGTGCGGTACACGGTGCGAGAGGTCGAAAAAAGCTGCAAATAACGAGGACCGACCCCGTATATGGCGTCGGTCCTCGTGAATTGCAGCCTTTTTCGACCTACGGGGTGAGGCGGGTCGGGCCGCGGAAGAGGTAGACGACCTCGCGGAGGTTGGTCTGGTGCAGCATCAGCATCAGCACGCGGGACAGGCCCATGCCGAAGCCGCCGTGCGGCGGCACGCCGTAGCGGAAGAAGTCGAGGTAGAAGTCGAGCTCCTCGGGGTCGAGGCCCTTCTCCTTGGCCTGCTCGATCAGCACCTCCACGCGGTGTTCGCGCTGCGCGCCGGTGGAGATCTCGACGCCGTTGTAGATGAGGTCGTAGCTGTTCGTGAGGCCCGCGTCGCCCTCGTGGCGCATGTGGTAGAACGGCCGGATGCTCGAGGCGTAGTCGGTGAGGAACACGAAGTCGTGCCCGTAGGTCTCCTTGACGTAGGCCGCGATCTGGCGCTCGCCCTCCGGGTCCATGTCGTCGTCTTCGCGCGGCACGACGTAGCCGCGGTCGGCCACGATCTGCTTCGCCTCGGCGAGCGGGATGCGCGGGAAGGGCTGCGTGGGAACCTCGATGTCGACGTCGAAGAGCGCCTTGATCTCCTCGCCGTGCTTCTCCTTCACCGCGCGGAGGCCGGCGACCATCAGCTCTTCGTGCAGCTGCATGACGTCTTCGTGCGAGTCGATCCACGAGATCTCGGCGTCGACGCTCGTGAACTCGGTCGCGTGCCGCGAGGTGAACGAGGGGTCGGCGCGGAACGCGGGTCCCACCTCGAACACCTTGCCGAAACCGGCCGGCTGCGCCATCTGCTTGAAGAACTGCGGGCTCTGCGAGAGGTAGGCCTTGGTGTCGAAATACTCCACCTCGAACAGCTCGGCACGCGACTCGCTCGCCGACGCCATGAGCTTCGGAGTGTGGATCTCGATGAAGTCATGCTCGACCCAGTAGGTGCGCCAGGCGTGCTCGAGCGTGGTCTGCACGCGGAAGACGAGGTTCTGCTCGGGGCGCCGCAGGTCGAGGAAACGCCAGTCCATGCGCTTGTCGATGCCCGAGTCGGCCGCGATCGGCGTCTCGGGGATGGCCGCCGTCTCGACGACGAGAGTCGCGAGCTTGACCTCGATGCCACCGAGCTTGACGCGTTCGTCGTGCTTGAGCTCACCGGTGACGGTGACGAACGAGCCCTGCGCGAGGCTCGAGATCGTCTCGGCGACGGCCTCGGTCTCCTCCGTGCGCGGGTTCACCAGCTGCACGGCGCCCGACTCGTCGCGCAGCACGACGAACTGCACCTTCTTCTGGTCGCGAACCGTATCGACCCAGCCTGACACCGTGACGGGTCCGTCTTCGAGGGCGGCGAGGTTCTTGACGAGGGTGCGGGAGCTGCGTGCGGTCACGGGAGAACAGTCTACCCGCGGGCCGCCGCCTGGAATGCGGCCCGCGGGCGGTCTGGGTCGGGCCGTCAGGCGCGGTAGGTGGTGCGGCTGCCGTAGCCGTCGCTGCGGGTCATGGTGATGGCCGAGACGACGCCGAGGGTGGCGACGGCGGCGACGACGACGAGGAAGACGATGAGGGCGATGAGAGTCATGGGGAAACCTTTCTGCCTCTATTCCACCTCCGACAACTATCAAGCACAAGCGCATAGTTCTTAACGCCTCATGTAGCAGAGCTACAGCATCCGGAGCTCTCGGCGTTCTCGCGGCAAGAGCGCTCGTAGACTGGATGCCGTGCCCGCCAGCCAGATCCACCTCGTCCGTCACGGCGAGGTCTTCAACCCCGACGAAGTGCTCTACGGGCGCCTCGAGAACTTCGGCCTCTCCGAGCTCGGCCATCGCATGGCCCGGGCGGCCGCCGACGACCTGATCGCGCGCAAACGCCCGGTCTCGGCCCTCTACACCTCGCCGTTGCAGCGCGCCCGCGAGTCGGGCGAGCCCATCTCGCAGGGCTTCGAGCTCGCACCGCGCATCGAGCCGCGCATCATCGAGCCCACCAACGCCTTCGAGGGCCGACGGATGCGCGGCCCCGGCGGTGCGCTCCGCGACCCGCGGATGTGGCGCTTCCTCTGGAACCCGCTGCGCCCGGCCTGGGGCGAGCCGTTCAAACAGGTCTCGGCCCGCATGCTCGCCGCGATGACGGATGCGCACGCCTCGGTCGACTCGGGCGACGTCGTGATGGTCAGCCATCAGCTCCCGATCTGGATGGCGCACCTCACCATCGTGGGCAAGAAGCTCCCGCACGACCCCCGCAAGCGCCGCTGCGCCCTCTCGAGCATCACGAGCTTCGAGTTGCGCGACGGCCGCTTCGTGGAGGTCGGCTACACCGACCCCGGCGCCCCGCTCGCGGCCTCCGCCATCGACGTGGGGGCGGTGTGAGGCCGGGCGCGGGTGCGCGCGGGATGCGCGTGGCCGTTGCCGCGACCCTGGCCGCTGCAGCCCTGCTGCTCGCCGGCTGCTCGAACGACCCGCTCGCCGCGCAGTACCTGGCGGGCGACAACAAGAGTTACATCGCCGGCGACGGCTCGGTCACCGAGATCGCCGCCGCCGACCGTGGCGCCGCCGTGAGCTTCGCCGGCACCGACGAGACCGGCAACCCGGTGTCCTCCAGCGACTACGCCGGTCAGGTGCTGGTGCTGAACTTCTGGTACGCCGGATGCGCGCCGTGCCGTGCCGAGGCCCCGTCGCTGCAGGCCCTCAACGCGCAGTACGACGGCCAGGGCGCCTCTTTCCTCGGCGTGAACGTGCGCGACCAGGCCTCCACCGCCGTCTCTTTCGACGACACCTTCGGCATCACCTACCCCTCCATCATCGACACCGACGGCGCCCTGCAGCTCGCCTTCTCGGGCACGGTGGCGCCGAACGCGGTGCCGACCACGCTGGTGATCGACAAGCAGGGTCGTGTTGCGGCGCGCATCCTGGGCCAGCTGCAGGACAAGTCGATCCTCGACACGCTCATCAAGTCCAACCTCGCCGAAGCGAGCTGACCCCGTGGGCAATCCCTTCGCCGAGATCGTGCTCAGCGGCCAGCTGCTGCTCGCGATTCCCATCGCCCTGCTCGCCGGGCTCGTGTCGTTCGCCTCGCCGTGCGTGCTGCCGCTCGTTCCGGGCTACCTCGCCTACGTCGGCGGCATCTCGGATGCCGGCCGCGCCCGATCCGGAACCGGGGCCGACAGCGAGGCTGCGGCGAAGAAGGCCGGCCGGCGGCGGATGCTCCTCGGCATCGGCCTGTTCATCCTCGGCTTCTCGGTCGTCTTCCTCGCCTACTCGGCCGCGTTCGGTGCGCTCGGCACCTGGTTGATCGTCTGGCAGGACGGCATCACGCGCGTCATGGGCGGGGTCGTGATCATCCTCGGCCTCGTGTTCATCGGGCAGTTCAGCTTCCTGCAGCGCACCTTCAAGCCCTCGTGGCGGCCGGCCACCGGTCTCGCCGGAGCGCCCATCCTCGGCATCGTGTTCGGCCTCGGCTGGACCCCGTGCATCGGCCCCACCCTCTCGGCCATCCAGGTGCTCAGCCTCACCAGCGGCTCGGCCTGGAGCGGGGTGCTGCTCGGCCTCTTCTACTGCATCGGCCTCGGGCTGCCGTTCCTGCTGGTGGCGCTCGGGCTCAACTGGGTGACGAGCTCGGTGTCGTTCCTGAAGCGCCACATCCGTACCATCAACATCGCCGGAGGCGCCGTGCTCGTGGCCATCGGCATCCTCATGGTCTCGGGTCTCTGGACCATCTGGATCTACGAAATCCAGGCGGTGATCAACGGCTTTGTCGCGCCCATCTGATCACTTCGACTCGGCGGAGCCCGCCGAGAGCCCCACCAAGGACTCCGACGGCTCCGACGTCACGCTGCCCAAGCTCGGCCTCGTCGGCTGGCTGCGCTGGTTCTGGCGGCAGCTCACGAGCATGCGCACGGCGCTGTTCCTCCTGCTGCTGCTCGCCCTCGCCGCCGTGCCGGGCTCGCTCGTGCCGCAGCGCGCGGCCGACCCGAACGGCGTCACCCAGTACTTCGTCGACAACCCCGACCTCGCGCCGTTCCTCGACAAGCTGCAGCTGTTCAACGTCTACACCTCGGTGTGGTTCTCGGCCATCTACCTGCTGCTGTTCGTCTCGCTCATCGGATGCGTGGTCCCGCGAACCAAGCACCACTTCGACGCCCTGCGTGCCAAGCCGCCGCGCACCCCGGCGCGGCTGTCGCGGCTCGCGGGCTTCACCACCCGGGAGGTGCCGGCGCCCGCTGCCGGGTCCGAGGCATCCGTCACCGCCGCCTCGGTGGTGGAGTCGGCGCGCGGCCTGCTCAAACGCCAGCGCTACCGCACCGTGGTGTTCGCCGGCGCCGACCGCCGCACCGGGCGCGAGATCGTGTCGGTCTCGGCCGAGCGCGGCTACATGCGCGAGACCGGCAACCTGGTGTTCCACTCGGCGCTCGTCGGCATCCTCATCACCGTCGGCGTGGGTGGCGGCTTCGGCTACCAGGGTCAGCGCGTGGTGGTGGAGGGGCAGACCTTCGTGAACACGCTGCTCGCCTACGACTCGTTCAACCCCGGGCGCTTCTTCAGCGACAGCCAGCTCTCGCCCTACAAGATCACGCTCGATTCCTTCTCGGCCAGCTACGAGACGCAGTCGCTCAAGGCCTTCGGCCAGCCCACCGACTACACGGCCGCGGTCACCACGGTCGACGCCTCGGGCAACACGGCGCAGAACGACATCAAGGTGAACTCCCCGCTGCAGATCGGCGGCACCGACGTCTACCTGCTCGGCAACGGCTACGCGCCCACCATCACGGTGCGGAACCCGGCGGGCGACGTGGTGTTCACCGACTCGGTGCCCTTCCTGCCGCAGGATGCCGCGCTCACCTCGCTCGGCGTGGTGAAGGTTCCGGACGGGCTGTCCACTCAGGTGGGCCTCATCGGCTTCTTCTACCCCACCCAGGCGCAGGCCGACACCGGGGTCTACTACTCCTCGTTCCCCGACCTGCAGTACCCGGTGCTGACGCTCAACGTCTACGACGGCGACCTCGGCCTCGACGGCGGAGTGCCGGCATCCGTGTACTCGCTCAACACCGACACGATGACGCAGCTCACCGGCGGGTCGACGGGAGTCAAGTCGCTCGAGCTCAAGCCCGGCGAGACGGTCGACCTGCCGAACGGGCTCGGCACGGTGTCGCTCGACGGCGTGAAGCGCTTCGCGTCGCTCGACGTGCACCACGACCCCACCCAGGGCTGGGTGCTGGTGTTCGCCATCCTGGTGCTGGCCGGGCTGCTGACCTCGCTGTTCATCCCGCGCCGTCGCGTGTGGGTTAAGGCCACGGAGCGCGCCGACGGATCGGTCCACGTGGAGTACGCCGGGCTGGCGCGCGGCGACGACCCGCGGCTCGTCGAGGCCGTCACGGCGCTCGCCGACCGGCACGCCGCCGGGTTCCCCGATCCGGCCGCCGGAGGCTCGGCAGACCTCTCCACAGACGAGGCTGCGGCGGAGGATTCCGCACAGCCTGAACCCGGCTCTTCCCCTCCCGATTCCAAGGCTTAGGCTCTACCTGTGACGCAAACCCTCGACGAGATCTCGATCATCCTCATCTACTCGGCCATGGCCGTGTACGCGCTCGCGTTCGTCGCGTTCGCGCTCGATCTCGCCCGTCGCTCGTCGACGGTGAAGAAGGCGATCGAGGCGGATGCGGGGGCTGACGCCGCCGTCGACGGCGGCGTCGTCGTCGCCGAGGAGACCGCCGAGCCGGCCACGGTGGGGGCCTCGGTCGCCGCTTCCGGCGCCGCTGCGGGCGGTTCGGCCGCGCGCGGGGCGGCCGCGACGGGTGCTGCTCCGGCGGGGTCGGGCGACTCGGGCCTCGTCTCGCTCGCGGGCGTCGACTCCACGGGCAAGCGCTCGCTCTGGCTGCGGCTCGGCGTCGCCTTCACCATCCTCGCCTGGGTCATCCAGCTCGCCGGCGTCATCCTCCGCGGAATCGCGGCCTCGCGGGTGCCGTGGGCGAACATGTACGAGTTCTCCATCACGGGCACGCTGCTGATCGTCGCCGTGTTCCTCGTGTTGCTGTTGCGCGAAGACCTGCGCTTCCTCGGCACCTTCGTGACGGGGCTCGTGCTCATCCTGCTCGGCGTCTCGACGGTGAACTACTACGTGAGCGTCGCGCCGCTGCCGCCCGCACTGCAGTCTGCCTGGCTCGTGATCCACGTGATGGTGGCCATCCTCGGCACCGCGTTCTTCGCGCTCGGCGGCGCGCTGTCGATCGTGCAACTCCTGCAGACCCGCGGCGACGGGCTCGCCCGGGTGGCCTCGGCCCTGCGCCTGCGCTTCCTGCAGACACTGCCCGACTCCGAGACCCTCGAGCGACTCGCCTACCGAGTGAACATCGTCGGCTTCGTGCTCTGGACCTTCACGCTCATCGCCGGCGCCGTCTGGGCCGAGCGGGCGTGGGGCCGGTACTGGGGCTGGGACACCAAAGAGGTCTGGACCTTCATCATCTGGGTCATCTACGCCGGCTACATCCACGCTCGCGCCACGCGGGGCTGGCGTGGTTCGCGCTCGGCCTGGCTCGCCGTGGTGGGCTTCTCGGCGGTGCTCTTCAACTTCGGCGTGGTGAACGTGTTCTTCAAGGGCCTGCACGCGTACTCCGGGCTCTGAGCCCGGGCTGTGCTGGCCCGGCCCCGGGCTCGGCCTGCTGTGGGGTGGTTCGGCCCGCGGCCGCCTCTGGCGGCTTGGGTGTCTGGAATCGACGGAGGCGTGGGCTTCTGACGGCTTGAGAGTCCGTCGGTACTGGTTTGGCGGCTGATGCTCCGTCGTTTCGGTCGGTCGGGGCGGGCGGGCGCGGCACCCGGTCTTGGAGTTCGCGGGGGATGCTAGCTCTGGGGTGTGGCGAGGAGCGTCCAGCAGCGGGTGATGCGGGCGTGCCACCAGGCGGTGCGTTCGGGTGAGGCCCCGAAGCGGTCGAGCAGCGCAGTGTCAGGCTCCGGCCGGCTCGCCGGGATGCTGCCGCCGCGCGGCACGAGGCTCGCACCGGCCGGCACGACATCGCCGGTGAACAGGTCGACCGTGGCGAGCCCACAGTCGTAGTCGAGCTCGGGCAGGGCGGCAGCGAGGTGCGCGCCCATCGCGATGCCGACGGAGCTCTCCAGGGCCGACGACACCACGGCGGGCAGCCCGGCCTCGGCCACCACGGCGAGAGCGCGCCGGATGCCGCCGAGCGGCTGGGCCTTCACGATCACGAGGTCGGCGGCGCCGGCCCGGGCCACCGCGAGCGGATCCTCCGCCTTGCGCACGCTCTCGTCGGCGGCGATCGGCACGCCCAGGTAGGCCGTGCGTTCGCGGATCTCGGCGAGCTCCGGCACGGTGGCGCACGGCTGCTCGAGGTATTCGAGGTCGAACTCCACCAGGCGGTGCACGGCGTGCTCGGCCTCGTCGACGTTCCAGCCGCCGTTGGCGTCGAGCCGGATGCGCCCCTCGGGACCGAGGATGCGGCGGGTCTCGCGCACCCGGGTCACGTCGTCCTCGAGGGTCTGGCCGGTCTCGGCCACCTTCACCTTGACCGTGCGGCAGCCGTCGTAGTGGGCGAGCACGCCGGCGACCTCGGTGGCGGCGACCGCGGGGAGGGTCGCGTTCACCGGGATCCGCGTCCGCAGAAGCGGGGGCGTCGGAGCCCAGCCGAACTCGATCGCGGCGGCGAGCCAGGAAGCGGCTTCCGCATCCGCGTATTCGGGGAAGGGGGAGAACTCCGTCCAGCCCTCCGGGCCCTCGAAGAGCGCCAGCTCGCGTACGGTCTGGCCGCGGAAGCGGGTGTGCAAGGGGATGGCCACCACGCGCAGGCGGTGGAGCAACTCGTCGAGCGGGGGCAGGTCGGTCATGGCTCCACAGTCTGGCACTCTCCCGCGGGCCGGCGCTCTTCCGCGGTCTGGAGCTCTCCGGCGGGCCGCCACTTCTCCACAAGCGCGCCCAGAGCGCGGGTTCTCCCCAGATGCGGCCACCCGGCTGCCGCGGAGGGGCGAGCGAATAGGCTTGCCGTATGAGTGAACGCACCACGGTCTCCGACATCTTCGACCCGGCAGAATGGGTCGTCGCGCCCGGTTCCGAGGGCTTCACCGACATCACCTACCACCTCGATGTGGCCGGGCGGGTGGCGCGCATCGCCTTCGACCGGCCCGAGGTGCGCAACGCCTTCCGTCCGAAGACGGTCGACGAGCTCTACGCGGCGCTCGACGACGCGCGGCAGAACCCGAAGGTGGGCGTGGTGCTGCTCACGGGCAACGGGCCGAGCCCGCGCGACGGCGGCTGGGCGTTCTGCAGCGGGGGCGACCAGCGCATCCGGGGCCGCGACGGCTACAAGTACTCGGCAGAGGAGACGGCGAAGGGCATCGACCCGGCGCGGGCGGGGAGGCTGCACATCCTCGAGGTGCAACGGCTGATCCGGTTCATGTCGAAGGTCGTGATCGCCGTGGTGCCGGGCTGGGCGGCCGGCGGCGGGCATTCTCTGCACGTGGTGTGCGACCTCACCATCGCGAGCGCGGAGCACGGCCGGTTCAAGCAGACCGACGCCGACGTCGGCTCCTTCGACGGCGGTTACGGCAGCGCCTACTTCGCCCGGCAGGTGGGGCAGAAGTTCGCGCGCGAGGTGTTCTTCCTCGCCGAGGAGTACAGCGCGCAGCGGGCCTACGAGATGGGCGCCGTGAACCGCGTGGTGCCGCACGCCGAGCTCGAGGCCGAGGCGCTGCGCTGGGCACGCACCATCATGGGCAAGTCACCCACTGCGGTGCGGATGCTGAAATACGCCTTTAACGCGGTCGACGACGGCATGGTGGGCCAGCAGGTCTTCGCGGGAGAGGCCACCCGCCTCGCCTATGCGAGCGACGAAGCGGTGGAGGGGCGCGACTCGTTCCTCGAGAAGCGGGATCCGGACTGGTCCGCCTTCCCGTACCACTACTGATGGCCGGCATGCCCGGCCGGTCGCGGCCGGCGGTGACCGCCGGGTGCGAGGGAGCCGGGCGGGCCTGGCTGACGGCAGGCGTCGAGCGTGCGCAGCCTCGTGCGGCGCAGGTGCGCTCATGACCCGGCGGCTGGAGATCATCGACGGGAGCGACCCGGCTGGGGTGGAGGCGGCGCTGCGCACGGCGCTCGCGAACGACGGCCCCGCCATCCTGCCCCGAGACCGCGCGGCCGTGGTGGCGGCGCTGCTCCAGCGCGAGCAGGCGCTCGGCGACCCGTCGGTGGTGCACGACGCCCCGCTGCCGCGGGAGGTGTCACGGGCGGTGGCGCTCGTCATCGAGACCTCGGGTTCCTCGGGGGTGCCGAAGCGGGTGGCGTTGAGCGCCGACGCGCTGCTGGCCTCGGCCGCGGCCTCCGAGGTCGCGCTCGGCGGCCCCGGCCAGTGGCTGCTCGCCCTGCCCACGCACTACATCGCGGGCGTGCAGGTTCTCGTGCGGTCCATCGCGGCCGGCACCCGACCCGTTCTGCAGCCCGCGGGGCACTTCTCGGCCCAGGTCTTCGCCGAGGCGGCAGCCGGGCTCGATGCGCCCCTCCGTTACACCTCGCTCGTGCCGGCCCAGCTGGCGCGGGTCGTGGCGGCGGCGCAGGCCGACCCGGGCATCCGTCGCGCCGCGGCCCGCTTCGACGGCATCCTCGTCGGCGGCCAGGCACTCCCGGCGCCGTTGCACCACGAGGCACAGGAGCTCGGTCTCACCGTGGTGCGCACCTACGGCTCGAGCGAGACGGCGGGAGGTTGCGTCTACGACGGCCGCCCGATCGGCCGCACCCTGGCCCGCGTGAACGAGGGCGAGATCGAACTCTCGGGCCCGACGCTCGCGGAAGGCTACCTCGGCGACGAAGAGCTCACGGCCCGCAAGTTCCGCGCCGAGCACGGCGTGCGCTGGTATCGAACCGACGACGGTGGCACCGTGCTCGACGGCATCGTGAGCATCACCGGGCGGCTCGACAACGTCATCATCTCCGGCGGCGTGAAGGTGTCGCTCGACCGTGTCGAGCGCATCGTGCAGTCGCAGTTCGGTTTCGAGCAGGCCGTGGTGGTCGGCCGGCCGAGCGAGGAGTGGGGCCAGGTGAGCGTGGTGGTGACCGACGGCGAGGTGCCCGGCTCAGCGCTCGAGCGCATCCGCTCGGCCGTCGTCGACCAGGCCGGCCGCGCCGCGTCCCCCGCCGAGATCGTGCGGATGGAGCGGCTGCCCCGGCTCTCCTCCGGCAAACCCGACCGCCTGGCCATCGCCAGCTGGCTCCAAGCAGTCGCTGGCTAGAATCAGCCCCGATGTCCAAAACGAAGAAGCGCCCCTCGGGCCACCCCGCTCGCGTCACCGCGGGCCCTCGCACGCCGGCGCGCAAGACCGGCCCCCGCTCGGCCGCCGGAGCCTGGATCGCCGGCGCCCGCCTGCGCACCCTCCCCCTCGGCATCGCGGCCGTCGCTCTCGGCACGGGCGCCGCGAAGGCCGACGTGCTGAACGTCTCGAAGGGGCTCGTGCTGCTGTGCCTCGTGGTGGCGGTGGCACTGCAGATCGGCGTCAACTACGCCAACGACTACTCCGACGGCATCCGTGGCACCGACGACTTCCGGGTCGGCCCCCCGCGTCTCACCGGCTCGGGTCTCGTGCCGGCGCGGCGCGTGCTCATCGCCGCCCTGGTGTTCTTCGCCATCGCCGCGGCCGCCGGTCTCGCCATCACGGTCATCACGGGCCAGTACTGGCTCATCGCGGTGGGCGTGGCGGCGATCGCCGCCGGGTGGTTCTACACCGGCGGCAAGCATCCCTACGGCTACTACGCGCTCGGCGAGCTGTTCGTCTTCGTGTTCTTCGGGCTCGTGGCCACGGCGGGAACCGAGTTCGTGCTCGCCGGCGAGGTGACCACCGAGGGCTGGCTGGCCGGGGTGGCCACCGGCGCCATCTCGTGCGCCGTGCTCATGTCGAACAACATCCGCGACATCCCGCAGGACAAGCTGGCCAAGAAGCGCACACTCGCGGTGCTGATCGGCCCCATGGCCTCGCGCATCGTGTACGTGCTCTGGATCGTCGTGGCCTACGTCATCCTGGCGTTCTTCACCCTGCTCTACGCCAAGGCGCTGCTGGTGTTCTTCACGCTGCTCGTCACCCTGCCGGCCATCCTGATCATGCTCACAGCCAAGAAGCCGCGCGAATACATCATCGTGCTGCAGCTCACCAGCCTGTTCGCGCTGCTCTACGGCATCGGACTCGCCCTGGCGCTCGCCTACTGAGCCGCAGCACCGGACCGGTCAGCACCGGCCCGGCCAGCGCCGAGCGGTCCAGCACCGGCCCGCCCGCGCATCCGGGCCCGTCCGGGCGGCGGATGCGCGGGCCGGCCGGTGATCAGAAGTTGATCATGTGGCCGGTGAGACCGTGGAAGCCCTCCTGCAGCGCCTCGCTCAGCGTGGGGTGCGTGTGCACGTTGCGCGCGAGCTCGGTGGCCGTGAGGTCCCACTTCTGCGCCAGCGTGAGCTCGGGCAGCAGCTCCGAGACGTCGGGGCCGATGAGGTGGGCGCCGAGCAGTTCCCCGTACTGCGTGTCGGCGATGATCTTGACGAAGCCGGTCGGGTCGCCGAGTCCGTGGGCCTTGCCGTTGGCCTGGAACGGGAACGAGACCACCTTGATGTCGTGGCCCTCGTCGCGCGCCTGCTGCTCGGTGAGCCCGAACGAGGCGACCTGCGGCTGGCAGAAGGTGGCGCGCGGCATCATGCGGTAGTCGCCGAGCGCCTGCGTCTCGGCGCCCGCGATCGTCTCGGCGGCCACGACGCCCTGGGCCTCGGCCACGTGCGCGAGCTGCAGCTTCGCGGTGACGTCGCCGATGGCGTAGACGTGGGGGACGTTCGTGCGCATGAAGTCGTCGATGGCGATCGCACCGCGCTCGGTGAGGGCCACGCCGGTCTTGTCGAGGCCGTAGCCCTCCACGCGCGGCGCGAAGCCGATCGACATGAGCACCTTGCCGGCCTCGATCGAGCCGGGGGTTCCGTCTTTGGCGGTGTAGGTCACGGTCACCGAGGAGCCGTTGTCGACGACGGTCTCGACCTTGGTGGAGGTGAGGATGTCGATCCCGAGCTTCTTGTACTGCTTCGCGATCTCCTTCGAGACGTCGGCATCCTCGTTGGGGAGCGCGCGGTCGAGGAACTCGATGATGGTGACGTCGACCCCGTAGTTCTTCAGAACGTAGGCGAACTCCATGCCGATGGCGCCCGCGCCCACGATCACCATCGAGGAGGGCAGCTCTCGGGTCATGATCTGCGTCTCGTAGGTCACGACGTTGTCGCTGAGCTGCACGCCCGGGAGAAGGCGCACGGTGGAGCCGGTGGCGATGATGACGTCGTCGAAGGTGACCGTCTCGGACCCGCCCGCGGTGAGCGCGACCTCGATGGTGCGCGCATCCGTGAAGCTGCCGAGGCCGTCGAACTCGGTGATCTTGTTCTTCTTCATCAGGAAGTGCACGCCCTTGACGCGTCCGTCGGCCACCGAACGGCTGCGGTCGAAAGCCACCCCGAAGTCGAAGCTGACCTCGCCCGACATGCCGAACAGGCCGGCCTGATGGGTGAAGATGTGGGCGAGCTCGGCGTTGCGCAGCAGGGCCTTCGAAGGGATGCAGCCCACGTTCAGGCACACCCCGCCCCAGTACTGCTTCTCGATGATCGCCACGCTCTTGCCCAGCTGGGCGGCGCGGATGGCGGCGACATAGCCGCCCGGGCCGGCGCCGAGCACGACGACGTCGAAGTGTGCGGACATGGTGGTCTCCCTAACAGTCGGTTGGGTGGAGATGGATTACTTCTCGGTGGCGGCGGTCGCGCCGCCGGAGACGTCGGCTGCGGCGGCGTCGACCGCCGAGTCCTCGACGTCCTCGTCTTCCGACGTCGTCGCGGACTTCGGTCGGCGGGCCTCGTGGCGGTTCTCGCGCGCCTGGTAGAGCGTCTTCGACGCTTCTTCGCGGGGCTTGCGCAAGAAGATGATCGAGAGGCTCAGCGAGACCAGCGCTGCGATCACGGCGGCGAGCCACGGCGTGATCTGCAGCAGGAGCAGGACCGCGAGCACGACGGCGAACAACCCCAATCGGATGAGGGTGTAAACGAGCCAGGTGCGTCCGGGTTTCACGGTATCGAGTCTATGACTCGTTGGCTGACCGCCTGCCGGAAGCGGCGCATCCGATGACGGTCTCGTCGCGCATCCGATGCCCGTCTCGGGAGTCGCCTCGTGGCCCGTGATCGCGGTCAGGTCACGGTCGGTGAACCCGCAGTCGGCTCCCCGGATGCCGGGGGTACAGTTACTGCATGGCTCGCGTACTCCTGGCCCTCGTCATCGTTGTCGTGGCGTTCACCGTGTACGCGCTCGTGGACTGTCTCATGCTGCAGAAGGCCCGGGTGCGTGCCCTTCCGCGCGCGGCCTGGTTCTTCATCGTGCTGCTGTTCCCGGTCATCGGCGGTCTGCTCTGGTTCTTCATCGGGCGCGGTCGGCCCGTCGCATCCGCGCCCCGGCGCCGGGTGATGGGCCCCGACGACGACCCCGACTTCCTCGGCAGCGTGCGGCCCGTGCGCGACCCCGACGAGGACGAGCGCATCCGCGAGCTCGAGAAGCGCCTGGCCGAGACCGACGACGACGCGGATCCGGGCAGAACCGACCGGTGAGTGCTGAGCGCCCGGCGCCGTCGAGCCCTGCCGCGACGTTCGCCTCCCGGCTGGTGCGCGCGTTCGCCGCGCTCGGCGTGCGGCACGCCGTCGTGTCGCCCGGATCGCGTTCGCAGGCACTCGCGCTGGCGCTGGCCGAACTCGAGCGCGAGGGGCTGCTCGCCGTGCACGTGCGCATCGACGAGCGGGTGGCGGCGTTCACCGCGCTCGGCATCGCCCGGGAGAGCGGGGTGCCCGCCCTCGTGGTGACCACGTCGGGCACGGCGGTCGCGAACCTGCTTCCCGCGGTGGTGGAGGCCTCGCACTCGGGGGTGCCGATGCTCGTGCTGAGCGCCGATCGTCCGGCGCGCCTGCGTGGAACGGGTTCCAACCAGACCACATGGCAGCCCGGCATGTTCGGGCGCTTCGCGCGGACCGCGCTCGACGTGGCGGCACCGGAGCCGGGCGCGATGCCGGATGCGCGGGCGCTCGCGGCGTACGCGTTCGCGGCGGCGTCGGGGGTGGCTGGTGACTCCCTGCCCGGCCTCTCCCGGTTCCACCACCTGGCCGAGGTCGCGCATGATGCTGACTTCGGCGCTCTGGGCGACACTTCGCGCGACCTCGGTGCTGCCGCGGGTGGGGTCGCGGCTCGCGCGGGCGCGGGGCCGGGGCCGGTGCAGCTGAACCTGCAGTTCGTGGAGCCCTTGTCCGGGGCGGTGGAGGAAGAGGGGCCGGACGCGCCTGACGCGGGCTCCGCATCCGAGCCGCACCATCCTGCCGAGCCGCACCATCCCCGTGAGGTCGCACTAGGTGCGGAGTTCGCCGTGGCGGTCGACACTTCGAGCGACCTCGCCGCGCGTAGGGGCACGCACGTGGAGGGGCGGGCGGCCACGCATCCGGAGGCGCGGCCGCGCACGCTGCACCTCGCGCAGGGGCCGCGCACGGTCGTGATCGCGGGCGCCGACGCCGGTGAGGCGGCCAATGCCTTCGCCCTCGCGGCCGGGTGGCCGCTGTTCGCCGAGGTGTCGAGCGGTGCGCATTTCGGCCCGAACCTCGTGGTCGCCTACCGCACCTTGCTCGACCACCCCGATTTCGGCGGCCGCGTGGAGCGGGTGGTGCTGTTCGGGCATCCGACCCTCAGCCGGCAGGTGCCGGCGCTCGTGGGGCGCGACGACGTCGAGCTCGTGGTGGTGCGGGGCGCGGGCGAGCCGGTGGTGCCGCATCCGGATGCCGTGGTCGTCGACGCGGTCACCGCCGATCCCGAAGACCGTTCCGACCGCGCCGCCCGCGCGTGGACGGGCCAGTGGGTGTTCGCGAGCCGCGAGCTGCTGGACGATTCCGTCGCTGCGGACGAGGTGGCGCCCCCGCTGCAGACGCGCGGCGGCACCGACGACCTGGCGGGCGCCCGTGACTTCGCGCGCAGCGAGCTCGCCGCCCTGCGCGCGCCCGTCACGCGCCGGGCGCTCGCGCTCGCCGTGTGGCGGGCGACCTGGCCGCACGACCGGCTCGTGCTCGGGGCGTCTCGGCTCATCCGCGAGCTGGATGCGGTGGCGCCGGGCAAGAAGATCCCCGTGCACGCGAACCGCGGTCTCGCGGGCATCGACGGCACCGTGGCCACGGCGACCGGCATCGCGCTCGCGAGCCAGGGTGCATCTCAGGCAGGCCCTGCCGAACGGACGGATGCGGCGCCCGCCCGCGCCGGCACCACCCGCGTTCTGCTCGGCGACGTGACGCTGCTGCACGACGTGGGCGCCCTGCTCTTCGGCACCGGCGAGACGCGGCCTCGGCTGCAGCTCGTGGTGGGCAACGACGGCGGAGGCACCATCTTCGACGGCCTCGAAGTGGCCTCGACGGCCGACCCGGAGGCCTTCGACCGGGTGATGTTCACGCCGCACGCGGTATCGCTCGCCGCGCTCGCCACCGCCTACGGCTGGGAGCACCGCCGGGTGGCCGGCCGCGGCGACCTCGACTCGGCGCTGGCCTCGCCGCCGGCCGGCCCGAGCATCCTCGAAGTCCCCCTCGACCGCTGACGCCCACCGGGAAGTCACTCCGACGTCCCGAACGACGCGGATGCACATCGCCGTGGCGTCTCGACGTCGCTATCCGGCCGGCTCCGGGAGCACGGCGGGGGCCTGGCCGATCACGGACTCGCCGATGACGGTCACGCCGTCGGACTCGTAGACCGGGAAGCGGTCGTGCAGGCGGTTCTGCTCCTCCACCCACGCGACGGCGTCGCTCGGGTTGTCGAACGTCGGCATGTCGGGCGACTCGAGCGGCGACTGCATGTCGGTCTTGTAGGCGTAACCGCGCTTGCCGTTCGAGGCATACACCGGAACCAGGTCGGGTTCGGCGATGAGGCGCCCGTCGACGTCGATCTTCTCGGCGCCGAAGGTCTGGCCGTTGGCATTGACGCCCCACTGTGTCTCGAGATAGGTGATGTAGGCGACGGTGAGCGTCCAGCGCGCATCCGGACCGGTCTCGACGGTGAAGCCGCGATCGGCGGGGATGGACATCGTGGGGTGATGGAAGCCGGCGGGATATTCTCCGCTCGTCATCGGCGACGTGCAGCTGGTGCTGGATCCGTTCTCCAACCGGAAATCCCCCGGAGTCACGCAGGTGAACCGGTACTCGATGGCGTTCGCTCCGGCCGGTGGCTCGCCGAGTTCGAGGGTGCCGGTGCCGGTGAACGTGCCCGAAAAGCTCGTAGGGAGCTCGACGACGATCGGCGTGCCCGGGGGCCGCGGTCCGTGTGCGATCTGCGCCGTGGCCGCGCCGGCACCGCCCAGAAGCACGACGGCGCCGAGGAATCCGGCGCCGAGGCGCCAGCGCCGCCGGCGGCGCGCCAGACGATGGGTGGCCACCTCGTCGACGAGGGCCGCGCGGAAGGCCTCGGCGAAGACGGGGTCGATCGTGATGTCGTTCATGCGCGTCCTCCTTCGGATGCGAGGGTGTCGTCGTGGAGAGCGGTGGGGGCGCTCGCGGGTTCGTCGGGCGCGGTGGGTTCCGGCGGCCCGGACGCCTCGCCCGGGCGATCGAGCAGCACCCGCAGCCGTGCCCGCAGCCGCGACAGCCGCGTGCGGGCGGTCCCGGGAGAAAGGTGCAGAGCCTCCGCCGCCTCTGCTGGCGAATACCCCTCGAGCAGCACCAGCACGACGAGCCCGCGGTCGGTGTGGTCGAGCTGCCGCAGGGCGGTCTGCAGCTCGGGAGGGAGCGCATCCGTTCTCTCCAGCGCCTCCTGCTCGGCGGAAGGGTGGTCGTCTGCCCGCGGCAGGCGGCCGAGGAGGCTGCGGTAGCGGCGGGTGGTGCGGCGGGTGTTGAGCGCCGCGTTCGTGGTGGCGACGAGCAGCCAGGGGAGCGCCGATCCGTCGACCAGGCGAACGGATTCGCGTCGCCGCCAGAGCTCGAGGAAGGCGGTGCCCGTCACGTCTTCGGCGTCGTGCCGGTCGAGCAGCTGGCGGTAGGCGTGCCGGAACACGCGGTTCTTGTGCCGGTCGAAGAGCAGGCCGAAGGCCTCACTGTCGCCCGTCACCCCTCGCGACCAGAGTTCGGCTTCGCCGGGCTCGATGCTGTCCATGCACTGTATTGTCCGGGACCCCGGCGAACGTTACAGACACGTGTCGTCCACTTCTCCACAGGGTGCCTTACCCGGCTCCGGACGCGCAGTGTCTGTGGAGAGGGCCGGGATGTCGGCCACGCGAACTAGGCTCGTTCCCGTGACCCAAGCATCCGCATCCGCTGCCCTCGACACCCTCAGCCGGGTGTTCGGCTACGACTCGTTCCGGGGCGACCAGGCCGAGGTCATCGACCACGTGATCGCCGGGGGTGACGCGGTGGTTCTCATGCCCACAGGTGCCGGCAAGTCGCTCTGCTACCAGGTGCCGTCGCTCGTGCGGAAAGGCACCGGGGTCGTCATCTCCCCGCTCATCGCGCTCATGCACGACCAGGTCGAGTCCATGAAGGCCGTCGGCGTGCGGGCGGCCTTCCTCAATTCCACGCAAGACGCCGCCGAGCGCGCCTCGGTGGAGCAGGCCTATCTCGCGGGCGAACTCGATCTGCTCTACGTGGCGCCCGAGCGGCTGTCGGCGGAGAGCACCAAGCGCTTCCTCGAGAACGGCGAGATCGCGCTCTTCGCGATCGACGAGGCGCACTGCGTGTCGCAGTGGGGCCACGACTTCCGGCCCGACTACCTCGCGCTCGCCGAGCTGGCCGAGCGCTGGCCCACGGTGCCACGCATCGCGCTCACCGCCACCGCCACCGAGGCCACCCACAAGGAGATCACCCAGCGTCTGTCGCTCGGCGACGCCCGGCATTTCGTGGCGAGCTTCGATCGGCCGAACATCCAGTACCGCATCGACCCGAAGGGCGAGGTGCGGCGGCAGCTGCTCTCGTTCATCCGCACCGAGCACCAGGGCGACGCGGGCATCGTCTACGGCCTCTCGCGCAACACGGTCGAGAAGACCGCGCAGTTCCTGGCCGAGAACGGCATCGACGCCATGCCCTATCACGCGGGGCTGGATGCGCGGGTGCGCGCCCGCACGCAGGCCCGCTTCCTGCGCGACGAGGGCGTCGTCATCGTGGCCACCATCGCGTTCGGCATGGGCATCGACAAGCCGGATGTGCGGTTCGTCGCCCACATCGACCTTCCGAAGTCGGTCGAGGGCTACTACCAGGAGACCGGGCGCGCGGGCCGCGACGGGCTGCCGTCGACGGCCTGGATGGCCTACGGGCTCAACGACGTGGTGCAGCAGCGGCGCATGATCGACGAGTCGCCGGGCGACCTGGCGCACCGGCGCCGGCTGTCGGCGCACCTGGATGCGATGCTCGCCCTCTGCGAGACCGTCAGCTGCCGCCGGGTGAATCTCCTCGGCTACTTCGGGCAGAAGAGCGAGCCGTGCGGCAACTGCGACACCTGCCTCACGCCGCCGGAGTCGTGGGACGGCACGGTTCCCGCGCAGAAGCTCCTCTCCACCGTGGTGCGGCTCGACCGCGAGCGCAATCAGCGCTTCGGCGCGGGGCATCTCGTCGACATCCTGCGCGGTAAGCGCACCGAGCGGGTGGCGCAGTGGAAGCACGACGAGCTCACGGTGTGGGGCATCGGCGCCGATCTGAGCGAGCAGCAGTGGCGCGGCGTCGTGCGGCAGCTGCTGGCCCAGGGGCTGCTCGCGGTGCACGACGACGGCTACGGAACACTCGTCATCACGCCGGAGAGCGCCGCGGTGCTCTCCGGCGACCGCGTGGTGCACCTGCGGCGCGAGCCGGAGCGTCCCGCCGGCGCGCGGGGGAGCGGCGCTTCGTCGGGAGGGTCCGGCGGCCGGAGCAGCCGCTCCTCGGCGGCGAAGCTCGAGTTGTCTCCGGCCGACGGCGAGCTGTTCGAGGTGCTGCGGGCCTGGCGTGCCGCCACCGCGAGGGAGCAGGGAGTTCCGGCCTACGTGGTGTTCCACGATGCGACGCTGGCCGCGGTCGCCGCACTCAAGCCGGCCTCGGTGCGCGACCTCGAGGGGGTTCCCGGCATCGGTGAGCGCA
Source organism: Microbacteriaceae bacterium 3FA27C10 (assembly GCA_005502775.1). GTDB lineage: Bacteria > Actinomycetota > Actinomycetes > Actinomycetales > Microbacteriaceae > Herbiconiux. Next base: position 45,068 of record SCNI01000030.1, read on the forward strand.
AGCGCGAGGCCTATGGCGAGGGGCTCGTGGCCGTGGTGGCCGCGGGCGCGTTCGAGCCGGCCCAGGGGTCGGCCGCGGCGGCGGGGTCTGGTTCGGGTTCTGGGTCCGCGTCTGCTGGCTTGGGTGCGGGTGCAGGTGCGAGTGTCGGCACGGGGCGGTCGGGTTCGTCGGGTTCGGGCGCGGGCGCGCGAGCGGCGAGCTCTCGCTCCGTTGCGGCATCGGCATCCCGTGGCTCGTCGAGAGGCGGCCGTTCGGGCGCCACGGTGGAGCGGCGGTTCCGCACCGATGGCGGCGCCGGACGCGATACCGAACCCAGTTTCGCCGAGCCGGACTACCCGCCGTTCGACGACATCCCACCCTTCGACGAGTCCTATGCCCCGCTCGACGACGGTGATGCGCCGCCCGACGACTACCGCTGACGCGCCGCCTGGCTGCGCTGCGAGGCTGAGCCGCTGAGCCGCTGAGCCGCTGAGCCGCCGTGCCGAGCACGATCCGTCGGACGATGCAGGACGCTGAGGATGCTCGTGGTCGAGGGACTGCCACCCGCAGGGGATCACAAAGGAAACGCCTGTTCTCAGGGGTCGGACTCCAGAGAACAGGCGTTTCCCCGGTAGACGGTGCGTCGGGCGAGCGCGGACGCGGTTCTAGGCCGCCCGAGCCGCCAGCAGGGTGCGCATGTACTCGATCTCGCCGGTCTGTGCGAAGGCCATCGACTTCGCCAGCGCCACCACGTCGGGGTTCGTGCTGCGCGCGATGACGGCCTCGGCCATCTCCACGCCGCCGAGGTGATGGGCGATCATCAGCTGCAGGAACAGGCGCTCCGCCTCCACACCAGTGAGGGTCGAGAGTCTCGTGATGTCGGCGGCCGAGGCCATGCCGGGCATGGGTCCGCCCGGAACCATCGGCGCCGCCGTCGCACCGCCATGCTCGTGCCCCGAGCCTGTGCCGTCGAGCGTGGGCTGCAGCATCCACGTCATGGCCGGTTGGGTCGAGGCCTGGGGCAGGCCCCAGAGATTGAGCCAGGCGTACATCTGCCCAGACTGCTGCGACTGGGAGGTCGCGATGTCGTAGGCGAGGCGCCGGATGTCGGGGTCGTCGGTCTGCGTGCGGATGATCATCGCCATCTGAACGGCTTGATCGTGGTGCTGCTGCATGTCGCGAGCGAATCCGGCCTCGGCGCTGGTGTCGGATGGCGTAGCGGTGCGCGGGGCGGCGAGCCAGCCGCCGGCGAACGCGACGATCGCAATCAGCACCGCACCGAGCACGGCAGCGACGGCGATGCGCCCTCGGGGACGCCGGGATGCATCCCGCTCGCCCGCTGCGGCGCCGGACTCGCGTGCCTTCCCCGCGGGACGGCGTCCGCGGTCGTCGGCCGGTTCGACGCGGCCTTCCGCGCCGGCCGCCCCCACGTCGTCGGGCTTCTCGGTCACGCGACCTTGCCGGGCCCGTCCACCCCGCCGGTGCAGGGTGCACCGGGCTCGGGAGCGCTGGCCGACTTCCAGAACTTCGTCACGAACTCGCCGAGCCGGGGGTCGTCGACACCGGTGAGGAAGACCTGGTTGCCCCAGGCCGACGCCACCACGGGCGATCCGAGATTCGGGAAGGGGGAGAGCACGACGTAGGTGTTCGGGAGCTGCGACTGCAGGCTCGCGACGCCCGCGGCATCCACGAGGGTGGGGTCGTAGGTCACCCAGACGGCCCCGTGCTCGAGGTCGTGCACCGCGTTCTCGTTGGGCACGGGCTCCGAGTACACGCCGCAGTTCAGCCACACGGGGTTGTGGTCGCCACCGGCCGGCGGTGTCATGGTGTAGTCGACCGTTCCGGAGACGTGGTTCGCGGTGAGGCCCGGGTAGGTCTTGAGGTCGCTGATGGCGATCGATGCCGGGTCGACCTTCGGCGTCGTGTTCGACACGATGAAGACGGCCAGCAGCGCGATCACGGCGGCGCCGGCGACGCCTCCCGAGATCCACCCGATCAGGCGGTTGCGGCGCTGGCGCTTCTGCTGGGCCACCATGGCGGCGACCTTCGCGGCGCGCCGGGCGTCGCGTTCCTCCTTCACGGTGAGTTTCTTCGCTTGATCCTTCGCCTTCGGCGGAAGGGGCGACGGGCTGGAGGAGTCGGAACGCGGAGACACGGCTCTCATTTCACGAGTCGGCGGGCACAAGGAGTTGAAGCTACAACTATTCCCAGGATGCCTGGAAGATCCATGAGTGTGCAACGACCGCGCGTCCATAGCCGCGCGGGAATGCATCCCGTGTGAGGATCAGGGGATGTTCAAGTCGGTCGCCAAAGGAGTCGTGCGCCCGGTCGCGCGCGTGCTCTACCGCCCGACGGTCACGGGCCGGGAGAACGTGCCCCGAACCGGCCCGGTGCTCTTCGCGAGCAACCACCTGAGCTTCATCGACAGCGTCGCGATCACCCTGATGGCCCCGCGCGACGTGCGCTTTCTCGCCAAGGCCGAGTACTTCACGGGCGACGGGATGCGCGGCCGCGTCTCGAAGACCTTCTTCGACGCGATCGGCGCCATCCCGGTCGACCGGGAGAGCAACACCGCGGCGCAGGACTCCCTCGAACGCGGCCGCGAGGTGCTCGAGGAGGGCGGCGCCTTCGCCATCTACCCCGAAGGCACCCGTTCGCGGGACGGCAGGCTGTACAAGGGCCGCACGGGTGTGGCCTGGCTCGGCCTCACCGTGGGCTGCCCGATCGTGCCCGTGGCGCTGACCGGCACGCAGGAACTGCTGCCCGTGGATGCGCGGGTGCCGCGCATCCGGCCCGTCACCATCCAGTTCGGCGAGCCCATCGACGCCGCCGCCTACGGTGAGGCCTCGTCGGCGCGCGCCCGCCGCAAGCTCACCGACGACGTGATGGCCGAGATCGGCCGGATGTCGGGCCAGGAGCTGGCCGGCGCCTACAACGAACCCCCGCCGGCCAATGTGGTCGAGCGCGTGCGCCGCGCCCTCCACCGCAACGACCCCCTCTGAGGCAACTCCCGGCGTTCGCCCTGACCGGCTTCACACAAGAACAAGGACTTTCGGGCCGACACGCGGTCTGACGGCACCTCAGGCTCGGCGAGTCCGGCCAGAACTCCTCGTTCTTGGAGGTTCTCCTTGTTTTTGGCGGGGGCAGGGGCGGGGAGTGGGGCTACCAG
>SCNI01000031.1 GCA_005502775.1 Microbacteriaceae bacterium 3FA27C10
CCTCATTCTTCCCCACTCCTCGCCCCGCCCGCCTTGCCGAAAACAAGGAGCGGGTGGTGGGAGGGTTCAGGATGCGGCGGTGCGCTCCAGGCGGATGGCCGTGCGGAGTGCGGCGCGGGCCCGGCGCCGGTCGCCGCTCGCGTCGTAGGCGAGACCGAGGCGGAACCAGTCGCGCCAGCTCTGCTCGTTCTGCTCGACGGCTTCGCGGTACTGCTCGAACTCGTCGTCGGCCGCCTCACGCAGCGGCCGGCCGCTGGCCTTCTTCGGCAGGTCGTCGACCGGCAGCTCGCCCTCGCGCTCGAGCTGCTCGACGAGCTTCTGGGTGCGGAAGCCGAACATCAGCTCGCGGGTGAGCGCCCACACGCCCACGATCGGCAGCAGCATGAGGAAGAGCCCCATCGCGATGCCGATCGGCACCCCGGTCATCACGAACATGACCGCGCGCTGCCCCACCAGCACGATGTAGAGCGCAAGCAGCGCCGCCATCACGAGAGCGGCGACGCGGTTCTTCACGGCGTCACGCTCGTGGCGGTGGCCGCCTGGCCCGACACGTTCTCGGGGTCGGGGTCGGTGTCGGCGCCTGCTTCCGAGCCCGGCGCATCCGGAGTCGCAGCGGTCGCAGACGCTCCCGGGGCGCCCGCTCCCCCGAGATCGATCAGCTGGTCGAGCCCCACGACCACTCCGCGCACCGAGACGGCCGCCCGCAAGGCCACGAGGATGCCCGCGGTGTACGCGCTGGGCGAGATGGTCTCGTGGGTCAGCGTGAGCACCTCGCCGGTGCCACCGAACACCACGTCCTGCTTGGCGACGATGCCGCTCAGCCGCAGGCTGTGGATCGGGATGCTCGCCACCTGCTGGCCGCGCGCCCGCTGGTCGGTGTGCGGCGCGGCAACAGGGCCCTTCGCCGCTCGCGCAGCGCTCATGAGCTCGGCGGTGCGCACCGCGGTGCCGGAGGGCGAGTCGACCTTCGTGGCCGAGTGGGCCTCGATGATCTCGATCGAGTCGTAGAAGCGCGCGGCCATGGCGGCGAACGAGGTCGCGAGCACCGATCCGAGCGAGAAGTTGGGAATGACGACGACGCCGCTCGCGGGCTTCTCCCCGAGCGTGCGGCGGAGGCCGGCGATGCGGTCGGCCGACCAGCCGGAGGTGCCGATGAGGACGTTGCGGCCGTTGGCCACGGCGAACTCGACGGCCTGCTGCGTGATGCCGGGGGCGCTGACGTCGACCACGAGCTCCGCCACGAGCATCTCACTCAATTCGCTGCGGGAGTCGAGCTGGGCGACGAGCTCGTAGTCGGCGGCCTCCTCGACGATGCCGGAGATGAGCCGCCCCATCTTTCCCGTCGCGCCGACGACGGCAACCTTCGTAGTCATGCCCACCAATCTACCGGGCCCGGCTGGGGGCCGAGGCTGCGCCCTCGGGGGCCGCCGCGTCGCGCCGCCTGCGTAGGGTGAAGGCATGCGCATCCGCACCGGTGACGTCACCGCTCCCGCCGAGCAGTCGCTGCTCACCGAGTACTTCACGTTCCGCGAGGCCTCGTTCCCCTCGGCCGGCGGCTATCGGCGCACCATGCCCGCAGCGGAGCAGTTCGACGGCGTGCACGGCGTGTTCCTCGTGGTCGAAGACGACGAGGGCCGGCCCGTCGGCTGCGGTGGGCTCCGGATGCTCGCGAGCGCCGCATCCGTCCCCGGTCCCGCGCGCGGCGAGATCAAGCACGTCTGGCTCGGCGAGGGCGCCCGCGGGCGCGGCTGGGCCATCGCCCTGATGACCGAGCTCGAGCAGCGCGCCCGGGACTTCGGCGCCACCGAGGTCGTGCTCGACACCCACCACAGCCTCGAGGCCGCCGGCCGCCTCTACGCCCGCCTCGGCTACGAGCTGACGGCCCCCTACAACGACAACCCCAACGCCACCCGCTGGTATAGAAAAGTACTGGACTGACCCCCTATTGCCCGACCCTGCCTGCAGGCGAGCCCGCGGCTGAATCGCAACAGGCCGTACTCGCCGACCCAAGGTGAGCGTGTGGCCGAAGGGCGCGACCGCAGGCCGCGTCCTTCGACCGCGCGCTCACATGTCGCGCGGCGCCGGGCAAGGACCGGCGCCGCCCGGGGACGCCGCGCGTAGCCCGGCGCCCCCGGCAGCTAGTACGGCTGGGGGTCGATGACGCCCGTACGGAGCTCGACCGGCAGGTGACCGAGGTCGTTGTGGGAGACGAGTTCGGGGAGGCGTCCTGCCTTGTAGCGGATGATCGTCAGGCCCGCGTGCGACTGGTTGAGGCCCGCCCAGCGCCACTCCGGTGCGTCCATGGCCTCCCGAACGAACCAGGCGATCACGAAGTTGTGGGTGATCAGGAGGTCGTGGGTGGTGGCGCGCGAGGGGGTGAGGAACTCGGCCGTCGCATCCGCCATCTGGGCGCGCCCGGCCTCGACCTCGTCTTCGGTCACCGAGTTGAAGAAGGGCTCGAAGGTGTGCGGCATCTGCGGCGAGTAGCCGGTGGGCACGCAGTCGAAAAGCAGGGCGCTGGGCTTCGGGTCGAGAGCCGGCAGGTGCTCCGACATGATGAGGGCCGTCTGCTCGGCGCGCTGCAACGGCGAGTGCCAGACGTTGTCGAACGGCACTCCGCCGAGCCGGTCGGCGATCAGCCGGGCCTGGCGTTGCCCGCGCGGCGAGAGCGGGCCGTCGTCGACGCCGTGCTCGGCATCGAGCTGCTCGCCGTGCCGCACCAGATACAGGGTGTGCGCCATCAGACGGCCGCCACGGTCGCGAACGCGTCGGCGTCGTTCGGTCCGACCGCCGCGATGCTGACGGACTGGGCGGCGAGCTCCTGCGCGAGAGCCTGCACGTCGTCGAGCGACACCTCCATCAGGCGCCGCACGCTCTCGTCGAGATCGACGAACTCCCCCTGGGTCAACTCGGAACGACCGAGGCGCGACATGCGGGTGTCGCTGTCCTCGAGCGCGAGGGCGGCCGAGCCCGAGAGCTGTCCGTGGGCGCGGGAGAGCTCGTCGGCCGTGATCCCGTGCTCGGCGAGGTGGTGCAGCTCTGCGAGCATGAGCTCGCTCACCGCGCCCTCACGGCCCGGTGTGCATCCGGCGAACATCGTGAACAGACCCGCATCGGAGTAGCTCGGAGCATAGGAGTACACCGAGTAGGCGAGGCCGCGCTTCTCGCGCACCTCCTGGAACAGCCGCGACGACATCCCGCCGCCGAAGACCGAGTTGAGCACCGCCATGGTGGTGCGGCGCTCGTCGGTGGCCACGATTCCGAGCATGCCGATCATCACGCTGGCCTGCTCGGTGGGCTTCTGCACCACCACGAGCGGGGCTCCGGCGGCGATCGGCGCCGCCACGGGGGAACGGCGCGCCCTCGGGTCGGCCGGCAGCTCGAGGTCCCACCCCGAACCGCCGAGCGTCGCCGTGACCGCGGCCACGAGGGCGTCGTGATCGACGGCGCCGGCGGCCGAGACCACGAGGTCGTTCGGCCGGTACTGCGCCGCGTAGTGCTCCCAGACGGCATCCCGCGTCACCGCGCGGATCGCGTCAGGTGTTCCGCCCACCGGGCGGCCGAGCGGATGCGCGCCCAGCACGGCCTCGAAGAGGCGCTCCCCCACGACGTCGGAGGGGTCGTCTTCGGCCATCGCGAGCTCTTCGAGGATGACACCGCGCTCGGTCTCGAACTCGCCCCGGTCCAGGAGGGAGGAGGTGAGCATGTCGGAGAGCACGCTGATCGCCATCGGCAGATCGGCGTCGCGCACCTTCGCGTAGTAGCAGGTGTACTCCTTGCTCGTGACCGCGTTGTGCTCGCCGCCGACCGAGTCGAAGGCGATCGCGATGTCGAGCGCCGAGCGCGTGGGGGTGCCCTTGAAGAGCAGGTGCTCGAGGAAGTGCGTGGAGCCGTGACGTGAGGGTGTCGCGCCCTCCGCGCCCCGTTCGTCGCGCGACCCGGCGGCCACCCAGTAGCCGATGGTCGCACTGCGCGAACCCGGGATGTGCTCGCTCAGGATGCGCACCCCGCTCGGCAGGATCGTTCGACGCACCAGTCCCTCGGCGACAGTGCCGATCGACAGTTCGGGAAGGTCCAAAGGAAGAGGTACAGCACCGTTCGTCATCTGGTCTAGCTTATCCGCGCCGCCGCCCCTGCGGCGCGGGCGACATGCTTCGGTGAGGTCGCATTCGCGGCCTCGCCGGCGCCCTGGGCCGTCGACAAAGGCCCGTTGCGTTCGAACCGCGCCGGGCGGGGACCGGCACGGACGGCAAAGGCCGCACCCCGTCAGGGGTACGGCCTTTGACGCAACGTGCAGCTAGCAGCTACTCTCCTTCGGCGGGAGCCTCCGGGCCCTCGCTGTGGGCAGCGGAGCCCTCGGTGTCGGCGGGCTCGGCGAGCACCGGGGCGAGCGACAGCTTTCCCCGGTCGTCGATCTTGGTGATCTCCACCAGGATCTTCTGGCCGACGCCGAGCACGTCCTCGACGTTCTCGACGCGCTTGCCACCGGCGAGCTTGCGCACCTCGGAGATGTGCAGCAGGCCGTCCTTGCCCGGAAGCAGGGAGACGAACGCACCGAAGGTCGCGAGCTTGACGACGGTTCCGAGGAACTGCTCGCCGATCTCGGGGTTCTGCGGGTTCGCGATGGCGTTGACCTGGGCGCGAGCGGCCTCGGCCGAGGGACCGTCGACGGCGCCGATGTACACGGTGCCGTCTTCCTCGATCGAGATGTCGGCGCCGGTCTCGTCCTGGATCGCGTTGATCGTCTTGCCCTTCGGGCCGATCAGCTCGCCGATCTTGTCGACGGGGATCTGCACCGAGATCACGCGGGGCGCGGTCGGAGCCATCTCGTCCGGGGCGTCGATGGCCGCGTTCAGCACGTTCAGGATGGCCTCACGGGCCGCCTTCGCCTGCTTGAGCGCGCCGTCGAGCACCGAGGTGGGGATGCCGTCGAGCTTGGTGTCGAGCTGGATCGCGGTGATGAACTCGCTGGTTCCGGCCACCTTGAAGTCCATGTCGCCGAGGGCGTCTTCGGCGCCGAGGATGTCGGTGAGCGCCGCGTAGCGGGTCTCGCCGTCGACCTCGTCGGACACGAGGCCCATGGCGATGCCGGCGACCGGGGCGCGCAGCGGCACACCGGCGTTCAGCAGCGACAGGGTCGACGCGCAGACGGAGCCCATCGAGGTGGAGCCGTTCGACCCGAGGGCCTCGGACACCTGACGGATGGCGTAGGGGAACTCCTCGCGGCTCGGCAGCACCGGCACGAGGGCGCGCTCGGCCAGGAAGCCGTGCCCGATCTCGCGACGCTTCGGCGAACCGACGCGGCCGGTCTCACCGGTCGAGTAGGGCGGGAAGTTGTAGTGGTGCAGGTAGCGCTTCTTCGTGATCGGGCTCAGCGAGTCGATCTGCTGCTCCATCTTGAGCATGTTCAGCGTGGTGACGCCCAGGATCTGGGTCTCGCCGCGCTGGAAGATGGCCGAACCGTGCACGCGGGGGATGACCGCGACCTCGGCGTCGAGCGGGCGGATGTCCGCGAGCCCACGGCCGTCGATGCGGATGCCGTCCTTCAGGATGCGACCGCGCACGACCACCTTGGTGACCGACTTGTAGGCGGCGGAGAACTGCTCCAGCACCTCGGCGTCGATGGATCCGGCCTCGACCTTGGCGGCGAGCTCGGCCTTGACGCGGTCTTTCAGCGCGTCATCGGCATCCTGGCGCTCGATCTTGTCGGCGATCTGGTAGATCGCGACGAGTTCGTCGTAGGCGAGTTCGGCCACGGCGTCGTAGGACGCCTTGCTGTAGGGCAGGAACACGGGGTACTCGCGCACGGCCTTGTTGGCCTGCTGAGCCATCGAGGCCTGGGCCTCGACGAGCTGCTTGATGAAGGGCTTGGACGCCTCGAGGCCCTCGGCCACGACGGCCTCGTTGGGCTTGGTGGCGCCGGCCTTGATCAGGTTCCAGGAACCCTCGGTGGCTTCCGCCTCCACCATCATGATCGCGACATCCTGCGAACCGTCGGCCGCGGTCACGACGCGACCGGCGACGACGATGTCGAAGACGGCCTCCTCGAGCTGCGAAGCCTTGGGGAACGCGATCCACTGGTCCTTCTCGGTGCCGTAGCCGGGCATGAGAGCCAGACGAACCGCACCGATCGGGCCCGAGAAGGGGATTCCGGAGATCTGCGACGAGGCCGAGGCCGCGTTGATCGCGAGCGAGTCGTAGAACTCGTCGGGAGCGATCGACAGAACGGTGATGACGACCTGCACCTCGTTGCGGAGGCCGTTGACGAACGACGGACGCAGCGGACGGTCGATCAGGCGGCAGACCAGGATGGCCTCGGTCGAGGGGCGTCCCTCGCGGCGGAAGAACGAACCAGGGATCTTGCCGGCGGCGTAGGAACGCTCTTCGACGTCGATCGTCAGCGGGAAGAAGTCGAAGTTGTCTTTCGGGTGCTTGCTCACGCTCGTGGCGGAGAGCAACATGGTCTCTTCGTCGAGGTAAGCGGCAACGGCGCCCTGGGCCTGCTGCGCGAGGCGGCCGGTCTCGAAGCGAACCGTGCGGGTGCCGTACTTGCCGTTGTCGAGAACGGCTTCGGCGAATTTGATTTCAGGACCTTCCAAGAGGTCTTTCTCCTTTGTTTAGCGTCGCAGCCCCGTGTGGGCGCGCGACTCCTCGCGTCGGAGCAGGCGGAATAGCAGGGATTTCTGACGTTCCCTGAACGTGTGTTGAAGGGCGTTTGTGCTGGCCACCAGTAGAAGAGCTCCGGATGCGCACCGCGCGCCGGAAAACCACCACCGAGGACCAGCCACCTGCCAGCCTGCTCACAACCCTTCCACTCTATCAGTCGGCAAGGTCTCCCAGCCGGAACTCCACCCGGAACGGGCGCGCCGAGCCGATCACCGCGGCCGGAACCACGACGGCCCGCTTGCTGCGGGTGTACGGCCGGAGCCGCGCGTCGAGCTCCGCGTCCACCTCCGGCGGCACGAATCCGGCCCGGTAGATGCTCCCGTCGTCGCCCAGCAGGTCGACGGCCACGCGGAGCTGCCGGCCCAGCCAGCGGCTCGCATCCGGAGTGAGCACGGCCCGGAACGGTTCCCGCGACTTCGCACGGGCCGCCTCGATGGAGCTCTGCCGGCGTTCGCTCTCGACCACGCGGAGCGTCCTCACGTTCTCGGCCGTGGGCTCGACGAGCTCGACCCCCTCGAGCGTCTTGCGCGTGTTCTCGCTGTCGCGCCCCTTGACGAGGAGGATCGGCACCACCAGGAGGGCCGCCAGCGTCACGGCGGCCACGAGCAGCACGATTCCGAGCACGGCTCCGACGACCGGCCAGTCGACCCGCACCACGAAGCTCGCCGCCATCGCGAGCACCAGCACCATCGCGAACAGGAACGCCTCCCAGCGCCAGAAGGGCTTCCATCTCCGCGCGTGGTTCATGCCTCCATTCTGCCGTCTCCGGCGCGGGAAGGGCCGCAGCGGGCGGATCCGCGGGGTGGGGCGACCGGTCAGCGGCCGTGCATGGTGAAGGCGCGGGCGAGGGAGCGCCGGAGCGGGGGCAGGGCGGTGGTCGCGATCACGGCGCGACGCAGGGCGAAGCCGGCGGCCGAGGTGGGCCGGCCCATGGCCATGTTGAACTCCGAGATGCGCGCGGCTGCACGGGCCGACCGCAGACGGGTGCGACCCAGATCACCCAGCGGCGACACCCCGCCCTGCTGCGGCGAGTCGAGCCCGGCGAGCAGCGCCGGCATCCGCTCGGCGAGCGCATCCGCGTCGAGCCACCCGAGATTCATGCCCTGCCCGCCGATCGGGCTCACCTCGTGCGCCGCGTCGCCGATCACCACCAGGCGACCGTCCCCCGAGGCCATTCGGGGCAGGATGCGCCGCCGCACGCCGAAGCCGCTGCTCATGGTCGCGGTTGCGGGGTCGGGCGCGGCCTCGGGAGCGATCCGCTCGGCGATCAGCTGCGCCAGCAGTGCCGCATCGGCGCGCTCGACGCCGACACCCGCGGGGAGGTGGGTCACCCAGCGCCGTTGCCCGCCTGGCAGGGGGAACGACTCCACGATCCCCCGCGGGTGGAGGTGCAGCACCGCGACGGCGCTGTCGCCCGTGGTGTCGGCGAAGTCGCCCATGAGGTAGCGGTGGGGGTAGCTTCGGCCGGCAGCCGAAAGACCGAGTGCGCTCGCGACGACCCCCGACGGGCCGTCCGCCCCCACCACGACCCGCGCCCGCACGCTCGCGAACCCGCCGCCGAGATGGAGCCGGACGGATGCCGCCTCCCGCTCCACCCGGCGCACGTCGACGCCCGTGCGCAGCGCGTCCGGAGCGAGATCTGCGAGACGTGCCCGGAGGATCCGCTCGGTCGCCAGCTGCGGCAGCGTCACCACGAACGGGTGCCGCGCCCCGGTCGATGCGAATTCGAGCCGGGCCCGTTCCCGGCCGTGGATGCGCAGCACGCCGCGGTCGATCCGCACGCCCGCCGCCACGATCTCGTCGAGCACCTCCAGGCGCTCGAGCACCACGAGCGAGGGCGGGTGGATGCCGATCGCCCGCGAGTGGCGATGCGCCTGGGTGCGCTTCTCGAGCACGACGACATCGATCCCTCGCTGAGCCAGAGCAGCCGCCAGCAGCACGCCCACCGGACCGGCGCCCACGACGGCGACGTCGTGCACCGGTTCGTCGTGCATCGGCCCGTCAGGCATCGGCCCGTCGTGCATCGGCCCGTCAGGCATCCGGGGTCGGCACGGTGTCCCGGGCGGCGGCGCTCGCGGCATAGCTGAGCAGCAGGCGGTAGGGCGTCTGGGTCTCCACGATCCAGTCGCGTCGCGCCGCCACCCGCAGCTCCCCGTCGGTGTAGCTTCGGCGGATGGAGGTGAGTCCGTCTTCCCGGATGAACGAGTCGCGCAGCGGCAGCGTCGCCACCGAGAACGCCGCGTAGGCGAGCGGGCTGCGCCGGATGTCGCTGTGGATCGCGAGTCCCCGGCAGAGCAGCTCGCTGTCGACCAGCAGGTCGGAGAGCTGCTCGGCATCGAGGTGATGCAGGACGTGGTTGGAGATCACGAAGTCGAAGCGCACCGCGACCTCCACGAGCGCGGCGCTCGTGGTGCGCAGGAAGCGCACCCCGTCGGGGTTCGGCGCGCGCTCGGCGAAGTCCAGGGCGCGCGGGTCGGGATCGATGGCCGTCACCTCGAGCAGCAGGCGGTCTTTGGCGGCCCAGTGCGCGAGCGCGCGGGCCACGTCTCCCCCGCCGCACCCGATGTCCAGCAGCACGGACGGTTCGGTGCGCGACAGGAGCGGACGGATGCGCCGGCGGTAGGTGTCGTGCCAGCCCGCCACCACCCGGTTCACGAGCCGGAACTGCGCGTACGTGCGGTCGAGCGTGAGGAGATCGCAGTCCGGATCGTCCATGCGTTCCCGCGCGTCGACCGCGCGCTTGCGCATCGAGGGGATTCCGAGCACCACGCCCTATGCCCCCAGCGCGGGCCGGAGCGTCATGAGTCCTGTCTCGACGGTGAGGCCGGGGCCGAAGGCCATGGCGCACACCCGGTCGCCGGACACCGGCCCACCGTCGTCGACCGCACGCGACCAGCCGTCCATGATCGCCTTCAGCACGAAGAGGATCGTGGCGCTGGACATGTTGCCGTACTCGCGCAGAACCCCGCGCGACGGCGCGAGCTGCGCCTCGGAGAGCTGCAGCTTCGCCTCCACCTTGTCGAGGATGCTGCGACCGCCCGGGTGGATGGCCCAGTGCCCGATCGACTCGTGCGGCGCCGCGACGAGAGCCGCCTCGCGGGCCAGCAGCGGCTCGAGTGCTCCCGAGATGTGCTGGTCGATGATCTTGGGAACGTACGAGCTGAGGATCATCTCGAATCCCTCGTCGCCGATCTTCCACGCCATGTCGCCTTCCCCGACCGGGGTGAGCACGCTCTCGAAGGCGTCGAGATCGAGCACGGGAGACGACGACGGCAGCTCGCGCGCCGTCACGATCGCCGCCGCCGCCCCGTCGGCGAACACCGACGACGCCACGATCTGATCGGGCTCGTTCGAGGAGCGCACGTGCAGGGTGCAGAGTTCGACGCTCACGACCAGTACGACGGCATCCGGTTCGGCCTCGCAGAACGACTTCGCCATCCGGAGCGCGGGGAAAGCGGCGTAGCAGCCCATGAAGCCCACGTGGTAGCGCAGGGTGCTCGGCGCGAGGCCCAACTGGCGCACCAGCACGTAGTCGGGCCCGGGGGCGAAGAAGCCGGTGCACGAGACGGTCACCACGTGGGTGATGTCGGCGGCGGTGAGGCCTTCGACGGCGTCGAGGGCCTTGCGACCCGCCTCCACGTAGAGGGCGCTGGCTCGCTCGATGTAGAGCTCGTTGCGCACCTTCGTGGAGGGGGCGAGCAGATGGCCGCTCGCGAGATCGAAGAACTCCGGATGCTCGGCCTGCGCGTCGAGGGTGAGCTCGTCGATCACGGTGTAGCGGGTGTCGATGCCCGATCCGTCGAACGAGGCGGAGACGAGGCGCGTGCCGAGCCGCGTGAGACCGGGCTGCGACGCGAAGACGTCACGCACCTGGGGCTGCCGGAGGACTGTGGCCGGTATCGCGGTCTGGATGGTTCGCACGCTCACTGCCATAGGCCCATGTAAGCACGATCATGTGCCTGCATGGGCCTCTCGCAGCAATGTCCCACCGCCTGGCCGGAAAGCGCCGGGCTACTGGGCCCCGTAGGCGCCGATCGGGCTGAACGAGGAGTCGAGCGCGAACGGGTCCTTCACCTCGGTGGAGCGCTTCGAGACCGCCACCGCGGCGGCGAGTTCTCCGGCCGCGCGGCGGATGCGGTCGGGCAACGTCGGGAAGCCGTCATCCGCGGCGCCCGATCCCCAGTCTTCGGTGGCGGCGAAGACGCTCGTCGGGAGCACGGATGCGCGCAGGTAGCTGAACAGCGGGCGCATCGCGTGGTCGAGGGCCAGCGAGTGCCGCGGGGTACCGCCGGTGGCGGCGATCAGCACCGGCAGCCCGGTGAGGGCGGTGTTGTCGATCACGTCGAAGAACGACTTGAACAAGCCGCTGTAGCTCGCCGTGAAGATGGGCGTGGTGGCGATCAGGCCGTCGGCGTTGGAGACCGCGTCGATCGCCTCCTGCAGCTTCGTGCTGGCGAAGCCGGTCATCAGGTTGCTCGTGATGTCGTTCGCCACGTCACGGAGGTCGATCATGGTGAGCTCGACGTCGACGCCGCGGTCGCGGAGGTCGGCGACCGTCGCCTCCGCCAGGCGGTCGGCCAGGAGCCTCGTGGAGGAGGGCTGGCTGAGGCCGGCGGAGACGGCGACGAGCTTCTTTGCGGGGGTGGTGTTCTCGGCCATGTTCAGGCTCCCTTGATGCCGAAGGCGGCGCCGGTTCCGGCGCCCACGGGGGTGGTGCGTGTGCTGCGGGCGGCTTCGGCGGCGACGGCCGACTGCTCGTCGGCATCCGCGACCTGCTTCGCGGCCGCACGGGCCGCCATCCGCTCGATCTGCGACTGGTGGGTGGGGCCGTCCGGCACGTGGGCCGGGCGCTTGGCGTCCATCTCCTTGCGGAGGGTGGGCACCACGAGCTCGCCGAGCATGTCGAGCTGCTCGAGCACGGTCTTGAGGGGCAGGCCGGCGTGGTCCATCAGGAACAGCTGGCGCTGGTAGTCGCCGAAGGTCTCACGGAAGGTGAGGGTGCGGTCGATGACCTCCTGCGGGCTGCCGACGGTGAGCGGGGTCTGCTCGGTGAAGTCCTCGAGGCTCGGGCCGTGTCCGTAGACCGGCGCGTTGTCGAAGTAGGGGCGGAACTGCTTCACGGCGTCCTGCGAGTTCTTCGCCATGAACACCTGGCCGCCGAGACCCGCGTAGGCCTGGTCGGCGCGGCCGTGCCCGTAGTGCTCGAAGCGCTGGCGGTAGTAGGCGATGAGGCGCTGGAAGTGCTCCTTGGGCCAGAAGATGTGGTTCGCGAAGAAGCCGTCGCCGTAGTAGGCGGCCTGCTCGGCGATCTCGGGGCTGCGGATGCTGCCGTGCCAGACGAAGGGCGCGACGCCGTCGAGGGGGCGCGGGGTGCTCGTGAAGCCCTGGAGCGGGGTGCGGAACTTGCCCTCCCAGTCGACGACCTCCTCGTCCCAGAGGCGGCGCAGCAGGGCGTAGTTCTCGATGGCGAGCGGGATGCCCTGGCGGATGTCCTTGCCGAACCAGGGGTACACCGGGCCGGTGTTGCCGCGGCCCATCATGAGGTCGACGCGGCCGTCGGCGACGTGCTGGAGCATCGCGTAGTCCTCGGCGATCTTCACCGGGTCGTTGGTGGTGATGAGCGTCGTGGCGGTGCTCAGCAGGAGGTTCTCGGTCTTGGCCGCGACGTAGCCGAGCATCGTCGTGGGGCTGGAAGGCACGAACGGCTCGTTGTGGTGCTCGCCGAGGGCGAAGACGTCGAGACCGACCTCTTCGGCCTTCTGCGCGATGGTCAGGATGGCCTTGATGCGCTCGTTCTCGGTGGGGGTGGTGTTGTTCGTCGGGTCGGTGGTGACGTCGCCGACGGTGAAGATTCCGAACTGCATGTCGACCTCTCAAGTCGCGTGGGTGCCAGTGCTGGCATTTCAATGCGTTTGCATGAACATTACCTTCAACGCACGCATCTGGAATCTATTCCCACCCACGCGCCTCGCCGGCCCCACGCTCCTCGCGACCCCCAGCGCCGCGCACAATCGACGGTGCCGGTGACTCTAGACGGGCTGGGGTTCCGTCGTTCCCCCTTAATCCGCCGGAACTCCGTCGCTTATGTCTCGCCGAGGACTCGACGGCCGGTTGCGATGTAGCGACCCAAGAACGACGAAGGCCGCCATCCCGGAGGATGACGGCCTTCTCTAAGAAGATCGCGGTGTCAGCGAAGAGCTGCCGCCTGATCGACTGTGTCGCCTGAAAGGCGAACTAGCGGCGCAGACCGAGACGCTCGATGAGCGTGCGGTAGCGGTCGATGTCGATGTCCTGGAGGTAGCCCAGGAGGCGGCGGCGCTGGCCCACGAGCAGCAGCAGACCACGACGCGAGTGGTGGTCGTGCTTGTGCTCCTTGAGGTGCTCGGTGAGGTCCTTGATCCGCTTGGTCAGGATCGCGACCTGAACCTCGGGGGATCCGGTGTCACCGGGGTGGGTAGCGTACTCTTCGATGATCGCCTTCTTGACGTCTGCTTCGAGTGCCATAGATGGGATCCCCTTTCTCTCGTTGCGCGGTGCCAGTCAGCCGGATGCTGTGGCTCTCTTTGTCCGCGGCCGTCTTCACGGCAACCTGTAGAGCCTACCAGAAACATGCGCGTAACACTTCGGCCGCCAGTTCGACGAACGCCCGGGAACACCGCATAGTGGATCGGAGTTGCACTACGCGGAACGGAACACACAACACATGACTGACACCACCCTGGCCCCCGCCACCCTCCCCGTGCTCGACTTCTCCCGGCTTTCCGCCGGCCCGGCCGAAGCAGCCGCCTTCCGCACCGAACTGCGCGAGGCCACCCACGACTACGGTTTCTTCTACCTCGTGGGCCACGGCGTGCCCGAGGAGCTCGTCGACCGCGTGATGACCACCTCGCGCCGCTTCTTCGACCTGCCCGAGGCGGACAAGCTCGCCATCGAGAACCTCAACAGCCCCCACTTCCGCGGGTACACCCGCGTCGGCGGCGAGCTCACCCAGGGTCGCATCGATTGGCGCGAGCAGATCGACATCGGCACCGAGCGTGAGCCCGTCGCCCTCACCGCGGACTCTCCCGCCTATCTGCGCCTCGAGGGCCCGAACCAGTGGCCGGATGCCCTCCCCGAGCTCCGCGAGGTCGTCGCCGAGTGGTACGCCGCTCTGACCCGGCTGAGCCTCGAGCTGCTGCAGGCCTGGGCGCTCTCCCTCGGCGCCGACGAGCACGTGTTCGACGCGGCCTTCGCCGAACGTCCCTCCACCCTCATCAAGATCGTCCGCTACCCCGGCAAGAGCGATCCCGAGCCCAAGCAGGGAGTCGGCGCCCATAAGGACAGCGGTGTTCTCACCCTCCTGCTCGTCGAGCCCGGCAAGGGCGGCCTGCAGGTGGAGAAGGACGGCGAGTGGATCGACGCTCCCCCGATCCCCGGAGCCTTCGTGGTGAACATCGGCGAACTGCTCGAGGTCGCCACGAACGGCTACCTCAAGGCCACGGTGCACCGCGTGATCTCGCCGCGCATCGGCGACGACCGCATCTCCATCCCGTTCTTCTACAGCCCCGCGCTCGATGCCACGATCCCCGTGCTCCCGTTGCCGGCCGAGCTCGCGGCCGAGGCATCCGGCATCACCGCCGACCCCGACAACCCGATCTTCCGCACCTACGGGGAGAACGCCCTGAAGAGCCGGCTGCGCGCACATCCGGATGTCGCGGCCCGCCACCACGCCGACCTCCTGCCCACCGCGGAGTGAGCGAGCCGCCGCGCGAGTGCCCCAGCAGCACAGCCCCGGGCGACGACGAACTGAGAAGCGAACCCGCCCGGCGCCGCAACCACTTCGCCGACCTCACACCCCTCCGGGCGAGCCCCGCGTTCGCCCGCCTCTGGGCCGGGCAGGCGATCTCCGGCATCGGCAGCCAGATGACGATCGTGGCGGTCGGCCTCGACATCTACCGTCTGACCGATTCGACCCTCGCGGTGTCGGGCGTCGCCCTCTTCGCCCTGCTGCCGATGATCGTCGCCGGGCTGTACGGAGGGATGCTCGCCGACGCCTTCGACCGCCGCACAGTGGCACTGATCGCCGCGATCGTCGCCTGGGCCTCCACCATCACTCTCGCCGCTCTGGCCTGGACCGGCGCCGACAGCGTGGTGGCGCTCTACACGCTCGCCACGGTGAACGCGGTAGCGGCCACGGTCATCCAGACCACGCGCTCGGCCATCTTCCCGCGCATCCTCCCGCGCGAGCTGCTGCCCGCGGCCGCGGCGCTGAACGGCATCACGATCGGCATCATGGTGACCGTCGGGCCCGCGCTGGCCGGCGTCCTGGTGGCCACCGTCGGCTTCGGCTGGACCTATACCGTCGACGTCGCGCTCTTCGTCTCGGCGTTCCTCGGCATCGCGAGCCTGCCCCGCATCCTGCCCGAAGGCGAGCTTCACCGGCCGGGGCTCGAGTCGCTGCGGCACGGCATCGCCTTCCTGCGGCGGGCGCCGAACATCCGCGCCTCCTTCCTCATCGACATCGCGGCGATGACCTTCGGGCAGCCGCGCGTGCTGTTCCCCGCCATCGGCGTGCTCGTGCTCGGCGGCGGGCCGATCACCGTCGGCATCCTCACCGCCGCGTACGCCGTCGGATCCACGCTCACTAGCGTGTTCTCAGGGCGGCTCGGCGGGGTGCGCCTGCAGGGTCGCGCCATCGCCCGGGCGGTGCAGAGCTACGGGGCGTTCATCGCGCTGTTCGGCATCGTGGTGCTCGTGTCGACCCTCTCGGGTGCGCCCGCGAACCAGGAGCTCGCCGATGCGAACGTCGTGGGGCTCGTGCTCGCCTCACTCGCCCTCGTGGGTGCCGGCGCCTCCGACGAGGTGAGCGCCATCTTCCGCAGCACCATGCTCCAGACCGCGGTTCCCGACAACATGCGCGGGCGGCTGCAGGGTGTGTTCACCGTGGTCGTGGCGGGCGGGCCGCGCGTGGGCGATCTCTACGTCGGGCTCGTCTCGGTGTTCGCGGCGCTGTGGTTCCCGCCCCTGCTCGGGGGTCTGCTGATCGTGGCCGCGGCCGCCGTCATCCTGCGCTTCGTGACCGGCTTCCGCGCCTACGACGCGCGGGACCCGAAGCCCTGACGTCGGCGCGGAGCCGGCATCGATGTCCGGATTCTGCAGGAATAGCCGAGAGCACCGCTCTATTTTCGACGCTCACGGCTATTTCTGCAGAATCTGTACACCGGCAGGCTCAGAGGCCCGCGGGCGGCTCCTCGCCGGCGGCCAGCACGATCGCCAGGCGCTGCGTGGGCCGGGTCATCGCCACGTACAGAGCGGATGCACCGCGCGTCGTCTCCGCGATCAGCTCGCCGGGCGACACCACGACCACCGAGTCGAACTCGAGGCCCTTGGCCTCGGCGGGCGCGAGCAGCGCGATGGCCCGCGAGAGGCCGGTCACGCCGGTGCCCACCTCGGCGCCGAACGCGCCGCTGAGCGCCTCCCCCACCGCAGCCGCGCGGGCCGCCGGCGTGATGACGGCA
This sequence comes from Microbacteriaceae bacterium 3FA27C10, assembly GCA_005502775.1. Taxonomy (GTDB): domain Bacteria; phylum Actinomycetota; class Actinomycetes; order Actinomycetales; family Microbacteriaceae; genus Herbiconiux. Next base: position 16,164 of record SCNI01000031.1, read on the forward strand.
ACGGTTCCGCCGGCCGCCGTCATCTCGCGCACGTCGGCGAGCACGCGCTCGAGCAGCTCGTCGTCGTCGGCCGTCGGCTCGGCCGCCACGGGCCACTCGGTGGTGCGCACCGAGCGCGATCGCGTGACCGTGAGACCGTTGGCGTGCGCCACGCGCTCGGCCGCATCCACGATCTGCGACGGCGTGCGGTAGTTCACCGTCAACTCCTCGAGCCGCCAGTTCTCGCCGATGAGGGGCTGGAGCGTCGCATCCCAGCTCGTCGACGACGCCGCAGAGCTCGCCTGGGCGACGTCACCGACGATCGTGAAGGAACGCAGCGGCGACTTGCGCAGCAGCACGCGCCACTGCATCGGCGAGAGCTCCTGAGCCTCGTCGACCACGATGTGACCGTAGGTCCAGGAGCGGTCGGAGGCGGCGCGCTCGGCGGTCGTGAGCATCGCCTCGGTCTCGGCGAAGCCCGCCACCACCGACTCGGCCGACACCTGGCCGGCCACGTCCATGTTCCGGATGGCGTTCTTCGCGTTCTCGAGGTCGCGCTTGCGCTGGGCCTTCTCCGCGCGCTTGGCCGCCGCATCCCCCGCGTCGTACTCGCCGAGCAGTTCGGCGGCCTCGTCGAGCAGCGGCACGTCGGAGACCGTGAACGCCGCCCCGCGCTCGCGCCGCAGCAGCTGACGCTTGGCCTTCGACCAGTGCCCGGTGAGCGACTCGAGCCACTGCGGGCGGGCGTAGAGGTCTTCGACGAGTTTCTCGGGGGTGAGCGGGATCCAGGCGGTGTTGAGCGCGACGCGCACGTCGTAGGCGGTGCGGATGTCCTCCCGCAGGTAGGCGAGATCGGCCTCGTCGACGGTGCTGCCGCGGCGGCGCAGCTGCTCGGCGAGCTGCTTGGTGAGCTGCGAGAGCACCGACTTCACGAAGGCGACCCGGCCCTCGTTGTAGGGCTTGCCCGATTCGCGCGCCCGTGTCATCGCCTCGGCGATGGTGGCGGGCAGCAGCACGAGCTTCTCGCCGTTGATCTCGAGGTTCTGCGGCTCGGCGGGAACCCGCTGGCGCGACCGCACCGCCCGCCGGATGAGGGCGGCCATCTCGGCCGATCCCTTGAGCGCCGCCACGGCCGGTTCGTCGTCGAGGCTCGTCTCGACGCCCGGGTAGAGCTGGCCGAGGCTCGAGAGCACCACGCCGGTCTCGCCGAGACTCGGGAGCACGGCGTTGATGTACTGCAGGAAGGCGCGGCTGGGGCCGACCACGAGCACGCCGCTCGAGCCGAGGCGGTCGCGGTGGGTGTAGAGGAGGTAGGCGGCCCGGTGCAGCGCCACGGCGGTCTTGCCGGTGCCGGGGCCGCCCTGCACCACGAGCACGCCCGAGAGCTCGGAGCGGATGATCCGGTCCTGCTCGGCCTGGATGGTGGAGACGATGTCGTGCATCTGCCCGGTGCGCTGCGCGGACAGGGCCGCGAGCAGGGCGCCCTCGCCCTGTAACTGGGTTCCGTCTTCGTCGAGCAGGGTGGAGTCGAAGACCTCGTCCTCGATTCGCACCACGTCGCGGCCGCGCGTGGTGATGTGCCGGCGGGCCCGGGCGCCGAGGGGGGTGGCCGCGGTGGCCTGGTAGAACGCGCGGGCCTGCGGGGCGCGCCAGTCCAGCAGCATCGGCTCGAGGTTCTCGTCACGCAGGCCGATGCGGCCGATATAGCGCAGCTGCGATCCGGGCCCGTCGACCTCCGGGTCGGGGTCGACGAGTTCCAGCCGGCCGAACGCCAACCGCTCCCCCACCTCGCGGAGCTGGCCGATGCGGTCCTCGTAGGCCCGCGCGAAGGCGTCGCGCTCCGATCGTGACTGGTGGTTGCCGCCGACGTTCTCGCGCCGAACGGTCGCCAACTCCTGCTCGGCCTCGGCCTTCAGGCTGTCGAGCCTCTCGTACAGCCCCGCCACGTATTCGCGCTCTCGCGCCAACTCGTTCTCAGCCACAGCACCTCCCGAATTACCGGCAAGCAATTCTACAAGCCGAAACTCGGGAGGTTGCCGCAGCACTCTGTCGAGCGGGTGAATCGTGCCTTACGGGACCGAGATGAGGTCGATCACGAAGATCAGGGTCTTGCCGGCGAGGAAGTGGCCGGAGCCCGCGGGGCCGTAGGCGAGGTGCGGTGGGATGGTGAGCTTGCGGCGGCCGCCGGCCTTCATGCCCGGGATGCCCTCCTGCCAGCCGGCGATGAGGCCGTTGAGCGGGAAGCTGATGGTCTCGCCGCGGCCCCAGGAGGAATCGAACTCCTCGCCGGTCTCGTATTCGACGCCGAGGTAGTGCACCTCGACGGTGGCGCCCGGCGTGGCCTCGGCGCCGGTGCCCTCGACGATGTCGACGATCTCGAGCACGGTGGGCGGCGGGCCCTCGGGGAAGTCGAGTTCGGGCTTGGAATCCATGGGATCTGTCATGCCTCCATCCAATCCCACCCCGCGGTGCAGGTCAAAAGCGCCGGCTCAGTAGACCTTGCCGGGGTTCAGGATGCCGTCGGGGTCGAACACCGCCTTGATCCGCCGTTGCAGGGCGAGCTCCTCGCTGCCGAGCTCGGCCTCGAGCCAGCGCTTCTTCAGCACGCCGACCCCGTGCTCGCCGGTGAGCGTGCCGCCGAGGCGCATGCCGGCGGAGAAGAGCTCGTCCGCCGCCTTCCAGACCGCCTCGGGCACCCCGAGCGGGTCTGCCTGGCCGGCCGGGGCATCCGGGATCACGAAATTCGGATGCAGGTTGCCGTCGCCCGCGTGCGCCACGGTGGGGATGCGGAGGCCGTGCTTCGCGCCGATACGCTCGATCTCGCCGAACATCGCCGCCAGCTGCGACCGCGGAACGCACACGTCTTCGACGAGCACCTCGCCACCGGCCTCGAGCGCCGGGTGGAAGCTGCGGCGGAAGGCGAGCAGCCTCTCCCCCGCGTCGGCGTCGGCCGAGAGCTCGACCGAGAGCGGCGAGGCCGCTTCGAGCACCCGCAGCACCTGGGCCGCCTCGACCTCCGCGCCGATCCCGTCGCACTGCACGAGCACGAAGGCCGCGCCGGGCACCGGCGTGGCGGTGCCGAGGTAGCGGTCGACGGCCGCCACGGAGGCGGCATCCATGAGCTCCATCACGGCGGGCCGGATGCGCGCGGCCGTCACCGCGGCACACGCGGCGGCCGCGGCGGTCACGTCGGCGAAGAACGCCCCGATCGTGGCGACCCCGCCCTCGGGGATCGGCCGGATGCGCACGGTCGCCTGCACGATCACTCCGAGCGTGCCCTCCGAGCCGGTCAGCAGGGCCGTCAGGTCGTAGCCGCTCACGCCTTTCACCGTGCGCCTGCCGGTCTCCAGCAGCGAGCCGTCGGCGAGCACGACGGTGAGCCCCAGCACCGCCTCGCGGGTCACGCCGTACTTGGCGCAGAGCAGACCGCCGGCGTTCGTGGCGATGTTGCCGCCGATCGTCGAGATGGCCTTGCTGGCCGGGTCGGGCGAGTAGACGTAGCCCTGCGGGGCGAGCGCGTCGGAGAGCGCCTGGTTGATGACGCCGGCCTCGACCACCGCGAGCTCGTCGTCGAGCGAGATCTCGAGGATGCGGTCCATGCGGGCGAGGCTCAGCACGATCGAGCCGGCCGTGGAGGTCGCACCTCCGGCGAGCCCGCTGCCCGCGCCCCGGGGAACGACGGCGACGCCGTGCTCGTGCGCGAGCCGCACGGCATCCTGCACCTCGGCGACCGTCGTGGCCTCCACGAGCGCGAGCGGCGCGGCGGCCGAACGCCAGCCCGACTTGTCGGAGCGCACGGCCTCGAGCCTCCCGGGCTCCGTGATCACCCGCTCGCCGAGGGCCGCCTGGAGGCTGAGGAGGAAGGCTGCCGGGGTCGCGTCGGTCATGTCCTTCATCCTAAGCAGGCCTCGAAAGCGACGACGAGGGCGACGTCTTCTCAGTCGCCCGTCTCGACCACCGGGATGGCCTGCGTGATCGCCTCGATGCCCGAGAGCCGCGCCGGCGAGATCAGCTTCATCACGCGCTCACGAGTCATGAGATCCGCCTCCACCACGAGGTCGGCGATGTTGCGGTGCGTGAGCAGCGCCGTCTTCGCCAGCGCCGAGGCGGCCGCGTAGCCGATATAGGGCGTCAGCGCCGTGACGACCCCCACCGAGGTCGACACCATGGTGTCGAGGCGGTCGAGGTTCGCGGTGATGCCGTCGATGCAGTTCACGCGCAGGGTGCGGCATCCGCCGGTCATCCAGGCGAGGCTCTGCAGCAGCGAGTGCGCGATCACGGGCTCGAAGGCGTTGAGCTGCAGCTGCCCACCTTCCGCGGCCATGGTGACCGTCACGTCCGCGCCCGCGACCGCGAAGGCCACCTGGTTCACGACCTCGGGGATGACGGGGTTCACCTTGCCGGGCATGATGCTCGACCCGGCCTGACGCGGCGGAAGGTTGATCTCGCCGAGCCCGGCCTGCGGTCCGCTCGAGAGCAGCCGCAGGTCGTTGCAGATCTTCGAGAGCTTGATGGCCGAGCGCTTGAGCACGCCCGAGAGGGTCATGAACACGCCGGCGTCGCTCGTGGCCTCCACGAGGTCGGCGGCCGTCACGTGCTCGAAGCCCGTGAGCTCGCGAAGGTGGCGGCAGACGGTGGCCGCATAGGCCGGGTCGGCCGTGATGCCCGTACCGATGGCGGTGGCGCCGAGGTTGATCTCCCAGAGCAGCGGGAGGGTGTGGCGCATCCGCTCGAGGTCTTCGGTGAGGGTGGTGGCGAAACCGTGGAACTCCTGGCCCAGCGTCATCGGCACGGCATCCTGCAGCTGCGTGCGGCCCACCTTCAGCACGTGGGCGAACTCGCGCCCCTTGGCGCCGAAGCTGTCGCGCAGCAGCTCGTGCTCGGCCATCAGCCGGTCGAGCGAGAAGCACATCGCGAGCTTCACGGCCGTGGGGTACACGTCGTTGGTCGACTGGCTGCGGTTCACGTCGTCGAGCGGGTGCAGGATGTCGTAGCGGCCCGGCGCGTAGCCGTTCGCCACGAGGGCGACGTTCGCCACCACCTCGTTCGTGTTCATGTTCGTCGAGGTTCCGGCCCCGCCCTGGATGACGCCCACCACGAACTGGTCGTGGAACTCGCCGGCCCGGATGCGCTCGCAGGCCTCGTCGATCCAGCGGGCCTTCTGCGCGTCCAGCACCCCGATCTCGCGGTTGGCGCGCGCCGCGGCCTGCTTCACGATCACGAGGGCGTTCACGAGATCGGGGTAGACCGAGATCGGGCGGCGGCTGATCGGGAAGTTCTCGAGCGCCCGAGCGGTGTGGATGCCCCACAGGGCGTCGACGGGGATCTCGGTGCTGCCGAGGCTGTCGGTCTCGGTTCTGGTGCGGGCGGAAGTGGTGATGCCGGCGTCGATGCCGGGGGTCGTTCGATGTTCGGACGATGAGATTGTCACGTCGGGGAGCTCCATTGCTGTCGTCGTTTCGCTTGTGGCTTGACGCAGAAGACTCTAGCCCAGCTTGCGCAGCAGGCCCCGGATGAATCCGTCCTTCTTCTCGGTGAACGGCGGGTACACGAGCTTCAGCGTGTCGGGGCTGAGGCGCTTCGTGAGTACGGCCTTCTCGTGGCTGAAGGTCTCGATGCTCCGGCGCCCGTGGTAGTTGCCCATGCCGCTCTCGCCGACGCCGCCGAACGGCAGGCCCGTGACGGTGAGGTGGGCCACCGGCACGCCGAAGCCGACCGCCCCGGAGGAGGTCTCGGTGAGGATGCGCCGTGCCGTCTCGCGCGAGTTCGTGAAGGCGTAGAGCGCGAGCGGCTTCTCGCCCGCGGTGATGAACCCGATGGCGTCGTCGAGGTCCTCGACCGTCACGAACGGCAGGATCGGGCCGAAGATCTCCTGCTGCATGACCGGCGCATCCCGGGCCACGTCGGCGAGCAGGGTAGGTGCGATGTAGCGGGCGCGCTCGTCGACCCGGCCCCCGGTGAGCACCTTCTCGCCGGCGAGCAGGCCCGTGAGCCGGGTGTACTGCTTCTCGTTCACGATGCGGCCGTAGCTCGCGCTCGTGCGCGGGTCGCCGTCGTAGAGCTCGGCGATCGCCTCCACCAGGAGCGGGGCGAGCACGCTCTGCACCTCGGCGGTGGCGAGCAGGTAGTCGGGTGCCACGCAGGTCTGGCCGGCGTTCATGAACTTGCCCCAGGCGATGCGGCGGGCCGCGGCGGCGAGGTCGACCGTGTCGTCGACGTAGACCGGCGACTTGCCGCCGAGCTCGAGGGTGACCGGCGTGAGGTGCTTCGCGGCGGCCGTCATCACGATGCGGCCCACCGTGCCGTTGCCGGTGTAGAAGATGTGGTCGAAGCGCTCGGCGAGCAGCTCGGTGGTGACCTCGACGCCACCCTCCACCACGGTCACGGCGCGCGGGTCGAGGTAGTCGGGCACGAGCTCGGCGATCAGCGCCGAGGTGGCGGGGGCGAGCTCGCTCGGCTTCATCACGACGGCGTTGCCGGCGGCGAGGGCTCCGATCACCGGCGCGAGCAGCAGTTGCACGGGGTAGTTCCAGGGGGCGATGACGAGCACGACCCCGAGCGGCTCGAGCATGGTGGAGGCTGTGGCCGGGGCGATCGCGAGAGGCACGCCGACCCGCCGCGGCCGGAGCCAGTTGCGCAGGTGCGCGAGGGTGTGGTCGATCTCGGAGAGCAGGATGTTGATCTCCGTCAGCTGCGACTCGGCGGGGTTCTTGCCGAGGTCGAGGAAGAGGGCGTCCTCGAAGTCGGCGGAGCGCTCCACGAGCATCCGCCGCAGCGCCCGCAACTGCTCGGTGCGCCAGCGCAGCGACCGCGTGATCCCGCGGCCGAAGCTCGCACGCAGGGGCGGAACGACGGGAGCGAACGCGATCTCTAGGGTCATTCCCCCATCGTAGGAGTCGAGGCCTAGCGGTGGAAGAAGGGAACGATCAGGTAGATGCCGAAGAGCACCGCCGCCGCGCTCAGCGTGAAGCAGGCATAGGCGAGCACAGAGGCGTAGCGAGGGCGCACCGGCCGGCCGGTTCGGGAATCCGGATGCGTCAGGCCGTGGAACCGCAGGCCGAAGGAGTACAGGCTCACCACGACCGCGGTCGACACGATCGAGGCGACGGCCACCACGAGAAACGCTCCCCAGTCGATCGTCATCGGGCCGCCCTCTGCTTGCGGCGGGTGGCCTTGGGGCTCCGCACGACGTCGCCGGCCGCGTCGATCTCGCTGATGGCGTTGCTGGAGGTCACCTGGTTGCGTCGCGAGATCACGAAGATCGACACGATCACCCCGAGTCCCGCGATGAGGTCGACGACGATTCCCGCCGTTCCGAGCCGTGCGACGAACGCGGCGACCGCCCCCACCACCGCGGATGCCGGCAGCGTGAGCAGCCAGCCCACGCCGATCCGGCCCGCCGTGCGCCAGCGCACCGAGGAGCCGCGACGGCCGAGACCCGAACCGATCACCGAGCCCGAGGCCACCTGCGTGGTCGAGAGGGCGAAACCGAGATGGCTCGACGCCAGGATGGTGGCGGCCGTGCTGGTCTCGGCCGCGAAGCCCTGCGCCGGCTTCACCTCGGTGAGCCCCGCGCCGAGGGTGCGGATGATGCGCCAGCCGCCCATGTAGGTGCCGAGCGCGATGGCCAGGGCGCAGGCGACGATGATCCAGATCTCGGGGCCGGTGCCGGCCGGCTGCAGACCGGCCGAGATGAGCAGCAGCGTGATGACTCCCATGGTCTTCTGCGCGTCGTTGGTACCGTGCGCGAGCGCCACGAGCGAGGAGGAGAAGATCTGCCCGTAGCGGAACCGGCCGCGCACGCCGGACTGCTCGCTCGAGGCGGGCATCCGGGTGATGAGGTAGGCCAGCCGCGTGGCGACGAAGGCGACGATGCCGGCCACCACCGGCGCCACGAGCGCGGGCAGCACGATCTTGCTGAGGAGCACGCCGTAGTCGACGACCCCGAACCCGGCGCCGACGACGGCGGCGCCGATGAGGCCGCCGAACAGGGCGTGCGACGAACTCGACGGCAAGCCGAAGAGCCAGGTCACGAGGTTCCAGACGATCGCCCCGATCAGGCCGGCGAAGATCATCTCGGGCAGGATCTGCACCCCGCCGTCGCCCTCGCGGATGAGGCCGCCCGAGATCGTCTTCGCCACCTCCGTGCTGAGGAATGCGCCCACCAGGTTGAGGGCCGCGGCGAGGGCCACGGCGACCTTGGGCTTCAGCGCACCGGTGGCGATGGGCGTCGCCATCGCGTTGGCGGTGTCGTGGAAGCCGTTGGTGAAATCGAAGAACAGGGCCAGGGCGATCACCAGCACGACGATCACCGACAGATCCACTGATGCTCTCCTGATCTGTCGCGTTCGTCGCGCATCCGGCGTTCACCGGATGTTCATGCTGTTCGGGTTGCCCTCGGGGCCGTCACGACTATGCCATCCGGCCCGGCGCAGGTCAACACGAGCCGGCTCTACGCTGGAGGGATGGATGCTCTCCCTCCCCAGGCCCGTCGACAGCCCATCGAACGCGTTCACCACGGCGACACGGTGATCGACGCCTACGAGTGGTTGCGCGACAAGGAGAACCCCGAGGTGATCGCCTACCTCGAGGCCGAGAACGCCTACACCGAGCAGGCCACCGCGCACCTGGAGGGGCTCCGCCAGAGCATCTTCGACGAGATCAAGTCGCGCACCCTCGAGACCGACCTCTCGGTGCCCGTGCGCGACGGCGGCCACTGGTACTACACCCGCACCGTCGAGGGGTCGCAGTACGGCGTGCACTGCCGGGCGCCGATCGCCGGCCCCGACGACTGGACTCCCCTGCAGCTCACGCCGGGCGAACCCGTCGCCGGCGAGCAGGTCGTGCTCGACGACAACGCCGAGGCCGAGGGCCACGAGTTCTACTCCCTCGGCTCTTTCGACGTGAGCCCCGACGGGATGCTGCTGGCCTACGCCGTCGACACGCTCGGCGACGAGCGCTACACGCTGCGCATCCGCGACCTCGCCACCGGGGCCGATCTGCCCGACGTGGTGGAGGACACCTTCCCCGGCGCCGTGTTCTCCGGCGACGGCGGCAGCGTCTACTACCCCACCGTCGACGAGGCCTGGCGGCCCGACACCATCTGGCGCCACCGCGTGGGCACGCCGGCCGCCGACGACGAGACCGTGTTCACCGAGCCCGACGAGCGCTACTGGGTGGGCGTGGGGCTCACCCGCAGCAAGAAGTACCTCGAGATCGCGCTCGGCTCCAAGATCACGAGCGAGGTACTGCTGCTGGACACCACGGATCCGGATGCGCGGTTCGAGGTGGTCTGGCCGCGCCGCGAGGGCGTGGAGTACTCGGTGGAGCACGCGGTGGTGGGCGGGCGCGACGTGCTGCTCGTGCTGCACAACGACGGGGCGGAGAACTTCGAGCTGATCGCCGTCGACCCCGCGCATCCTGCCGACCCCACCAGCTGGACCACGGTGCTCGCGCACGACCCGGCCGTGCGCCTCGAAGACGTCGAGGCCTTCGCCGGTCACCTCACGGTCGACTACCGCCGCGACGGGCTCACGCGCATCGCGGTGCTGCCGCTCGACCCGGCGTCGACGGAGATCGACGGCTCCGCGCTGCGGGAACTCGCCTTCGACGAGCCTCTGTTCGCCGTCGGAACCTCGGGCAACCCCGAGTGGCTGCAGCCCACCATCCGCTACGGCTACACCTCGTTCGTCACCCCCTCGTCGGTGTTCGACTACGACGTGACCACCGGCGCCTCGACGCTGCTGAAGCAGCAGCCGGTGCTCGGCGGGTACGACCCCGCCGCCTACGAGCAGCGGCGGGAATGGGCCACGGCGGCCGACGGCACCCGCGTGCCGATCTCGGTGGTGGCGCGCCGGGGCGTACTGGACGCCGCACCGGCCCCGTTCATCCTCTACGGCTACGGATCCTACGAGTCGTCGATCGACCCGGGGTTCTCGGTCGCGCGCCTCTCGCTGCTCGATCGGGGGGTCTCCTTCGCGATCGCGCACGTGCGCGGCGGCGGCGAGCTCGGGCGGCACTGGTACGAGAACGGCAAGACGCTCACCAAGAAGAACACCTTCACCGACTTCGTCGCCTGCGCCGAGCGCGTGATCGAACTCGGTTACACGAGCCCCTCCTCGCTCGTGGCGCAGGGCGGCAGCGCCGGCGGACTGCTGATGGGCGCGGTGGCGAACCTCGCGCCCCAGCTGTTCGCGGGCATCCTCGCGCAGGTGCCGTTCGTCGACGCGCTCACCTCGATCCTGGACCCCTCCCTGCCGCTCACGGTGATCGAGTGGGACGAGTGGGGCGACCCGCTGCACGACCCCGAGGTGTACGCCTACATGAAGAGCTACTCGCCCTACGAGAACGTCACCGAGCAGCAGTACCCGCGCATCCTCGCCGTGACGAGCCTCAACGACACCCGGGTGCTCTACGTCGAGCCCGCGAAGTGGACGGCTCGCCTGCGCGAGGTCGGCGCCCCCGTGCTGCTGAAGACCGAGATGTCGGCCGGCCACGGCGGCGTCTCGGGCCGCTACGCCCGCTGGCACGAGGTCGCCGAGGAGTACGCCTGGATGCTGGATGTCTTGGGGTCCGCCGGTGACGGGGGGAATGATTCCACTGCCGCCTAGGCGTTGAGCGGAGCTCAAAGGCGGCAGGAGCGAAATCATCCGCCCCGCCACCTGTGTCACTCGTTCGGGAAGGGGCGGAGTTCGAGTTGGCCGTTGCGGGCCATCGGATGCTTCTCCGCGAGATCAAGAGCTTCGTCGAGATCCGCGCACTCGAGGATGTCGAAGCCCCAGACCTCGGCGGTGGCTTCGGTGGGGCCGTCGGTGACGAGGCGCTCGCCGTTGCGGACTCGCACGACCTTCGCTTCGGAGGGAGCGAGGATGTCGCCGACCACGCGTTGGCCCGACGCATCGAGTTCGTCGACCCAGAGTTCGACGTCGGAATCGTCGGGCTCGATATCAGGGCTGGAGTCGGCGAGCACGAGCATCATGAAGAGCATGTGAACACCGTACACATCGTCGAGCACCGCGAGAAGGGGGCGGGGATTTCGCCTTCCGCCGCCTTTGAGCTGCGCTCAACCGAAGGCGGAAGGCGAAATCCCCGCCCCCTTCGCCCCACCCTCTAGTCGGACAACGCCGACCGCAACAAAGACACCAGCGCATCCAGCTGCACGGAGTCCGACGACCCCACCTCGACGTCCGAGCCGTCGAGCGCCCGGGCCGCGAGGCCCTGCTTGGAGTCGATCAGCTCGGCGATGCGGGTGTCGATGGTCTGGGCCGCGATGATGCGCCAGGCCGTCACCGGCTCCGCCTGACCGATGCGGTGCACGCGGTCGATCGCCTGGGTCTGCTCGGCGGCGGTCCAGGAGAGCTCGGCGAGAACGACGTTCGAGGCCGCCTGCAGGTTGAGACCGACGCCGGCCGCGGTGAGCGAGCAGACCGCCACCGAGACATCCGGGTCGTTGTTGAAGGCGTCGATCTCGCGCTGACGCAGGGTGGCCGACTGGTCGCCGCGGATCGAGACCGTCTTGAGCTCCCGGCGCGCGAAGAGCTCTTCGGCCGCATCCATCACGTCGATGTGCTTGGCGAAGAACACCACCTTGCCCACCGAGCGGGCGAGCTGCGCCGCGTAGTCGGCGGCGAGGCCGGCCTTCGCGGTGCCGATCTGGCGCACCATGGTGAACACGTTGAGGCCCTGCTCGGTGGCCTTGGTGTCTTCGAGCTCCTGGCGGGCGACCAGGCGCATGAGGTCGTCATCCGGCAGTTCGTCGACCTCGTCGCCGCGCTGGGCGGCGCGGGCGGCGATGAGCCGGCGATAGCGGGTCACCAGGCGGGCGGCGAGCTCGCGCTCGGCCTCGCGGATGGTGCGGCCCAGGTCGTCGTCGAGCTCCACCGGCAGGTCGACGATGCGCTTCGACGGGAGGTCGGCGGCCACGTCGATCTTGCGGCGGCGCACGATGCCCATGTCGATGACGGCCTCGCGGGCCTCGGCGAAGAAGCCGGCGTCGGCCGGCGTGAGCCCCACCTCTTCGAGCCGCTCCATCAGCACCGGTGTGGGTTTGGCGCCGTCGATCCAGCCGAGGAACTGCCAGATCGCCCGGAAGTCGTCGACGTCGTTGATCAGCGGCGTTCCGGTGAGCGCCATCATCAGCGGGTTGCCACCGGGGGCGGTGTGGCGGATGCGATCGGCCAGCGCCAGCACGTTGCGCGAACGCAGCGAGGACATGTTCTTGATGAAGTGCGCCTCGTCGACGACCATGCCGCGGAAGCCCATGGTGCCGAGCCAGGAGAGGTGCCGGTCGAGCACCTCGTAGTTGACCACCACCACGTCGGCGAACGCGTCGAGCGTCTCGCCGTCGCCGTGCACGACGGTGGCGCGGCGGTGCGGGGTCCAGATCTCGACCTCGCGGGCCCAGTTCATCTTCACGACGTTGGGCACCACGGCCAGCAGCGGGTAGGCATCCGCCACGGATGCGGCCAGCAGCGACTGCGCCGTCTTGCCGAGGCCGGGCTCGTCGGCCAGCAGGAAGGTGCGGTGCCCGGCCTGCACGCTCTGCAGGAAGCGCGACTGATGCACCATGAGCTCGTGCCCGGGAGGCGAGAGCCGGTCGATGGTGGGCGCCTCGGGAAGGTCCATGCTGGCGGCTGTGCCGCCGGCGCCGTACTCGAAGGCGCGGTAGAGCGGCCCGAGCAGTTCCCAGTTGCTGAGCCGGCCGACGCCGTGCGGCTTCGCCGGGGTGAGGTCGGGCGCCATGAAGGGGTTCGCGAGCTGGCGCGACTTCACCGAGGTGGGCACCACCTGGCGCTCCGCGAGCTCGGGCGGCACGACCGTGGCGGTCGGGAGGGGCGCATCCGGTTCGTCGTCGGGCACGTCGTAGCCGGCGTCCTCGAGGTATTCACGGCGCAGCTTCTTCGCGGCGGGAGAGAGGGCGGCGTCGTTCTCGAGCAGCGCGATCAGCGAGGTGTCGCGCGCGGCGGTGCGGGCGAGGATCGACGCGATGCCGTCGAGGCGCTTCAGCTGCTCGGCGCGCTCGGAGTCGCTGAGCGTCGCATCCGACTTGATGCCCGCGCGCTCCTCGCGCATGAGGAGGGCCACCACGAGGAACTTCGTGCGATTCGCGGGGGCGACTTTGCCGCGCTGGGCGGCGGCTTCGACCTCGCGCACCTTGCGCGCGAGGATCGGGATCAGACCGGTGTTGTCTGCTGTGCGTGTTCGGCGACCGCCGGACCTTGACATCGTGCTCCTGTGGAGTATGGGCGAGGCCTCGTCTTCGCTGGAGACCGCCGCCGCCAGCCGACCGACGACACCGGATCGGTGCCGCTTCACGACTGCGAACAGTTCGAACGGGAGCCTGGGCCGAGCAACGCGATGAGATCGCGGGCGGCACGAAGAGCGGGTTTCCCCGTTGCAGCACTCAGTCTACGCGATTCACCTTGATCAGCAGGCCACTCGCCACGAACACCACGGCGCCGGCGAGATGGGCGATCTGCCAGCCGAACTCGGGCAGGTCGATCGGCAGCACCGGATTCCAGATCACGGCGATCGCGACCAGCGGGGGGATCCACCACCACTGCTTCGCCTGCCAGGCGAACACCACCATGATCAGGGCGAGGATGCTCACCACGTAGCGCGCGATGGTGAACCAGTCGGAGTTGCCGATCACCGCCACGAAGGCGAGGAGGGCGATGGCTCCGAGGAGTCCCGGCGCGAGGGCCGGACGGGTGAAGGCGGGGGCGGTCTGGCGCGGGCTCATGTCTCGCCAATTCTAAGCGCCGCGAGATATGTTGAGTCCATGACATTCGCCGCGCCTGCTTCGCCCCCCTTGTTCGCCGGCCCGGAGGGGCTCTGGACGGCCGATCCCGAAGAGCTGGCAGCCCGCCTGCTCGTCGCCGTGTTCGCCGGCCAGGGTGCTGTACCGCTGCCCCAGAAAGACGTCTCCGAGGTCTATTCGACGCTCGCGGCCCTCGGCGGCTACTCGCTGCCGGATGTGCGCTCCGGCAACACGCAGCCGCTCGGCCTGACCGTGCAGCTGGCCCAGGAATCGATCCTGATCTGGGAGCGCGCCACCGTCGCCACACGTCTCTCGGCCGGCACCGGCCCCGTCTCCCACACCATCACGATGCTGCGCTTCGGGCCGGGCATCCTCAGCTCCGCCGACCCGGTGGCCGCTCTCAAAGCGCGACTCCACTGAGCGGGGCAGCGGGCCGCCATGCCCCGTACACCGTCTCGTCCGAGGTCGCCGAAGCTCTCGACGAGGGCCGCCCCGTCGTCGCCCTCGAGTCCACGATCATCTCGCACGGCCTCCCGCGCCCCCGCAACCACGAGGCGGCGGTCGAGTTCGAGGAGATCCTCCGCTCCGCCGGAGTGACGCCGGCGACCATCGCCGTTCTCGACGGAATTCCGCGCATCGGGCTCGACGCCGAGGGCGTGCGCCGCATCGCCGACGAGGACATGGCGAAGGCCAGCGTGCGCGACCTCCCGATCCTCGCCGCGAAGAAGTCGAGCGGCGCCACCACGGTGGCCGCCACGGCGTACCTCGCCGGCAAGGCGGGGGTGCGCGTCTTCGCCACCGGTGGCCTCGGCGGCGTGCACCGCGGCGCCTCCGAGTCGTTCGACGAGTCGGCCGACCTCTCCGCACTCGCCATCTCCCCCGTCACGGTGGTGTCGGCGGGCGTGAAGTCCGTGCTCGACATCCCGGCGACGCTCGAGCGGCTCGAGACCCTGAGCGTGCCCGTGATCGGCTTCGGCACGACGAACTTCCCGAGCTTCTGGCTGCGCGAGTCCGGGTACACGATCGACTGGATGGTCGACGACGCCCGCGAGGTCGCCCTCGTGATGCGCGGGCAGGACGAGCTGGGTCACGGCCAGGGCATCGTCGTGGCGAACCCCATCCCGGCCGATCAGCAGTGGGACCCGGCCGAGCACGACCGCGTTCTCGCCACCGCCTTCGCGGCGGCCGAGGAGGCCGGCGTCACGGGCAAGGCCGTCACGCCCTTCCTGCTCGGCTACATCGTCGACGCCTCCGGCGGCAGGAGCCTCGAGGTGAACCTCGACATCGCGCGGAACAACGTGAGGGTGGCGGCCGAGATCGCCATCGCCTGGAGTGCGCTGAACGCCGACGCGGAGGACTGACACCGTGCCGGAGGCCGCGGCGGTTGCGGATGCGGCGCCGCGCGTCGTGGTGTTCGGCGACGTGATCGACGACATCATCGTGACGCCGGTGGGCGACATCCGCCCCGACACCGACACGACGGCCCGCATCGAGCGGCGCCCCGGCGGTTCGGCGGCGAACGCAGCGGCCTGGTTCGCCCACCTCGGCTGCCGCACCGACTTCTTCGGCCGGGTCGGCGCGAGCGATGTCCAGCAGCATTCCGCCCTCCTGCGCGCCGACGGCGTCGTGCCGCACCTGCGCGGCGAGGCCGCGCTGCCCACCGGCACCATCGTCGTGGTGCTGCAGCCCGACCGCACGCGCACCATGCTCACCGAGCGGGGTGCCAACGCCCTCGTCTCCGCCCGCGACGTCGACCGGTCCTTGCTCGGGTCCGGCAGCCATCTGCATTTCACGGGCTACTCCCTGTTCAGCGACACCGGTGAAGCGGCCGTCGCCGACTTCCAGAGCCTGATCCAGGATGCCCGCGCGGCCGGTTCGACGGTGTCGGTGAACCCCGGATCGGCCGGCTTCCTCGCCGACCACGGCACCGGGAGCCTGCTGCGCGCCACGCAGGGTGCGACCGCCATCCTGCCGAACCTCGACGAGGGGCGCCTGCTCACCGGCCGGGAGGATCCGCGGGAGGTGGTGGCTGCGCTGCTCGAGCACTACGAGCTCGTCGCTCTCACGATGGGACGCGCCGGGGTGCTCACCGCGATGCGCGGCATCGGGCCGGTGAGCGTGCCGGCGATCCCTGTCGTGCCGATCGACACGACGGGGGCCGGCGACGCCTTCAGCGCGGGCTTCCTCACCGCGATGCTCCGCACGGGAGGCCGCCACGACGAGGAGCGCCTGACCGCCGCCGCGAGGGAGGGCGTGCGGTGTTCAGCCCTCGTCGTCGAGAGCCTCGGCGCCCGCCCACCGCGGCTCACGCCCGCAGCCCCGACGTCCGGCCTGCCGTCCACGATTTCCGAACCGCTGGGAGATCCCGCGTGACATCCTCCACCGAACACGACGACCAGAACGAGCAGAACGAGCAGGCGCTGGAACGCCTGCGCGAGCTGATCCGCATCCCCACCATGTCGAACGACGAGCCCGACCGCGTCGACTGGGAGGCCTTCGAGCGCTACGCCGCCACCCTCGAGCGTCTCTACCCGCTGCTGCACGATGCCCTTGAGCGCGAATTCGTGGCCGGTCACTCGCTGCTGTTCCGCTGGCCCGGCCGAGAGCCGGGGGCGGCCTCCGTCCTGATGGCGCACTACGACGTGGTGGCGGCGACGCCCGAAGGCTGGGTGCATGCGCCGTTCGACGCGGTGCTGACCGGCGTCGGTGCCGAACGCGTGCTCTGGGGGCGCGGAACGCTCGACAACAAGGGCTCCGGCACGAGCATCCTCGAGGCCGTGGAGCGCAGCCTCGCAGCCGGACTCACCCCGCTGCACGACGTCTACCTGCTCTTCGGTCACGACGAGGAGACCGCGGGCACCGGCGCGGTGGCGGCCGCCGCGCTGCTCGCGGGACGCGGGGTCGCGATCGGCTTCGTGCTCGACGAGGGCGGGGCCGTGGTGGAGAGGATCTTCCCCACCGTCGACGCGCCGGTCGCCGTGGTGGGCGTGAGCGAGAAGGGCACCACGAGCTTCAGCCTCACGGTCGAGCAGGAGGGCGGGCACGCCTCGACTCCCCCGAAGGTGACGGCCACCACCCGCCTCGCGCGAGCGGTGGTGCGGCTGTCGAAGCGCCCCTTCCGGGCGAGCCTGAACGAGGTCGGCGCCACGATGGTCAAGACCGTGGGAGCGCACGGACGCAACCCGCTCAAGTTCGTGTTCACCCATCCGCGGGCCTTCCGGCCGCTGCTCGTCGGGCTCTTCGCCCGCCTCGGGCCGGAGACGGCCGCGATCGTGCGCACCACCACCGCCGTGACGCAGCTCTCCGGCAGCCTCGCGGCGAACGCCCTGGCCGAGCGCGCCCGCGCGGTGGTCAACGTGCGCATCGCCGTGGGCTCGACCGTCGAGAGCACCCGCCGCCACCTCGTGCGGGCGATCGACGACCCGCTCGTGCGCGTCGAGGTGCTGCAGCCCAACGGCCCCTCCCCCGTGTCGGAGATGTCCGGGCCGCGCTGGGACTCCCTCTCGGCGGCGATCACCGAGGCCTACCCCACCGCCATCGTGACGCCCTACGTGCAGAACGGCGCCACCGACTCCCGGCAGTTCGCGAAGCTCAGCCGCAACGTCTACCGCTTCAGCCCCTTCGAGATGTCGGCCGAGGAGCGCGGCACCCTGCACGCCAAGAACGAGCGGATGCACGTGCAGACCTGGTTCACCGGCATCCGCTTCTACGAGGTCCTGCTCCGCCGCCTCTGAGTCCCGGTCACTCGGGAAGGACGGGTGGCCGGGCCTCGCCCGCTACTCGATCCTGCCGAGCTCCGGGAGCCGGATCGGCCGGCTCGACGGCGGGAGATCGTTCACGCGCTCCAGGGCGGGCACGAGCTCGGAGAGCCAGGCCTCGTAGCCGGCGTCGTTGAGGTGCAGCCGGTCGGTGGTGAACGCGGGGTTGAGCTCGCCGTCGTCGAGGGCCATCACCGGCCAGAGGTCGAGGTAGTGCGCCCGCACGGTGGCGGCGAACTGCCAGACGTGCCGGTTGATCTCCTTCACGAACTCCGCGTACTCGCTGCCCCGGGGCAGCACTGACTGCACCAGGATGCGGGCATCCGGCAGCGCCTGGCGGATGTTCACCAGGATGGTCTCGATGTTGCGCACCACCTGCTCGACCGCGCGCCGGTTGGCGATGTCGTTGGTGCCGATCAGCAGCACCACCGTGTCGGGGTCTTCGGCCGCCACCTGGTCGAGGCGCTCGATCAGCCCCTCGGTCGTGTCGCCGCCGACGCCGAGGTTGACGGCCTCGACCTCGGGGAACCACTCCTGCCAACGGCCGCCTTCGGTCAGGCTGTCGCCGACGAACACCGTCTTGGATTTACCGGACATCTGTCCCTCCTCGCTCGTTCGTTGCCCTCCAGCTTAAGCGCTGCGGGCCGAACCGGCCGTGGCGGCGGCTGCCGTGGCGGTGATGCGGTTCGCCATGCCGTTGAAGATGACCCCGTGGAAGGGCAGGATCGCGAACCAGTACAACCGGCCGCCGAGCCCGCGTGGAAAGAACACGGCCCGCTGCTGGTAGACCGATCCGCCGCCCTCGGCGGGACGCGCCCGCATCTCGAGCCACGCCCGCCCGGGCACCCGCATCTCGGCCCGGAGCCGCAGGAACTCGCCCCGATCGATCTGCTCCACGCGCCAGAAGTCGAGCGCGTCGCCGGTGTTGAGCCGGGTGGCGCTGCGCCGCCCGCGGCGCAGGCCCACGCCGCCCACGAGCTTGTCCATCCAGCCGCGCACAGCCCAGGCGAGCGGGAACGAGTACCAGCCGTTCTGGCCGCCGATGCCCTCGATCACCCGCCAGAGATCGGCGGGGGCCGCCGGCGTGGCGCGCTCCTTGACGTCGAGGAAGACGGTGTGCCCGGCCCACTCGGGGTCGCTCGGCAGCGGGTCGCTCACGGCGCCCTCCACGAAGGCGTCCTGCCAGCTCGTCTCCACCTCGCCGGCCTTCTCCTTCTCGAGCGCGAGCCGCACCGCGCGCCGGTAGCGCGTCAGCCCGCCCTCGGGGTCGGGGATGAAGGAGCGGATGTCGTGCTCGTGCGTCACGCAGTCGAACTGCAGCGAGGCGATGATCGGCATCGCGAGCGCCCGCGGAATGGGGGTCACGAGGTTCACCCACTGCGACGCGAGCCACGGCGTGAGCACCGGGAGCGCGGCGATCGGCCGCTGCTTGAGGCCGGCCTCGAGGGCGTAGCCGTTCATCATCTGGCCGTAGCGCAGAACATCGGGGCCGCCGATGTCGAAGGTGCGGTTCACCTCGGCCGGCAGCTCGGCGGCCTTCACGAGGTAGTAGAGCACGTCGCGCACCGCGATGGGCTGGATGTGGTTCCGCACCCACTTCGGCGCGGGCATGTAGGGCAGCACCTCGGTGAGGTGCCGGATCATCTCGAAGGAGGTCGACCCCGATCCGATCACGACCCCCGCCTGCAGCGCGGCCGTGGGCACCCCGGAGCCGAGCAGGATGCGGCCCACCTCGACGCGCGAGCGCAGGTGCGGCGAGAGCTCGCCGTGCACCGGATGCAGGCCGCCGAGGTACACCACACGCGAGACCCCGGCCGCCGCGACCGCCGCCGCCACGTTCTGGGCGGCCTCCTCCTCGGCCTGCTCGAAGTCCTTCTTGCCGCCCATGGAGTGCACGAGGTAGTAGAAGACGTCGACGCCCTCGCAGGCGGCCTCGAGCGTCAAGGGGTCCCCGAGGTCGCCCTTCGCCACCTCCACGTCGCCGGCCCACGGCACGTCGCGCAGCTTCTCGGGCGAGCGCACCAGCACCCGCACCGCGTAGCCCGCGGCAAGCAGCCGCGGCACGAGCCTCCCGCCGATGTACCCGGTCGCCCCAGTGACAAGGACCTTGCGCTCAGAAGATGCCATCTCCTCACGCTATCCCCGGTCACCGAAAGCCGCTGGGCCCTCCCAGACAACCCAGGGTGAGGGTCAGAGCATGGCTTTGGTGTGCCAGACCGTCTTCGTCTCGGTGAGGGCCTGGATGCGCGCCAGAGCGGGGGCGGCCGCATCCGGGCCCTCCTCGGGCGGCAGCACGCGCTTGAGCGTCTCGGCGGCTGCGATCTCGAGATCGATCCATTCCAGCCCCGAAGCCCCCACGAGGTCGAGCGCGTTCACGTCGGCGTGGCTCGCGAGCCACGGTGCGATCTCGGCCGGCGACCCGGTGAGCACATTGACCACGCCCTTGGGCAGGTCGCTCGTGGCGAAGACCTCGGCCAGGGTGATCGCCGACAGCGGATGCCGCTCGCTGGCCACCACGACCACCGCGTTGCCCGGCACGAGGGCCGGCGCCACCGCGCTCACCAGCCCGAGCAGCGAGGAGTCCTGCGGCGCCACGATCGCCACCACCCCGGTCGGCTCCGGCACCGAGAGGTTGAAGTACGGTCCGGCCACGGGGTTGGCGTTGCCCGCCACCTGGGCGAACTTGTCGGCCCACCCGGCGTACCAGACCCAGCGGTCGATCGCCTCGTCCACCTGGGCGCGAGCGGCGGAGACGCTCACGCCCTCCTGGCGCACGATCTCGTCCTCGAACTGGGTGCGCCGGCCCTCGAGCACCTCGGCCACCCGGTAGAGCACCTGCCCGCGGTTGTAGGCCGTGGCGCCCGCCCAGCCGCCGACGGCCGCGCGGGCCGCGACCACCGCATCCCGCGCATCCTTGCGCGAGGCCTGGGCCGCGTTCGCGAGGAAGACGCCCCGAGGTGTCGTCACCTCGTACACCCTCCCCGACTCGCTGCGCGGAAAGGCGCCCCCGATGAAGAGCTTGTAGGTCTTGGGAACCGCGATGTGGGTCATTTCGCTCCTCTCAGGTACGCGGCCAGTCCGTGCCGGCCGCCCTCGCGGCCGTAGCCCGACTCCTTGTAGCCGCCGAAGGGCGAGGCCGGGTCGAAGCGGTTGAAGGTGTTGGCCCAGATCACGCCGGCGCGCAGCTTGTCGGCCACGGCGAGGATGCGCGAGCCCTTGTCGCTCCAGATGCCCGCCGAGAGGCCGTAGGGCGTGTTGTTCGCCTTCGCCACGGCCTCGGCCGGCGTACGGAAGCTCAGCACCGAGAGCACCGGACCGAAGATCTCCTCCCGCGCGATGCGGTGCGAGGTCGAGACGTTCGTGAAGATCGTGGGCGCGAACCAGAAGCCCTGATCGGGCAGCGAGCACGCCGGGCTCCACCGCTCGGCGCCCTCGGCCTCGCCGATGTCGGAGAGCTCCCGGATGCGCGCCAGCTGCTCCGCGCTGTTGATCGCGCCGACGTCGGTGTTCTTGTCGAGCGGGTCGCCCACGCGCAAGGTCTCCAAGCGCACCTTGAGCCGTGCCACCACGTCGTCGTGGATGCTCTCCTGCACGAGCAGCCGCGATCCCGCGCAGCAGACATGGCCCTGGTTGAAGAAGATGCCGTTCACGATGCCCTCGATCGCCTGGTCGATCGGGGCGTCGTCGAACACGATGTTGGCGGCCTTGCCGCCGAGTTCGAGCGTGACCTTCTTGCCCGAACCGGCCGTCGAGCGGGCGATCTCCCGCCCCACGGCGGTCGACCCGGTGAACGCCACCTTGTTCACGTCGGGGTGGTTCACGAGCGCGCGCCCGGTCTCCCCCGCGCCCGTGACGATGTTCACCACGCCCGCCGGCAGATCGGCCTGCTGCACGATCTCGGCGAAGAGCAGCGCCGTCAGGGGCGTGGTCTCGGCCGGCTTCAGCACCACGGTGTTGCCGGCCGCGAGAGCCGGCGCGATCTTCCAGGCCAGCATCAGGAGCGGGAAGTTCCACGGGATGACCTGGGCGGCCACCCCGAGCGCCCGCGGGTTCGCGCCGAGGCCCGCGTGGTCGAGCTTGTCGGCCCAGCCGGCGTAGTAGAAGAACCAGGCCGCGACGAGCGGGATGTCGACGTCCCGGCTCTCCTTGATCGGCTTGCCGTTGTCGAGCGACTCGGCCACCGCGAGCTCCCGCGCGCGCTCCTGCACGAGCCGCGCGATCCGGAAGAGGTACTTGCCCCGGTCGCGGCCGGACAGGCGCGACCAGGTCTTGTCGTAGGCCTTGCGGGCCGCCGCGACCGCGCGGTCGACGTCGCCGGCATCCGCGTGCGCGATGCGGGCGATGGGCTTCTCGGTGGCCGGCGAGATGGTGGTGAAGCTCTCACCTCCCGCCGGCGAGAACTCGCCGGCGATGAAGAGGCCGTATTCGGGCTGCAGGTTCAGCAGCGCGGTCGATTCCGGCGCAGGGGCGTAGTCGAGGAAGGTCATGGTTCTCGTTCCTAGTCGATCGTCACGTAGTCGGCGCCGGAGTAGTGCCCGGAGTGCAGTTTCTGCCGCTGCAGCAGAACGTCGTTGAGCAGGCTCGACGCCCCGAAGCGGAACAGCTCGGGCCGCAGCCATTCCTCCCCGACGGTCTCCGCCACCGTCACGAGGTACTTGATCGCGTCTTTCGACGAACGGATGCCCCCGGCCGGCTTCACCCCGATCCGCTCGCCCGTGAGCCGGTGCCAGTCCCGCACCACCTCGAGCATCGACAGGGTCACCGGCAGGGTCGCGGCCGGCGCCACCTTGCCCGTCGAGGTCTTGATGAAGTCGCCGCCCGCGAGGATCGCCAGCCACGAGGCGCGCCGCACGTTGTCGTAGGTGCTGAGCTCACCGGTCTCGAGGATCACCTTGAGGTGCGCCGAGCTGCCGTCGGCCCGCCGGCAGGCCTCCTTCACCGCGACGATCTCGTCGAACACCTCCCCGTAGCGGCCGGAGAGGAAGGCGCCGCGGTCGATCACCATGTCGATCTCGTCGGCCCCGGCCGCCACCGCGTCGGCGGTGTCGGCGAGCTTGACGCGCAGCGAGGCGCGCCCCGAGGGGAACGCGGTCGCCACGGCGGCCACCTGGATGCCCTCCCCCGAGCCCGTGGTGTGTGCGGCGCCGAGCGCCTCCACCGCGAACGGCACCATGTCGCCGTAGACGCACACGGCGGCGACCTGCGGAGTCGTGGGGTCGGCCGGGTCGGGCAGGATCGCTTTCGCCACGAGCGACCGCACCTTGCCGGGTGTGTCGGCGCCCTCGAGGGTGGTGAGGTCGATCAGGCCGATGATGCGGTCGAGCGCCCAGGCCTTCGAGGTGGTCTTGATCGAGCGGGTGCCGAGGGCCGCGGCCCGCTGCTCGAGCCCGACGCCGTCGACCCCGGGGATCCCGTCGAGGTAGCGCTTGAGGGTGGATTCGGTGGGCTCGTCGCCGAGCACCTCGATCGCGCGATGCGCTGGACTGACAACTCTGTCGATGGTCACGTGTGCAGGCTTCCTGGTCGTGTCTACGCCGAGCCTCTTCGCATCAGCGCGTCGCTCAATTGTGCCACTCGTCTTCGAGCATCCGCCCCCTCGAGACGACGATTCCGCACGGGATCACGGCGAGACCCGTCGCGGCGAGGAACACGAGCGGTGTCATCCAGGAGCCCGTCGCCTGATGCAGCACGCCGACGAACAACGGGCCGAGCGCCCCGAGGCCGTAGCCGAAGCTCTGCACGAAGGAGCTCAGCGCCACCGATCCGGCGTGGCTGCGGGTGCGCAGATTGATCAGCACGAGCGAGAGCGGGAAGAGCAGCGGACCGAGCCCGACCAGGGCCACCCAGAGCCACGGGGCCGCACCAGGAACGAGCAGGAGCCCGAGATAGCCCAGCAGGTAGCAGGCCACGCCGACGCCGATCACGGGGCCCACGCTGCGCATCCGCACCGCCAGGATCGGCACGAGCAAGGAGGCCGGCAGCCCCATCACGGAGAAGAGCGAGAGCAGAGCACCCGCCTCGGCCGGAGACACCGTGGTGGTGTCGAGCAGGATCTCGGGCAGCCACGCGAACATCGCGTAGGCGTTCAGGGCCGTGAGCCCGAACACGAGCATCAACGACCAGGCGAGCGGGGAGCGCGCGATGCGCCCGACGTGCTCGACGTGCTCGACCGCGCCGGCCCCGGGCGAATCCGCATCCGCATCGAGCGCCGGGCCGGCCACGGCGCGCGTCCGGGCCCTGCCAGTCCGGACCCACAGCGTCACCATCGGGATCAGCGCCAGAACCGCGAACACCGACCACACGCCCACCGAGACGCGCCAGCCCGCCGAGTCGGCCAGCTGCACGGCGACCAGCGGGGGGATGGTGGCGCCGATCGCCATGATCGTGGCGTAGAGCGAGGTGACCAGCCCGATGCGGTCGGGAAAGTACTTCTTCACCAACGGAGGCAGCAGCACGTTGGCCACCCCCATCCCGGCGAAGGCGAGGGCGCTGCCGAGGACCAGGGCGAGATAGGAACCCGAGGAGGCGCGCACCAGGTGTCCGGCCAGCATCACCGCGAGGGCGACGACCACGACCGGCTCCAGTCCGAAGCGGCGATGCAGCGCGGGCGCGAACAGCCCCACCACGGCGAAGCTCACGGGTGGCAGGGTGCCGAGCAGCCCGATGCCGATGCTGCCGAGCGAGACGTCGACGGCGATCTGGTCGAAGATGGGCGAGAGCGCGCCCACCGCCGTGCGCAGGTTGAGCGCCACCAGCACGATGCCGACGAGCGCGAGGGTGCGCCCGTGCCAGAGCGCACGCGGGGCGCGGCTCGCCTCGGCCGTCACCCGAGCAGCGTCCGGGCCACCGCGACGTCGTCGTTCATCTGCGCGATCAGCGGCTCGATGCCGGTGAACCGCACCTGGCCCCGGATGCGCGCCACGAACGACACGTCGACGACATGATCGTAGAGATCGAGTTCGCGGTCGAGCACATAGGCCTCCACCTGCTTGGGCGGCACCCCGGCGAAGGTCGGATTGCTGCCCACCGAGATCGCGGCCGGGTAGCGCTCCTCGCCGTCGATCAGCCAGCCCGCGTACACGCCGTCGGCGGGGATGAGTCCCTCCGACTCGGGCGAGAGGTTCGCGGTGGGGAAGCCGAGCTCGCGGCCGCGGGCGGCGCCGTGCACCACCATGCCGCGCACCGAGGGGGTGCGGCCGAGCAGTTCGCCGGCGCGCTGCACCTCACCCTGGGCGAGCAGTTCGCGGATCCAGGTCGACGACACCTTGCGGGCGTCGCCGGGCTTCACCTCGGCGATGAGGTCGACGTCGAAGCCGAACTCGGCACCGAGGGTGCGCAGGGTCTCGAAGGTGCCCTGGCCCTTCGCGCCGAAGCGGAAGTCGTCGCCCACCATCACCACGCTCGCCCCGCAGATCTCGTGCAGGATGCGCTGGGCGAATTCGCGCGGCGGCATCGCCGCGAGGGCCGCGTCGAACGGCAGGAAGAGGGTCACGTCGACGCCGGTCCCGGCCAGCAGCTCGAGCTTCTGCTGGTTGCCGACGAGAGCATCCGGCCGCGCCAGCGGGTCGAGCTGGGCGAGTGGGTGCCGGTCGAAGGTGATGACCACCGAGGTGAGTCCGCGTTCGCGGGCCACGCGGGTGAGCTCGTCGAGCACCGCGCGATGGCCGGCGTGCACGCCGTCGAACTTTCCGATCGTGACGGCCGAGGGGCCGAGGCCCGCGGGAACGCCGTCGAGGCCGAAGTAGGTCTTCACTTCGTGCGCCGCAGCCAGAGCAGGCCGAGCACCGGCAGCACGAGCGGGATGAACAGGTAGCCCATGCCGTACCACGACCACACCGAGGCCTTCGCGAACAGCTCCGGCAGGAAGAGGCTCAGGGTACCGACCGTGACGACCCCCACGAGCTCGAAGCTGATGGTGATGAGTGCCACCCGGTGCCAGAGCGGGCCGGGCGCGATCAGCGCGACCGTGGCGACGATGTAGACCACGGCGGCGACGGCCGAGAGCGTGTAGGCGAGGGGCGCCTGGTCGAATTTCGCGATGATCTCGTAGACCGAGCGACCGGTGGCGGCGAGGGCGAGGATGCCGTACACGGCGATGAGGGCCCGTCCGATTCCCCGGGAACGGGTCTTGGACGCAAGTGCGAGTGTGTCGTCAGCCATGGCAGATACGAGTTTATGGCACGGCCGAAGCCGGCCGTCGCTCAGGCGCCCTGCACGAACCAGATGACGTTCATCCGGTACACCATCACCGCGACGGCCAGGCAGATGGCCCCGAGCACGACCGTGCTCCAGCGCGTGCGTTCGATCAGCGCCCAGAAGCCACCGGCGACCGGCAGCAGCACGGCCGAGATGAGGTAGATGTAGAACTCGAGCACACTTCCCCGGGCCTCGTTGCCGAAGGCCGGAGCGGCGATCGCCACGATCAGCTGCACGACGAGCAGCAGCTCCACGAGCGCGGTGGCGCCCATGGTGAGGTCGGAGGGCTTGCGGCCGGTGAGGCCCAGAACCACGCAGAGCAGCCCGGCGGCGACCGCGACCACCACCTGGACGGTCGTGAACCACTCGATCACTGCACATCTCCTGACGTCGGCCCGTATTCGTCGGGCGGGAAGTTCACGATGCTCTTCGCGGTGCGGCCGCTCACGGCCACCAGCCCGAGCAGGCGCCCGTCGGCCGTGACGGCCGCGAACGGGCCGCCGTCCGGCAGCGTCTTCGCCAGGCCCCGGATGCCCTCGGGCACCTCCACGCGCTGCCCGTGCCCCAGCGCGGTCGCCTGCTCGGCGTCGACGTCGAGCACCGGGAAGAGCGCGGTCGCCACGGCCGCGGCGCCGAGGAGCGGCACGCGGGCGGCGGCCGAGGCGGCGACGCCATCGGGCCCGGATTCCGCCGCGATCTCCTCGGCCCTCGCGGCGAGTTCCTCGAGCGTGAGGGCGTCGCTCACGGCGAACGGACCGATGCGGGTGCGGCGAAGGCTCGTGAGGTGCCCGCCCACGCCGAGCGCCGTGCCCGCATCCCGCGCGATCGCCCGGATGTAGGTGCCCGAGGAGCACACGACGCGCACGTCGACGTCGACGAAGTCGCGGCCTCCCTCGGTCACGCTCCGCGGCTCGCCGAGCAGCTCGAGCTCGGAGATCGTCACCGTGCGGCCGGCGAGCACCACGTCCTCGCCCGCCCGAACGCGCGCGTAGGCGCGCTGACCGTCGACCTTGATGGCGCTCACCGAGCTCGGCACCTGCGTGATGGTGCCGCGCTGCGCGGCGAACGCGGTCTCGATGCTCTCGCCGGAGAGCCGGCCCAGCGCATCCGGAACCGGTTCGCTCGTGAACTCCCCCTCGGAGTCGTCGGTGCTGGTCGCGGCCCCGAAGCGCACGGTCGCGAAGTACTCCTTGTCGAGACCGACGATGTAGGTCAGGAGGCGCGTCGAGCTGTTGACGCCGAGGATCAGCAGACCCGTCGCGAGCGGATCGAGCGTGCCGGCGTGCCCGACCTTGCGCGTTCCGGCGAGGCGGCGCACGCGAGCCACCACGTCATGGCTGGTGAACCCGCCGGACTTGTCGATGAGCAGAACGCCGCTCGCGGTGGATGCCGGGGTTTTCACGCCTGCAACGCTAACAGCAACGCGGCCGCGCATCCGGCCCCGCGTCCGGCCTCGTCAGCAGGAGTCGGCGAAGCTGCGGCGCGGATGCGCGGGGTCGGCGATCTCGATGATCGCGCCGGCACCGAAGCGCGGGCCGGCCTCGGCCTGGTAGAGCGCGTCCGCCCCGGCAGCCGCCTCGCCGAGGCCGAACTGGCGCCCTTCGAGGTAGGCGGTGAAGTTGAACTGGCCCCGGAGGCCGGGGCGCTGCAGGAACGGGCCGTCGAGCACGAGCACCGAGTCGGCGGGCGCGGTGAGCCATTTCGACTCGCGCTCTGTGTCGCGGTCGGCGTCGAAGGCGGCCAGCTGGAAGCCGGTGCTGCCACCGAGGCGGAAGGGCTCGATGAGCACCCGCTTCAGCGTGGAGTCGTCGTAGCGGTCGAAGTAGTAGCCCTCGGGCGAGTTGTCGCCGCGCAGGGTGCGGGCGGCACGGGGGTGCTGGAAGTCGTCCATCGAGGCTCGCGCGACGTGCGACCCGGCG
This sequence comes from Microbacteriaceae bacterium 3FA27C10, assembly GCA_005502775.1. Taxonomy (GTDB): domain Bacteria; phylum Actinomycetota; class Actinomycetes; order Actinomycetales; family Microbacteriaceae; genus Herbiconiux. Next base: position 43,775 of record SCNI01000031.1, read on the forward strand.
CGCGAGAAGGCCTGGGCGAGGGAGTCGGCGAAACGACCGGTGCCCTCGATGCCGTCGACGGCCACGATCACGCGGCCCGCCTTGTAGTTGTGCCGGATCTCTGCCGCGAGGGCATCGGCGAAGTCGCTCTCGGGGGTCGCAACCTGAACCATGACCCCAGTCTACGAGCCGCCCGCGTGCTGCACGCCCGTAGAGTGGAGGGATGCCCGCGCCGCTCGCCGAGACCGTGATCGAGTGGTTCGCGGGGCACGCGCGCGATCTGCCGTGGCGGCGCCCGGGCTTCTCCGCCTGGGGAACGCTCGTGAGCGAGTTCATGCTGCAGCAGACCCCGGTGGTGCGAGTCGTCCCGCGCCTGGACGAGTGGCTCACCCGCTGGCCCACGCCCGCCGCGCTCGCGGCCGAGCCGGCCGGCGAGGCGGTGCGGGCCTGGCAGTCGCTCGGCTACCCGCGCCGGGCCCTCTGGCTGCACGCCTGTGCTGTCGCCATCACCGAGCGCTACGACGGTGTCGTGCCGAACGACGTCGAGGCGCTGCGCTCCCTGCCCGGTATCGGCGACTACACCGCGCGGGCGGTGGCCGTCTTCGCCTACGGCGGACGGCATCCGGTGGTCGACACGAACATCCGCCGGGTCGTCGCGCGGGCCGTCGACGGGCTCCCGGATGCGCCGGCTCCCAGCGCCCGCCGCGATCTGGCGGCGATGGACGCCCTGCTGCCCGCCGATGTGGAGGCATCCACCCGCTTCAACGCGGGCATGATGGAGCTCGGCGCCCTCGTCTGCACGGCCCGCTCACCGAAGTGCGAGCTCTGCCCCCTCGCCGCCGCCGACGCCTGCGCCTGGCGCTCCTTCGGCTACCCCTCGACCGAGGTGCCCCGCAAACCCAGACAGAAGAAATACGAGGGCTCCGAGCTCCATCATGCCCGCGTTGAAGCGGGTGGATGCCTCCACATCGGCGGGCAGCAG
>SCNI01000032.1 GCA_005502775.1 Microbacteriaceae bacterium 3FA27C10
AGATGTGTATAAAGAGACAGCCCGAGCACCGCCCAGTGGAGCAGCATGATCGTCTTCGCGTCGATGATGTCGCTCCCGATGCGGGAGAGCGCCTCGTCGATGTCCAGCTCGACCAGCTCGATGTCCTCGCCCTCCTCGGCGAGCCCGCCGCCGGCATCCGCCCGCACCTCGCGGTCGTAGGGCGCGGCGAAGAAGAAGAGCTTCTCGGTGATCGACCCCGGGCTCATGTACGCGTCGAACACGTGGCTCACCTCGCCGACGTCGAACCCCGTCTCCTCGCGGGCCTCCCGGCGGATGGCGGTCTCGGGGTCGTCTTCGTCGAGCAGGCCGGCGGGGGCTTCGAGCAGCATCCCGTCGGGGTGGCCGTTGACGTAGGCGGGGTAGCGGAACTGCCGGATGAGCAGCACCGTGCGCCGTGCGGTGTCGTAGAGCAGGATGGTGGCGCCGTTGCCGCGGTCGTAGGTCTCGCGTTCCTCGGTCGACCAGTGGCCGTCGCTGTGCTGGAACTCGAAGCGGGTGGCGCGGGTGACGTACCAGTTCGAGGTGAGCAGCTGCACGTCGGTGACGCGCACGCGGGGGTTGCCCGTGAGGTCGCGGCCGGTCTGGTCGAGGCCCGTGCGGCCGCGGCGATCGGGCACGTCGACGCCGGGGATGCCAGGGATGCCGGCGGCGCCTGCGTCCGCGCGTTCGTCCGGCAGCGGCTCGCTCACGCTCAGCGGAAGTTGATGAACTGGAGGGCCACGTCGAGATCGGCGCCCTTGAGCAGCGCCATGGTGGCCTGCAGGTCGTCGCGGCTCTTCGAGGAGACGCGCAGCTCGTCGCCCTGGATCTGCGACTTCACGCTCTTCGGAGCCTCGTCGCGGATGAGCTTGTTGATCTTCTTCGCCGCGTCCTGCTCGATGCCGTTCTTCATCGACGCCTCGATGCGGAACTCCTTGCCGGAGGCGAAGGGCTCGCCCGCGTCGAGTGAGCGCAATGAGATGCCGCGCTTGATGAGCTTCGACTCGAAGACCTCGAGGATCGCCTTCACGCGCTCCTCGGAGTTGGCCTTCATGAGCACCTTCTCGCCGCTCCACTCGATGGAGGCGCCGACGTTCTTGAAGTCATAGCGCTGCTCCACCTCTTTGTGCGCCTGGTTGAGGGCGTTGTCCGCCTCCATCTTGTCGACCTTGCTGACCACGTCAAACGATGAATCTGCCATGCGCCCATTTTACGGGGCACGGCGCTTGTGACGATGTCTCATTCTGGCTAGAATCCTGGCTAGGAGGTCGGGGAGACCATGGAGACATACGACGTGTTGTACACGAGAAACAACTTGTCAAAGCTCGTTGCTCGAGCCGAGGCCGGAGAAGAAATCCAGATCTCGCGGCGGGGGAAGCCCGTCGCGAAGATCGTGCCGATCGTCGAGCGCACCTTCTGGACCGGGAAAGACGTCGTGGAGTGGTTGGAGGCGAACCCCATCCCGGAATCGCAGCGCAAGACAGCCGCCGAGATCGACGCGTGGATCGAGGAGCTTCGCGGAGACGACGAGTGATCTACGTCGACTCGAACGTGCTGATCTATGCTCTCGAAGACACCTCCGAACGAGGAGACGCCATCCGGCGACGTTTTGCCCTGATGGGAGGTCAGCTCGCCTACAGTCCGCTGGTGCGCATGGAGTGCCGTGTCAAGCCACTCCGAGAAGGCGATCGCCTCACCCTGCGCAGATTCGACCGCGTGTTCGCAGAGATGAAACTGTTCGACATCCCGCCTCTCGCATACGATTTGGCCGCGGAGGCGCGGGCCGTGCATCAGCTGAAGGCGATGGACGCCATTCATTTGGCCACAGCGCAGTTCCACCTCTGTGCCGGATTCTGGACGCATGACGACCGGCTTCGTGCTGCCGCTGGGGGCCTCGCTGTGGAGACTTTCTAAGTCCGAGGCGGAGACTGTCAGCCGTGTCTGCTTGAGTGGAGGCATGCGCGCGCGACTTCCTCTTCTGGCCGGTGCGGGAGCCGGGTTTTTGGCGGTTGCGGTGCTGGTGAGCGGGTGCACGGGGGCGGCGAGCGGCGCGAGCACGCCCGCGGCCACCTTCGCGGTGCAGGCGAGCGTCGATGCATCCGATTCCGGGAGCTTCGCGGCAGGCACGCCGACCGCTGAGCTGACGGATCCGGCCTGGCTCGACCGGGTGGCCGCGGCCACGGGCATCCCGCGGCGTGCGCTTCAGGGCTACGCGGGAGCGGCCCTCGCCATCGCGGAAGAGCAGCCCGGCTGCCACCTCGGCTGGAACACGCTCGCCGGGATCGGCTGGGTGGAGTCGCACCACGGCACCATCTTCGGCGGGTCGATCCTCGACAGCGGGGTGACGAGTGCCCCCATCATCGGTGTGGCGCTCGACGGCAACGGCTTCCAGGAGATCCCCGATTCCGACAAGGGCGCGGTCGACGGCGACACCGAGTGGGACCGCGCGGTCGGCCCGATGCAGATCGTTCCGACCACCTGGGCGGCATGGGCCACCGAGGCCAACGGCGACGGCGTGCCCGACATCCACAACATCGACGACGCCTCGCTCTCGGCCGCCGAGTACCTCTGCTACTCCGGTGGCGACCTCGGCACCGAGAGCGGCTGGCGCACGGCCATCGCGGCTTACAACGAGTCGCCCTCCTACCTGACCGAAGTGCTCGACTACGCCGACCGCTACGCGAGCGACGCGGCGGCCTGACCCCGATTTCGCTCGGGCGACTCCGCCGGGTATCCTTGGTCAGCGCCTTCGGTTGTGTGTTGAACGTGGTCGGGTGCGCCCTGGCGGGTTACCCAAGTGGCCAAAGGGATCTGACTGTAAATCAGACTGCTTCGCATTCGGGGGTTCGAATCCCTCACCCGCCACTGTATTTATGCCACCCAGCCGGTGGCGCCCCCGGCACTGAACGAGCGGCGCCGGACATGGCGCCGATTCTGAGGAGCCGTTGTGTCTACCGAATTCCTCGAGATCGCCCGGGCCATCGGGGTCGAAGCCGGTGCCCTCATCAAGAAGCGCCGTGCCGAAGGCGTCACCGTGGCGGCGAGCAAGTCGGCGCCCGAAGACGTGGTGACCTTCGCCGACCGGGAGTCCGAGGACTTCATCCGCGCCCGCCTGGCCGAACTGCGGCCGGATGACGGCTTCTTCGGTGAGGAGTCGGCCGCGACTCCCGGCACGAGCGGCATCACCTGGGTGGTCGACCCCATCGACGGCACCGTCAACTACCTCTACGACATCCCGGCCTACGCCGTCAGCATCGCCGCGGTCGAGGGCGACCCCGACCCGGCATCCTGGACCGCACTGGCCGGCTGCGTCGTGAACCCCGCCATCGGCGAGATCTTCACCGCGAGCGCCGGCGGCGGAGCCTTCCTCGGCGACCGCCGCCTGGCCGTCAACTCCGGCGTGGAGCTCTCGCAGGCGCTCGTCGGCACCGGCTTCTCCTACAGCGCCGAGACGCGGCTGCGGCAGGGCGAGTTCGTCACGGGCCTGCTCGGCCGGGTGCGCGACATCCGCCGCATCGGCTCGGCCGCCCTCGACCTCTGCTCCGTGGCTGCGGGCCGGCTGGATGCCTATGCCGAGCGAGGTCTGAACCCCTGGGACCACGCCGCCGGCGCCCTCATCGCCCGCGAAGCCGGCGCCCAGGTGGGCGGTTTCGGCAGTGCGGCCGAGAGCACCGTGATGACCTTCGCGGCTCACCCGGCCCTGCGTGCCGAACTCGAACCGATTCTGTTCGAGCTGCACCGCGGCGCAGGTCTTCCGCTCTGACGCCACGATCCTGCGCGACACTCGGGGGCTGCGCAGGAAACGTGCACCGGGTGGAGATCCCCAGGTGCCCTGGGTACCCTTGACGGGACCGTGAACCCGCTTGCCCCGGGTTCAACCCGACGATCGACGGAAGTTCGCAGCCCCTTGCCACCCACGACTTCACGCCCGGACGACGAGTCGTCCAAACGCGAGGCCCCCGGTTCGCCGGTGCACCCCGGCACCTCCACTCCCTCGCGGCGCAGCCTGCGCGCGGCCGTCGCGGCGACGCCGCCGGCCGCCGGCGATGGCGCGAAAGCCTCGGCTTCGGTGGGGTCAGCTGCTGCCGCGCGAGCCGGCGGTGGAGTGACGCCTCCTGCCCGGGTTCCGGATGCGCCGCGCCGTCGTCGTGAGGCGCGCGCGGTCGTGGTGCCGGATGCGCCCGACGACGGCGTCGTGTCGACCCGGAAGGGTCGCCGAGCGAGCTCCGACACCATCTCGGCACCGGTCGACCCGGTCGATGCCGCCGAGTCCGCTGCTGCCGAGGCACCCCGCCGGCCTGCCGGTCGTCGCGCGGGTCGCCTCGCCGACGAGACCGGGGTGGCCCCAGCCGACGGCGCCGCTCCGGGTGCCATCGCTGCTGCTCCCGCCGCGCCACCGGTACAGGCCGCCGCGAGCACGGTCGCCGCGCCGCGTCCGCACGTGCAGAGGGGCGGCCGCCGCGCGGCGGAGTCCTTCACCGACGCCATCGAGCGCCCGGCCGGCGGTCGCCGCGCCCGCGTCGCGGTTCCCACGACGGCCGAGGCGGCCACGGTGGCCGCCGCCGCGCCCGTGGTCGCTCGCGAGGCAGGCGCGATCGAGATCGAGATCGTCCCCGCCGGGGCCGCCGGAGCTGCCACGACCGCGGGAGCTTCCGCGACGGTCGCCGGCGTCGATCGCGCCGCCGCGCGGCCCGTCCCCGCCGAGCGCGCGGTGTCGCGGCGCACCCTGCGCACCACCTCGTTCGGCGCCGAGGCGAGCGAGCCCGGTTCCTCCGCGCCCGACTCCTCCGGTGCGTCCGCACCCGACGGCTCCGCTGCCGGGTCGGCGACGCCGAACACCACCGGCCGCCGCAGCCGTCGCGGCGACATCGCGAAGGGCGGCCTCAGCGCGCTCGCCCTGATCTTCGCCACCGGTATCGCCGTGGCCACCACGATGCCGGCCTCGGCCTGGCACGCGGCATCCGACACCTCGAGCGTCGCCTTCCTCGCCGACGTCGCCCCGCAGGCGCCCGGCCAGCAGCTCACCACGAGCGCCGAGGCTGCCGGATCGAGCATCGCCCGCGACGGCTTCGGCGTGCGCGACGTCGCGGCGCTGAAGGCCGCCGGCCTGCACGTCGCCGACACCTTCACGAACAATCCGAACGGCGCCGTCCAATGGCCGTTCCCGGTCGGCGTGCCGATCAGCGACGGCTTCGGCGCGCGGGAGTCGCCCGGCGGCATCGGCAGCACCGATCACAAGGGCGTCGACTTCGCGCCCGGCCAGGGCACCGCGATCCAGGCCGTCGCCGACGGTGTGGTGAGCCTGGTGCAGTCCACGGACAACGGCGGCCTGGGCGTCTACGTGATCATCGACCACGTCATCGACGGCCAGAAGGTCTCCAGCGTCTACGGCCACATGCTCTCCGGCTCGATCCAGCTGAGCGAGGGCCAGGTCGTCAAGGTGGCGCAGACCGTCGGACGGGTCGGCAACACCGGCACCTCCACGGGCCCGCACCTGCATCTCGAGATCCGTCTCGACGGCGTCACCCCCGTCGATCCCTTCGCCTGGCTGCAGACCCACGCGGTCTGAGCCGCCCTCTCGAGGGCGCCGGATGCCGGCACGCCGTCAGGCGATCGGCTTCGGTTCGGCGGTATCCAGGGTCTGAGCGCCTGAATACCGCCGATTCGCCGATGAAGCGGCGAGTGGGCGGCGCGGCTAGGAGCGGAGCCAGACTGCGGTGTCGGCCGGGAGCGCCGCCTCGGTGAGGGGCTCGGTGGCCAGCAGCACGTCGTCGGCGCTGCGCTCCACCGGGAGTTCGACCGGGGTCGACCCGGTGTTCGCGATCACCGTGACGTCGCCGTTGCGGAAGGCCACCACCTCGGGTCCGTAGCCCCCGAGCCACTCGAGGGTGCCGGTGCCCAGTGCGTGCGCGGCCCGCAGTCGCAGCGCGAGCTTGTAGAGCTCGAGCGTCGAGCCGGCCACGCCCTGTTGCGAGGAGCGGGCGTAGACGTCCCAGTCGGCGGGCTGCGGGAGCCAGCTGGCCGCCCCGTCGGCCGGACCGAAACCGTAGGTGGGTGCGCCGGCCTCCCAGGGGATCGGCACGCGGCATCCGTCGCGCCCGTACTTCTCGTGGTTCGTGCGGAACCAGGTCGGGTCCTGACGGGCCTCGTCGGGCAGGTAGATGTCCTCGGGGAGGCCCAGCTCTTCGCCCTGGTAGATGTAGGCGCTGCCGGGCAGCGCGAGCATCACGGCGGTGGCGGCACGGGCGCGGCGCAGGCCCACCGCGGTGTCGGGGAGACCGGGGGAGTTCGGGCCGATGCCGGCGCCCTGCAGGTTCTCGGCCGTGAGCGCGAGGCGCGAGGCGTGGCGCACCACGTCGTGATTCGAGAGCACCCAGGTGGAGGGGGCGCCGACCGTGGCGAAGGCCGCGATCGAACCGTCGATCACTGAGCGCAGCTCGGGCGCCGACCAGCCGGCCGACAGGTAGGTGAAGTTGAAGGCCTGCTGCATCTCGTCGGGCCGCACCCAGCGGGCGAGCTTGGTGAGCGGCTCCACCCAGGCCTCGGCGCAGAGCACGCGCTCGCCGTCGTACTCCTCGAGCACGGCGTGCCAGCCGCGGTAGATCTCGTGCACGCCGTCCTGCGCCCAGTAGGGCGGAGTGGCCGGGTCGGCGTCCGCATCGGCGTCGATGCCGGGCTCCAGGCCCACGAGGGCGTCGGCGGCGCCACCGCCCATGCTGCCGGCGTCCTCCGGCGGCGTGTAGTCGGGCAGCCCGGCCTCTTTGATCAGGCCGTGGGCGACATCCACCCGGAACCCGTCGACGCCGCGGTCGAGCCAGAAGCGCAGGATGCCGTGGAACTGCTCGCGCACCCAGGGGTTCTCCCAGTTGAGGTCGGGCTGCGACTTGTCGAAGATGTGCAGGTACCACTGGCCGGGCGTGCCGTCGGGGTTCGTGGTGCGCTCCCACATCGGGCCGCCGAACACGCTCTCCCAGTTGTTGGGCATCTCGTCGCCGTTCGGGCCCTTGCCGTCGTGGAACATGTAGCGGTCGCGCTCGGGGCTGCCCTCGGGCGCCGCGAGGGCCTCCTGGAACCAGGCGTGGTCCCAGCTCGTGTGGTTGGGCACGAGGTCGACGATGAGCCGGATGCCCAGGGCGTGGGCCTTCTCCAGCATCGCGTCGAAGTCGGCGAGGGTTCCGAACAGCGGGTCGACGTCGCAGTAGTCGGCCACGTCGTAGCCGGCGTCGTGCTGCGGGGAGGTCATGAAGGGGGAGAGCCAGATGGCGTCGACGCCCAGCTCGGCCAGCGCATCCAGCCGCTTCGTGATGCCCACGAGGTCGCCGATGCCGTCGCCGTCGTCGTCGGCGAAGGAGCGCGGGTAGATCTGGTAGATGACGGCGGAGCGCCACCATTCGCCACCGGTGGCGATCAGGGTCTCCGTGGGCTGGGCATCCGTGACGGCGGTGTCGGGGAGGCCGGGCTCGGGGGAGGTCTCGATAGTCATGCCGAGAACTCTAACGGCAGTGCCCTTCGCTCTGGAAACGTGTGCAGAGAGCTCCGGATGCGCGGGCGCGGGTGGGTGGGCGCCGCCGTGCTGAACCGGCCCTCGAGTGATGCTATTCTCTACTGGTGCCAAAAGCCGCTCGCGGCTGTGCGCGCCCCCTTAGCTCATTGGTAGAGCACTTCCTTGGTAAGGAAGAGGTAGTGGGTCCGATTCCCACAGGGGGCTCCGGCTTCCGGCCGGCCCCGGCCCTCGCGGGCCTCGGCCGTCGTCAGGAGTCAAGGCGGGGTAGCTCAGGTGGTTAGAGCACACGGCTCATAATCGTGGTGTCGCGGGTTCAAGTCCCGCTCCCGCTACGAAAACCCCCAAGATCTCGCCATCTTGGGGGTTTTTGCTGTGTCGCGGGCTACCGTCGTGGTGCCCGGAACGGTTCTCCAAACGCGCCGCTGCCCACATCTTGCCCACTGCTGACAGTAGGTACGCGCAGACGTGGCCGAAGGCTTACGCGGACACCACCTGTGCGGACTGGTTGCAGACGATGACGTCAGCGCAGAAATTCGCCGCTGCTGCTGACATCCTCGCTTCGGCGCGCAACAAGATCGACGGCGGCACTGGTCTTCCGTCCGACTCGCTCATCAACGAGTTCGCTGCTGGCACCACCAACGTTTGCGTCATCCCGACGATGACGCTCACAGATGCAACCTATGGGTTGTACTCAACGGAGCCGCGATTCCATCCCTGACCGCCAAGACCGTTCGTGATGTAAGCGCGTCGGAACGAGTGCGGGGTGATGTTCGTTTCGGCCTTCCTGGGGCTGATCGGGTGGTGATGGTCCTCGCCTTCCCTTCCGATGTGATTGCACTCGCGTGTAGTTGCGAACGCTAGGTACTTTCTGTCAGAGTGTATTTGCAAGCGCAAGTAGTTGCAGGATCTAGAACACGGCGTTTGCAACTGTGTTCGAACTTGTGGACTGGCGTTCGCAGGTATCTAGTCGGTGCGTGACCCGCACCCCTGAAGAGGGAGAAATCCATGACTGCCCCCACCTCGTACTTGACGACCGCGGACGCCGAAGCGTTCGTCGCGACCGCGCAGCGGGCGGCTGCCGACGCTGGCGTCGCTGTGAGCGTGACCGTGCTGGACGCAGGGGGACACCTGCTGGCGTTCCTGCGGGATGACCGTGCCGTGTTGATCTCTGGGGAGACGAGCACGCGCAAGGCGTACACCGCCCTTCAGCTGAATGCGGCGACGGCTGACGTCGTCGACGCGGTGAAGCCCACCGGTCCGTTCTTCTCCCTCCCGACGGCGCTCGATCGTCCACTGCTGTTCATTGCCGGTGGCGTGCCGATCCAGCTCGACGGCCGTGCCATCGGTGCGATCGGCGTGGGCGGTGGCGCGCCCGAGCAGGACCACGGGATTGCTGCCGCGGCCGTCGCTGCGTTCAGGGGGTGAGGAATGGTTGCCGCACGCAGATCGCGAACACCGGAAGAGGTCTTCGCCGACCACACCCAGCTGTTGAGCGGGGGGAATCTCGATGCCGTGATTGAGAACTACGCGGAGGACGCCGTCTTCGTCACCAAGGACGCTGTCCGTCGCGGTCGTGAGGGCGTTCGGGAGGGGTTGGAGCTGCTGGCCAACGACATGCCGGGTGCCGAATGGACACTGTCGCCGCACTTCGGGGGCGACGTGCTCTTGCTTGTCTGGACCGCCAGGGGATCACAGACCCAGATCGGGGACGGCGTTGATACGTTCGTATTCAAAGACGGGCGCATCATCGCCCAGACCGTGTCCTACACCGTCGAAGCGTCAGGCTGACGCGCTCCATCCCGTGCCCTTGCGCGTGTGGCGACACCTATTCAACGCGACTCATTCATCAGCTCGGTGAGGCGCAGCACCGCTGCGGACGACCGTTCTCGGTCTGACGTGGCGAGCAGGTCGAGGAGGGCGCCCCGGAGCACGGCGAGGGCGAGTGTGCGCTCGATCACGCCGGATCGGTTCGCCCGCTCCTCGACGGGCTGACACCGCGCGAGCAGATCCAGCCAGCTCGTCACCGTCTCTTCCGCGAAGTCCGCCCACGGTCCCTCGCCGTCGAGCAGGGAGCGGCTGTAGCACTCGACCCACAGCAGCAGGAGAGGTCGGTGGCTGTCGGACGAGAGCCAGCTCCAGAGCGTCTCGATGCCCGCCGCCAGGCCCGTGCTCGTCGGTGCGAGAGTCTCCAGGGCGTCGATCTCGTCGGCGCGGGCCCGCTCGAGCAGGGCCCGGATGAGCCCGTCCTTCGTGTCGAAGAGGAACATCAGCACGCGGGTGCTCGAACCGATCGCCTCCGCGAGCGGGCGGAGGGACGTGCCGGTGATGCCGTGCTGCAGCACATACCCGTAGGCGGCCTCCAGGAGTTCGGTCTGCCGGGGTGACGGGGTTGCTCGCGGCTTGTCCATGCCGGTAGCCTACCGATTCACTGACACGCGCGTGTCAGTGGTAACCGAAGGAGGAACCCGTGACGCCGAAGGACCAGACGGTCGTGCTCCGATTCGCGAACCGGCCGGGGGACCTGGGCTGGATCGTCAAGACCCACGGTGAGATCTACGCCCAGCAGCTGTCGTGGGGGATCGACTTCGAGGGCATGGTGGCTCGCATCGTCGGCGCTTACGCCGAGCATCCCGGTGACGGCCGGCGGGCCGCCTGGATCGCCGAGGTCGACGGCGAACGGGCCGGCTGCATCATGCTCGTGCCCGACGACGATGACGAACGCACCGCCAAGCTCCGCGTGCTGCTCGTGGCACCGTGCGCGCGAGGGCTCGGTATCGGCTCGCAGCTCGTCGACGAGCACCTGCGTCTCGCCCGTGCCGCCGGATACCACCGCGTGTCCTTGTGGACGCTGAGCACTCTCGCGGCCGCTCGACGTCTCTACGAGCGAGCAGGGTTCGAGCTCGCCGCGGAGTCATCCGGGCGCCTTTTCGGTCGCGACCACATCGAACAGACCTGGGTGCTCGAGCTGTGACCGCGCCGGCCCGCGGCGGGCCCCGGCTCGCCGGCGGTCACGCCCGGGCCGGCCATCCGGTGTAGGCCTCGGCGAGGTACGTTCGCCCGGCCTCCGACTCCACCACGCTGCGCAGCTCGCCGAGCTGGCGGCGGCGGTCGAAGTCGGTGGCGTCGGGAGCCACGTGCAGCATGCTCGTCATCCACCACGAGAAGTGCTGCGCCTTCCAGATGCGGTCGAGCGCCCGCTCGGCGTAGCTGTCGATGAGGCGTTCGTCACGGGCGCCCTCGGCGAGCAGCGCACGCAGCGCCTCGGCGAGCAGCACCACGTCGGCGATGGCGAGGTTCATTCCCTTCGCCCCGGTCGGCGGCACGGTGTGGGCGGCGTCGCCGACGAGGGCGACCCGGCCCCGGCGCAGCTCGTGGGCCACGAAGCTGCGGAAGCGCAGCACGTCGCGCTGGATGATGCGGCCCTCGTGGAGGGTGGTGCCCGGCACGCGCGCCTGCAGCGTGTCCCAGATCTCGGCTTCGCTCGGCGCGGTGGCGTCGGCGTCGGGGTCGCACTGGAAGTACATCCGCTGCACCTCCGGGCTGCGCTGACTGATCAGCGCGAACCCCTGCTCCGAGTTGCTGTAGATCAGCTCCTGCGCACTCGGTGGCGCCTCGCAGAGGATGCCGAACCAGGCGAACGGGTACTCCCGGAAGTAGCCGCCCGAGCGCGAGCCGGTCACCGTCGCCCGCACCGCGCTGCGAGAGCCGTCGGCGCCCACCACGAAGTCGGCCTCGATGCGCACGGCCTCGCCCTGCGCATCCGTGCCGACGACCGCCGGATGCTCGGGGTCGCCCTCGTCGACACCCGCGACGGTGACGCCGAATCGCAGATCCTGGCCCGCGCCGAGCCGGAGCGCCAGCAGATCTTTCAGCACCTCGTGCTGGGGGTAGAGCCAGACGCTCCGGCCCACCAGCGCGGGGAAGTCGATGCGGTGGGCCTCGTCGCCGAAGCGCAGCTCGATGCCGTCGTGCCGGTGGCCCACGGTGTCGACACGGGTGCCGGGGTCGATCGCGCGCAGCAGGTCGACGGTGTTCTGCTCGAGGATGCCGGCACGGATGGTGGACTCGATCTCGCTGCGCGAGCGGGAGTCGACGACGATCGACTCGATGCCGGCGTCGGCCAACAGCTGCGAGAGCACGAGCCCGGCGGGGCCGGCGCCGACGACGGCGACGCGGGTGCGGACGGTGGTGGGCATGGCGTCTCCTTCGACGGGGTGACGCCATTGTGGGAGCTCGGCGCGCATCCGGGGCTCACGATTCCCGATCAACGGGAATCAGCGTCGGCGCCGAACCGGGTTCAGGAGCGATAGCCCAGCGAGCGTGCGATGTCCCGGGCGGCGCGATGCAACTCCACCACCGCGAAGTCCGCCTCCGCGTCGCGCGGAAGCACCACGGAGAGGGCGGCGACCACCTGCCCGGTCTCGTCGCGCACCGGCACGGCGATCCCCGTGGCCACCTCCTCGATGTAGCCCGGGGCGATGGCGTGCCCCAGCTGGCGTACCTCGGCGAGCTTGCGGCGCACCGCCTGCGGGTCGGAGAGGGTCGCACGGGTGAGGGGGGCGAGCGGCGACGCGAGCACCCGCTCCTGCAGCTCGGCCGGGCCGAATGCGAGCAGCACGAGGCCCGAGCTCGAGGCGTGCAACGGCAGGCGTCCTGCCACGCGCGTGATGTTCGAGCCCGAGTCGGGGCTGCTGAGTCTTTCGAGGAAGAGCGCCTCGTCCTGCTCCAGGATGGCGAGCTGGGTGTGCTCCCGCACCCGCGCCTGCACCCGCTCCATGAACGGCATCGCGGCCTGCCGCAGCCGGAGCGCGTGCGAGGAGCGGGTCGACAGCTCCCACAGTCGCATGCCGATACGCACCTGGCGCTCCTCGTCGCGCTCGAGCAGCCCGGCCGCGACCAGCTCGTTCACGATCCGGTGGGCGGTGGAGCTCGGCAGTCCCGCACGACGGCCGATCTCGGTGGCGGTCTGCACGGTGCGGGTGGGGGTGAAGGTGTCCAGGATGCGCACCAGTCGGTCGGTCGCGGAGTCGCCCGTGGGGGAGTTGGCCATGCCCCATGATGGCACTCGCATGGCATCCTTCCCATTCATCGGGAAGGCCCGGCATCGGATGCGCTCGGTGCCCCAGCATGGATGCACCCCGTTCCCGAGGAGTCGAAGGAGACGCCGTGACACCCCCCACCGCCACGGCGCCGGAGCGCCTGCTGGCCGCCCCCGACCAGGCCTCGCAGCAGCAGATCAGCCACGAGATCGGCGAGCTGCACGCCGGGCTCGAGCGACGGGAGCAGGCGGGGGAGCGCATCCGCCCGACCGTCCACGACTTCCCGCCCTACCGCTCGAGCGTGCTGCGGCATCCCACCAAGAACCTCAAGCTCGTCGACCCCGAGACCGTCGAGCTGCTGTCGCCGGCCTTCGGGCAGCGCGACGTGGCCGCGGTGGAGAGCGACCTCACCGTGCAGCACGCGGGGGCGCCGCTCGGCGAGCGGATGACGGTGCGTGGACGGCTCACCGACTCCTGGGGCCGGCCGGTGGCGAACCAGCTGATCGAGATCTGGCAGGCCAATTCGGCGGGCCGCTACATCCACCAGCGTGACCAGCATCCCGCACCGCTCGACCCCAACTTCACCGGCGCGGGGCGTGCCATCACGAACGACACGGGCGAGTACCTCTTCACCACCATCAAGCCGGGGCCCTACCCGTGGAAGAACCACGTCAACGCCTGGCGACCGGCGCACATCCACTTCTCGGTCTTCGGCAGCTCGTTCACGCAGCGGCTGGTGACCCAGATGTACTTTCCGGGCGACCCGCTGTTCGCGCTCGACCCGATCTTCAACACCATCTGGCGGCCGAAAGACCGGGAGAGCCTGATCGGCGTGTACGACCACGACCTCACCTCTCCGGAGTGGGCGACCGGCTACCGTTTCGACATCGTGGTGGACGGACCGGATGCCACCTGGTTCGAGAACGAGAGCGAGTGATCATGAGCGTTCCCGCTCGCAGCCTCCGGCCCACCCCCGGTCAGACCGTGGGGCCGTTCTTCGCCTACGGCGTGGAGTACGACCGGATGCACCAGGTCGTCGACCCGTACGCGCCCGGCGCCGTGCTGCTCGGCGGCACGGTCTACGACGGTGCGGGCGCGCCCGTTCCCGACGCCTTCGTGGAGATCTTCGGAGCCGACTCCGACGGGCGGGTGCCCCACGACCGCGGTGCGTTCCGGCGGGACGACCACACCTTCACGGGCTTCGGGCGCGCGTTCACGAACGACGACGGCCACTACGAGTTCTTCACCCGCAACCCCGGGGCGGCTCCCGGCCGGCCCGCGTTCTTCGCCACCATCGTCTTCGCCCGGGGGCTGCCCGACAAGCTGCACACCCGCATCTACCTGCCCGATGACGAGGCGGCGCTGACGGCGGATGCGTTCCTGGCCTCGCTCGACCCGGCGGAGCGCGCCTCGCTCGTCGCCCGGCGCACCGAGGGCGGCGGCCTGCACCACGACATCCGCCTGCAGGGCGAGGGAGAGACGGTGTTCCTTGCCTTCTGACGCGCTGCCCGCCACGTCGCCCGCCCATCCGCCCGGCGCGTTCGACCGCGGGCTCCTCGCTCCGGTGGCCGTGGGTCACGACGACCTCGTCTCCGACGACGCCGTGCTGGCCGCCCTCGTGCGCGCCGAGCTCGGCCTGGTGCGCGCCTGGGAGGCGCTCGGAGCCGTGCCCACTGAGGCGGCCGAGGCGATCGCTGCGGCCTGGAGCGCGGATGCGGCACCGGAGCACGCAGCTCCGCTCACGATCGAGGTCGCCTCCCTCGCCGCGGCCGCGGTCGGCGGGGGCAACCCGGTCATCGCGCTCGTCTCCCTGCTCAAGCAGGCACTCGCGCCGGCGGACCGCGCGTGGGTGCATCGTGGCGCCACGAGCCAGGACATCCTCGACACCGCCCTCATGCTCGTCTCCCGCCAGGCGGTCGACGCCGTGCTCGCCGATCTGGCCGAGACCGAGGCGGCGCTCGCCGCGTTCGCCCGCGAGCACCGCGACGTGGTCGCGGCCGGCCGTACCCTCGCCCAGCAGGCGGTGCCGACGACCGTCGGGCGGCGAGCCGGGGGCTGGCTCGGCGGCATCCGCCGGGCGCGCATCCGGCTGCAGCAGCTGGCGCTGCCCGCTCAGCTCGGCGGTGCGGCCGGCACCCGGGCCTCGTTCCACGAGCTCGGCGGCCCCGCCGCCGCGGAGCTGCCGGCCCGCTACGCCGAAGAGCTCGGCCTCGACGACGCCGGCGCGGTCTGGCACACCAGTCGCTGGCCGGTCACCGAGCTGGCCGACGCGCTCGCCCAGACCACGGATGCGCTGGGCAAGCTGGCCGGAGACGTCGTCACCCTCTCGCGCACCGAGATCGCCGAGCTCTCGGCCGGCCCCGGCGGCGGCTCGTCGGCCATGCCGCAGAAGAGCAACCCCGTGGCGGCCGTGCTCATCCGCTCGGCCGCCCTGCGCGCGCCGCAGCTCGCCGCGACCCTGCACCTGTGCGCCGCGCTCGCCGAGGACGAGCGCCCCGCCGGGGCCTGGCACGCGGAGTGGCCGACCCTGCGCGAGCTGGTGCGGATCACGCTCGGGGCGAGCGCCCACGCGGCGCGGCTGGCCTCGGTGCTCCGCGTCGACCGCGAAGCCGTCGCCCGCAACCTGGCTCTGACGAACGGTCTCATCCTGGCCGAGCGGCTCTCCCTCCGGCTCACGCCCCTGATCGGCGCCGAGCGCGTGGCCGCCCTCGTGGCCGAGGCCGCCTCGGGCGCCGATGTGGCCGCGCTCCTCGCCGCCCTCCCCGAGGCCGACGGTCTCGACATCCCCTCGCTGCTCGAGCCCGCGAACTACACCGGGGACGCCGCCGCCGTGGTCGACCGTGTCACCGGGGTGGAGCCGTCATGATCGCCGCCGGACCGTCTCCGCGCAACCGGCTCTGCGCATCCGAAGCCGCGTCGGCGGCGGGCCGCGTCGCCCGGCAGGAGTCGCGATGACCGTCCCCACGATCACGCTGCAGCACCTCGGCGGCGCCCCCGAGCTTCCGCTGCTCGTGCTCGGCCCGTCGCTCGGCACCTCGACCATCCTCTGGGAGTCGGCGGCGCCGGCGCTGGCGGAGCACTACCGCCTGCTGGCGTGGGACCTGCCCGGCCACGGCCGGTCGCCGGCCGCGACGACGTCGTTCACCGTCGCCGAGCTCGCCGATGCGGTCGTGGCCGCGGTGGACGGCGCATCCGGTGAGCCCTTCTTCTACGCCGGCGTCTCGCTCGGCGGCGCCACCGGCCTCGAACTGCTGCTCCGGCACGGCGAGCGGGTGCGCGCGGCCGCCGTCGTCGCCTCCGGCGCCCAGCTCGGCGAGCCGCAGGGCTGGCGCGAGAGGGCCGAGAAGGTGCGGGCGGAGAGCACCTCGAGCATCATCATCCCGTCGGCGGAGCGCTGGTTCGCGCCGCAGTCGATGGCCGCGCATCCCGATCTCACCGGCCGGCTGCTGCACGCCTTGCAGAACGCCGACGACGAGTCGTACGCCCTCTGCTGCGAGGCCCTGGCCGCGTACGACGTGCGCGCTCGGCTCGGCGAGGTCGCCACGCCCGTGCTCGCGCTCTGGGGCCGGCTCGATGCCGTCGCCCCCGAGGCCAAGGCGCTCGAGATCGCCGCGGGTGCGGCCCTCGGCGAGGCGGCCGTGGTCGAGGGTGCCGCCCACCTTCCGCCCGCCGAGCAGCCCGAGGCCACCGCCACGGCGCTGATCGGGTTCTTCGCCCGCCACACCGAAGGAGCACGCCGATGAGCCGACCCCGAGGCGACGGCCTCACCGACGCCGAACGCTGGGAGCAGGGCATGTCCGTGCGCCGGGCGGTGCTCTCCGACGAGCACGTCGACCGCGCTGTGGGCGGAACCACCGCCCTCACCGCCGACTGGCAGGATTTCATCACCCGCACGGCCTGGGGCGACGTGTGGTCGCGGCCCGGTCTCGACCGTCGCTCGCGCTCGGTCGCCGTGCTGAGCTCCCTCATCGCCCACGGCCACCAGGAGGAACTGGCCATGCACCTGCGCGCAGCCCTCCGCAACGGGCTCACGGTCGAGGAGATCGGCGAGGTCATCCTGCAGTCGGCGGTCTACTCCGGCGTGCCCGCCGCCAACACCGCCTTCCGGATCGCCGGCGCGGTGTTCGCCGAGGCCGCAGGGACCGACACTGGGGCCGAGCCGGGGTCCGAGCCGGAGCGACCGGAGGCGCGGTGACGGCCTGCGCCGGTGATCGCCGGGAGTCGTGGTCTGAGCCCTGACGGCTCGGCGGGAGGACCTTCGGCCCCCGGCCCCGGCATCCACTTCGATAGATTCGTCGTATGGAAACTGTCATCTCGATTCTGCACGTGGTCGGCGCCGTCTTCATCGTCGGCCCGATGGCCATCCTCCCGATGTCGGCGATGCGGGCGGCCCGCGCCGGCAACACCCGGCAGGTGGCCACGCTCGCCCGGTCGACGGCTCTGTTCAGCTACCTCTCGCTGATCGTCTTCCTGCTCGGTTTCGCCCTCGTGGGGATGGCGGACCCCAAGTACCAGCTCTCGATCACGACGCCCTGGGTGCTGGCCTCGATCGTGCTCTACCTGATCGCCGTCGTCGTGAGCCTCGTCGTGGTCGTGCCCGCGCTCAAGCGCGCGGCTCAGCCCTCGGATGCGGATGCCGCCGCGGTCGGCGACAGCGGCGCGGCCGCCGTGAGAGTGGTCGCCGGGCGCGCTGCGATCTCGGCCGGCTCGGGTGTGGTGGCCCTGCTGCTCGTCGCGGTGGTCGTTCTCATGGTCTGGAAGCCGTAGCGCCGACCCGGGATCCTGGTCGGCGGCGGCCGGGGAGCGTCACTACGCGGGTATCGCCGTCACGACGATTCCGCGACCGACGGCCTCGCCGGGGCGCTCTCGGCCGTCACGGCGATGCCGGTGGCGAGCGCCGTGATGATCAGGGCGGGGAGGGGGCCGGCGAGCGGCGCCGTCTGGAAAAGGGCGGTGCACGCCAGCGCGCCGGCAGGCAGCGCCAGTATGGAGAGCGCCCGAAACCGCTGCCCCGGCTCATGACGCTCGGCCAGGGCCTGCATGGTGGTGGTCAAGGTGCCGGTGACATACGTGGTGGTCACCCCGCCGATGTCGCTGAGCTTCTTGGCCGCGACGGTCTGCAGGGCCAGAGCGGCGGCAGAGAGCCCGATCACGGCGCAGGTCACGGGCAACGGTGCTGTCCCGCGGGCGCCGGCGATCAGCCACAGCACGGCGACCGCGACTTGAGCGATCACGGAGGGCACGAGCAGCCGCCGCGCGAGCTGCTTGCGGGTGGCTGGGGCGGAGACCGACGGTCGCGTGCCGCGGAAGCCGGCGTAGAGCACGGCGGCGAAGACGACGATCGCCACGAGCGCGCACACGAGAGTCACGCCGAACCCGGGCCGCGTGAACAGCGCGGCGAGCACGAGGTTTCCCGTCATGTTCGCGGTGAACGTCCCGTTCAGCGCGAGGAAGGCGAACGCATCCGCGGCACCGGCGCCGAAGGAGAGCAGCAACAAGGCGAGATGGATGCGCGCGGACCCGCTCATCGGGCGAAGGGGAGGGAGGCCGCCAGGCGCCGGCCGTAGTCGGAGATCGCGCGGCCGACCGGCAGGCGTTCGCGATCGTAGTGGAGGAGCGCCTGGCTCAGCGGGAGCTCGCTCAGCACGCGAGCGAGCAGCAGCGCGTCGCCGGCCGCCTTGGCGGCTCCCATCGCGGTGTGCGGGCGCACCATCACAGCGGCGTCTCCGAGGAGCACGAGGCGGCCCCGCACCAGCCGGGGCGGCACGTAGTCGAAGATGGCCTGCAGGAAAGGCCGATTCTCGGCCTCCACCGCCGCGGCGAAGGGCCGGGGAAGCTCGCGCACGGCGTCGGCCAGCAGCTCGTCGCGCAGGGACTCCGGCAGCTGACCGGGCGCGAGCGACGCGCTCTCCGGGGCGCGGCCTGATCGGAGCATCACGCCACGGAGCCGCTCGGTGGTCAGGGGCCGGTACCAGACCCAGTTGTAGCGCCGGCTTCCCCGCTGCACCTCGCCGGCGGGGCCGGGCACGAGGTAGCCGAGCATGTGGGCGTTCGGGCCGGTGAAGAAGGCGAAGCGATCCAGGAGCGGGTCCGCGGCATCCGCCGGCAGGGAGTCCTCGGCCACGAGGCCGCGCCAGGTGACATAGCCGGCGTAGGAGTTCTCGCTGTGCTCGGGGGCGACGGCCGCGCGAACCACCGAATTGAGTCCGTCGGCCCCGACCACGAGGTCGAACAGCCGCCGGTCGCCGTCCGCGAACCGCACGAGGGCGTGCTGCTCGGTCGATTCGACGGAGCGAACCGGGCTCGCGAGCCGGTAGGACTCCGGCGGCAGCAGAGAGCGGAGCACCTCGTAGAGGTGGTCCCACGAGACCTGCGTCTGCGGGGTGGGGTCGCGGTGCAGGATGCGGCCGTCTCGAGCCAGGGTGATCCGCTCGTGAGCGACCACCCCCACCCGGGCCGCGTCGTCGCGTCCGACCGCGTGGAGCAGCTCGAACAGCTCCGGCTGGGCCACCAGCCCGGCCCCGCGACGGGCGAGCCCGTGCACGGACCGCTCGAAGACGGTGACCCGATGCCCCGCCCTGGAGAGTGCGGTGGCGGCGAACAGGCCGCCGATCGAGCCGCCCACCACGGCGATGTCGAGGGTGTCGGTCATCTCAGTACCCGCTGTCTCGGCGCATGCCCAGACGTTACCGGCGATGTGGTGGCCGGCGCCCCGACAGTCGTCGGAAGAATTGCGGAGTTCCGCCGCGGCGATCCCGTCAGGCGTGCAGCGGGCGTGTGAGCTCGTGCAGCGAGCGGGCGAGCGCGGCGAGTTCGGGGGTCTGCTCGGCCTCGTCGAGTGCGGCCTCCAGGGTGCGGTCGTGCACGGGCCGGGCGCGCTCGAGCAGGCGTTCGCCCGCCGTCGTCAGCTCGGTGTAGATGCCTCGCCGGTCGTCGGCGCACAGGATGCGCTGCAGCAGCGCCCGCTCCTCGAGCCGGTTGACGAGACGCGTGGTGGCGCTCGGCGAGAGCGCGGCCGCCCGGCTCAGCTGCTGCATCCGCATGTGCCAGCCGTCCTGGCGGCTCAGGGCGTCGAGCACCGTGTACTCCACCACCGACAGCCCGGCCTCGTCTTCGAGCGCCTGCCCGAGGGCGGCCTCGATCGCGGCGTGCAGGGCGGCCAGGGTGCGCCAGCCGTGTGCTCTGACCTCGACGGCGTCGTCACCGATGCCCATGGGAATCTCCTCTGCTCAGCAGGCGACAGATAATTGCTTGCGCACTTATCCAGCGTGTGCAATCATTTTACCCAGCGCGTGCAACAACAAGCGTACGCGTGTATTCATCCTCTCTCAACCCTCAGGA
The DNA here is from genome assembly GCA_005502775.1 of Microbacteriaceae bacterium 3FA27C10. Classification (GTDB taxonomy): domain Bacteria; phylum Actinomycetota; class Actinomycetes; order Actinomycetales; family Microbacteriaceae; genus Herbiconiux. The sequence continues at coordinate 19,885 of SCNI01000032.1, forward strand.
GACGACCACATGCCCATCGGGCTCATCGCACTGGCTCTCGGAGGCTTCGGCATCGGACTCACGGAGTTCGTCATCGCCGGCCTCCTCCCCGAGGTGGCCGCCGACTTCGGAGTCGACGCCGCCGCCGCCGGGTGGCTGATCACCGGCTACGCCCTGAGCGTGGCGGTCGGCGCCCTCGTCATCACCCTCGCCGTCACGAGGCTGCCCCGCAAGCAGGTGCTGATGGGGCTGCTCGTGTTCTTCATCGCGGGCAACCTCATCTCGGCCCTGGCCCCCACCTACTCCCTGATGCTCACCGGCCGCATCGTGGCCGCGCTCTGCCACGGCGCGTTCTTCGGCATCGGCGCCGTGGTGGCGGCCGGGCTCGTCGCGCCCGAGAAGCGCGCCAGCGCCATCGCGGTGATGTTCACCGGGCTCACGCTCGCCAATGTGCTCGGGGTGCCGTTCGGCACCTTCGTCGGTCAGAGCTTCGGCTGGCGCGCGACCTTCTGGGCCATCACGGTGATCGGCGTCGTCGCGCTCGCCGGGATCGCGTGGCTGGTGCCCGCCACCCCGCGCGCCGGCGCCGCCGACGAGACCGGGCAAGCCGCCTCGGCGGGCGCCCGGGGCGTGCGGGCCGAGCTCGCCGCCTTCCGCTCCACCCAGGTGTGGCTCTCCATCACTGTCACCGTGCTGGGCTTCGGCGGCATGTTCGGCGCCTTCACCTACATCGCCTACACCCTCACCGAGGTCAGCGGCTTCGACGCCGGAGTGGTGCCCTGGCTGCTCGTGGTGTTCGGCGTGGGCCTGTTCGCGGGGAACCTGCTCGGGGGCAAGGCCGCGGAGCGATGGCTCGACCCCACGCTGATCGTGCTGCTCGCCGCCCTCGCCGTGGTGCTCGCGGCCTTCGCGCTGCTCGCCGCGATTCCCGTCGCGGCGGTGGTGGCCCTCGTGCTGATGGGCGCCTTCGGCTTCGGCACCGTGCCCGGACTTCAGTCGCGCATCCTCGAACACGCCCCCACCGCTCCCACGCTCGCCTCCAGCGCCAACATCGCCGCGTTCAACGTGGGCAACGCACTCGGGGCGTGGATCGGCGGCCTGGCCATCGCGGCCGGTCTCGGCTACACCTCCCCGCTCTGGGCCGGTGCGGGGCTCACCCTGCTCGCCCTGGTGGTGATGATCGCCGCGAGCGGCATCGACCGCCGGGCAAGGGCCCACCGGCAGGCCAGGCCCGCTGCGGCCGCCTGGGTCTAGCCGATCAGGGCGATCAGGATGCCGCCGGCGGCCCCCACGATGACGACGGCCCAGGCGGGCACCCGCCAGGCGATCAGGAGCACGAAGCAGAGCAGCGCGAGAACGAAGGGCGCCGCGCCGGTGATGGCGGTGGTGAAGACGGGGTCGTAGAGCGCGGCGGCGAGGATGCCGACCACGGCGGCGTTGGCGCCGCGCATCAGGGCCTGGGCCCACGGCCGGGAACGGAAGGCGTTCCAGAACGGGAGCACCCCGGTGAGGAGCAGGAACCCCGGCAGGAACACGCCGGCGAGGGCGATCGCGGCTCCCGCCACGCCACCGGGGCCGACGGTCGAGAGGGTGCCGAGATAGGCGGCGAAGGTGAAGAGCGGTCCGGGCACGGCCTGGGCGGCGCCGTAACCCGCGAGGAACTGGTCGGGAGTGACCCAGCCGGTGTCGACCACGCCCGCCTGCAGCAGCGGGAGCACGACGTGGCCGCCGCCGAACACCAGGGCGCCCGCGCGGTAGAAGGCGTCGAAGAGCTGCAGGGCCCCCCACTGCGTGGTGGTGGCCAGCACCGGCAGGCCCACGAGGAGCAGCACGAACAGGGTCAGGCAGATCACTCCGGCTGTGCGAGCGACCGGGAAGCGGATCATCGCGGCGGCGGGCACGAGAGCGCTCCGGCAGAAGATCAGTCCCGCGATCGCGCCGATCACGATGGCGCCGATCTGCCCGACCGAGCCGGTGAGCAGGAGGGCGCAGGCCGCGGCGACCACCGCGATGGCGGCGCGCACCCGGTCGGGGGTCAGCGTTCTCGCCATGCCCCACACGGCCTGGGCGACGATCGCGACGGCGACGATCTTGAGGCCGGTGAGGATGCCGCCGCCCACGACGCCCTCGAACAGCGGAGCCCCGTAGGCAAAGGCCACCATGAGGGCGGCCGAGGGCAGCGTGAAGGCGAGGAACGCGGCGATCGCGCCGGCCGGGCCGGCCCGGAAGAGGCCCAGACCGAAGCCGACCTGGCTCGATGCGGGGCCGGGGAGGAACTGGCTGAGGGCGACGAGGTCGCCGTACTCGTTGTCGTCGAGCCACCGGCGGCGCTGGATCAGCTCGTCGCGGAAGTAGCCGAGGTGGGCGATGGGGCCGCCGAAGGAGGTCACGCCCAGCTTCGAGAAGACGCGCAGCACCTCCCAGGCGGAACCTTGTCCGGCCACGGGGGGAGCGGTGCTTTCCTGGGTCATCGGCCGGTGCCTTCCTGGGTGGCGATGCGGATCCGCTCCCGAGCGACCACGGGTCCGGCGGGACGGCGATCGTTCACACTCTCGACGATACGGGTGAACGGCTGCTTAACGAGCCCGCGCCGCCAGGGGGAAGCTGCACACGACGGCGCCGCCCGGCTGCGACTGGTCGATGGTGACGGTGCCGTCGTGGCGGCGGGCGATCTCCGAGACGATGGCGAGGCCCAGGCCGTAGTGACGGGTCCCGCCGCCCTCCGCGGGAGGATGCTTTCCCGCCCGGCTGCTCGCGAACCGTTCGAAGGCGGTCGCGGCGATCTCGGGATCGAATCCGGGCCCGTCGTCGACGACGGTCAGCACCACTCTCGACGAGCCGGCCGTCACCGAGACGCCCACCCTCGTGCGCGCATGGTCGAGCGCGTTGGTGCACAGGGCGATGACCAGACGCAGCAGGGCGGCCGACGACCCGGTCACGATCGCGGTCTCCGCGTCGCCGGTGCGGGTGAGCTCGATCCGCCGGGCGGTGGCCTCGTCGGCGAGGAGGGTGACGGCCTGGTCGGCGACGGCCACGAGGTCGACCGGCTCCTTCTTCGCGTCGCTCCGCGGGTCGGCGGCGATGAGGAGGTCCTCGAGGATCTCGGTCAGGGCGTTCGCGTCGGTGACGACGTCGTCGATGGAGGCGGTGACGTCGTCGGGCAGGCCGTCGCGGCTGCGGCGCCGGAGCATCTGCGCACGCGTGCTGAGGAGGGTGAGGGGAGTGCGGAGCTCGTGGCTGGCGTCGGCGACGAAGCGGCGCTGGAGGGCGAGTGCGTCGGCGAGCGGGCGCATCGCGCGTCTGGCCATCAGGTAGGACGCCGCGAAGGCGAGCACCGCCGCGACGGCGCCGCCGAGCAGGAGCGCGGCGGCGAGCCGGCCCAGTTCTTCCGCCCCCTCGTGGTGGTCGACGGCGACCTGCACCACGCGGTCGTGGCTGGGGTCGCCGGTGGCGGAGGTGGTGAGCAGCGAATAGGTGTGGCCGTCGACCGTGCGCTCGGACCGCTCGTCGGCGCCTCCGTCCGCCACCGCCTGGAGGGCCGCCGTGTCGAGGAGCCCATCGGGCAGGTCGCTCGGGGTGATGATCTTGCCGCCGGTGCGGCCGTCGACGATCGTGACGAAGGTGCCGGGTGTGGCATCCCGCCCGGAGTCGATCTGGGTGGCGGCGACGAGCTCGCGCTCGTTGGACTCCGTGACGCTCTTGCTCACGATGGCGAAGACGATGACGCCGACGACGGCGAGCAGCACGAGCACGAGTGCCGTGAACTGCACGGTGAGCCGCAGCGACGCGCCCCGGAGGTTCTCGGGGTCGCGCCGCTTCGTCGCCGTCACCGGAGGGTCCCCAGCTGGTAGCCGATGCCGCGGACGGTCTTCACGCAGTCGCGGCCGAGCTTCTTGCGCAGATAGTGCACGTAGGTGTCGACCACGCCGGGGTCGTCGGCGTCGGGGAATACGCTGCCGAGCAGGTCGTCCCGCTCGAAGACCTGGCTGGGGCGGCGTGCGAGGCGCTCGATCAGCTGGGATTCCCGCTCGGAGAGGGCGATGGTCTCCCCCTTGCGGGTGGTGACGGTGCGGTTGCTCGTGTCGAGGGTGCCGTCGGGCAGCGGGAGCGCCGGCACGGTGCTGCGGTGACGCCGGAGCAGGGCCCGGATGCGGGCGAGCAGTTCGTCGATGTCGAAGGGCTTGCCGAGGTAGTCCTCCGCGCCCCGGTCCAGTCCCTCGACGCGGTCGGCCGGGTTGCTGAGGGCGGAGAGGATGAGGGCGGGCGTCAGCACGCCGCGATCGCGCAGCCGGTTGAGCACGTCGAGGCCCTCGATGACCGGCAGGCCCCGGTCGAGCACGATGGCGTCGAACTCCTGGGTGAGCCCTTCGTGCAGGGCCCGCTGCCCGTCGCGGGCGAGGACGGTGTCGTAGCCCTCGGCGTGCAGCAGCTGCTCGAGCATGAGGGCCAGGCGCGCGTCGTCCTCGACGAGCAGTATCCGTGCGGGGTCCGGCATGTTCGCAGTATAGGCAGCGATGGCCGTGCTCATGCGAGGATCAGCCCCGCGGAGGCGCGGAACCCGGGGGAGGCGGTGATCTCGCCCCGATCGTCGACGAGCAGCACATCCACGTCGAAGCGGTCGAGCACGTCGCCGCAGCGCTCCGGGCCGCCGGCCAGCACCGCCGTCGCGAGCACGTCGGCGGTGACGATGTCGTCGGCGACGACCGACACCTGCCGGTACGTGCGGCCGCCTGTCGCGGGGGCGGGCCTGCGCCAGACGTGCTCCCCGCGTTCGGCGGTGCCGGAGGTGGCCAGCGCCCGCCGTGCGCCGTCGAGCGCGACGGAGCAGAGCAGGGTTCCCCGGGCGTCGGGGTCGACGATCCCGAGTCGCCACGGCATCCCGTCGATCGTGCCCCGCACGAGGATGTCACCGCCGGCGTTGAGCATCCACGACGGCGAACCATCGGCATCCAGGATGCGGCCGGCCGCCGCGATGGCGTCGGCCTTGACGAGGCCGGAGAGATCGAGCACGCCATCCGGGCGATGAGGGGTGAAGGCGCCCGCCGTGCTGTGCGACCACGTCATCGCCTCGGCATAGCAGTCGCGCAGGATGCTGCTGGCGTGGTGCAGCGCGAGCTCGCCCCGGGCGACCCGGCTGAGCTCCGAGCCGTCGCGGTACAGGCTGAACCGATGGTCGAAGCCGGCGAAGGTCTCCTCCACCGCGCGCAGCACCTCGCCGCTCGGCGCGGGACCGGCGAAGCGGATGCTCACCGTGGTGCCCATGGTGTCGAAGACGTGGGTGGTCAGGGTCACAGTCCCGCCTGGTCCAGCGCTGACTGCAGCGAGGTCAGGTACGCCTCGCTCGTGTAGGTGGCGCCGGAGACGCCCTGCACGTTCGCCGACTGTGCGGCGAGCACTTCTTGACGGAGCACGGGGGCGGCGCGGTTGCTGATCGACACCGAACGGGAGTCCTGGTCGGTGAGCTGCAGCGCGGCGACGTCGGTGATGGTGCCGTTGCTCACGGTGATCTGCACCTGCACGTTGCCGTAGCGGGTGCCGGTGGAGGTTCCGGTGAACGTGCCGGAGGCGCCGGTGGCCGCGGGAGCCGCTGGGGCGGTGGTGGCCGCCGCCGAGCCGGAGCCGGTGGCCGTCGAGCTCGGCGAGCCGCTGCCTGATGCGGTCGACGGAGTCGGGGTCGGGGTCGCCGTCGTTCCGGACTTCGTCCCGGTTCCGCTCGTCGCCGGTACTGCGGCCGGCGCGGACGCGGCCGTGGTGGCCGACTGCTGCCCCTGGTCGCCGATCTGCCAGCCGACCGCGAGCACGGCGGTCGAGGACAGGATGCCCAGGACGACGGCGCGGGCCCTCACCAGTCGAACCTCTCGACGTGGATCTGCGACTCCGGCATCCCCGCGGCGCGGGCGTCCCGGATCACCAGATCGGTCCACGACTGCGGCCCGCAGACGTACAGGTCCGAGCGCAGCAGCTCGGGCAGCGCCGAGGAGATCGTCACTCCCCGGGCGAGCGCCTCGGCCGACATCCAGGTGGCGAGGCCGGGCGGCCGGGCGCCGAGCATGGTGTACACGGCGTTGCCGCGCATGCTGCGCAGTGCGGTGATCTCGTTCCAGAGGTAGCTCTGGTCGGGGTCGGTGCCCCGGAGGATGACCGTGGCCTCGCCCGGGCGCAGCGGCGAGTGCTCGAGCAGCGACCGAATCGGCGTGATGCCGATGCCCGCCGCGATGACCGCGAGCTTCGGAGCGACCCGGTGCGCGTCGGTGAAGACGCCGTACGGGCCCTCGATCGACACCCGGGTGCCGGGCCGCACCCGTCCGATCGCGGCACTGCCGCGGCCGAGATCGCGCACGGTGATGCGCGCGGTCGTGGTGGTCGGCACCGCGGAGAAGGAGATCGGATGCGCGTGCCACCAGGTCGAGCCCGTCCAGAACCGCCAGATCGCGTACTGGCCGCCGGCCGTCTGCAGGCGGCCCAGGTCGCGACCCGTGAGGTAGAGCGAGACGACGCCCGGGGCGACCTGCTCGACCCCGGCGACGCGGATGCCGTGTCGCGCGCTCCGGATCATCGGCACGAGGAAGCGGAAGACGCCGATCGAGCCGAACGCGAGCACGTACAGGCCGAGCCAGTACACGCGCTGCACGGTGCCTCCGGCGAGCACTCCACCGGTGCTCAGCTGGTGGGGAACCGCGACCAGCACGGCGAGGTAGCTCAGCAGGTGGATCAGGTGCCAGGCCTCGTAGGAGAACCGCCGGCGGACGGCGACCACCGAGCTGACGACGACCGCCACCAGCAGTGTGAGCGCGAGGTAGGCGAGCAGCAGGTCCTTGCTCTGAAGGAACCCGATCGTCTCGGCGACGACGTTCGACCCGTCGCTCATCGCGTAGCCGGCGGTCAGCAGCGCCGCGTGGGCGAGGATCAGGTAGAGGGCGGGCTTGCCGAGCTTCCGGTGGAAGGCCATCGCCTTGTCCTGACCGATGACGCGGTCGATCGCGGGGATGCGGGCGGCGAGCACGAGCATCACCAGGATCAGGTCGGTGCCCACGAGCCCGGTGACGATGCCGAGCGCGGTGATCGCCGAAGCGGGATCGGTGACCAGGTTCATCCCGCCGTAGGCGAGCCAGAGCGAGACGGCCAGGGCGACCGACAGCCAGACCGCGGCGACCATCAGGTCGGCGGCGCGCATCCGCCGCCGGGAGCGGATGCGCCGCTCGCGCGCCACCGTGTCGACGGCGCGGCGAGTGCCCGCTCGGGGGGTGGGGGCTGTTCTCATCGTCATTCTCTGCTCGATTCGGGAGGAGTCGGGTGTCGACGGTTCCCACGATCCCCTCTCTTTCTTCCAGCATTCTTAGACGGGCGACAGGGAACGCTTAGGCTCACCAACGTTGCCGTGCCGGGCAGGCGCGTGTTTGAGTGTGCGCATGCCGACCGAACTGCCCGCCGAGAGCCCCGAATCCCGAGCCCACCCCGATGAGCCGCACCGCGGGGGGATCGCCCAGCGCCTGAACTGGCTGCGCGCGGGAGTGCTCGGGGCGAACGACGGCATCGTGTCCGTCGCCGCGATCGTGGTCGGCGTCGCCGGCGCGACCAGCGACTCCGGGCCCATCCTCACCGCCGGGATCGCCGGCCTCGTCGGGGGCGCCATCTCGATGGCCCTCGGCGAGTACGTCTCGGTCAGCAGCCAGAGCGACAGCGAGCGCGCCCTGATCGCTAAGGAGCGCCAGGAGCTGCGCGACATGCCCGAGGAGGAACTCGACGAGCTCACCGACCTCTACCGGGCCCGCGGGCTCAGCGAGGAGACCGCGCGGCAGGTCGCCGTGGAGCTGACCGCGCACGACGCCCTGTCGGCCCACCTCTCCGCCGAGCTCAACATCGATCAGGACGACGTGGTGAGCCCGTGGCACGCGGCGGCGGCCTCCGCGGCGGCGTTCACGATCGGGGCGATCCTCCCTCTGCTCGCGATCCTGCTGCCTCCGCCGGAGCTGCGCATCCCGGTGACCTTCGTGGCGGTGCTCCTCGCTCTCGCCATCACCGGCGGCGTGTCCGCCCGGATCGGCGGCAGCTCGCGCTCCCGGGCGATCCTCCGCGTGGTCATCGGCGGCGCGCTCGCGCTCGCCGCCACCTACGGGGTCGGTGCGCTCCTCGGCGCGTCCGGGGTGGTCTGAGCCCCCTCGGAGTCGGTGCGCTCCTTGGCGCATCCGGAGCGGTCTGAGCCGGCGAGGGCTCCCGTTCCCGGTGCTGCCACAGGGTGGCGCAGCAGCACCGGGGTCAGTCGACCGTGCTCAGCAGAGCACCTGGGAGGTCGTGCTGATGCAGACCGTCAGGCTGAACGTGCTCGAGAGCTCGTGGCGGTGCTGGCTGTCGGACTTCTCGTCGAGGTTCTGGAGGGCGAGGAGGTAGCGCATGGTGGATTCACCTCCCCCGCGGGTCGCTCGTGTGCGGGTAGGCCCGGGCGGTCGCCACGGGAGTCAGGAGGGGCAGCAGGTGGTCCCAGCCGCTGCGCTCGTGGTCGAAGGCGTTCAGTTCGTAGGCCTGCAGGGCGGTCAGCACGCCGGCGGAGCCGGTGGCGAGATCGCAGGAGAGCCGCAGCAGGCCCTGCCCCGGAAAGCCGATGCCCGTGTTGTGGCGGATGGCATGCAGCTGGAGCGCGTCCACGTGGGTCTGCAGGGCGGCATCCGACTCCGCGGTGGAGAGCCCGGCGCGGCTGAGGGCGATCAGGAGGTGGATGAGCCCGGCCCGCCCGGAGAACAGCCCGGGCTCGATCACGAAGGGCGTGCTCGCGGCCGAACGGATGCCGGCGAGGGCGACCGAGTAGGGCTCCGGGTCGCGGGTGTGCGGCAGCAGCTCGGCGAGCACCAGGCCGATGCCGGCCGAGCCGGTGGCCAGGTACGGCATCATCCGCCAGCCCTCGTTGATCTGAAGAGAGCCGTCATCGGCCAGGGCGCAGTGTGCCAGATCGTAGCTGAGGGTGCGTTCGGCGAGCCGGAGGTGCCGGGGGTCGCCGGTGCGCCGGTAGAGCCGGAGGGCGAACAGCGCCGTGCCGGAGGCCCCGCGCATCAGGCCGCCTTGCCCGGTGCGCACCGTCGGAGCCGGGTTGTCGGCGGATGCCGGCGGTCGACGTGAGTGACGCTCGTCCAGCTCCTCCGCGATGCGCAGGCACTGCGCCTCGAGGGCGTCGCTCGCCGCCGTGCCCCGATCGGCTTCGCTGAGCAGGAGCAGTCCGATTCCCGGAAGACCGCCGTAGAGATCCGCGCCGAGGCCGCCGAGGTCCTTGGCTCTCAGCTGGGCGAGGATCTCGTCCGCCTGGTCGTCGCGTCCGTGCTGCCGATGGAGCCAGACCACGCCGGCCAGACCGTCGTAGAGGCCGAGGCGAGGTGAGCGGGCGGCCACTTCGTCGGCGACGGTGTCGTCGAGCCAGGCGAGCGCCTGAGGATCGACGTCGAGACTGCTCGAGTGCAGGGCGTGCACGACTCCGGCGGCACCGTGCGCCAGCCCGAAGCCGTTCTCGGAGAATTGCTGCGGATCGCCCGGCCAGGCCCGGTCGGCGCGGGAGAAGTCGGCACTCGCGTCGAGCGACCGCCCGATCATCACCTGGAGCGCGAGGACGGCGTCCTCGCTGTCCGTGCGCCATCGCCGGATCGCCGCGTCGGCCTCCCGTGCCAGGAGGCTCCGTCCGGCAAGCCGATTGCCTTGCGGCAGGCGCAGGTCGACGCGTACGGCCTCGAGCCAGTCGTCGTCGAGTGCGTAGGTCTCCTGTGCGCTTCGGGTCAGCTCGTCGATCTTCAGCGGGTCGAGCTGCAGGATGCCGGTCAGGGGAACGAAGAGGAAGAGCTTGATACAGGCCAGCGCGCTCAGGTCGGCGCCGATCCCTGCGTGGGCCGCGGCGTCGGCGGCCGGCGGGGCGGTGAAGCCGGGCGCGCCGATCAGCACCGGCCGGTCGTCGTCGATCCGCGACGCCATCTCGAAGTCGAGCAGAACGACCCGATCGTCGGGCGTCACGATCACGTTGCCCGGATGCAGGTCGCCGTGGGTGAAGCCGGCGGCGTGGATGCGCGCGATCGCCTCGTCGAGCCGCGCCGCGATCCCGAGGGCCCACTGGCGGTACTCGAGCGAGGCCGCGGGGGGCGCATCCGCCCGGATGGCAGGACTGCGCATCACCACCGCGGTGTTGAGGTTCCACCCGTCGACCCGCTCCAGCGCGAGGAAGCGGTGCCCCTCCACCGTGGCACTGCCGTGGACGGCCACCACCGTCGGATGCGCGAGCGCACGGAGGTGCCGCTCCTCGTCGATCAGGCGCGTGATCGAATCCCGCCCGTCGGGAGTGAGGCCGGCGTGCGGGCGCGACTCCTTCAGCACGCAGGCCTCGCCGGCCGGTCCGGTGGCCTCGTAGACGCCGCCGGCGTTCGAGTAGTGCAGCACGCGGGTGATGACATACGGGAAGTCCGCAGGCGGTGCGTCGTCGCCGAGCGCGTCGAGCTGCTGCTGCACCGAGGCGGGGAGCGTGACCCACCCGGGCGGGGTGAAGGCGGCCGTGCGGCGATCCTCCACGAGCTGTCCAGCCGGATCCATGAGGGCGGGCACGAGGGCGCCGTCGTCGCTCGTCGTCCACGCCTGCGCGAAAGCTCCGTAGCGCACGTGCAGCGGGCCGGCGTTCCAGCGCAGGTCGGAGAGGATGTACGGCCCCGGCCGGCCGCCGACGAGCGTTTCGAGGGCCGTCAGGGCGGCGTCGAGCTCGGCCTCGTCGCGCGGGTAGATCGTGATGAACTTGCCCGAGCCGGCGCGATCCGCATCCTTGCTGTTGCGATTCAGGAGTTCTTCGCGGTGCGGAACGTACTTGAAGGACAGGCCGGTGTCGTGGCAGTGGCGCGAGACGTCGGCGAGCAGTGCGGCCGCCTCGTCGAGCGTGGTCGACACGTGGATCTTCCAGCCCTGCGCCGGTAGCACCAGTCCGCGTGGGGACCAGGCGCTCCAGCTCTCGTCGCTGCGGCTGTGCCAGGTCGACCAGTCGCGGTCGGCGGCGGGAGCGAAGGCACCGGCGCGGCGGCCGGGTGTCCGTGCGAGAGGAACGTCGTAGAAGGTCGGATTCGCTCGGGCGAAGCGCAGGTAGGCGGTGTCCACCGGTGGCCTTTCGGGTGAGTGCGGGGGCTCCACCCGACCCATTCCCCGATCCGGTGCGTCCTCGCGGTCTCCATTCTGAGAACACGGGCAGGGCCCTCGCGCCTGCCGAAAGTGCCTATTCCGCGAGTGCCGTTCGGCGCAGGGCCAAGCCGTTCGGCGCCGCGCTCGCCGGGGGCCGCATTCGTGTCAGGAGGCTATTCCGTTGCGAAAGGCCCAGATCACCAGCTGGACACGGCTCTGGGCGCCGAGCTTGCTCATCACCCTCGAGAGATGCGCCTTGACGGTTCCGGGTTCGAGGTGAAGCTGGTCGGCGATCTGCGCGTTGGTGTGGCCCTGGCTGAGGGCCCGCACGATGTCGAGTTCGCGCGCGGTCAGGGTGGTGGCGGCGGCATCGCTCGGCACGAGCGGCCGCCGGCGCCGGGAGAACTCCGCGATCACCCGGCGGGTGACGGCCGGGGAGACCAGTCCCTCACCGCGAGCGGCCGCGCGCACCGCGTCGGCGAAATCGTCGGGTTCGGTGTTCTTGAGCAGGAATCCGACCGCTCCGGCTTCCAGCGCTCCGAAGACGTACTCGTCGAGATCGAAGGTGGTGATGACGATCACGGGAACAGGATCGTCGGCGGCCGAGATCGTGCGCGTGGCGGCGATGCCGTCGCCTTCCGGCATGCGGATGTCCATGAGCACGACGTCGGGCTCGAGTGCTCGCGCGGCGGCGACCGCGGCGGGTCCGGAGCTCGCCTCGCCGATCACCTCGATGTCGGGGAAGTCGTCGAGCAGCACGGTGAGTCCCCGACGGATCACGATCTGGTCGTCGACGACGAGAACCCGGATCATCCGACGGCTCGCCGCTCGAGCGGGATGGTGGCCCGGGTGCGCCAGCCGCCGTCGACGGTGGCGCCGGCGTCGAGGCTGCCGCCCAGCATGGCGGCCCGCTCGCGCATGCCGATCACCCCGAATCCCGTGTTCGCGGTGCGAGGCGGCGGTGGCGTCGAGCCCGGGCCGCCTTCCGGGGTCTGGGATCGCGGCGGCTTGTTCGCGATGTCGATCACGACGTCGCGCGGCCCTCGCTTCACCCGGATGGCCACCTGGGCGCCCGCGGCGTGCTTGCGGGCGTTCGTGAGGGACTCCTGGATGATGCGGAAACAGGCCAGCGAGGTCGCGGGTGAGAGATCGTCGATGTCGCCGGAGACCCGGAGGTCGATCGCCGGATGCACCGCGCGCACCGAATCGATCAGATCGGGCAGCCGGCTCAGGGTGGGTTCGGCGACGGTGCCCGCCTCGTCCTCCCGCCGCAGCACCCCCACCACCTCGCGCAGGTTCTGCAGGGTCAGTTCCCCTTCGCTGCTGATCGACTCGAGCAGCTCGGCGGTCGTCGCCGGGTCGGAGCTCTGCACCCGGATGGCGGCCTTCGCCTGCAGCAGGATGCCGGTGAGGTGGTGCGCGGCGACGTCGTGCAGCTCCCGGGCCATGCGGTTGCGCTCCTCCGAGACGGCGGCGGCGAGCTGGCTGTCCCGGGCCTGGCGGAGCGCCTCGGTGGTCTCACCGGCCAGTTCGGCCCGGCGGCGCTGAGAACCGTAGAGCAGGCCGGCGAGCACCGGCGTGATGTAGGTGGGGAGCACCCGGATGAGCGTGGCGAGCACCGCGACCGGCGACAGCATCCCGATGCTGAGCGAGGCCAGCGCGAGGTGGATGCTCAGATCGAGCAGCACCGAGGCGGCCAGGATGCTCGCCCAGACCCGCACTCCGGTGAGAGCCGTCAGGTTGAAGACCGCGAACAGGAAGGTGGGCGTGACCGTGAGATTGCGGTCGATGCTGATCGTGATCGCCAGGAGGAAGCAGAGGTACACCAGGCCGAAGGTCAGCACCGGGCGCCGCGAACGCCAGAGCACCGGTACCGCCTGCAGCGCGAACACGGCGACGGAGCCCCAGACGCTCAGGGCTGTGACCGGCGGGCCTCCGTTGGGAACGAAGAAGCTCGTGGCGGCGGCGATGGTGATGAGGAAGTAGGCGATCGAGGCCCCGCCGAGGAGGAGGGCCCAGGCCCAGTCGGGGAGGGGGAGCCGCTGAACGCGCTTCACGGCATCCGTGGCCACGGTTCCTCCTGCAGTCGAATGCGTCAGCCGCGAGTGCGGGGGCTGGAGGCTCCGCGGCCCGGTGGAGCGGGTCACCCGGGCACCCACCCCCGATCGTGCGCCTCTCAGAGTAGCCATTCCCCGCCTCCTGTGTGTGAACGAACGATCAAGACTCCCGGATGAGCGGACTCGCCGGTAGGGCCGTCGGTGCCGATCGTTCACCTCCTGTTTGTCCCGAACGGCCTAGCCCGAATGGCATAGCCTGTTCGGGTGGAGCAGAGGCGATGATCCGGCGCGAACAGGCTGAGCGCAGCCGCGATCTGCTGCTCGACGCGGCGGCCGAGGAGTTCTGGCTGCACGGCCTCGAAGGGGCGCGCATCCAGGACGTGCTGGACCGCACGCAGATGACCAAGGGCGGTCTGTACCACCACTTCATCAACAAGCTGCAGATGGCCGAGGCTCTCGCCGCCCAGGAGGCCGAACGCTGGCCGGAGCTGATCGCCGAGATCGAGGAGTCGGATGCGCGGGGTCTCGCCGCCCTCGAGCGTTTCGCCGTGGTCGTGGCCGGCCGGCTCGACGACGAGGTGCGGGCGCGCGCCGTGCTGCGGATCGCCGAGGAGCTCGACCCGCCCGCGACCGGCGCCGTCGCGCTCTGGGACGACTTCGTGATCCGGGCCCTGCAGCAGGCGATCGCCGATGGCGAGGTGTCGGATGCGATCGCGATCCGCGAGGTGGCGCAGACCGTGGTCGAGTGCGTCTACGGCGTGAGCGCGAGCCCGGCCGCGATCCGGGGCGGACTCTCCGCCGTCGAGCGCCTGACCCGGCTCTGGGCGGTGCTCGGCCCGGGCTTGAGGGCGACGGCGCGCTGAATTCGCGGAATCATCCGCCCGGCTGAGCGGGGCGGGGCTGTGGTGCGCCGTTTCGCGGAAGTGTGCGGGGCGCTCCATCCGGGCTCCATCCTGCGTTCACCGAGTGTTCATCCGGCAGGGCGGGAAGAGGCGTCTCCTGCGCCGCTTTAACCGACGTTATGGTTTGCGAAGGCGTTCGAGTGTGGTGCAGGATGAGCGTGCCGAAGCCGGGGGTGCGGGTTCTGGGCCTGAAAAGGCGCAGCACTTGGCTGCCTGGAGGAAGCAAGTTCTATTCGCAACAGACCGACTAGCAGGTCTGTTCGTGCAGCCGAGACGTCGAGGGGGAATCCAGGGGCATGTCAGACTCGCCTACCGGCAGAACCGCCGTCCTCGTCGACGAACGGTCCCCCTCCGACGGGGACCAGGGCCGCCGCGTGGACGTGCCGCGCACGCTCACCACCGTTCGGGGCGCGTCGGACACGGTGTTCCGGGTCACCGCCCACGGGGGCGGGATCGTGGTGCTCGCGATCATGACCCTGGTGGGCCTGTTCCTCGCGATCCGCGGAGCCGAGGCGATCGGGGCGGCGGGCCCGTCGTTCCTCACCGAGCAGGCGTGGGAGCCCAACTCCGGCCGTTTCGGGATCGCGGCCGTGCTGTTCGGCACGGTCACGATCGCGCTGGTGGCGATCACGGTGGCCCTGCCGCTCGCGGTCGGAACCGCGACCTACATCTCGGAGTACGCGCCCATCGGCTTGAAGCGACTGCTGATCGGCATCGTCGACCTGATGGCCGCCATCCCCTCGGTGGTCTACGGCCTCTGGGGGATGTTCTGGCTCGAAGGATCGATCCTGCCCGTGGCGCAGTGGATCTCGACCTACTTCGGCTGGATCCCGATCTTCGCCGTGCCGAACTTCGACCCGAACGATCCGCTGGCCACTCCGACGGTGTTCACGGCGAGCGCGTTCCTCGCCGGCCTCGTCGTGGCGATGATGGTGGCGCCGATCGCCTCGAGCATCATGCGCGAGGTGTTCGCCCAGGCGCCGGTGGGGGAGCGTGAGGGCGCCCTGGCGCTCGGCTCGACCAAGTGGGGCATGATCCGTTCGGTCGTGTACCCGTTCGGCCTCGGCGGGATGATCGGCGGAACCATGCTCGGGCTGGGCCGGGCGCTGGGGGAGACCATCGCCGTCTACCTGGTGATCTCGCCGGTGTTCGTCATCCAGCCGCACCTCCTCGGCACCGGCACGAACTCCATCTCCTCGCTCATCGCCCTGCGCTACGGCGAAGCGAGCCCCTTCGAGCTCTCGGCCCTGATGGCCGCCGGGCTCGTGCTCTTCCTCATGACCATGCTCGTGAACTTCGGAGCGGGGATCATCATCTCCCGCTCCCGTTCCGGCGCCTCGAGCTGAGACGACAGACGATGACGACCACCCAGACCCGCCCGCCGGAGCGCGCTCCGAGCGCGCACCGGCGCACGACCCTCCCGCGTCGCGAGCGCGGCGGCGCCCACAACACGCGCCCGGAGGCGCGGCGCAACCTCGCCCGCATCCAGCGCACCGACGTGCTCCGCATCCTCGGCGCGGCCGCCGCCGGCATCGCGACCACCACGTGGCTGTTCACCCAGGTGGCGCCGTTCCAGGGCGCGCTGCCGTTCGTGCTGATCGCCTACCTGCTGTTCCTCGTGTTCTTCGTGGTGCTGATCAGCTTCGACGACAACCTCGTGACCATCGCCGACCGGGTGGTGGCGGTCGTCATCCACTCGCTGGCGGTCGTGCTGCTGCTCGCGCTCGCCGTGGTGGTCGTCTTCACGCTCTCCCGCGGCTCGGAGGCGTTCCTCAATCCGAACTTCTGGGTGCAGGACCTCTCGCTGGCCGGCCCCCTCGACCCCCTGAACGTGGGCGGGATGCTGCACGCGGCGGTCGGAACGCTCATCATGATCTCGTTCGCGCTGGCCATCGCCATCCCGCTCGGGCTGCTCTGCGCGGTGTTCCTGGCCGAGTTCCCGAGCCCGTTCAGCCGCATCGTGCGCACGGTGGTGGAGGCGATGACAGCACTGCCCTCGATCGTCTGCGGGCTCTTCATCTACGCCACCTACGTGCTGATGTTCGGGCTCGACAAATCGGGCTTCGCGGCGTCGCTGGCCATCACCATCATGATCCTGCCCATCATCATCCGCAGCGCCGATGTGGTGCTGCGGCTCGTGCCCGGCACCCTCAAGGAGGCCTCGCTGGCGCTCGGCACCAGTCAGTGGCGCACCATCTGGCACGTCGTGCTGCCGACGAGCAAGTCGGGGCTGATGACCGCGATCATCCTGGGCACGGCGCGCGGCATCGGGGAGACCTCGCCGGTGCTGCTGACGGCGGGGTACACCACCTACTTCAACTTCAACCCCTTCTCCGGGCCGATGGTCTCGTTGCCGTTCGCCACCTTCACGCTCGTGAAGTCTCCGGAGGCCACGCAGATCGCGCGGGGCTTCGGTGCGGCCGCGGTGCTCATGGTGCTCGTGTTCGTGCTCTTCCTGGTGGCGCGCATCATCGGCGGTCGCGGCGCGGGGCTGCTGTCGCCGCGCGGGCTCGCCCGGGCGACGGCGGCGTCGAAACGGGATGCGGCGCGCATCGCCGGGCGCAGCGCGCCGGGCGCGGGCCTCCCGGTCGGGCGCGTCGAACCGCCGGCTGCCGCTGCGGATCATGGAGGGGCGCGATGAGTGCGCGATGGACCAGAACGCGCGCGCTGCTGGCGCTGCTCGGGGTCGCGTTGATGATGACCGGCGGTGGAACGGTCGTCACCGCGTCGCGGGCCGATGCCGCGGGAACCCTCCACGTGCAGATCACCGGCAGCGGGTCGACCTGGTCGGCCAATGCGCTTCAGCAGTGGATCCGCAACGTGTGGTCCAACTACCAATGGAAGATCACCTACAGCGAGTCGGGCTCGACCCAGGGGCGCAACGACTTCAAGAACGGAACGGCGGATTTCGGCGTCTCGGAGATCCCCTACGGAATCGCGAACAGCAACGAGGCCGATGCGCCATCGAACCGCGCCTTCGTCTACATGCCCATCGTGGCGGGCGGAACCGCGTTCATGTACAACCTCCAGATCGGAGGAAAGAGGGTCACGAACCTGCGTCTGTCCGGCGACACCGTGGGCAAGATCTTCACGGGAGTCATCACCCGCTGGGACGACCCGCAGGTGATCGCCGACAATCCGTCGCTCGCCCTGCCGGCGATTCCGATCGTTCCCGTCGTGCGATCGGACGGCTCGGGCGCGACCGCGCAATTCAGCATCTGGATGAGGCAGGAGCATCCAGATCTCTGGGACGCGTACTGCCCCAAGGTCGGCCGGGTGTTCGTCAACGATCACTGCGGAGTGACGTCGAACTACCCGGTCGTGCCGGGAACGGGATTCGTCTCGCGTGCGGGGTCGAATGGCGTGGCCGGCTATGTGGCA
This sequence comes from Microbacteriaceae bacterium 3FA27C10, assembly GCA_005502775.1. GTDB lineage: Bacteria > Actinomycetota > Actinomycetes > Actinomycetales > Microbacteriaceae > Herbiconiux. The sequence continues at coordinate 37,331 of SCNI01000032.1, forward strand.
CAGCCCCAGGCAGTCGGAGCCATCACCTTCGTCGAATACTCGTACGCGACGAACTCGGGTTTCCCCGTGGCCAAGCTGCTCAACAAGTCGGGTTACTACACGGAGCCGACAGCGAGCAACGTGGCGGTTGCGCTTCTCAGCGCACACATCAATGAAGACACGACGTCGCAGAACTACCTCACTCAGGACCTCAGCGATGTCTACACCTCTGGCGACCCGCGTACCTACCCGCTGTCGTCGTACTCGTACATCATTCTCCCCACGGCACTCGAGAACAATTTCACCGAGAACAAGGGTTTGACCCTTGCCGATTTCGGGGCGTACTTCTTGTGCGAAGGCCAGCAGCAGGCGGAGAGCTTGGGATACTCGCCTCTGCCCATCAACCTGGTGCAGGCCGGGCAGGATCAGATCCGCAAGATCCCCGGTGGAGACCCGGCCATCAAGGGCATCTCCGACTGCAACAACCCCACGTTCACCCCGGACGGTTCGAACAAGCTCGCGAACGAGGCGCCGCCCCCCAGCGAATGCGACAAGCAGGGCGCCACGCAGTGCTCGGTCGGTACCGGTGGCGCCAAAGACACCCCCACCGAGACGAGCGGTGCGCCGGCAGGCTCGAATCCCCAATCCGGAGGCACTCAGAACGCGGCGGGGGGTCCTGCCGCAGCGGAGTCCGGAGCCGGCGGAACATCTCGTGCGGGTGACGGGGCTGTGCTCAGCCAGAACGCCGCTCCGGTGGTCGTGAACGCCGTGCCGCAATCCCTTCCGACCACGGCGATCCCGGTGCTGCCTGCCCTCGCCATCGTGCTGGCCGGCCTCGCCGTCATCATGGTCGCCGCACTGCCTCCGATCCTCGGCCGCCGTCGACGGCGGCGAGTGCTGCCCGACCCCGTGCGAGGGCCACCGATCCGATGAAAGGCAATCCCGTCTCCATGCGAACACCCACCCGCCGTCGACTCGCGCTGCTCGCCGCGAGCTGCTTCTCGGTGCTTCTCGTCGCGCTCGCCACGGCTCCGGCACAGGCTCTGACCTCGCCCGCGGCGCCTGACTCCGGCTCGTCGGTCACCGTGCGCTGGACCGGAGACCAGGGCAGCGCTGCCCCGTATCAACCGGCGCGCGATCCGCAGAGCGTTCACTACGGCGATTTCAAGGATCTCTCCGTCTCCGTCTCGAAGACGACAGGCCTGACCGACGAGGTGGTGTCGGTGCATGTCGGAGGTCTGCCGGGGCCCACCAAGAGGATGGCCGATCTGATCGGCAACCCGGTCGAGTACGGTCAGAATTTCGTGCAGGCCATGCAGTGCTGGGGCGATCCGTCTGCGAGCGACTTCTACAAGAACTGCGAGTGGGGTGGAAACACTCTCGCCCCCTCGTCGTTCGCGCCGAGCACCGCGTACAACAACGTCGTCGGCCGGGTGCAGAACCGCTCGAACACGGATGACGACTCCGTGCCGTTCCGAGACGTGACCGGCGCCGAATACTCCTCGAAACTGAAGCTGGTCAACGGGCAGTATCAGCTCGCCTACTCCGACCTCTTCGGGCCGTTCACGACCAACGAGACCTTCGCCCTGTCGGATTCGAACGGCTCCTCGGACTTCAACTTCGCGCTGCAGAGTGCGGCCGGAGCTCCGTATCTGGGGTGCGGCAACCCGGACATCCCCAGCGCGTCCCGCTGCTGGCTCGTGGTCGTGCCCCGCGGCGAGCACACCACGAACTACACCGGCACCTGCGACGCCGCGATGCAGGATGCCCCGAACCCGGACATCCAAGTGGGCTCGCCTGTTGATCCGAAGTGCGACTACTGGGGCAACCGCGTGGTGATCCCGATGGATTTCCGGCCCACCAGCACCGCATGTGCGTCGGGGTCCACCGAGGCCCGAACGGTGGGTTCGGAACTGGTGCAGGCCGCATTCGCCTCCTGGCAGCCGGAGCTCTGCCGCTCCACAGGGTCGGCCTACAACTTCGTGTCGGTCTCGGATCTCCTCGCCCGTGAGCAGCTCCTTCGCGGAACGGCAGGACTGGCGTTCATCAACAAGCCGCTCACGGTGTCGACGCTGGCGACGGATGCGGACAAGCAGACGCTCGCGTCGACTCAGGTGGTGTACGCGCCGGTTGCGGTCTCGGCGATCACTGTCGCATTTCGAGCCGTGTCGAACCGCGTTCCGCAGACCGAGCTCAAGCTCACACCGCGCCTGCTGGCCAAACTGGTGACGCAGTCCTATTCGTACTCCGCCGGTGGCTGGGAGTACGCCGCCGACAACCTGGGCCTGGGTAACTGGTCCAGCTTCTCGCTCAACGTCAGCGCCTTGACGGGAGACCCGGAATTCATCCAACTCAACCCGGGAGAGTTCAAATTCCAAGGCGGCAACCTGATAGTGACCGGTCCGAACGGCTCCGACGCGACCGCCCAGTTCTGGAAGTACCTTCAGGCCGACGATGATGCTCGGGAGTTTCTCTCCGGTGAACCGGACCCCTGGGGCATGAGGATCAACCCCTACTATCTTCCGGCCGGGCATCCGGACGCCCGAATGCCGGAGTGGGAAGACACGCCGAGCGGAGGATCCGGGTCGTCTTCCGGCATGACCCTGCAGCCCAAGCGCGACGCCGCGGGAAACGTCATCTATCGATCCGTCGGATTGAAGAAGGCAGACGGCAGTCCGCTGTGTCTTTGCGACACCACGCAGGACACCTTCCTCCTCTCGGACGAGACGATGATGCCGCGAACGATCTATGCGAACAGCGCGGGGCAGACGCGCTACGACTCCCTCTCGGCGTGGCCTTACGCCCCGTCGCTCAACGCGACCGCCAGTCGACTGTTCAACAACGACACCGGGCGCAAGACATCGTGGGATCCGTCCGCACAGAACTCCGCCGGGGAATACGGCGCCTATGTGAGCAATGGGAAGAGCAATCCCTACGACGTCTTCCTCAACGGGATCACCGACACTCCGTCGGCGATCGCGTACAAGCTGCCCACCGCCTCGCTGCAGTTGCCGAACAAGCCCGGCGTCTTCGCTTCGGCAGACGACTCCGGCATGGGCGCTGCGCTCGGCAGCCAGGTGGCGACCGATGTCGCCGGGGTCAGCTCGACGGATCCCGCCGCGTTGCCCGACGATGCGTATCCCTTGACCGCGGTGACGTATGCCGCGGTGAACCTGACGACGTCGAACCAGCAGTCCCGCGAGGCCTACGCCAACCTCCTGGAGTACGCCGCCGGCAGCGGTCAGGTCCGCGGATCGGCGCCGGGGGAACTCCCCGCGGGGTACTTCCCCCTGACCGCAGAGCAGCAGGGTCAGGCCGCCGCCGCTGCTGCGGAGATCCGGAGCTTCGTGCCGCCGACCACGGCGCCGACCCCGAGTCCTTCGCCGGCCAGTGCCCCCGCCCCCGTCTCGGCGCCGCCCGTCGCAGGGGTGAACAGCGTTCCCCCGGTCGTCGCGGCGGTCGTGCCCACCGGCGTTCCCTCGGTCGCAACCAATGCGTCGGCGACCCTGACGTCGACCGAATCCGTGAGTGCGCCCGTCGGCGGAGCGATCGGCGGGGCCCTCGTGCTCGGTCTCGGTGGCGCGGTGGCCGCGCCCTTTCTCCTTCGCAGGAGGTCGCTCTGATGCGGCCGTCCAGCGGAACACAGGCTTTCAGGAAACCGGCCGCCGGCCGGCTCAATGAAGGACTCCCCGACGCGCAGTCCGTGGAAAGACATCGTGCGCGACCGGGGAGTGGAGTGCGACCGTCGTCAAGGGCGGACGCACATCCGAAAACTCTATCCAAAAGGATGAGAAAAGTGAAAATCAACCGCAAATTCGCCATCGCCGGCGTGACCGGCGTCATGGTCGCCAGCCTTGCACTCGGTGCGGGCCCGGCGATGGCCGACCCGGGTTCGGGCGTCTACCGTCCGCTCACGGGAACCGGCAGCGACACGACGATGTTCGTTCTCGACGCGCTCGGAAACGTCGTGGTCGATGGCAGCAGCAACAAGCTGATCGCCTCGTACGACGCGGTCAACCCCACGTCGGGCGCCGCGGGTGACCTGATCCAGACCCGTTCGGCCGGCACGCAGTTCAACCGCCCGAATGGATCGGGAGCGGGCGTCAAGGCGCTCACCGCTTCGATCAACCCGACGGGGACCTACACCTGGCCCAAGACCGTCAGCGGCGTCACCACCCAGGTGTCGATCGCCGGTCAGCTCGACTTCGCGCGCTCCTCGAGCGGCCCCTCGGGCTCCGGGTCGGACCTGACCTACATCCCGTTCGGCAAGGATGCCGTCAGCTACGCCTACTCGAACGTCGGGAGCGCATCCGTGCCCTCGAACCTCACGACGGCGCAGCTCGCGAACATCTTCAAGGGTGTCACGACGACGTACGTGGGGGCCGACACGCTGACCCACAGCTACGTTCCGATCCTCCCGCAGGCGAACTCGGGCACCCGGTCGTTCTTTCTCGGCCAGCTCGGGCTGACCGCGTCGGACGTGGCGTGGATCACGACCTCGGTGCAGGAGAACGACGGCACGGTGATCGACGCTGTCGGCAAGATCGCTCCCTTCTCGGTGGCGCAGTACATCTCGCAGTCCAACTCCTCCACCACGGGCGTGCCGGACACCATCTCCGGTAACGACGTCAAGGTCGGGTCGATCGGCGGCACGGCGCCCATCATCTCCGGGTCGCTCAACACCTCGTTCCCGCTGGCCCGCAACGTGTACAACGTCGTCCAGACCTCGCGTCTGACCGGCACGAGCGCCGCGGACCTGCAGCTCCAGTCGGTCTTCAAGGGTTCGACCTCGAAGGTCTGCGCTGCCAACACCACCATCACCACCTTCGGCTTCGGAAGTCTCGGAGCCTCCTGCGGCAGCACGACCGTCACCGGTCCGTACGTCGCCCCGTAACAATCACCGAACCCGCGGGCGCGACTCCGACCGAGTCGCGCCCGCGGGCCACCACCCCCTCGACAGAAAGCACAGTCAATGCACCCGAGAAATGTCCGAAAGCGCGCCGCCATCACCGTCGCCGTGCTCGCCCTCCTCACCGGTCTAGCGGCAGCGCAGCCGGCCGCGGCGGCGACGCCTGACGTCGATCCCGCCAATTCCCTCGGTGAGTTCGCGATCTCCCCGACCACGGGGACGGTCGACACCTGGATCACTGAAGCCTCGACGGCCGAAGGCAGCGTGTGCCCGACCGGATACACCAGCCGAAGCGGCTTCTGGATGTTCGCGCCGGGCACACAAGCCTGGGTGCGCGTCGGAGGCGACATGCGCGCCGGCATCAGCTATCCGCCCAACATGGGGGGCATCCTCGCAACCGATACCCGGGTCTTCCGTACCGGCGAATACGTGCGCGGGTCGGCGACCTACGACGCTGCCTGGTTCCAAGGTGGGGGAACCTTCACGCTCTACCTCACCTGCCAGAAGCTGGTCAACTTCACTCCCACGGTCGACAAGTACTACTCGGCCACGATCACCGTCGACGCAGCGGGCAACTACGCGGTCGGCGGCACTGCGCCGGTCAAGACCGACACCACCACCGCCCTCGCCGGCGCCGCCCACAACGACGGCACCGTCGAGCTGACCGCGACCGTCTCCGCCGCGACCGCCTCGGGAACCGTCTCGTTCCAGGACGCCGCCGGCACCGAGGTCGGGAACGCTGCCGTCGCGAACGGCGTCGCCAGCTGGACGAGCGGCGTGCTTCCGGCCGACACCACCCTTCAGTACAAGGCCGTCTACTCCGGTGACACGGCGTTCAACGCCTCCACCTCCGACACGATCACCGTCACCACCGTCGGCGAGCCGCAGCCCCCGCAGAGCACCGAGGTCACCGTCACCATCCCGGCGTCGGCGACCGGCCTGAAGTTCACGGTCACCCCGGGCAACGTGGCGCTCAGCGCCGCCGCGCTGCAGGGCACGAACTACGTGGCCGCGGGCACGCTCGGCGAGGTCACGGTCTCCGACAACCGCGCCACCCGCACGCCGTGGACCCTCAACGGCAAGGCGGGCGCCTTCGCCAACACCGCGGATGCGTCCAAGTCGATCGCCGCGAGCAGCCTCGGCTGGAAGCCGGCGCTCGTGGGCGACGCCAACGGCGGAACCGCCGGAGCCGAGGTGACTGCCGGTGCTGCGGGCGGTCTCTCCACCGACAAGCCGCTGGCGCAGGCCGCGGCCGGTGCCACGGTGGCCGACACGACGGTGAAGGCGGACGTGACCCTCACGGCCCCGGCCGACACCCCGGCCGGCGACTATAAGGCGACGCTCACGCTGACGCTCATCTGATCGTCGGCTCAGCCAGGGGTCCCGCCGGCCGAGAGCCGGCGGGACCCCTCCTCCCATAAGC
>SCNI01000033.1 GCA_005502775.1 Microbacteriaceae bacterium 3FA27C10
ATCGGAGACGCCATGCCCACCCTCGACTACCCGGCCCAGACCGTTCTCATCACGGGGGCCTCGTCGGGCATCGGCGCCTCCTTCGCCCGGGCCCTCGCCGCGCGCGGGTGCGACCTCGTGCTCGTCGCCCGCCGCCGCGAGCGCCTCGATGCCCTCGCGGCCGAACTCGAAGCCGCGCACGGCATCCGGGCCACGGCGCTGGTGCAGGACCTCGGATCGCCATCCGCCGCCGCGGAGCTGCACTCCGCCGTCACGACGGCCGGACTCCGCATCACGGGGCTCGTCAACAACGCCGGATTCGGCACCTTCGGGCCATTCGTCGGCGAGGACCCCGCGCGCCTCGCGCAGGAGGTCGCGGTCGACGTCAGCGCGCCCGTGCTGCTGAGCGCCGCCTTCCTGCCCGACATGGTGGCCGCCGGGCACGGCTTCGTCATCAACGTCGCCAGCATGGCGGCCTACACGCCCACCCCGCGCATGGCCGTCTACGGGGCGGCGAAGGCCTTCGTCCTCAGCGTCACCGAGTCGTTGTGGGCCGAGCTGCGCGCATCCGGAGTCACCGTCTTCGCCCTCTCTCCCGGCGCGACGAGCACCGAGTTCAACGCCGTCGTCGGCACCGACGACGCCACCGCCGGAGCCCGGATGCGCACGGCCGACGACGTGGTGGCCACCGCTCTCGCCCACCTCGACCGCCGCGATCCCGGCCCGAGCGTGATCGACGGCGCCGCCAACCGCGCCGGTGCGTTCGGCATGCGGCTGATCAGCCGGCGCGCGACCGCCACCCTGATGCACCGACTGACCGACCCGGCCCGGCTCGCGCGCCGGAGGACGGGCCCGGAGAATCCGGTCTAGCCGGGCGGCGGGTGCCTACGCGACGCGGGGCGGCAGGGGCACGAGCTGCATCGACGCTGCGGAGCCGCCGGCCGAGATCACGATCATCATCTCGTCGGTGAGGCGCTTTCGGGCGAGCGAGACGGCGCCGCGGTAGACGCCGGGCTCGCCGGGAACGGGGCGCACGATGTGGCCGTCGGCCCAGACCTGGGCGAAACGCGCCTCGGACGCGGACGCTCCGCCCGCAGCACCGGCGGTCAGCCGCACCTCCACCTCCCAGGAGCGGCCGCGAGCCTCGATCGAGACGGTCGCCTCGGGGGCGGCGAGCGCATCCGGAGCGTCGTCGCGCGCATCCGCAGCCCCGGTGCGCGCGTCGATCTGGTTGCTCGGCAGCGTCGGCGCGAGGAAGGCGGGCTGCCGCCGCTCCGTGGCCCGCTCGTAGGCCGAGGCCGAGTCGAGCAGGGCGTCGTCGCCGTAGGCCGGCCCCGCGAAGGTGAGGCCGACGGGCATCTGGATGTCGGCCATGAAGCCCATCGGCACCGTGACGGTGGGGATGCCGAGGTGCCGGATGACGCGGTTGCCGTTGGAGTAGACCACGCCGTTGCGCGACGCCGCCTCGAGGCTCTCGGGCCGCGTGAACAGGTCGACCCGCCCCACGTCGCCGGCGGCGGGGAACACCACGAGATCGAGGCCCTCGGCCCTCAGCCAGGCCTCGAAGTCCTCCTGGCGCGCCCGCTCGAGACCGGTCAGCAGCTGGGCGAGACCGGGCAGCTCGTCGTACGAGGCCGGCAGTCCCTGCTTCACGAGCTCGGCGAGGCGCTGCCAGTCGAAGCCGCCGCGGGCGCGGGTGATCCAGACCGGCACGGGAGCGTCGTCGACAGGGAACACGGTGTCGCCGTCGACGTCGGCCCAGCTGTGGAGCTGGGGGTCGCCGTTGTCGCGCAGGAAGGCGTCGAGCGCCATCGCCGTGATCGGTCCGCCCTCGAGCGCCCGCCAGTTCGCCGGCACGAGGCCGCGGGAGACGAGCCCCTGGGCCGACGGCCGGTCTTCTTCGTAGTTCGAGACCACCGGGATGTCGACCTCGACCACCTCGGCGCCGAGTGCCCGCAGGTCGTCGGCCGCGCGGTCCCACAGGGCCCGCACGCTCGGGCGGATGACGGGCGGGTCGATCGGCTCCGCGTCCTCGCCGATGTAGAGGCGCGGCACCCCGATGCGCAGGCCGTCGAGCCGCGCCGGGCGGGGCCGGGAGACCGGATGCGGGAGCACCTCCTCGGGGGCCGGCAGCTCGACCGCGCTCTGCTGGCGCCAGAAGTCGCCCGAGCGGTCGGGGTCGGCGACCGCGAGCACGTCGAGCAGCAGCAGGAGGTCGGACACCGTGCGCGTGTGCGGCACGACGACGTCGCAGCTCGGTCGCAGCGGCCAGTTGCCGCGGATCGACAGCACACCCCGCGACGGCGTGTAGGCCACCAGGCTGTTGTTCGAGGCCGGCGCCCGCCCCGACGACACGGTCTCCTCGGCCATGCCGAAGGCGCAGAAGCTGGCCGCCGTGGCGGTGCCGGAGCCGTTCGACGAGCCCGAGCCGTACGCCGCCGTGAGGTACTGCGGGTGGTAGGGGCTGCGCGCGAAGTCGTAGACGCCGGGCTGCATCCCGCCCGCCGCCATCGGCGGCATGTTCGTCTTGCCGAGCAGCACCGCGCCGGCCGCCCGCAGCTGGGCGACGGATGCCGCATCCTCGGTGGCCACGAGCTCCGCGAGCGCCGGGCTGCCCGAGGCCACGGTGAGGCCCTTGACCTTGTAGCTGTCCTTGACGGTGAACGGGATGCCCTCCAATGGGCCGGCCTCGCCGGCGCGACGGCGCGCATCCGAGGCCGCGGCCTGCTCGAGGCAGCTGGGGTCGAGCACCGCGATGGCGTGGAGGCACAGGCCGGTGCGGTCGTAGTAGGCGATGCGGTTGAGGTAGGCGCAGACGAGCTCGACGCTCGTCACCTCGCCCGCATCGAGGGCTTGGAGCAGCTCGGCGATGCTCAGTTCCACGACATCGATGCGGTTCATCGAGTCCCCTTCCGTCGCTCCCATCTTCGCCGATCCCGCGGCGGATGCGGGGCCGGGCCACGCGGGTCGGGCGCGGGCGTCCTCCCGCGGCGGTGCGGGTCGACCGCCCGGTCGCGCCCTCGCCGGCGTTAGGCTCGGCGCATGAGTGATGCGACCGTCCGCCGCCGCCCCGGGATCGTGACCTTCGTCGTCGTGCTCGTCTACATCGTCGGCATCGCCGACATCGCGATCGGCATCCTGACGATCTTCCTCCGCTACCTGCCCGAGACGACGAGCGCGGGCATCACGCTGCCGGTCACCCTGCTCGGGGCCGGGATGATCCTGTTCGGCCTGCTCCAGGTGGCGCTCGCCTCGGGCGTGGCCCGCGGCAGCCGGGCCTCCCGGCTCGGCACCACGATCGTGCTGCTCGCCGGGCTCGCGCTCGACCTGGCCGACCTCGCGATCGGCGGCGACGGCGACTGGTCGGGAGTCGTCACCCAGCTCATCGCGTGCGTGCTCGTGATCGTTCCGCTCTGGGTCGGCCCGGGCCGACGGTACTTCGCCCGGACGGCGCCTACTTCGCGCTGAGCGCTTCCGCCGCCCGCTGCCGGCGGGCCTCACGGGCGTCCAGCGCCCGCTCGACGTCACGCACGGCGATGCGGCGATGGGCGAAGCGCACGATCTCGATCAGCGCGATCGAGAGCACGGAGGTCGCGAGCACCAGCAGCGCCGTCGGCAGCGTCGGGTCGACGAGTTGCAGGAAGTCGCGCACGATCGGCACGGTGTAGACGAGCACCAGCCCGATCATCATCGCGCCGATCACCGCCCCTTTGAACCGGGTGACCGGGCGTGACAGCACCACCAGGATCCACAGGCCGATGACGGTGAGGATGAGCGTCGAGCCCGTGCGGATCTCGGCCTCCGGAATGGCCATGTTCGCCGCCAGGCGCGCGTAGGCCGCGAGGCCGACCGTCACCACGACGCCGGCGGGCACAGCGAAGGAGAGCGAACGCCGGAGGAACCCGGGAACGTACCGCTGCGCGTTCGGGAGGAGCGCGAGGAAGAACGCGGGGATGCCGATGGTGAGCCCGTCGGTCACCGAGAGCTGCCGCGGCAGGAACGGGAACGGCAGCAACAGGATGCCGAAGGCGATCGCGAGGAAGGTGGCGTAGGCGGTCTTCGTGAGGAACAGCATCGACACCCGCTCGATGTTGGCGATCACCTGGCGCCCCTCGGCCACCACGCTCGGCAAGTGGGAGAACTTGCCGTCGAGCAGCACGAGCCGGGCCACCGCCTTGGTGGCGGCGGCCCCCGAGTTCATCGCCACCCCGATGTCGGCCTCCTTGATGGCCAGGGCGTCGTTCACCCCGTCGCCCGTCATCGCGACCGTGTGCCCCGCGGTCTTCAGCGCCACGACGATGCGCTTCTTCTGATCGGGCGTCACGCGGCCGAACACGATGTTCTCGTCGAGAACGCGGATGAGCTCGTCCTGATCCTCGGGCAGCTCGCGGGCGTCGAAGCCGTGCGGCGCGTCCAGGCCCACGCCGCGCGCGATGGCGGCGACCGTCTGCGGGTTGTCGCCCGAGATGATGCGCACGCCCACGCCCTGCGCGGCGAAGTAGGCGAGGGTCTCGGCGGCGTCGGGGCGGATGTTCTCGCGGAAGGTCAGCAGCACCACCGGCACGGCGTCGGCCGGCACCGTCTCGCCGTGCGTGGGGGTGCCGTGGGCGAGCACGAGCGTGCGGCTGCCGGTGGCGGCGAGCTCGGTCGCCTCGGCGGCGAGTCCCCCGAGCACGGCGTCTCCGGCGGCGCGGGCCGGGAACACCATCTCCGGCCCGCCCAGCACCCACATGCCGTCGTCGAAGGTGACGGCGCTCCACTTGCGGGCCGACGAGAACGCGACGCGGTCGACGGGCGCGCCCGCGGGCTGCTCGGTGAACCGCGCGACGAGGCTGCGCGCGGTGGCGTTGGCGTCGTTCTGCACGCCGTACCAGGCGAGCACCTTCTCCCAGCCGGGGCGCTCGGTGAGCGGATGCGCGGCGTCGAACACGATGTCGCCCTGCGTCAGCGTTCCGGTCTTGTCGAGGCAGATCAGGTCGACCCGGGCGAGGCCCTCGACCGCCGGCAGCTCCTGCACGAGCACCTGCTGGCGGGCGAGCTTCACGGCGCCCACCGCGAAGGTGATGCTCGTCATGAGCACGAGGCCGAGCGGCACCATGGCGACCACCGAGGCGATGGTCGCGACCGCGGCGTCCCGCCACGCCCCGCTCTGCAAGGCCTCCACCCAGCCACCTTGGGCGAACATCTGCGCGTTCAGCACGAGCAGCGCCACCGGGCCGATGAACCAGGTCACCCACTTCAGCACCCGGTTGATCGAGGAGCGGAGTTCGGAGGCGACCAGCGAGAAGCGCTTCGCCTCGGCCGCGAGGCTGTTGGCGAAGGAGTCGGCCCCCACCCGGTCGATCACGGCCGAGCCTTCCCCGCCCACCACGATCGAGCCGGAGAGCACCCGGTCGCCGGGGGTCTTCTCGACCGGATCGGATTCCCCCGTGAGCATGGACTCGTCGAGCTGCAGCCCGGTGCCGTCGAGGGTCACCGCGTCGGCGGCCACCTGGTCGCCCGCCCGGAGCACGAGGGTGTCGCCGAGCACGACCTCGCCCACCGCCACCTCGGCCTCCGCGCCGTCGCGGAGCACGCGGGCGCTCGGCGCATTGAGCAGCGCGAGCTTGTCGAGCGCGAGTTTCGCGCGGTATTCCTGCACGGTGCCGATGACGGCGTTGGCGATCGCGGAGAAGCCGAAGAGCGCATCCTGCCAGCGGCCGATCGCGAGCAGCACGAGGAAGCAGGCGAGGATGATCGCGTTGAACAGCGTGAGCACGTTCGCCCGCACGATGCTCCACACGCTGCGGCTCGAGTCCTGTACGAAGGCATTGGTGCGGCCGGATGCGGTGAGCTCGGCCACTTCGGCGGCGGTCAGCCCACCCGGCCGGTGATCGGGGATCGTCTCGGTCATGGGTCCATCCTGCCGTGCGGGGCAGCACACCCGTTGAGCATCCGGCGCCCTCTGGACTAATGTTTACGTGAACAGTGATGTTTGCGTAATCATCCTTGTTCTCGCCCCATCCCTCGAGTCCAAGGACGGATTCCTGCATGACACCGATGTCACCGCGCCCGGCGCGCACCCGCCGAGCAGCCACTCTGACAGGGGCACTCGCCCTCGTCGCCACCCTCGTCATCCCGCTCTCCGTCGCCGGGGCCGCTTCCGCGAGCACGCTGCCCGCGTCGGCAGCGGCTGCGGGCGCCCTCGCCGCAGCGGACTCCCCCACGGCCCTCGCGGCACCGGTCTACGCCGCCGTCGTGCCGGGAGGCACGCCGAACCTCCCCACCCAGGTGCAGGTCACCACCACCGCCGGCCCGGCGCGCGCCGCCGCCGTCACCTGGGATCTCAGCGACCTCAGCTTCGACCAGCACTACCGCTCGTTCACCGTGCCGGGCTCGGTCGAAGGCACCCTCGCCGTGAGCGCCCAGGTGGAGGTCGTGCCGCAGAGCCTGCTCTACTTCATCGACAGCTCCGGAACCACCGGATCGTTCACCTCCCCCGCCTTCGAAGGCGCCAAGAGCCTCATCCCGGGACTCCTCAATCAGGTGGCCGACAAGCCGGTCTCCTCCGGCAGCTGGGGATACGACGCCAGCCAGCTCGGCGCCCACTCCTCCTCGAACGCCGCCGACAAGGACGAGACCGGGTGGTACGCCCTCGGCAGCGGCGGCAGCTCGAAGAAGGTGGTCTACGACCTCCCTCTCCCGGCCGCCGGCACCTACACGCTCACCGCGGGGTTCCGCGAATGGTGGTCGGGCCCGCGCCAGATGAAGGTGCAGGTCGTCCCGGCATCCGGATGCGGTGACACGACCGTCATCACCCCGAACGTCACCGTGAGCTCGGCCACCGCCTCCAAGAGCAAGATGGTGTCGGGCACCTTCGCCACCACCGCCGCGTGCACGGTTCAGCTTCAGGTGAGCCTGGCGGCCGGTAGCGAGGCACCGGTGATCGGCTGGCTGGCCGTCGCATCCGGAGCCGTCGCGGTCGACACCACGCCGCTCGTCGTCGCCGCCCCCGCGGTGTCGCCGGCCGCCGGCTCCTACAAGACCGCGCAGAGCGTGACGCTGAGCACCACCACCTCGGGCGCATCGATCTACTACACCACCGACGGTTCGACGCCCTCGAAGAGCAACGGCACCAAGTACGACGCCCCCTTCTCCGTGGCCGAAAGCACCACCGTGAAGGCGGTGGCCCTGAAGAACGGCACGGCGAGCCCGGCGACCTCGGCCGTCTACGCGATCGAGCCCGTGCCGGCCGACGGCTACAGCTCGGTGCCGGTGGGCCAGACCTGGTACGACAGCACCGGTGAGTCGATCCAGGCGCACGGCGGCGGCTTCCTGCAGAAGGACGGCTGGTACTACTGGGTGGGCGAGAACAAGAGCCACGACAGCGCGAGCTTCCTGGCCGTGAGCCTCTACAAGTCGCAGGACCTGAAGAACTGGACCTTCGTCAACGACATCCTCACCACCGCGAGCGCCCCCGAGCTCGCGAACGTGAAACTCGAGCGGCCCAAGCTGCTCTACAACGCGGCGACCGACACCTTCGTGCTCTGGGGCCACTGGGAGACCGCGGACGGCTACGCCGCCTCGCACCTCGTGGTGGCCACCAGCAAGACCGTGGGTGGCGACTACCGCTACCAGCGCGACTTCCGCCCCGGCGCAGGCTCGGTCACGACGAATGCGAGCGACCCCACGTACACGAACCCCGACCAGCTCTGGGGCTACGGATCGCGCGACTTCACGGTGTTCAAAGACCCCGACAGCGCCGACGCCTACCTGGTGTCGACGCAGGACGACCAGAACATGCGGGTCTACAAGCTGAGCGCCGACTACACCGACGTCGACTGGGCGGACTCCTACCCGCTGTTCGTCGGGCAGCGTCGCGAGGCGCCCGCCGTGGTGAAGGTGGGCGACTACTACTTCGTCGTCACCTCGGGCCAGTCGGGCTGGTACGCGAACCAGGCGATGTACTCCTACACGAAGGACATCGCCGACCCGAACGGCTGGTCGGCGCTCAAGCCGCTCGGCAACAACACCACCTTCTCGAGCCAGCCGACGAACATCATGACGGTGCAGGGTGCCGACGGTCACCGCGAGTACATCTACATGGGTGACCGCTGGAACCCGAACAAGCTCGGCTCGTCGAGCTACGTGTGGTTGCCGCTCTCGATCGGCACGTCCGGCGCCGGCGCCGGCTCCGCCGACCCGACCGCGATGAGCCTGGACTACCACCCGCAGTGGTCGTTCGACGCCGCCACGGGCGCTGTCGCGCTGCCCTTCGAAGAGCTCGTCTCCGAGGGCAAACCGGTGACGGCGAGCGCCGCGGCCTCCTCGGGTGCCGCAGCGAGTGCGGCGAACGACGGCATCGACTACAACCTCGCCACGAGTGGGGACAACACGAACTACTACCAGCCCTCGGCGGTGCCGTTCGCCTGGTCCGTCGACCTCGGCGAGCAGCGCGACCTCAGTCGCATCGACCTGAGCTTCCGCAGCTACAACGGTTCGGAGACCTACAGCACCTTCACGGTGTCGGGCAGCGTCGACGGCACCACGTGGACGCGGCTGGTCAGCCGGCTCGCGAACACCACCGTGGGCTTCACGAGCGACGGGCTCACGGGGTCGTACCGCTACGTGAAGGTCGACGTCGGCCGTGTGGTCAACGACCACAACGGCAGCGATGCCGCCTGGGCGGCGGGCATCGTGGAGGCGCAGGTCTACGCGGTGTCGCCCGACACCGCGGCACCCGTCGTCTCGGTGACCCTGCCTTCGGCTTCGGCGTCGGGCTGGTTCACCACGGCCCCCTCGGCCGCGGTGACGGCGACGGATGCGCAGAGCGCGGTCGCCTCGGTGGAGTACCGCGTCGACGGCGGGGCCTGGGCGCCCTACACGGCGCCGGTGGCTCTGGCCGACGGCACCACCTCGTTCGAGGCCCGGGCGACGGATGCGGCCGGCAACACCTCGGAGCCGGTGGCGGCCGCGGTGAAGATCGACAGCATCGCGCCGGTGGTCTCGGCCACGGCATCCGGTGACCGGGTGCTGACGGTGGCCGCGACGGACGCCGGTTCGGGCGTCGCCGCGGTCGAGTACTCGCTCGACGGCGGGGCGTGGACGGCCTATCCCGGTGGCGCTGGGGTGCCGCTCGGCGACGCGGCGGTCTCGGTGCGCGTGCGGGCCAGCGACCTCGCCGGCAACGTGAGCGCGGAGTCGAGCGTGGAGGTCGGCGCCGCGCCGACGACGCCGGGTGGAGGTGGCTCCACTCCTGGCGGCGGGTCCACGCCCGGCGGCGGCTCGACGCCCGGCGACGGTGGCGGCACCGGCACCCTCGCCGGCACGCTCTCGGCCACCTCGGTGGCCGCCGGCTCGCCCGTCACGATCGATGCCGGCGGCTTCCGCCCGGGAGAGACCGTCGACGTCGTGCTCCACTCCGCCCCGGTCGGCCTCGGCAGCGTGGTGGCGGATGCGCAGGGCCGCGTGAACACGACCGTCACCATCCCGGTCGACACGGCCGTCGGCGCTCACGCGCTCGTGCTCACCGGTCGCGACTCGGGCCTCTCGCTGAGCCTCGCGCTGACGGTCAGCGGCGCGGCGGCGACCGACCCCGCTGCCGTGGGCTCGAACCTCGCCGTCACCGGCGCGGGACTGGCGGGGGCGCAGCTCGCGCTGGCCCTGTTCGCGGTCGCGCTCGGCGCCGGAGTCGTCCTGCTCCGCCGCCGGCGCGCTGCAACGCTCGCCGCCGGAACGACGCCGGAGTCGTAGCGCCTCCCCTCGGCCGCCGGCACGCTCTCGGCGCTGCTGGCGGTTGGCGGATGCAGAAAGAGCGAGGACCGACGCCCCATACGGGGTCGGTCCTCGCTCTTTCTGCATCCGCCAACCAATGGCGGCTCAGGTGCGCTTCGCGCGCTCCCGCGTGGTGCGCTCGCCCTCGACCTTCAGCTTGCCGGAGTCGACCGCCGACAGCGGGTTCGTGATGGCCTCGAGCGGTTTGCGCTCGGCGTTCACCCCGAAGACGAAGGCCACGACGCCGCCCGCCACCATGAGCAGCCCGGCGCCGATGTACCCGATCGTGATCGGGCCGCGGTCCTGGCCCTCGCCGATCAGCGTCGCGAACAGCAGGGGCGCGACCGAGCCCACGATCTGCCCGATCGAGAAGAAGTAGGAGATGACCTGCGAGCGCATCTCGAGCGGGAACAGCTCGCTCACCGTGAGGTAGGCGCTCGACGCCCCCGCGCTCGCGAAGAAGAACGCGACGCACCAGAAGATCGTCTGGGTGGTGGCAGTCAGCACGTCGGCCTGGAAGAGGAATCCGGAGACGGTGAGGATGATGCCCGAGAGTCCGTAGGTGGCGAGGATCATCTTGCGCCGGCCGATGGTGTCGAACAGGTGCCCGAGCACGAGCGGCCCGAGCAGGTTGCCGATGGCGAAGGGGAAGAAGAAGTACTGCACGGCGTCGTTCGCGATGCCGTAGAAGTTCTGCGCCAGCGCGTAGGTGAAGAAGATGGCGTTATGTCAGGACATCGCCATTGGAACGCGAGGACCGGCGTCCAGAAGTGGAACATACAGCAGGCTCCGACTGCTGGCGCCGCCAACCTGAGCGGGACTGCCATGACAAAGCGCAACGCCATTCAGGAAGCGGGCGACTGCTACTGCAAGAGCCAATCTTCGCGATCATTGCGGATGCGGCCATGTCCGCAGGGTACCGCCACCACCAGACCGCCGAACCCTATCCGAGGTGGGTTCGAAACAGCGGGTTCGTGGCCCCGGATCCCTACTCATACGTCGTGAGGGCAAGGTCGAGGAAGGGCAGGCTGTCACGAGGAAGGACGGTCGTGCACACGACATGCTCGTCGACCCGGAATCCGACGGCGTAGACGAACGGGTCGGTGTCGATCTGTATGGCGGGGCGATCGTGCCCATCGACGTTCACGGTGGTCTCGGCCATCGAGGCGGCCGAGACCTTCCATTCGGCGCTCGTGCTGGGGCCGGCCGGGAGACCGAGTTCCGCTCGGAAACTGTTCCGCAGAACATGATGTGTATGGTCGATGAGCTGCTGCGGCAACGAGGCCGACTGCGGGTCCGGCGATGCGTGCCATGCCGTTCGAACGGCATCCCAGAGCATCTGGATACCGGAAGGTCTGGGCGTGTTCGATCAGCCACGCCGGTCGCCCCCACGGGGGCTCCTCCTCGATCGCGCGACGCATCCGGTCGTCCAGTTCTACCTCGTTGCGGGGGTCGGAGCGATCTTCGGGATACCTCCAGAGCGTGTAGGTGAAAAGAACGGCCAGTTCCTCCCGGCCCGCTGCCCCGCGGCTCTCCATGAAGCCGGCGATCGGGGCGCGGGACAGTGACGGCTGCGGTTTGAGCTGAAAAATCGGGAATGACACGCTCCGTACGCGCGCTTCGGATTCGACGCTCGGGTCAGGGGCATCCGTCGGTACTACTCCGCCGTATTCCACTCATCCAGTCTGCCCTCCAGCCCGGTTGATTGCTAGGCGCCGTCGCTCAGGCGTCGCCGTCACGACATCGGGACAGGTGTTGAATATCGCGGCCGGGTGGCCGATGCTTGAGGCATGTATGTGATCGTTTCCGTGGTGACTCTGGCCGTCGTCGTCATTGCGCTGGTGGACATCATCACTCGACCGGAGGGCGACACGAAGCACCTGCCGAAGATCGTGTGGGTGCTGCTCGTGGTCTTTCTGCCGTTGATCGGCAGCATCCTGTGGTTCGCCATCGGCAGGGAGTACACCACCCGCCGGCACGACCCGATGAGCTTCGGCGATCCCCGACGCTGGGCCGGTCCTCAACCCGCCTCGCCGCGCGCCGACACCTCCTCGCGGTCGACCGAGCAGCAGCTTGCCGACCTGGATGCTGAGATCGAGTACTACAAGCAGCGCGGATCATCCGAGCCGAACGAGTCCTGAACGGCGAGTTGTCCTCACCGGGGGCCGGCGCGCGGAGCTCCTTCCGGGGGCGGCCCTAGCGCGCGTTGTGCGAGGGCAGCGGCACGACGCCGAAGGCGCGAGCCAGCTTGTCGATCTTCTCGGCTCGGCCGAGGCGCGGCAGGTCGCTGCCGTCGCGGATGACCCGGCCCCGCGCCTCGAAGTCGTCGAGGAAGTCGCGCGCCCACGTGACATCCGACTGGGTGGGGCTGATGACCTCGTTGATGACCGGCAGCTGCTCGACGTCGAGGCAGAGCTTGCCGGTGAGGCCGAGCGCCACCGCCACGGCCGACTGCTCGCGGAGCACCGGATGGCTCGACGACACGGTGGGGCCGTCGATGGGGCCCGGGAGGTTGCCGACACGGCTCGCCACCACCAGGCGCGAGCGCGGGTAGGCCATCGCGATGTCCTCGGCGCTCGTGCCGGTGTCGCGGCGGTAGTCGCCGCTGCCGAACGCCAGGCGGAACGCCCCGCGCGCGCGGGCGATCGACACGCACTCCTCGATGCCGAGGGCCGACTCGATCAGCACCAGCACGGGGGTGGTGCCGCCGAGACGGTCGAAGGTCTCGGTGACGTGGGCGGCATCCTCGGTCTTCGCGAGCATCACGCCGCGAAGGCCCGGCAGGCCCTTGAGCCGGTCGACGTCGTCGCTCCAGAAGTCGCTCGCGCGGTCGTTGATGCGCACCCAGCCGCTCCCGCCGTTCGAGAGCCATGAGACCACGCCCTCGCGGGCGGTCGACTTCAGCGCGGGGTCGATGGCGTCTTCGAGGTCGAGCACGATCTGGTCGGCTCGGGAGCGCTGCGCCTGATCGAACTCCTCGGTGCGGTTCGCCGAGACGAGGAGCCAGGATCGAGCGATCTCGGGTGGCACGCCATCAGAAACTGGTGCACTGGAGTGCGGTGCGTTCACGGTGTTCTCTCTCGCCTTCGATCGATCACTGTCTCGACGACGATATCGCGATTCGCTGAGCTGCCCGCGCGCCCGCACTCGCTCAGCGGGTCGCACGCCCCCCGACCCCGGCACTCGCACGCCTCCCGATCGCGCCGGTCGCCCAGGCCGCCAGCGCGATCGTGATCGCGGCCCCGACGATCAGCGCCCCATCTTCTCCAGGAGCCAGGATGCCCGTCTGCAGGCCCAGCGTGACCGCGGCCACAGGAACCCCCAGCTGTCCTGCGGCGGCGAACGACTGCACCACGGGCAGCCCGGTCAGGCGCGCGGCGAGATGGGCCAGCGCGGCCCCGAGCCCCAGAGCGACCCCGAGCAGGATCATCTGCGGATGCGCCAGAACCGTGCGGAAATCCAGCGACGCCCCGAGCCAGACGAAGAACAAGGGCCCGAAGAATCCCTCCGTGAGGCCGAACAGCTGACGCGCCAGCCGCCGGGGCTCGCCCACCGACGCCAGCACCAGGCCGAGCGCGAAGCCGGCGAGCATGATCGAGAGGCTCGCGAACTGCGCGACGGCCGCGAACGCGAACAGCACGAGCAGGCTGACGCGCAATTCGAGGGCGAAGCGACGGCGCTCCGAGTACGCGTGGAAGCGCGCCCGCGCATCCGTTCTCGTGCCGATCCGCCGCAGCACGAGCGCCAGCGCCACCGCGAGCACGGCGATCACCACCGCACCCACGGCCGGCCACAGCGCTTGGGCGGGCGCGATGACGAGCGGCAGCGCCACGATGGAGGCGACATCCGCGATCGCGATCTGCGCGACCAGGCGGATGACGGCTCCGGATGCGTGCCCGATCCCCACGGACTGCAGCATGGGCAGCACGAGCGCCGCCGACGAGGAGGCGATCACCACCGCGTAGAGCAGCGCGTGCCCCGTTCCGAACGACACGGCGATCACTGTGCCGATGACGGCGGCGGCCACCCCGACCACCGCGGCACCGAACGCGCCCTGCACGAGCGCCGCCCGCACCGCCTTGTCGCGAACGGGCACGTGCGAGCCGGCGATGACCATCGTCAAGCCGAAGCCGATGGTGGCGAGGAGCTGGAAGTCGTCGGCCGTCGGGTCGACGAGACGGAGGCCCGTCGTGCCGATCAGCACGCCGCCCAGCAGCTCGCCGACCACGACGGGCACACGCCAGGACGCCGGGGCGGCGAGGAGCGGCCCGAGCAATCCGATCAGCACGACCAAGGTCAGCAGCGCAAAGCTCACGGCCACACCCTAGACGCTCCGGCCGGGCGAGGCCGTGCGCCTCACGAGAAGGTGAGCACCGCGTCTCCCCACGCGGCGCGGAGCTCGCCGTCGAGATCGGGCACGAGCGAGTCGTGCCGGTCGATGACGAGGGTGCTCCGAGCCCCCGCGGGCTGGAACGTCTCCCACTCCACGTCGCCCGCCGCGCCCTGCGGAGACCCGGTGGTCGCGAAGGCCCGCCAGCGCGCCTGCAAGCGCTCCGACACTGCTCGGCCGGTCTTGCGGCCGCCGAGCTTGAAGGTGATGTCCTTCGGGTCGGTGTCGAGGTTGCCCCACACGTAGGGCAGCTCGGTCGCGTGCGTCGCCCCGACGCCGACGAGCCGGAGCATCGGCGTCGCCTGGTCGAAGCGGTACAGCCAGACCGGAGCCACCCTGGCGTGGCCTTCGGCAGACCAGAGTGTCGGCATCCGGAATCCCACGTCGCGGGCGACGCCGAGCCCGATGGCGTGGGTGCGGAGCCCCGTGTAGGCCGAAAGGATCTCATCGCGCGTGGGCATCTCGAGCTCGGGGTTCTCCCGGGCGATCTCGGTGAGCATCTCGGTGATGCTCTGCTCATCGATCGGCATCAGCGGCGACTTCATGAACTTGAACAGCGCCGCTTCGTCCTTGTTGGTGCCGATCACGAGCGGCACGGGCAGGCCACGGCCCTCGCTCAGCACGGCGATCGGATGCTCCGGCACCAGCTCCCCGTCGACCACCGGCGCGAAGGCCAGCGTTCCGGGCTCCTCGGAGGGGACGGCTGCGTAGACGGCCATGCCGGCCGCCACGATGTCGACCGCGGGGAGGTCACGCAGGCGCGCGAGGTCGCCGGCGGCCACGCCGAGCTGGTCGAGCATCCGCTGGGCGACCTTCGCCGAGCGCACCGAGTCGTAGACGGAGGACACGGGCGAGCTCTCGGCGATCGCCTGGTGGAAGAGGCCCTCCGCACTCGGCACGGTCAGGAGCGTGGTGACGAGACCGCCGCCCGCGGACTCCCCGAACACGGTCACCCGCTCCGGGTCGCCGCCGAATGCGGCGATGTTCTGCTGCACCCATTCCAGGGCGAGGAGCACGTCGCGGAGCGCGAGGTTCGAGTCGAACGGCTGCTCCTCGGTCGCCACCGAGCTGAGGTCGAGGAAGCCGAGGGCGCCGATGCGGTAGTTGACGCTGACGATGACGACCTCGCCCGTCGACACGAACGCGGTGCCGTCGAAGAGCGGCTGGCGCGACGAGCCGAAGGTGTAGGCGCCGCCGTGGATCCAGACCATCACGGGCAGCGGCCGGGTGCTCGCCGCCGAACGCCAGATGTTGAGGCTCAGGCAGTCCTCGTCCTTCACCACGTCGGGCCCGAGCGGGATGGCGGGGTTGCTGATCTGCGGCGCGGCGGGCCCGTATTCGGTCGCCGCCACGACGCCCGTCCACGACTCGACGGGAACCGGCGCCCGCCAGCGGAGGGGGCCGACCGGCGCCTCGGCGTAGCGCAGGCCCTTCCAGAACAGGGCGCCGTCGCTCTCGCCGCCCTGGACGAGACCGGCGGAGGTGCGGACCACGAGGCGGTCCTCGGGGGTGGCGGGGGTTGCGGGTTCGGTCATGGCGGTGCTCCTTCGATTCGGGGTCGCTACTTGGCGAGCGCAGCGACGACGTGCGAGAGCTGCACCGCCGCGAGGATGGCGAACAGCACGGTCATGATGATCGCGTTGTGGGCGATGAGCTCCGCCTTCAGAGCGGTCAGCGCGCGGGTGACGGCGTGCGAGCCGGTGGCGGCGAGGAGAGTCGGGAGCAGGATGCCGAGCGACGCGGCGAGCGCGAACAGGGCCGCGAAGCCGACGGCGGCGGGAAGCGCGAGGTCGGAGGCGCCGATCAGCGCACCGGCCTTCAGCTCCAGCGGGATGTTCTTGGCGTTCGTGACGGCCATGACCACGCCGAGCCCGAACGCCTTCGCCGCGCTGAGGCTGTCGACGGCCGCCAGCCAGCTCGGCATCGTGGCCTCCGCGCCGCCCTTCGGCCGCGTCACCCAGCTGACCACGGCCAGCACCAGGAAGCCGAGCGTGAGCAGGATGCCGAGCACCAGCACGATCACTTCGTCGCCGCCCGAACTGCCGGAGCCCGCGCCCTTCGTGGTGAGCGCGGCGACGACGGTGAAGGCGAAGCAGACGAGGAGGAAGGCTCCGACGTAGGCGAAGCCGTTCGCCTTCGCCCGCGGGGAGAGCAGGATGGCGATGATCGCCGCGATCGGAAGCGGGCTGATCATGATTCCGGCGGCAATGGGGATCAGCTGTTCGAGATGCTCCATGGAGCGAACCTTCCGTCGGGAGAGGCGACCGCGTCCGCGTGCGCCGACGCGACGCTACGGGCCTGCCCGGGAGGCGCATCCGGGATGTTCGGGTATCACGACACCGCCACTCAGGCAAGCTCGACCCGCAGTCGCACCGCCGAGCCCGCCTGCGTCAGCGTGAGCTGCCGGGCACGCCCGCCGAGCTGCGCCAGGCCGTACCCGTCGTGGCCGGCACGGGTGACGATCCGCCCCTCGGACACCACGTCGACCACGACACCCGGGCCCGGGGAGGCCGCGGCGAGCGTGATCCGCGCACGGGGTTCGGAGCCGTGCCGGATCGTGTTGGTGAGGCCCTCCGCGATGGTGTCGACGGCGAGCTCGAGCCGCGCGGCATCCGCGTCGAGCCTGGTCCAGGCCGCCGCGTCCGCGCTCAGCGAGATCTCGAGGCCGAACCGCCACGCCCCGACGATCCGCTCGACGGTCTGCTGCGCGCCGGCCCCGGTCGCCTCCGCACGCGGAAGGGCGAGAGCCGCTTCGATCCGTTCGAGCACCGCCATCCACTGCGCCTCGGTGACCACCGGGCTGCCGCGCAGCTCGCGCGCCGCCGCCACGCATTCGGCCTGAACCTCGCTGTGCAGCAGATGGGCCACCCGGCGGCGGGCGATCGTCGCGCTGTTGTGGCTCGAGGCGGCCAGAACGGCAGCCTCGTCGACCGCGGCGGCCAGCTCCGCCTCGACGACGACGAGCCGCCGGAAGCCCGCGTCGACGCCGGCCACCAGCACGGCGAAGACCGGGTACACCACGACGCTCAGCAGCATCGCGGCGAGCACGGCGGATGCTGCGACGGGCACTCCCCACAAGGCCGGCGAAAGCGCCGCGACGGCCCCGATCACCGCCCCGACGACGGCGTACTGCAAGGCGAGGCCGGCCACCGGGGCGAGGGCGGCGGCCGGACGGGCTGCCGCCGAGGCCGCCGCCGGAGCCGCCGCGCCGGGTGCAGTCCGGGAGGCCGTCGCACGGGATGCCGCCCGGGCGACCCGACCAGCGACCAGCCGGTTGCCGCACGCTCCCACCGCCACGACGGCGAGCACGGCCGTCGCAGCGGCGGCCGCCGAGGCGTGCGCCACGAGGTACGGCACCCAGAGCAGGGCGTAGGCCACCACGGTGATCCACACCGGAGCGCCCCGGTCGATGGGCGCGGGAAACGGATGCACGGGCGCGAGCGCGAGCGGCGTCGAGGTCTGAGCGCGCGGCGGGGTGCGCGACTCCCGAGACGCGAGGAGCCGTCCGTCGCCGCCGGCGGCGGGGTATCGGGCGCCGGCAGCGGTGGCGGGGTGGTGGTCGCCGGCCGCGGGGTGGTCGTCGAACAGCCGATGGCTGAGCGGGCGCACGACCTCCTCGGCGAAGCGCTGCAGGAGCAGTCCGGCCCGCTCCGGCTCGAGCGGGCCCGCAGCGGCCCTCGGCAGCGCGGCGAGGAGCGTGCCGCGGGCGTTCTCCAAGACGTGCCCCGACAGCACGGCCACGTCGTCGACATCGTGAGCCCGCTGCACCTCCAGGGCGTCGAGCACGAGACGAAGGCGGCCCGTGACATCGCGGTGCGTGCGCACGGCGATGGTCATCATCGCCACGAGCGAGAGCGCGGCGGTGTCCACGATCAGGTTGGTGGCCACACGCGCCGCGAGCGGACCGGTGAACAGCACGAGCCCGAGCGCCTGCGCCGACGCCGAGAGCAGGAACGGCCGGCCGACGGCGATGGCCGCGAGCGCGATCACCACGACCACCCGGCGCGAGCCTGCCGATGCCACGCCCCGCTCGGCCGCGGCGGCGAGCACCCCGAAAGCCCCCAGCACGAGGTGCACCGCGAGGGCGATCCCGAAGCCGGCGAGCCGTTCCTGCCCCGAGCGGGCCTCGTCGTAGCCGCCCAGCAGCGTGACCGCGAACGGCAGGGTGAGCAGCCACGACCACCGGGTGAAGAAGTGCCCGCTCCCCGCGGCGCGCGCCCAGCGCCCGGCGAGCGGCCTCATCGGCGCACGGGGTGCCCGAACGCGCGGGTGTAGAGGTTCACCGCGACCACCCGCGGGTTCAGCTCGGGCCGGTGGCTCAGGCCCAGTCGCTCGAAGGTGCGCACGAGCATCCGCTCCACCGCCCGCAGCGTGCGGCCCGTGCGGCGGGCGATCTCCTCGTTCGAACAGCCCTCGGCGAGCGCCGCGAGCACCTCGAGCTGACCGCGGCTGAGTGAGGCGAGCGCGCCCAGCGGTTCACCGACCGCCCCTGCCGGGTCGGCCCGGGTGGCGGCATCCACCCGCTCGACCAGGTGCTGCGGGGAGTCCAGCGCGTCCTTCGACACGAACTGCGCTCCCGGAACGGCCGCCCGCCGGGGCGCAGAGGCGGCGCGCGGGAAGTTGGTGAGGAACATCACCCCCAGGTGCGGCAGACGCGAGCGCAGGATGACCGCCAGCTCGATGCCGTCGGGGCGCGTGCCGAGGTCGATGTCGGCCACCAGCACATCGGGGTCGAAGCCGTCGGCCGCCTCGAGGGCGGAGTGCGCATCCGCGTGCTCGGAGACGTCGAACCCGGAGCGGCGGAGGGTGTCGGCGACGAGCATGCGCACGAGC
The DNA here is from genome assembly GCA_005502775.1 of Microbacteriaceae bacterium 3FA27C10. Lineage (GTDB taxonomy): Bacteria > Actinomycetota > Actinomycetes > Actinomycetales > Microbacteriaceae > Herbiconiux. The sequence continues at coordinate 18,956 of SCNI01000033.1, forward strand.
GGCTGATCCTCCACGAGGATCACGCGCCGGGTCCACTCATCAGCCACCTGCTCAGGATAGGGCCCGCGGAGGGGCGGCCCTCAGGGCGCGGGCCGGTAGTGCTGCGTCACGATGCCACGCAGCGCCGCGGCCGCCGCTCCACGGGCCCAGTCCTCGAAGGCGTGCGGTCTCAACAGGATGCGGCAGTTCGCCGCCGCCCCGAACGCGTGCGCCTCGAAGGCCGCCCGCACCCGCTCGTCGTACAGGTCGTAGTCGGAGACCGCCTCGCCCGTGATGAGCACGATCTCGGGACCGGTGAGGTTCGCCACCGTCGCGATGGCGGTGCCGATCACGGTGCCGGCCCGGTCGAACACCTCGATGGCGGCCGGATCTCCGTCGTGCGCCCGCCGGACGGCCTCGGCGATGGAACCCACCGGGCTCCCGCTCGCCTCGGCGACCGCCCGCACGATGGCGCCGGTCGATGCCACCGCCTCGACGCACCCGCGACGGCCGCAGGCGCAGACGAAGCGCTCCGAGGTCAGGGGAAGGTGCCCGATCTCCCCGGCGACGCCGAACGCTCCCTCCACCACCTCGCCGTTCACGTGCAGGCCGCAGCCGATCCCGCTGCCGATGGTGACGATGGCGAACGAGCTGGTGCCGATGCCCACGCCGAACCAGTGCTCGGCGATGGTGAGGGCACGCACGTCGTTCTCGATCAGCACCCGGATGCCGAGTCGCTGCTCCAGCGCAGTGCCGAGGTCCTCCCCCGACCAGCCGAGCAGCGCCGACTCGCGCACGATGCCGCCCCGGGTGTCGACATCGCCCGACACCGAGACGCCCACGCCGGCGAGCCGGTCCCGGCGGTCGCCGAGCAGCTCGCACAGGCGCTCGGCGATCTCTGCGACGCCGTCGACGACGGCATCGAACGCCGGCGCGGTCGGCTGATGGGTCGAGACCAGCAGCTGCGCAGAGAGATCGGTGGCCACCCCGATGATCTCGGTGGGGTTCACCTTGATGCCGAGCACGACGAGCGCCGCCGGGTCGACCGTGATCGGGTTCGCCGGCCTGCCGCGCGGCCCGCCGCGCAGGGTGTGACCGTGATCGACCACGAGACCGGCCGCGATCATGGGGGCGACCGACTTCGTCACGGCCGCCTGCGAGAGCCCGGTCGCCCGTGCGACGTCGGTGCGCGAGAGCGGGCCGTGGGTCAGGATGCCGGTGAAGATGTCGACCGCCGCCGGCGAGGCCGCGTGCAGCACCCGCAGGACATCGCCGGCCCGGCTTCCGATCTGCACGCTCATCGTGATCCTTCCGGTCGTGGTGACCATTCTGCCGCGCCGCGCGGGTGCCCGGGCGTCAGTCGCGCACCTGCTCGCCGCGGAGGCGCGTGAGATCGAGCACCAGTGCCTGAGCGGGATTCAGCGTGGGCATCGGCACGCCGGCCTCGGCGAGCACCGCACCCGGCAGCTCGATGCCCCCCGCGCGGGCGGCGTCGAACCAGGCCGGACCCTCACCCTGGTGCAGCGACGGCGCTCCGATCTCGTCACGGATGCGCACCCGATAGCTCGCCGAGGAATCGAGCCCGGGCAGGCGCACCCGGCCCGACTGGCCGGCCGGAGAGGTGCCGAGCCGCGCCCAGACGAAGAGCGCACGCGAACCGTCGGCGGCCACGCTGCCGTGCAGCAGCGTCTCCTCGTCGGGCAGCTCGGCATGCACGCGCCGCCCCGCGGCCACGAGGTCGCGCGTCTCCCGGTAGAGAGCACTCCATCGACCGAGAACCGCGAGTTCCTGCTCGGTGCATCGGGTGAGGTCCCATTCGATGCCGGCCGACGCGAAGAGAGCCGTCGCGAGACGGAACGACAGGTCGGCCGAGCGGTGCGTGGTGTGCGAGCGCTCGGCGCCCACGTGCGAGCCGAGCAGTTCGGGCGGCAGCAGCAGTTCCGACCAGCGCTGGATGCGCTGCCGCTCGACCGGGTCGTTGCAGTCCGAGGTCCACACGCGGTCGGTGCGCGCCACGACGCCGAGGTCGACCCGGCCGCCGCCCGAGGCGCACGACTCGATCTCGAGGGAGGGGAAACGATCCCGCAGTGCGTCCAGCAGGCCGTAGAGCGCGGTCGTCTGGGCGTGCACCCCCGGCGCCTCACCGCCGGTGCGCCGCACGGCCTCCACGAGGTCCCGGTTGTGGTCCCACTTCACGAAGTCGATGGCGTAGCGCTCCACCAAGGCCGACATGGCTTCGAGCAGGTAGGCGAGCGCATCCGGATGCGCGATGTCGAGCACGTATTGGTGCCGGCTGGCCGAGCCCAGCCCGGCGGCCGGGCCGAGGATCCACTCGGGGTGCCGGCGGGCGACGGCGGAGTCGAGGTTCACCATCTCGGGTTCGAACCAGAGACCGAACTGCATGCCGCGCTCGCGCACCCGGTCGACGAACGGGCCGAGCCCCTCGGGCCACACGGCCTCGTCGACCTGCCAGTCCCCGAGGCCCGCCTTGTCGTCGCGACGGCCGGCGAACCAGCCGTCGTCGAGCACGATGCGCTCCACGCCGATGCCCGCGGCGCGGTCGACCAGCTCGAGCAGGCGCGGCAGCTCGTGGTCGAAGTACACGGCCTCCCAGGTGTTCAGCACCAGGGGCTGGGCACCCACCCGGCGCCGATCGGCGCGCACCAGCGTGTGGAAGCGGTCGGCGACCGCGTCGAGGCCGCCGTCCGACCAGGCGAACAGCACGCGGGGCGACTCATAGCTCTCGCCGGCAGCGAGCCTGATCTCGCCCGGCCGCACCAGTTCCCCGCCGCCGAGCACGGCCGAGGCGGCTCCGGCGCCTTCGGGCAGCCGCTCCACGAACCAGCGCTGATCGCCGCTCCAGGCGATGTGCATGGCCCACACCTCACCGTGACGGGCGCCGAACCCGGGCGTTCCGACCGCCATCAGATACGGCGAATCGACACCCGGCTTGCCGCGGCGCACGTCGCGGGCGTGCATTCCGTCGCGCACGGAGGTGCGCTGAGGCTCCCGCTCGCGGCTCCACTTTCCGGTGAAGTCGAGGATCTCGGTGGCGATGGCCGGCACGGGCAGCTGGGCGTACAAGCCCGCGAGGTCGTAGGGTGCCCCGGCCGAGGCGGTCGAGCGCAGCGAGGTGCTGAGAGCCACGATGCCGCTCGGCTCGAGAACGATGCGCTGCACGATCTCCAGCTCGCTCACTGGGTCGTCGAAGCGCAGCTCGACCTCCCCGCCATCGGGTGAGCCGGGGCGCACGACGACCTCGGTGAGCGCGGGCCGTGGAGTGGTGGCCGATCCGGCGCGGTGCCCGCTCAGGCCCGGCACGCCCATCCAGTCGTGGCGCTCGCCCGGCAGCAGCGAGAAGCGGCGGGCGGCATCCGGAGCGTTGTGCAGGCGGGCGGTCGACGCGGTCAGTCGCAACGCCTCGAGCGCCTCCTGCGACAGGGCGCCGAGATCGCGGCCCCAGTGCAGGATCGAGGGCGCCTCGGAGTCGGTGTCGACGACGAGCGACACCCCCGCGGCGCGCAGGTGGGACATGCGGTGGGGTGCAGAGCTCATCCGGTTCTTCTCCATCGAATTATTTGACACCATCAATTATTGCTACTTATGCTGACTGCGCAACTCGTGCAAGACCAACAAGATGGGCGAGATCAATGGCGATTACAGCATCACGCGGTGCCCGGACCGCGCTGCGGACCCGCGTGAAGTCCCGGGGTGCGATCAATTCGCACTCCCCGGCCCACCGGGGCGACGGCAGACTGGCCTGGGTTCTGATCGCCCCGGCACTGCTGGGTTTCCTGGTGTTCTTCCTCTACCCGACGATTCGCGGAATCTACCTGAGCTTCACCGATTTCAAGGTGCTGACCCCGCCCACCTGGGTGGGCCTCGACAACTTCGTGCGCCTGCTCGGCGACCAGGTGTTCTGGTCGTCCCTCGGGGTCACGGTGTATTTCGTGGTGCTGTCGGTCGCGTTCGGCATGACCTTCGCCCTGATCACGGCGGTGGTGCTGCACCGGCTCACCTCGAACACCGTGGTGCGCGGCATCATCATCCTGCCCTTCCTCATCTCGGGCGTGGTCGCCGCCACCACCTGGTCGTGGATGCTCGACTCGCAGCTCGGCGTCGTCAACATGCTGATCGAGCAGCTCACCGGCGAACCCATCCAGTTCCTCAGCTCACGAGCCTGGGCCATCCCGTCGATCGCCATGATCAGCGTCTGGAAGTCGATGGGCTACAACGCCATCATCGTCTTCGCCGGGCTGCAGACCATCCCGCCGTCGATCTACGAGGCCGGCCGGATCGACGGTGCGAACGAGCTGCAGATGTTCCGCCGCCTCACGCTCCCGCTCCTGCGCCCGATCCTCGCGATGGTGCTCGTACTGACGGTGATCAACTCGTTCCAGGTGTTCGACATCGTGGCCGTGACGACCAAGGGCGGCCCGGCGAACGCCTCGAACGTGCTGCAGATGTACATCTACGACAAGGCGTTCGGGCAGTTCGACTTCGGCTACGGGGCCACGATGTCGCTCGCGCTCTTCGCGATGCTCATCATCATCACCTTCCTGCAGATGCGGCTCCTGCGGGCCAGTCAATCCGACACGAACTGACCCGTCGCCTCGCGCGCCGCCACCCGACCCGACACCACCTGACGAGGAGTCGACAATGACCTCAACCACCCTCGGCCGCCCGGCCGCCGCGCCCCCGAAAGCACCCCGGGGCCGCAGCCTCTCCCGCTTCAGCCCCGGCCGCGCCGTGGCCTGGCTGTACATCGCGGTCGTGATCGTGGTGACGGTGTTCCCGTTCTACTGGATGCTGCGCACGGCCTTCTCGAACAACTACTCGCTCATCCGCGACCCCGGCTCGCTGCTGCCGGTCGACTTCACCTGGGGCGCGTTCGCCCGGGTGCTCGGCATCGCCAGCCCGGAGCAGTCGCTCTCCGAGGGGGGCTCGGGAGCCTCGATCGAGATCCTGCACTTCCTGCTCAACTCGATCATCTACGCGACGGTGCAGACGGTCGCCATCGTCTTCTTCTCCACCATCGCCGCCTACGCCTTCGCGCGGCTGCGCTGGAAGGGCCGGGAGCTGATGTTCTCGATCTTCCTCGCCGCGCTGATGGTGCCGGGCATCCTGACCCTGCTGCCGAACTTCGTGCTGGTGAAGGACCTCGGCCTGCTCAACTCCTTCGCCGGCATGATCCTGCCGACGGCCCTGTTCTCGGCCTTCAACATCTTCTTCTTGCGGCAGTTCATGCTGGGGCTCAGCGAGGAGATCGAGGAGGCGGCCCTGATCGACGGCGCGGGCCGGCTGCGCGTTCTCTTCCAGATCACCCTGCCGATGACCTCGGGGCCCATCATCACGCTGTCGATCCTCGGCTTCATCACCGCGTGGAACGACTACTTCTGGCCTCTGCTGGTCACCAGCGACGACTCGGTGCGGCCGCTCACCCTCGCACTGGCGGTGTTCAAGCAGTCGTCACCGCAGGCCTCCCCCGACTGGGCGGGTCTGATGGCCGCGACCCTGGTGGCGGCGCTGCCGATGCTCGTGCTGTTCATGGTGTTCGGAAAGCGCATCGTCAACTCCATCGGTTTCACGGGGCTGAAGTGACGGGCGACCTGGAGCTGCGCGCCGCAGCACGACCCGAGGCGATGCGCCTGGGCTGGCAGGCGCCGGCCGAGGAGTGGGTGTCCGGAGCGCCGATCGGCAACGGCCGCACCGGGGCGATGGTCATCGGCGGGGCGCAGACACTGCGCCTTCAGCTCAACGACTCCTCGGTCTGGTCGGGAACACCGACGGCGGCGGGCCGCGCGCTCGACGAGCTCGTCGCCCACGGGGCCGGCCCGGAACGGCTGGCGTCCGTCCGCGCGGCCATCGACGGCGGCGACTACCGGCGGGCCGAAGATCTCCTCTACGCCTTCGAGGGCCCGTGGAGTCAGGAGTTCCTGCCGCTCGGCGACCTCCTGGTCACCGCATCCGCGGCCGGGGGCGTCACCGGCGGCGCGGCCGCGCACGCACGCGAGCTCGATCTCGACGACGCGGTGGTGCGCGAGACGGCCGGTGGGCCCGGCTCCCGGATGGCGCGCACGGTGTGGGCGTCGGCCCCTGCCGGCTGCGTGATCGTGCACCTCGACTCCGAGACCTCCGTCGATCTCGACCTCGCGCTCAGCACCCCGCTGCGCCTCGAACGCGCTGGGGCGAGCTCCGGCGACGACGGCCGCCGCGCTTCCCTCGCCCTCGGCATCTCCGTGCCGACCGACGGGGCACCGCTGCACGAGGAGCAGGTCGCCGAGCCGCTCGTCTACGGCGGAGCGGATGCCGGCGACTACGACCCGTATGCCGCCCTCGCCGCGGCGGTGCGCACCGACGGCCGGGTGTCGGCCGACGCCTCGGGCATTCGCATCACGGGGGCGCGGCGGGTGCTGATCGCCGTGGCGACCGACAGCACCGGCCGGCGCTGGTGGCAGGGCGCCGACCCGCAGGCGCTCACGCCGGCCGCTCGGACCGAGCTGCTCGAGGACACCCGCCGCCGGGCCGAGAGCGCGGCCGACACCTCGGCGCAACGACTGTTCGACGACCACCTCGACGATGTGCGGCCGCTGCTCACGGCCTCCACGTTGCGGCTCGGCAACCGCCGTCCTGGTCTGCACGACGTGGCCACCGAGGTGCTCCGCGGCGGCGACGACGCCCTCACCGCAACCGTGCTGCACCAGTTCGGCCGCCACCTGCTCGTCGCGGCCTCGCGTGCGGGCTCGCCGCCCGCGAACCTGCAGGGCATCTGGAACGACCAGCTGCGGCCGCCGTGGTCGTCGAACTACACGATCAACATCAACACCGAGATGAACTACTGGGCTGCCGAGGCGACCGGGCTCGCCGAGTGTCACGTGCCGCTTCTCGACCTGGTGCAGAAGCTGTCGGTCTCGGGCGCCGAGACCGCGCGACGGCTCTACGGCGCCCGAGGCTGGGTTGCCCACCACAACACCGACATGTGGGGATACTCGCTGCCGGTGGGCGCCGGCCACGGCAATCCGTCCTGGGCCATCTGGATGATGGGCGGCCTCTGGCTCACCGACCACGTCTGGCAGCACTGGGCCTACACGCTCGACGAGCCGTACCTGCGAGAGCGGGCCTGGCCGATCCTCGTCGGCGCCGCCGAGTTCGCGCTCGACTGGCTCGTCGACGACGACGCCGGCGGCCTGCGCACGATTCCCTCGACCTCGCCCGAGAACCTCTTCCGCGGACCCGACGGCCACGCCGAGTCGCTGGCCCAGTCGGCCACGATGGACACCGCGCTCATCCGCTCGCTCTTCCTGCGTGTGCAGCAGGCCGCGGGGGTGCTCGGCGTCGGACACCCCGTGCTCGGCGAGATCGAGGCGGCCCTGCCGCGGCTCGTGGCTTTCGGCGCCACCGCCGACGGCCGCCTGCGCGAGTGGGGCGACGACCTCGTGGAGGTCGACCCCGACCATCGCCACATGTCGCAGATGATCGCGGTCTACCCGCTCGGCCTCGTCGACCCCGTCGACACCCCGGGCCTCGCCCGGGCGGCGGCGGCGACGCTGGATCGCCGCGGCCCGGGGGCGATGGGCTGGTCGTGGGCGTGGAAGATCGCGCTTCGGGCGCGCCTGGGCCACGGCGAGACGGCCCGTGAGCTCCTGAGGGAGGCGAGTGCCCCGTTCGAGCGCGACCACCGCCGCCTCGCACCGGTCGACGGCTCGGAATGGGGCGGACTTCTGCCCAACCTGTTCTCGACGCATCCGCCCTTCCAGATCGACGGCAACTACGGCTTCACCGCGGCGCTGCGAGAGATGGTGCTGGGAACCCGGGAGGGCGAGCTGCGCCTGCTGCCCGCCCTTCCCTCCGCCTGGGCCGAGGGCGAACTGCTCGGCGCCCGGGTGCCGGGAGCGCTCGAGATCGACCTGAGCTGGGCTCGTGGCCGGCCCACCGGGCTGGTGGTGCGCCGTCGGGCCGAGGCGTCGCCGCGCGCGATCGTGGCCGAGCTGCGCGGCGCACGGATGCCCGTGACCCTCCTCGACGACGAAACCCGTCTCGGTCCCGACGAGCTCGCCCCTCTGCTGCGCAGCCTGCAGGGGGTGCGCTGATGTTCACCGACGCCCCTCTCGGCGTGCTCGAGGAGTACCGCAGCAGCCAGACCGTGCCCGAGGACTTCGACGTCTTCTGGGCCGACACCATCGCCGCCGCCCGTTCGATGCCGGGCGACGTCATCCGGCGGGCGGCCGACACCGGCCTCGTGGGCGTCGAGGTGTTCGATCTCTCCTTTCCCGGTTTCGGCGGCCAGCCCATCCGGGCCTGGCTCCGGCTGCCCGCCCGCCGCGAAGCGCCGCTCCCTGCGGTGGTGCACTTCACCGGCTACGGCGCCGGTCGCGGAGCGGCCATCGACGACCTGCTGTTCGCGACGGCGGGCTACGCCCACCTCGTGATGGACACCCGCGGCCAGGGCGACGGCGGCACCATCGATCCCGGGTTCGAGCCGCTCGCGCCCTCCGGATTCCTGACCCGCGGCATCCTCGACCGTCACTCGTACTACTACCGGCGCGTGTTCACCGACGCGGTGCGCGCCGTCGACGCGATACGCGGCCTCGACGAGGTCGACGCCGATCGGGTGGCCGTGGCCGGCAACAGTCAGGGAGCCGGGATCGCGATCGCTGCCGGAGTGCTCGCCGGAGGCATCCGTGCGGTGCTGGCCCAGGCACCTTTCCTCAGCGACCTCCCGCGCGCGGTCGGCGCGACCGACCGCCACCCCTACCGCGAGATCGCCGATCTGCTCGGCCGCTCACGGGGGCTCGAGGCCGCCGTGCACGAGACCCTCGCCTATTTCGACGCCGTGAACCTCGCAACCCGGGCCCGCGTGCCCGCCTGGTTCTCGGCCGGGCTGATGGACGACATCACCCCGCCCTCGACCGTGTTCGCCGCCCACAACGCGTGGGCCCACGAACGCCACATCGTCACCTGGCCGTTCAACGGCCATGACGCAGGCGGGTCGCACGATCTCGCGGGAGCGCTCCGAGTGCTCGCCGCGACCGTCGGCCGAGCCTGACCCCTGCCCTGCACATCATGATCGAAGAGGAACCATGAGAACACGAAGACTGATCCCCGCCCTGGCCGTCCTGGCCCTCGCCGCACCCCTCGCCGCCTGCTCCGCCGGCGGCGGTGGAGGCGATTCCGCGTCCAGCACCATCAACTGGTGGACGTGGGACGAGAAGCAGGCCGTCTCCTACAAGGCCTGCCTTCCCGGCTTCGAGAAGGAGAACCCCGGCGTCACCGTGAACATCTCGCAGTTCGGGGTGGACGACTACTTCACGAAGCTCACCGCGGGCTTCGTGGCCGGCAACGCCCCCGACGCGTTCCAGAACAGCGTGCAGTTCTTCGACGCCTACGCCAAGCAGGGGCAACTCGAGCCGCTCGACGACTACATCGCCAAGAGCGACTACGACCTCGGCGTGTTCAACGTGGGTGTGAAGAACTGGCAGTACACCGACGGCAAGCAGTACGCGCTGCCGCTGGACTGGGCCACCAGCGCCATCTACTTCAACGAGGACAAGGTGAAGGAGGCCGGCTACACCGCCGACGACATCGCCTCGATGACCTGGAACCCCGACGACGGCGGAACCTTCGACAAGATCGCCACCCACCTCACGGTCGACGAGAACGGCGTGCGCGGAGACGAGCCCGGCTTCGACAAGACGAAGGTGGCCACCTACGGCGTGGGCAACCTCGGCACCGAGGACTACATCGGGCAGACCTCGTGGAACCCGTTCATCTCCAGCACCGGCTGGCGCATCGGCGAGCCCGCGGCCTGGGCCACCCAGTTCCGCTACGACGACCCGGAGTTCGTCAAGACCATGGACTGGGTGCGCGGACTCTCCGACCGCGGCATCGCACCGAAGCTCGGGGAGTTCACGATCGGTGACACCGAGCAGCTCGGCTCGGGGAAGGTGGCCATGTCGTCGGGCGGTTCGTGGTCGGCCACGACCTTCGCGCAGCTCCCCGGGCTGAAGGTCGGCATCGCGCCGACGGTGCTCGGTCCCGACGGCACCACCCGCGCCTCGATGAGCAACTCCAACGGCAACCAGATCTGGGCCGGCGGAAAGAACAAGGACAACGCCTGGAAGTGGATCTCCTACATGGGCTCCGAGGACTGCCAGACGAAGGCGGCTCTGCAGAGCGGATCGTTCTTCCCCTCGATCCCCGGCGCCATGGACGCGGTCGCCGCAGATCAGCTCTCCAAGGGCGTCGACCTCAGTGTGTTCGTCGACGCGGCGAAGAACGGCTGGATCTACCCGGCCTACCCCTCGGCCAACGGCTCGGAGATGGGGACCACCATCCAGCCGCTGTTCGAGGCGTACTTCACGCACGAGCGCGACGACGACGTGTTCACGGAGATGGCAGAGACCTCGAAGCAGATCCTCGCCGGGTGATCGCCTCCGGCGCGGGTGAGGATGCACGGCTGCACCTGAAGACGCCGGCCTCGGTCGACATCTTCACGCGCATCCTCACCCACGGTCCGCTCGGCCGCATCGACGTCGGCCGGCAGACCGGCTTCTCCCAGGCCGCCGTGACCAAGACCGTCGCTCCGCTGGTCGCGCAGGGAATCATCGCCGTCGACCAGCAGGCACCGGCCGGTCCCTCCGCGGGCCGGCCGGTGCATCCCCTGCACGTGGTGCCCTCGGCACGCGTCGTGCTCGGCCTCAAGGTGAACGCCGACGAGGTGATCGGTGTCGCCACCGGCATGACCGCGACCATCCTGCACTCCGTGCACCGGCCGTTGCGCTCCACCTCTCCGGCCGAGGTGACGGAGGCGGTGGCCGTCGTCGCCGAGCAGCTGGCCGATCGGCTGGGCCCGGCCGTCGAACGCCTGATCGGGGTCGGCGTCTCGGTCTCGGGCGACGTCGATTCGTCGGCCGGCGTCGTGCGCGACTCGCCGCTGCTCGGCTGGCGCGACGTCGACCTGGCGCATCCGCTCACCGCCCGGCTGGGGGTGCCGGTGCAGGTCGAGAACGACGTGAGGGCGCTCACCGTCGCCGAGCACTGGTTCGGGGTGGGCCGGGACTCGGCGTCGTTCGCGGTGGTCACCATCGGTTCGGGAATCGGCTGCGGCCTGTACCTGAACGGCGACGTGGTCTCCGGCGCCTACGGAGTGGCCGGCGAGCTCGGGCACCTGCCGCTCGCCTCACCGGATGCCCTGTGCGTCTGCGGCCGGTACGGCTGCGTCGAGGCGGTGGCCTCGTCGGCGGCGGTGCTGCGCGCGGTACGCGACAGCACGGGCGACCGCGCGCTCGGTCTGGCCGACGCCGCCGCTCTCGCCCGGGCGGGAGTCCCCGGGGCCGTCGCGGCGTTCGACCGCGCCGGCAGCGCGATCGGTGCCGCGCTGGCCGCGGTCGCCAACCTCACCGGGCCCGACACCGTGCTCGTGGCCGGTGAGGGCATGCAGGATTTCGAGCTCTACCAGCCCTCTCTCCGCCGCGCTTTCGAAGCGCACGCCTTCGGGGCGGCAGCCGGTTGCCGGCTCATCACCCGAGCCCACACCTTCGAGGACTGGGCCCGCGGTGCGGCAGCCGCGGTCATCCGGGCAGCGGTGCGGCAGGACTTCTCACCGGCTTGAGCACCGCCGCCCTCGGCGCAGCTCGGCCACCGCGACCACGAGAAGGCCGGCCGGGCTTCGCGCACCGGCCGGCCTTCACGTGCCGGGCCGTCGACCCGGCTACTTCACCTTCTTCACCGTGTACGAGAAGGCGTCGTTGCGCATCACCTCGCCCGAGGCCTTCACCACGGTGATGGTGTGTGCGCCGTCCTTCAGCCCGGTCGCACTGAACAGCTGCTGCCCCGTGAGCCGGGCATCCGCATGCGTGTCGACCGTCTCGCGGAAGGCGCCGTCGAGATAGACGTTCACCGCACCCTGGTCGGGAGCCTTGGCGCCCACCCAGGAGACACCCGTGCCCGTGAAGGCGAAGGTGGCGAAGTCTCCGTCACTGGTGGTGGCGTGCACGTCGCCGTGCAGGTCGCCGCGGAACGCGAACTCGAGGGTGGCCGAGCCGATCGGCTGCGCGGCGAGGTAGGAGGCTTTCAGCGTCACCGTGCTGTCGGTGAGCTCGTAGTCCGTTCCCTGCACCAGCGCGCTTCCGCCGGCAGTCACGCCCACGAACTCGCTCGGGGTGCGGAGCAGACCCACCGTCACGTCGGCCGGAGCCGCCTTGTCGAAGGTCGCCGAGCCGGAGTCGAGCAGGCTCTCGACGGTCACGTTCAGCCGGTCGAGCAGCATGTACGAACCCGACTTCTTCACCACGCGCAGCGTGTGCGACGCGTTCGCCAGGCCGGATGCGCTGTACACCGTCTGCTGCACGCCGCGCCCGGCACTCGGATCGAGGTGCGCATCCACCGTCTGCACCAGGGCGCCGTCGAGGTAGACCTCCGCTTCGCCCTGCGATTCGTGCGTCTCTGTGACCACATCGATGCCGGTGCCCTGGAAGGTGTACTGGAAGGCGTCGCCGTTCTTCTCCGTGTAGTGCACGTCGTCGTCGTAGTCGCCGAGGCCGCGGCCTGTGCTGTGGCTCCAGGTGCCGGAGTAGACGATGCCCGTGTCGTCGTCGTTCAGCACGATCGACCGGCCGTCGGTGGGAACTGCGGGCTCTCCCTCACCAGTCGCGGAGTCGATCGTCGCCACCGTGAACGGCTGGCTCGCCGGGGCGACCTGGCGGCCGTCGTTGCGCGTCCAGTCGCCGTCATAGGACACCCGCAAGGAGTCGTCGTTCACGGCCACCTGGGCGTTCTTCTGCGGGGTCACCTTGAGCAGACGGGCACCGTGGATCGGGATGTCGGTCCCGGTGAACGAGGAGTCGAAGGTGCCGAGCTTCTTTCCCGCCCACAGGTCGCGCACCTCGGCGGCGCCGGTGAGGCCGATGTCCGCCCAGCTCGCCGTGACGTCGGCATCGGTGCGTCCCAGGTTGAACAGGGCCACCGTGTAGGTGCCGTCGGGGTTCTGTGAGTACCAGACCTGGTGGTTGGTGGCGGTCGACACGGGCTGCGCGGGCACGCCCGCCTGCTGCACCGCGATGACGTCGCGGTTGGTGAGCAGGCTGAGACCGTAGTCGTCGAGCTGCGTCATGTCGTTCCCGATGTACATCGGGGCCGCCGAGATGGCCCAGAGGGTGGTGGCGGTGCGCCGCTCGTCCTTCGTCAGGCCGTCCATCTTGCCGTTGCCCACGTTGAGGGAATCGAGGTCGTTCCAGCCGCCGGGGCCGCCGTGTCGCCACCACTCGGCCATCCGCGGGAAGAGGCGGTCGATGTTGGCCCACTGGGTGAGCGCATCGCTGCCGCAATAGCACTCGACGTCCCAGTCGACCCGCCAGCCGTCGGCCATCTCCTTCCAGTAGTCGGCGTACTGGATGTCGAGCGCCCAGGAGAGTTCGAACCAGATGCCGCGCGCCTTCAGCGCCGTCGACCAGGCAGCCACGTTGTCGCGGGCATCCAGCGACCCGTCGCTGATGCCGGAGCCGGGCGTGACGCTGTCGAACTTCACGAAGTCCACACCCCAGGACTTCAGCTGGTCGGCGACGGAGTCGATGTACTTCTGCGCGCACGGGTTCGAGAAGTCGATGGCGTAGCCGATCTTCCAGTAGTCCGCCTGCTGCAGCGGCTGTTTCACGATGTCGTGCGTGTTGCACTCCGGGGCACCGAAGACGGGGAGGGCCGCCTCGTAGACCTCGGGGCCCATGCCCGGGATGAAGTAGAGCCCGAACTTCTGGCCGTTGCCGTGCACGTGGTCGATCACCGTCTGCAGGCCGTCGGGGTAGAGCGTGGTGCTGGGTGTCGGGCGGCCGTAGTCGTCGACGCCGCCGTTCCAGCCGGCGTCGACGTTGATGTGGTCGTAGCCGAAGGGCTGCAGCTTCTCGTGCATCGCATCCGACTGGGCGATGATGTTGCCGGCCGTGATCCATTGGCCGTCGTTGTAGACCTGCTGGCTGAAGCTGCTCCAGCCCTGATAGGGCTTCACCGCCAGGTCGTCGGGGTCGAGCGCGGGCGCCGGGGTCGGCGCGGTCTGCGGGGGTGCAGACGTCGTCTCGACCGGGGACGGCGCGGCGGCCGTCGTCTCGACCGGGGACGGGGTGGCGGCCGGCGTCGCGGCACCGGCCGCACCGGCGGCCCCGAGGGCGAGGGCCGCGGCAGCCGCCATGGCGAGCGTCACCGCCGCCCCGCGGGTGCTCCTGAGTAGATTCGTCATCGATTCCTCTCCGCAGCCGGCGCAGGGGATCCGCCCGGACCGCGATGTCCGTGATTGGGTGACCCTTAATTATTTGACGATGGCAAGTAATTAAGTCAAGGCCCATCTCGAGCGGTCCCCCGACACGAGGCGGGGAGGCCGTCTAGGTCCAGAGGTAGCGGTCGGGATCGAGACCGCTGCCACCCGCCGGCGAAGCCTCGGGCTCCTCGGCACGGTGCTGCACCGGAGGGTGGTGGAGACCGGCGCCGTGCAGCATCGTGCTCGGCCGGAGCACCCGCCGGAAGCTCCCGAGCGCCGAGGTCTTCGCGCGGGTCCAGGCTCGCCCGGACACGATCACGACCCGGCCGTGCAGCATCGCCCAGACCGAGGAGCGACCGGTGCGCGCGTCGCTCACCGAGCACAGCTCGAGCAGATCCGCGTGCCCCAGGATCGCGATGGCATGGCGCCGTGCGGAGACGTGATCGGGGTAGTCGCCGACCCCGATGGCCACCGTCAGCCCGTTCGGGGCCTGAAGCCCCCAGAAGACGTCCCCGGCGCTGGTGCGCCGGTCCTCCCGCAGGCCGGCGCCCCCGTCGTCGGGCGCCATCGACAGCATCGAGCGGCGGATGGAGGATCGGCCCCAGTACAGATCAGCGTCGATCCGCCGGTCGAAGAGCACGAGTCTGCTGACGTAGGATGCGCGGACCGACTCCGCGCGCGGTTCCGGCTCGGCCCCGGGGTCGACGTTCATCGCCTCCGACGGCGTCATCCGAGGGCCCCGATCTCGAGTCCCGCCGGCCGGACGGCCCCGGATCCTCCCGGCGCGACGGCGTACCGGAGCGCCGCCGCGTGCTTCGCGGGAGCCCCGGAGCGGAGGGCGAGCGCCCATCGCTCGAGGGGCGTCACGATCGCCGCGAGCTCACACCCCGCATCGGGGCCGGCCGGCACCCATGGGCGGGCCGGCTGGGGCGCCGGCCGGCCGAGCGCCCACACCCAGGCATCCTGGAACGACCGCTGTTCGCTGCCCGGCTCAGACGGCACGAGCATCCACGCGGCCGACTCCGGGAAGCGCCGTCGGTCGAGCCGCTCGAGGGTGGAGGGCAGCGGAGTGACGAGCACGACGCCGAGCCGCGATCCGTGGGCTCGGGGTCGCGTCCCGCGCCGGCCGAGCCGGGGCACGGCGTCGAAGAGCGCTCGCGCGTGCACCGAGGGAAGCGCCGCGCCGCTGTCGGCGATCAGCGCTCCGTGCGCATGGTCGAGCAGCCAGAGGGTCGCGGAGAGGTAGGGGTCGATCCCCGGTTCGGGCAGCTCCACCCGCCAGCCGGCGCTCACCCGCTCGGTCATGGTCTCGCTCCCGCCGTGGGCGGCGCCGTCGCCGAGGTCGGTGCGGGGGTCGGGGTGCTCGACGGCGGGTCGGCGAGCAGGAGGGCGACCGTGACTCCGACGCGGAGCACCGCCCCCTGCCCGGGCTGGGTGCCGAGCACGGTCGCCGACGGCGAGCTGCTTCCGACGGGATCCACCCGGAAGCCGGCCGACTCGAGGAGCGCGACCGCGGCGCCGACGCTCGCTCCCTGCACGGCGGGGACGGAGTTGGTCCCGGATGCCACGGTCACGTCGACCACGGAGCCGACAGCCACGACCTCCCCGGGTTGCGGGCTCTGGGCCAGGAGGCGATCCGCCTCCTCGGCCGACTCGGCGCGGTTCGCCGCGCCCAGAGTCAGGCCCGCTGCACGCAGCGCCGTCTCCGCGTCGCCCAGGCTGCCGTGCAGTGTGGGCACGGCCACCGTGGCCGCCGTCGAGGCCGAGGGCGGCGCGACTCCTGCGGGACCGGTCGGCGCTCCCGGCTCGGCAGCCGGGGTCGAGGGCGGGGGCACCGCGGCCTCGGTGGGCTGGGAGGACATGGGCGTCGACGTCACCGACGCGACAGACCCCGGCTCTGCGGATGCCGAGACGACGCCCCACACGGCGAGCCCCGCGATCGCCACGACGGTCAGCAGGGCCGCGATGCCGCTGGCGGTCGCGGTCTGCTGCAGCGACGGCTCTCGCGCCGGCGGCCGTCCCCCCTGCGCCGGGGTCGGCGTGAGGTAGTGGAGCGCGGCCGGGCGGGCCGAGGGATGGATGCGCGTCGCCACGGCCTCGCCGGGCGCCGCCTGCGGCGGCAGCGCGCCGGGCCGCGGCCGGTCGGCGACCGCCAGCGCGGCCCGGAGCGCGAGCCGGAACTCGGCGGCGTCGCGGTAGCGGTTCGACGCCTCCTTCGTCATCGCGCGCGTCACGACCGCGTCCAGCGCCCTCGCCGACGGCGCGAGCACCGAGGGCACCGGCGGCGGAGCCGAGACGTGGGCCTCGAGCACGTTGGCCGCGCTGGTGCGCGGATACGGCGGTCGCCCGGTGAGCAGGAAGTACAGCACGGCGCCGCACTGGTACACGTCGCCGGATGCCCGCACCGGCTCTCCGAGGGCCTGCTCGGGAGACATGTAGTGGGCGTTCCCGATCACCCCTTCGACCTCTCGCGCCGAGGAACCCGCCGCCGCACCGCCGCCGGTCCCGCCCTCCTGCTCCGTGCGCAGCACGTCCCGTCCGGTCGCGGCCGTGCCGGCGAGCCCGGCGAGCCCGAAATCGACGAGCCGCACCTGATCGGCGCTCACGGGCGCCTGCGCCTCCGTTCCCCGGCGCAGCAGCACGTTCGCGGGCGAGATGTCGCGGTGCACCGTTCCGGCCGAGTGGGCGAGCTGGAGGCCGGCCAGCAGCCCGTCCAGAACGGCGGCGGCCTGCCCCACCGGGAGCGGTCCCGCGTCGGCCACGAGTTCGGCCAGACTCGGTCCGTCCACCAGCTCGAGGGCGATCCACGCCATCGTGACGCCCCCGGCCTCGTGCAGACCGTAGCCGTGCACCGCGGCGATGTTCGGATGCCGCAGTCCCGCGAACTGGCGGGCCTCCCGCAGGAAGGCCTGGCGGGAGGCCTCGTCGGCGCACAGATGCGGATGCAGGATCTTGACGGCGACCCGCGTGCCCTCCGAGGCGCCCTCCGCGCCCGGCCCGAGGTCGTCTGCGGCGAACACCGAGGCCGATCCGCCCACGCCGAGGAGCTCGCCGAGCCGATAGCGGTCGCCGAGGAGGGTGCCACGCCGGTGGCCGGCGCTCTGCTGGTCGTCGCGCATCAGCGCCTACCCGAATCGGCCGTTCACGTAGTCGTAGGTGCGCTCGTCCTGGGGTTCGGAGAACATCGCATCCGTGTCTCCGAACTCCACGATGCCGCCGGGCGTGCCCTGCGAGGCGAGGAAGAACGCGCACTGCTGCGAGACGCGCTGCGCCTGCTGCATGTTGTGGGTCACGATGACGATCGTCACCTCGTGCTGCAGCTCCCCCATGGTCTCCTCGATCACCCGGGTCGAGGTGGGGTCGAGGGCGGAGCAGGGCTCGTCCATCAGCAGGACCTTCGGTTTCACCGCGAGCGAGCGCGCGATGCAGAGGCGCTGCTGCTGACCGCCGGAGAGGCCGCCGCCGGGCTGTCGCAGGCGGTCGCGCACCTCCTTCCAGAGGCCGGCGCTCACGAGGCTCCGCTCGACGATCTCGTCCCTCTGGTCGCGCGAGGCCCGGATGCCGGTGAGCTTCAGCCCGGCTACGACGTTGTCGTAGATCGACATCGCCGGGAAGGGGTTGGGCTTCTGGAACACCATGCCGATGTGACGGCGCGCATCGGTGAGCTTGCGGGATCGGTCGTAGATGTCGGCGCCGTCGAGCATCACCTCCCCCGCGAGAGACGCGGAGGGCACGAGTTCGTGCATACGGTTCAGGATGCGCAGGAAGGTCGACTTGCCACAGCCCGATGGCCCGATCAGCGCGGTCACCTGACCGGCCGGCATCGTGAGCGACACCCGTTCGAGCACCTTGTGGTCGCCGAACCACGCCGAGACCTCCCGGGCATCCAAGGAGGAGAGCTCGCCGTCGGAGACCGGGCGCGCGGCGGCGTAGGCCGCGGAGATCTCGTCATCGGCGTCGCGGAGCGTCTCGGCCGCAGGCCGCGGAGCCGGGCCGAACACGCGCGGCAGAATGTCGGTCACCTCCTCGCTGGGCGGCGCGGCGTGCAACGGCGTGCGGATGGCGGCGAGCTCGGCGGCATCCGCCGGCGCGAGGTGCACGCCGGTGATGTCGTCGTACGACGGCTGGGGCTGGGTGGATTCGGAGGTCATGCTGTCCTTGAGGCGAGGGGCGAACGGTGTCAGAGGAGGTTGGGGAGGGCGTTCATCACGATGTCCGCGCAGGTGACCCCCAGCACGAGCAGCACGGGGATGCCGATCAGCCAGGTCTGCCATCGGCCCCAGGCGGTCCAGAGCCACCACAGGGTGACCCCGGCGGCGGCGAAGAACACGAGGGCGAAGAACGCGGCCGACCAGGATGCGCCGTCCTGCCCCATCGCCCGCTCAGCCGGCGGCAGTGCCTGGTAGGCCATCACCTTCGAGGGGGTCGCCTGAACGGCCGAGGTGAGCTCGGCGTCGACATGCAGGGCCCCGGAGGGGAACAGCGCGAGCCCGTCGGCGGTGATCAGCTCGAGCCGGCCGGCCTTGGCCTTGAGCGCATCCGGCAGCGGGTCGCCGGCGCGACGCAGCTGCAGCACCTGGAAGGTGCTGACACCCTGGCCCGTGGTGACGGTGATCTCGTCGCCCGGCTTGAGCTGGGCGAGCGAACCGAAGGGTCCGCCGTAGGTGGTCTGCCGGCCGAGGATGACACTGGTTCCCGCCTGCCCCGGCATCACGGAGTCGCGGCGGTGCCCGGCCCCGGAGCGCAGCACGTCGGAGGTCGTGCCCTCGCTCACCACTTCGTTGATTCCGACCGCCGGAATCTGCAGCATCGCCACCGGGGTGCCGAGCGGCACCATCTCCTGGTTCAGATCGAGCTGGCCGACGGGGGTCTCCGCCTTGGCGAGGGAGACGCGCAAGGCCTGGTAGTCGATGGTCTGAGCCCGGTGATGCTGGAAGGTCGAGAAGAGCGCGACGTGGGCCACGAAACCGAGCAGCAGCATGGAGAGCGTGAGGAGGGCGGCCCCCACCCACCAGCGGAGGTCGCGCGGAGCGAGCGGGCGGGAGGGCGCGGGCAGCTTCGTGCGATCGAAGGGGGCGCGCGGGCCGCCGGGGCGGCGGCCGGAACCGCCTGCGCGCGGGTTCGGCACCGAGCCGGGCCGGGCCTTCCGGCGTGGGCGCGTCGGCTTGGTGAGCACCTGCGTGGTCGCTGTGTCGGCCGTGGGATTCCGCTCGTCGGTCACGGGGCCGACGCTCCCGGAGTCGCCGCCGGCACCCGCATGACGCGCACGATCTGCCAGAACACCAGCACCGCCACGACGATCGCGAGTCCGCCGATCACCCACCAGAGCCAGGGCGGCACGTCGAGTCCCCCGGTGGCGGCGGCGGCGTTGCTCGCGCCCACGAGAACCGTGGCGAGAGAGACCTTCTTGCACCAGCCGGTGAACTGCACGGTGTGGCTGCCCACGGCGGTGCTCTCGGCGACCGGGAACACGGCCTGCACCTGGCCGCCGGCATCGGCCGTGAAGGTGCCGATGAGCGACGGGTCGGAGAAGAGCACGAGCTGCACCTGCTCGCCGGCCTCGAATCCGGTGGCGGTGGCGGTGACCTGCTCCCCCGCCAGGTAGAGCTGCTTGTCGGTGGTGGCCGTGCCGCCGGAGGAGGCGGGAGCCGACGGCACCGCGGGCTCGGCCGGAACGCAGGCGGGAGCATCCGGAGCGGTCCTGCCGCCGTTTCCGCGCCCGCTTCCGCCGCCGCTCGGCCGGGAGGCCGGAGCGACGGCGGCCGGAGCCGGAGCCGTGCTGGAGGAGGTCGGCGTGGGAGTGGCCGTCGGTGTGGGAGTCGGCGATGCGGTGCGGCTCGGGATGGTCACGGTCACGCCCGTGCCGCTGCCGTCCGGGCCGGTGTCGTCGGCCGCGGCGGCGGTCATGCCGAGGCCGATCGACGCCAGGGCGAAGCCGGCACCGAAGAGAGCGCCCACGAGTCGCCGGGTACGGCGCTGCCTGAGTGTCGTCGCGGTCATCGGCCCGCCCCGCTTCCGGTGAGCGTGCGGGGGCCTGCGGGTCCGTCGCGCTCGTCGTCCCCCGCAGGCTCGCCGAGCGTCTCCGCCCGGATCTGCTCGGCGTAGTCGGCCAGGTCGTCGGCGAGCCGCTGGCGCGACCGTCGCCGCCACCACAGGGCGCCCCAGACGATCGCCACGACGAGCAGCACGAGCACGAGCAGGCTCCACGGCACGGCCCAGGCGGTGGCGGATGCGGTCACCGGCGCGGCGAGGGCATCCCCCTGCGCGGCGCCGTCACCGGGCCCCGGCGTCACCGTGACCTCGGAGAAGAGCAGGAAGAGGGGCGGGACGCCGGGGAAGGCCGCGGTGACGTGCGTGGTGCCGCCGGGCACGAGGTTCGACACCGGCGGTGTCGACGCGCTGCCGAAGTCGATGCCGAAGGGTCCCGTGAGGTGCACGCTCGGCGCGGCCGAGAGCCGCACGTTGCCGGTGTTGGTGAGGTCGAAGCCCACCGTGCCCGTGCCGGTGCCCACGGGGTCGACCGTGCCGTCGAATCCGGAGACCAGGCCGCTGATCCCCACGCTCGGTGCGAGCGCGCCGTCGACGCGCAGGTAGATGCGGGTGCCCACGCGCTGGGCGACGTTGACCGCCGAGCCGGTGGAATCGGTGGCGGTGCTCTGGAACGACGCCACGATGCCCGCGGCGTGGTCGCCCGGCGTGGCGTCGTGCGGCACGGTGAGCGTGAAGGGCAGGTCGGCACGCGTGCCCGGCTCGAGGGTGATGGAGACGCCGAGACCCGAGGTGCACTGCGCCTCGGCGGCGTCGTTCGTGTCGGGGCAGGATGCCGGCCCGGAGTTGACACTGGTCCAGGCGCCGGCGTCGGTGGAGGCCTGGTCGGCGCCGACGAGGGTGAACGATCCGGTGGTGTAGTCGGTGGTGGCATCCGCCCCGTAGACCCGGAAAGTGGCCGGCGCGCTCGAGTAGTTGGAGACCGAGACCCAGTCGCTGACGGTGCTGCCGGGAGCGACCGCGTAGTCGAACTCGGTGCGGCCGTCGGGCCCCTCCGGGGTGGAGGGCTGCACGCTCCAGGTCACCTCCGTGGCCGGATCGGCGTGCGCCGGCGCCGGCAGGGCGAGCGCGGCGAGAACCAGGCCGGCGGTCAGGGCGGCGAGCCCGGCCGGCCGGAGCCACGGGGTGCGGAGGGGGATGCTCATCGGTGTCTTTCGCGTCGGGAG
>SCNI01000034.1 GCA_005502775.1 Microbacteriaceae bacterium 3FA27C10
GATGCGCGCCCAGCTCACTGCGGCCCTCCAGCAGGTGATCCCCACCCGCTAGATCCGGAGACGTCAAAGGCCTGGCCCGATTTCTCGAGGCCAGGCCTGATACGTTCGTGCGCGAGGGGGGACTTGAACCCCCACGCCCTTGCGGGCACTGGCACCTGAAGCCAGCGCGTCTGCCAATTCCGCCACTCGCGCGAACTAGGAGAGATTAGCACGAGCGCGCGCCGCTCGCGAACCGGGGCAGGCCCGGCGCCCGCGTCCCCCCTGAGAGTGCATTAACACCCAAGACAAGTAACATCGACGTAGCAATCACGCCTTTGACAGCGAGAACCCCCCTATACAGCCGGAACGGTTCGAGCCAGGAGATCGGGAGAGACGTGGGAATACTGGACAACTTCGAGAAGGGTCTCGAGCGCGCCGTCAACGGCGCTTTCGCGAAGACCTTCCGCTCGGGGCTCCAGCCGGTCGAGATCTCCTCCGCGCTGAAGCGGGAACTCGACACGAAGGCCGCCGTGGTGTCGCGCGAGCGCATCCTCGTGCCGAACGCCTTCCGGGTGCTCCTCGCGCCCTCCGACTACCAGCGCATGACGGGCATCGGCCAGGCCCTCCTCGACGACCTCGACCAGATCGTGAAGCAGCACGCGAGCCAGCAGGGCTTCCAGTTCGCCGGCCTCGTGACGATCGAGCTCGTGAACGACCCGAAGCTCACCACCGGCGTGGTGCAGATCGATTCGGCGAACCAGCAGGTCGAGGTGAACTGGATCCCGGTTCTCGACGTGGCCGGACGCCGGCATCCCATCACGGCCTCGCGCACGGTCATCGGCCGCGGCAGCGACGCCGACATCACGGTCGAAGACACCGGAACGAGCCGCAAGCACGTGGAGATCCTCTGGGACGGCACCCACGCCCAGGCCCGCGACCTCGGCTCCACGAACGGCTCGCAGCTGAACGGCCGCGCCTTCCAGAAGGCCAACCTCGAGCCCGACTCGGTCATCCGCATCGGCCGCACCGACATCGTCTTCCGTGTCGTTCCGCAGCCCACCGGCTCCCGCGCCCCGGGGAACACACGCGGCGACGTGCCCACCACCCGCATGCCGTCGAGCGACCCCTCCAGGCCGCCGCTCGACCCGGGCGGGTTCTGGCGGTAGGCGGCGGAATGAGTCAACTCACCCTTCTCATCCTGCAGCTCGCCTTCCTGGCGCTGCTGTGGGTGTTCATCTTCATCGTGGTCTACGCGATGCGCTCCGACCTGTTCGGCCAGCGGGTGCGCCGCATGAAGGAGCCGGCCACCGCGGGCGCCGCTGCGGCGAGCGCCGGCGCGGCCCCGGCCGCCGCCCCCGCGGCCCCGGCGCCTCCCGCACCGAAGGTCCCCACCTTCGTCCCCGCTCCGGGCACCGAGCTGAGCGGCCCGCCGCGGGCCACCACGAGCAACGCCAGCAGACTGGTCATCACCTCGGGCGCGAAATCCGGCAGCGAGATCCCGCTCGGCACCGAGCCGCTCACCATCGGGCGCTCCTCCGACTCGAGCGTGGTCATCCGCGACGACTACACCTCCACCCACCACGCCCGCCTGATGATCTGGGGCGACGAGTGGGTCATCCAGGACCTCGACTCGACGAACGGAACCTTCCTCGACGGCCAGCGGGTCACCGCCCCGGTGCACATCCCGCTGAACACGCCGATCCGCATCGGCGCCACGAGCTTCGAACTGCGGCGGTAGCGCGTGGCGATCGTGACCGTGAGCGCGGCCGTGTCCCACGTCGGCAAGATCCGCTCCAACAACCAGGACTCGGGTTTCGCCGGCGAGACGCTCTTCGCCGTCGCCGACGGGATGGGCGGGCACGCCGGCGGCGACGTCGCGAGCGCCCTCGCCCTGCAGCGCCTGGCCGAGATCGACGGGCAGTACAACTCGGCGGTCGACGCGGAGTTCGCGCTGCAGGAGGCCATCGTCGCGGCCAACGCGGTGCTCACCGAGACGGTGTACGAGCATCCGGAGCTCACCGGCATGGGCACCACGCTCAGCGCCCTCGTGCGCGTGGGCCACAGCGTCGCCCTCGCGCACATCGGCGACTCCCGGGTCTACCGCCTGCGCGACGACGTACTCACCCAGATCACCATCGACCACACCTTCGTGCAGCGCCTCGTGGACTCCGGCCGCATCACCGCCGAGGAGGCCAAGACCCATCCGCGCCGCTCGGTGCTCATGCGCGTGCTCGGCGACGTCGACGCGGCTCCCGAAGTCGACCTCCAGGTCATGGACACGCGGCCCGGCGACCGCTGGATGCTCTGCTCCGACGGCCTCTCGGGCGTGGTCGAGCACGACGACATCGAGAAGATCCTCAAGAACCAGATCGCGCCGCGGGATGCCGCCAACGCGCTGGTCAAGGAGAGCCTCGACCACGGCGCGCCCGACAACGTCACGGTGGTGGTCGTCGACGTGCACCAGTCGTTCGAGACCCCCGAGGTCACGCCGGTGATCGTCGGCTCGGCGGCCCAGCCCATCGCCTTCTCGCAGACCGTCGAGCGCCGCACCACGCGCATCCCGGGCATCCCGGGCCTCCGGTTGCACCCGCGCGGGCCGGCCTCGACCGAGCCCAGCCACTTCGAGCCCGGCTCCGAGGACTACCTCGACGAGCTCATCGAAGAGGACCGCCGCCGCAGCCGCCGGCGCAAGGTCACCTGGCTCGTCGCCGCCCTCGTGGTGCTCGCCCTCATCGGCGTGGGCCTGTTCGCCGGCTACCGCTGGACGCAGACGCGCTTCTACGTGGGCGAGTCGAACGGCTTCGTCACCATCTACCAGGGCGTGCAGCAGGGCGTCGGCCCGATCCAGCTCTCGCACGTCTTCCAGCAGACCGACCTCGAGACCGACGCGCTGCCCGACTACAACAAGCGGCAGGTGCAGAACACCATCAGCGCCGACTCGGTGACGGCCGCGCTCGAGATCGTGAAGCGCCTGAGCGACGCGGCGGCGAGCGGAACGCCGACGGATGCGACGGGGGGCACGGGCGCGCCCACCGGCACCCCGGCACCCAGCGTCACGCCCTCGCCGGGAGCCACGCCATGACGAGCACCGGGCCCATGACGGCTGCCCCGGATGCGCCGGCCCCGACCCCGGGGCGCGGCATCCGGCGCATCCGCGTGCCGCAGAAGCTCCGCAACCTCGAGCTCTTCCTGCTCGTGTTCGTGTGCCTGATCAACGCCTTCGCGGTGGTGCTCGTGCAGTTCGGCGCCCTCGGCTACGCCGACTTCACCGTGTTCACCCTCGGCGCCGGACTCGCGGTGCTCGTCATCGGCATGCACGTGGCCCTGCGCTTCGTGGCCACGAACGCCGATCCGTTCATCCTGCCGATCGCCGCGCTGCTCAACGGCATCGGCATCGCGATGATCTACCGCATCGACATCGCCGAGAACCTCAGCGGCTGGGAGAGCACCGCGGTGCGGCAGGTGGTGTGGAGCGCCGTGGCGATCGCGCTCGCGCTCGTCGTGATCATCGTCATCCGCAACCACCGTGTGCTGCAGCGCTACACCTACGTGGCCATGCTCGTGGCCGCCATCCTCTTGCTGCTGCCGATGCTGCCGGTGATCGGGCAGGAGATCAACGGCGCCCGGGTCTGGATCCACGTCGGCCAGTTCTCCTTCCAGCCCGGTGAGGTCGCCAAGATCGCCCTCGCCGTGTTCTTCGCCGGCTACCTGGTCTCCCGGCGCGACAGCCTCTCGATGGTGGGCACCAAGTTCCTCGGCATGCGCTTCCCCCGGGCGCGCGACCTCGGTCCGATCCTCGTGCTCTGGGCACTGTCGATGTCAATCATCATCTTCCAGCGCGACCTCGGCACGGCGCTGCTCTACTTCGGGCTGTTCGTGGTGATGATCTACGTCTCCACCGGCCGCGCCAGCTGGGTGGTGCTCGGCGTCGGGCTCTTCCTCGCGGGCGCCGTGATCGCCGGCCAGGTGCTGGTGTACGTGAACGACCGCTTCACCAACTGGCTGGACGCGCTGAACTCCACCGTCTACGACGCCCAGGGCGGCAGCTACCAGCTCGTGCAAGGGCTGTTCGGTCTGGCCAACGGGGGCCTCATCGGCACGGGCCTGGGCGAGGGCCGGCCCGACATCACCCCGCTCGCGCAGAGCGACTACATCATCGCCTCGCTCGGCGAGGAGCTCGGCCTGGCGGGTATGTTCGCCATCCTGGCGCTCTATCTGCTGTTCATCTCGCGCGGGTTCCGCATCAGCTTCGCGGGGCAGGACGATTTCGGCCGCCTGCTCGGGGTCGGCCTCTCGTTCACCGTGGCCCTGCAGTGCTTCATCGTGATCGGCGGCGTCACCCGGGTCATCCCGCTCACCGGCCTCACGGCGCCGTTCATGGCCGCCGGAGGCTCGTCGCTGGTGGCCAACTGGATCATCGTCGCGCTCCTGCTGCGCCTGTCGGACACAGTCCGCAATCAGCCAAGGCTGGTGATCTAGAGCCGTGACCCGTGAACTCAAGCGTGTGAGCATCGTCGTGTTCCTGATGTTCCTGACGCTGTTCGTGTCGTCGACCGTCATCCAGTTCTTCCAGGCCGACAACCTGGCGAGCGACCCGCGCAACGCCCGCACCCTCTACGCGAGCTATGACGTGATGCGCGGCCCGATCCTCGTGGCCGGCCAGCCGGTCGCGGAGTCGGTGCCCACGAACGACCAGTTCAAGTACCAGCGCACCTATCCGCAGGGTCCGCTCTACAGTGCCGTCACCGGCTACTACACGCTCGGCCAGGGCTCCAGCCAGATCGAGCAGTCCATGAACGACTACCTCTCGGGCACGAGCGACTCCCAGTTCCTCGACTACCTCAACCGCATCATCACCGGCCAGAACCCGCAGGGCGCCTCGGTGGAGCTCACGCTCGACCCCGTGGTGCAGCAGGCCGCCTACGACGCGCTCGGCAGCTACCGCGGGGCCGTCGTGGCGATCGAGCCGTCGACCGGCCGGATCCTCGCGATGGTCTCCAAGCCCGACTACGACCCGAACACCCTCGCCGTGCACGACACGCAGCAGGTCATCGACACCTACAACGCCCTGCTGGCCGACCCGGGCGATCCGCTCATCAACAAGTCGATCAACGACCTCAACCCGCCCGGATCGACCTTCAAGATCGTCACCACCTCGGCCGCCGTCCAGAACGCCGGCCTCACCATCGACCACGCGGTTCCGAACCTGGCCCGCCTGCCGCTGCCCGGATCCGACAACACCGTGAGCAACGCCGGCGGCGGAACCTGCGGTGGCGGCAGCACGGTCACCATCCAGACCGCCTTCGTGCTCTCCTGTAACATCCCGATGGCCGAGGTGGGCATCGAGATCGGCCAGAACCCGATCGCCGACATGGCGAAATCGTTCGGCTTCGGCACCGAGCTGCACATCCCGATGCAGGTCTCGACGAGCGTCTACCCGAGCGGCCTCGACGACGCCCAGTTGGCGCTCTCGGCCTTCGGCCAGGGCAGCGACGTCGCCACCCCGCTGCAGATCGCGATGCTGTCGTCCGCGGTGGCCAATGGAGGAAAACTGATGACGCCCAACCTGGTCGACGAGATCCGCGCCCCCGACCTCAGCGTGCTCCAGAGCTTCCAGGCGAAGGAGTTGTCGACGCCCCTGAATTCGGTAACAGCTTCGACACTTTCGCAGTTGATGGTCGAAGCCGTGGATAGCGGCGCGGCGACTAATGCAAGAATAGACGGAGTCAGTGTGGCCGGTAAGACCGGGACTGCGGAGAACGCAACGGGCGCTCCCTACACCCTGTGGTTCACTGGTTTTGCGCCCGCAGACAACCCTCGGGTTGCCGTCGCAGTGGTCGTGGAAGATGGCGGTGGGTTGGGTCAATCCGGTTCTGGGAACCAGGTGGCCGCTCCGATCGCAAAACGAGTACTAGAGGCGGTGCTGAGTAAATGAGACCCACAGCAGGGGTGACCTTCGGGGGCCGGTACGAGCTGTCCAATCGCATCGCGATCGGCGGCATGGGCGAGGTATGGCAGGCCACCGACCTCGTCATCGGGCGTACCGTCGCCATCAAGATCCTGAAGGACGAGTACCTCGGCGACCCGGGCTTCCTCGAGCGCTTCCGCGCCGAGGCGCGTCACGCGGCTCTCGTCAACCACGAGGGCATCGCGAACGTCTTCGACTACGGCGAGGAGGAAGGCAGCGCCTACCTCGTGATGGAGCTCGTGCCCGGTGAGGCGCTCTCCACCATCCTCGAACGCGAGCACGTGCTCTCCACCGACCGTGTGCTCGACATCGTCGCGCAGACCGCTCTCGCCCTGCAGGCAGCGCACGCCGCGGGTCTCGTGCACCGCGACATCAAGCCGGGCAACCTGCTCATCACCCCCGACGGCCGCGTGAAGATCACCGACTTCGGCATCGCCCGCATCGCCGACCAGGTGCCGCTCACGGCCACCGGCCAGGTCATGGGCACCGTGCAGTACCTCTCGCCCGAACAGGCGTCGGGCCAGCCCGCGTCGCCGACCACCGACATCTACTCGCTCGGCATCGTGGCCTACGAATGCCTCGCCGGAAAGCGCCCGTTCTCGGGCGAATCGCAGGTGGCCATCGCGATGGCGCAGATCAACGAGACGCCGCCCGACCTGCCGGTCACGGTGGCCGAGCCCGTGCGCAACCTCGTGCTCTCCTGCATCGCCAAGAAGCCCGAGGACCGCCCGTCGTCGACCGGAAACCTCGCACGGGCGGCGATGGCCCTGCGCCGCGGCGACATCGCTTCGGCCGCGGCCGCGGTTCCCGCCGTTCTCGGCAACGAGGGGTTGCCGCCCACCATGGCCACGCGGATGATGGCGGCGCCCGGTGCGCCGACGCAGGCCACCACCGTGCTCTCCACGCCTCCCGCGGGCCCTCCGGTCACCCCGGCCGTAGCCGACGAGGAGGAGCCGAAGAAGCGCAGCCCGTGGACCTGGCCGCTCATCGTGCTCATCATCATCCTGGCGCTCGTGCTCATCGGCACGATCGTGACGGTCGTGCTGCAGTCCAACGGCAGCAACAACACGCCCGCCACGAGCAACCCGCCGTCGTCGTCCTCGCCGCCGCCCACCTCGAGCACCCCCACAGCGACGACCCCCACCGCCTCCTCGACGCCCACCGTCGCCGTGGTCAGCGAGGCCGATCTCAAGGGCAAGACCTTCGACCAGGCCGCGACCCTGCTCTCGAGCATGGGCCTCAGCGCCGCGCGGGTCCCCGGCAACGCCGCTCCCACGAAGGAGCAGGTCGACGTCGTCTACCAGGCCACCCCCGTGGGCAACGTCCCGAAGGGCACCACCATCCAGCTGACGGTCTACACCGACGTCATCACGCCCACGGCGCCGAGCAGCGCGGCCACCTTCACCGGCAAGACCAAGCCGACCGTGGCCGAGCCGGACGCCGTGCCCGCCGGAGGAACCTTCGACGTGCAGTGGTCGGCCTACAGCTGCCCCTCCGGAACCACCCTCGAGGGCTACACGCTCGAGGCCACCAACGCCACCGCGCCGACGGGCATCACGGGGACCACCGCGACCCTCACCGTCACCGGTGCGGCGGGAGCCACGGTCGACGTGAAGTACAGCGTCACCTGCTCGGGAACGACCTCCGGATTCTCTCCGGGTCTCCAGACACCCCTGACCATCGTCCCCATAGCGACCCCGTGACCGACGAGAACCGACTCCTCGCCGGGCGCTACCGTCTGGGCGAACTGATCGGCCGCGGCGGCATGTCGAACGTGTACTCCGGCCGAGACGAACGCCTCGGACGTCAGGTCGCGATCAAGCTGCTGAAGTCGTCGCTCGCCGGCGACCCCGTCTTCCGCACCCGCTTCCGCCAGGAGGCCCAGGCGGCGTCGCGGATGGCGCATCCCACCATCGTGCGCGTCTTCGACGCCGGCGAGGAACGGGTCATCGAGCCCGGCGGCTTCGAGGGCATCGTGCCCTTCATCGTGATGGAGTTCGTCGAGGGCACGTTGCTCAAAGACCTCATCAAGAAGGGCCCGGTCGACTCGGCCGAGGCCATCCGTATCACCGAGGGCATCCTCACGGCGCTGGAGTACTCGCACCGCGCCGGTGTCGTGCACCGCGACATCAAGCCCGGCAACGTCATGGTCACGCACGGCGGCCAGGTGAAGGTGATGGACTTCGGCATCGCCCGGGCCATCTCCGACTCCTCGGCCACGGTCGCGCAGACCACGGCCATCCTCGGCACCGCCCAGTACTTCTCGCCCGAGCAGGCCCGCGGCGAGTCCGTCGACGCGCGTACCGACCTCTACTCCACCGGCGTCGTGCTCTTCGAGATGCTCACCGGCCAGCCTCCCTTCAAGGGCGAGACCCCGGTGGCCGTGGCCTACCAGCATGTGAGCGAGATGCCGGTCGCGCCCTCGAGCATCAACCCCACGGTGTCACCGGCGATCGACCAGGTCGTCCTGCACGCTCTCGCCAAAGACCGCTTCGCGCGCTTCCAGAACGCCGTCGAGTTCCGCACCGACCTCGAGATCGCCGGCGCCGGCAAGATCCCGTCGAAGCGTCTCCCGGCCGACGACTTCCAGTCCTCCCTGTTCGGCGCGCCGCCGAGCCTGGCGCAGGGCAGCGAATCGGCACTCACCCAGCTCGCGGGCGACGACGAGTACGCGGTGCGCACGCAGTCCCGGCCACCGGTGGTCTGGATCTGGGCCGGCATCATCTCGGTCGCCGTCATCCTCGTGGCCATCGTGTTCTGGGTGCTCACCCTGCAGCCCACCAACACGCTGCCCTCCACCTCGAGAGAGGTGCCCAACGTCACCGGGCAGACCTTCGAAGCGGCGGATGCGACACTCCAGCAGCTCAATCTCGTCACGGCTCGCAGAGATGTCTACAGCGACACCATCCCTGCCGGCCAGGCGGTCGACACCGACCCCGTGGCCGGAACGATCGTCAGCCCCGACACCGTGATCACGGTGCACGTCTCCCAGGGGCGCCAGGCCATCGCCATCCCGAACCTGCAAGGCAAGTCGGCCGCCGACGCGGCCGCCGCTCTGTCGGCGGCGAAATTCACGGTGGGCCAGACCAATAAGGAGAACTCTGCCGACGTGCCGGTCGACGTGGTCATCCGCACCGATCCCGCCGCGGCCACCAATGCCTACGCGGGCGACACCGTCAACATCGTGGTCTCCACCGGCCTCGTGACCGTCCCCGATGTCTCGGGGCAGCCCATCGACGTGGCGCGCACCACCCTCACCCAACTGCAGCTCGACGTGAAGGTCGACACCGACCCGGGCTGCAAGACGGCTGCGAGCAACCCGGTGTCGAGCCAGTCCATCGCGGCCGGGGATGCGGCACAGAAGTCCACGATCACCATCCGCTACTGCGTCGGCTGATCGGCGAGCCCGTCTGGGCTCGGACGGACAGGGTGTCCGGATCACGCGCCTCCTGGGCCCGCGCTCCCGGGCAGCCGCGGCTCAGACGGCGGTGCGCAGCAGCGGGTTGAGCCCCGCTGCGGTCTCCGGGGCCTCGGCGAGCCCGGCCGTGGCCAGCCAGTTGCCGAGCATCCGGTAGCCGCCTTCGGTGAGCACCGACTCGGGGTGGAACTGCACGCCGTAGATGGGTGCGGTCACGTGCCGGAGCCCCATGATCACGCCTCCCTCGGTGCGCGAGGTGACGGTGAGGCTGTCGGGGACCGTACCGTCGACGACCGCGAGCGAGTGGTAGCGGGTCGCCGTGAAGCCGTCGGGCACGCCGTCGTAGAACGCGCTGTCGTCGTGACGGATGACGGAGGTCTTGCCGTGCATCAGCTCTTCGGCGTTGGTGACGGTGGCCCCCATCGCCTCGGCGATCGCCTGATGTCCGAGGCAGACCCCGAGCAGCGGCGTGTTCGACTCCAGGGCGGCGAAGACCACGGGGATGGACACCCCGGCGTCGGAGGGCTTGCCGGGGCCAGGGGAGAGCAGCACCGCGTCGTATCCCGCGATGGTCTCCGCGGCGTCGGCGGCGTCGAAGGCGTCGTTCCGCACCACCGTCGTCTCGGCGCCCAGCTGCTGCAGGTAGCCGTTGAGGGTGTACACGAAGCTGTCGTAGTTGTCGATGACGAGAACGCGGGTCATCGGTCCACCGTGACATCTTGAACCGGAGCGGTCAAGTAGTCGATCCAGGGGAACACCCAGAACGCCAGCACGAAGAGCACCGCGGCGAGCAGGACGAGGAGAATGAGGATCCGCGCCCAGACCGGACCGGGCAGGATGCGCCACAAAGCTGCGTACATGAGTCAGGCCCCCACGATTCCGGCGATCTCGGCCGGCGCGCCGGCCGAGCGCGGCTGCCAGCCCGTGAGCACACCGTAGGCGATGATGCGCTCCGAGGCGATGTACAGAGGATTGCAGCTGGTGAGCGTGATGAGCCGGTCGGTCGGAGTCGCGCCGGGAACCTGCGGAACCGGGTCGATCACTCCGACGCCGTAGGGCGTCACGTATTCGAGACCGCGGAAGGTGTAGGTGTACCAGCCGTCCTGCGTCTCGACGTAGATCGGGTCGCCCACCTGCAGCTCGTTGATCTTGAGGAACGGGCTGCCCCAACCGTCGCGGTGCGCCGCGATGGCGAAGTTGCCCACCTGGCCCGGCATCTGCGTGCTCGGGTAGTGGCCCGCTCCGCCGTTGTTGAGCTTCTTGAAGTCGGAGCCGAAGCGCGGTACGTAGACCACGGCGAACTCCTGGGCGGCACTCGGAGTCGCGAGCACGGGCGGTTCGCCGAACGGGAACGACGCAGTCGTCGTCGGAGGGGCGGAGGCAGCGGCCGTCGACGGCGGCGTACTGCTACCCGAACCCGTGGCCCAGCTCTGCGAGAGCGAGCTCGCGTCTGAGGACTGATGGTTGCTCAGCATGATGCCGTTGAGCGAGAACTGCCAGCCGAGGAAGAGCAGAACCAGCACGCCGGCCGTGATCAGCAGCTCGCCGAACACCCCGACGATGCGCGAAGCGACGCCGCGACGCGGGGTCTTCTGACGCCGTGGCCGCTTCGGCGGCTCGTCCTCGGCGGAATTCACCAGGTCGAGAAGGTCGCTCATGACCACAATCCTAAGAGGCGCAAGCTGAGGAGAGGCCCCGAGTGCGCAGGCCTGTGGAAAACCGGTGGAGAACCCCACGTCAAAGCCCGTTAGAATCGTCGGCATGGCCCGAGACAAAGCATCCACCAAGGACGTCGCCCGCCGTTCCCGCGAGATCGAGCGCACGTCGAGCGAAGACGCTGCGAACACGCCGAACCCCGTGTGGTTCAAGCCGGTCATGTTCGGGTTCATGCTGATCGGCCTGGTGTGGATCATCGTCTTCTACGTGAGCCAGGGCGTGTTCCCCATCCCCGACCTCGGCAGCTGGAACATCCTCATCGGCTTCGGCATCGCCTTCATCGGCTTCATCATGACCACGCGCTGGCGCTGACCAGAGAACATCCCCCTGAGCCAACACCCCCATTCGGAGCTAATTACACCGCTGTAATTATCCCCAGTGTGGAAACTCTTGTGGATAAGTCCACAGGTGTGGATAACCCTGTGGAATAAGCCGTGACTCCCGCTGTCTAGGCGAGGACGGCGGCCCCCACGGTGACCGCCACCAGCGCGACACCCACCAGCGACACGAGCGCAACCTGTGCGCTGCGCATCCGGATGGCGCGGGTGCGCACGAAGATGAGGGCCACGAGCAGCCCGACCACGAGCCCTCCCACGTGCGCCTGCCACGAGATGCCCGGCACGAAGAAGCCGTAGGCGAGGTTGATTGCCACGAGCACGATGAGCTGCACACTGCTGCCGCCCAGGTGCCGGTTGATCACGAAGAACGCGCCCATCAGTCCGAAGATCGCCCCGGATGCGCCCACCACCGCGGTGAACGGACCGGTGAAGAGCACGACGGCCACCGAGCCGCCGAGGCCGGAGAGCAGGAACAGCGCCAGGTATCGCCACGTGCCCAGCATCCGCTCGAGCGCGCTGCCGAAGATGAACAGCGTGTACATGTTGAGCAGCACGTGCAGGATCGAGGCGTGGGCGAACACGGCGGTGATCATGCGCCACGGCTCGAGCGGTGCTCCCGAACTCGGGAGCACGTATGCCGGAGCGAACTGGATGGCTCGCGTCACATTGAGCCCCGGAATCGACTGCAGCAAGAACACCACGAGACAGATCGCGATGATGAGGTAGGTCATCACCGGCGCATCCGCCCCCGTGAGATTGCGCAGGAACGCCGGGCGGCCGCGATTCACCCGCGGGGCCTCACGGCGATCCTGCCGGGCGCACTCCACGCAGTGCACGCCCACGGCGGCCTGCACCTGGCACTCCGGGCAGATGGTGCGCCCGCAGCGCTGACAGAGCACGAAGCTCTGCCGGCCGGGGTGGCGGTAGCAGTAGTTGTCCGGCGAGGCCGGGGCGCTGGTCATCGACGGACTCCTGGGCTGCTACCGGTGGTGTGGTTCGGCGCGCTCAGACAGCCTCGACCGTGACGCTCTCGAGGACGACCTCGTCGAGCGGGCGATCGTAGGCGTCGGTCGCCACACCGGCGAGCTTGTCGACGATGCGACGCGAGGCGTCATCGGCGACCTCGCCGAAGATGGTGTGCTTGCCCTGGAGCCAGGTGGTCGGGCCGACGGTGATGAAGAACTGCGAGCCGTTCGTGCCCTTGCCGCCCTGGATGCCGGCGTTGGCCATCGCGAGGATGTAGGGCTCGGTGAAGTCGAGCTCCGGGTTGATCTCGTCGTCGAAGCGGAAGCCGGGGCCGCCGGTGCCGTTGCCGAGCGGGTCGCCGCCCTGGATCATGAAGCCCGGGATGATGCGGTGGAACACGATGCCGTTGTAGAGCGGGGCGTTCGTGGGCTGGCCGGTCTTCGGGTCGGTCCACTCGGTCTCGCCGGTGGCGAGGCCGATGAAGTTCTTGACGGTCTTGGGCGCGTGGTGACCGTAGAGGTTCACCACGATCGGGCCGTGGTTGGTGGTGAGAGTGGCGACATGGGTGTGTGCGGGCATGGTGCCAATTCTCTCATAGTGCCATCGCCGTTCAGTGAAGGTCCAGCGATTGTGAAGTCGATGATCAGTGCCTCCGCTACTGCGGGGCATGATTGCGTGGCAAGATGACAATGACCGTGCTCTCGCCGATGGAGGTTTCTTATGAGTCTTTCCCGCAAGCGCCGCAAAGCGCTCAAGCGCCTGAAGGGAACGGCAGAAGACCTGTGGGTCGACCAGCAGGCCGTGCTCGACCGAGCCAACGCCATTCTGCGTGAGGCCGGCAAGCAGGCCAGCTACCTCGCCGACGAAGAAGTGAAGCCGCGGGTCAAGAGTGCCGTCGACACCGGCGCCGTCGCGCTGAGCAAGCGCGCCGCCGATGTCAAGGTCGCCGGCGAGACGGTGAAGCACCGCTTCACCACCGAGGTGCTGCCCGCCCTCGCCGGAACGATCGGATCGGCCGCCGCGGTGCTGCAGGCCTCCAACAACCCGGAGTTCGTCAAGCAGGCCGGCGCCCAGGTCTCCAAGGCCTCGAAGGCCCTGCAGCCGGCCCCCAAGGTCTCCGCCGGTTCGAAGGTCGGCCTGGTGTTCGTGATCAGCCTCGGCGTCGTCACCGCCGTCGGACTCGGCTACGCCCTGTGGCAGACCTTGCGCGCCGACGACGAGCTCTGGATCGCCGACGAAGACCCGGAGCCCGAGACCAGCCCGGAGAGCTGACTCCGCTCCCACGAACGACGAAAGCCCCCGGCAGCTGGCGGGGGCTTTCTGGTGTGTTCAGCGGGTGGAGCCTGGGAGAATCGAACTCCCGACATCCTGCTTGCAAAGCAGGCGCTCTACCAACTGAGCTAAGGCCCCCCATCGGACATCAGTCCGCGGGAGATTTCTTGTGGATCTCTCGTGGGGCTACAAGGACTTGAACCTTGGACCTCTTCGTTATCAGCGAAGCGCTCTAACCGCCTGAGCTATAGCCCCGTTTTTTGACCAGAGAAGAGACTACCTTACCCCGGTCGCATCTCCCAATCGAGTCGGGAGTGACCGTTATTTGTTGGTGAATCCGAGCATCACGCCGCCCGTGATCCGCACGGCGAGGTTGTACAGCGCCGCCCAGATCGCGCCCAGCGCCGTGATCACGATCACGTTCAGGATGCCGACGACCACCGAGAAGCCCATCACCTGCGGCAGCGACGCGAAGTCGAACAGGTTGAAGTTCCCCGCGCCCGCGATGTCCTGCAGCAGCGTGTTGACCGAGTCGAACACGCCGGTCTGGTTCAGAACCGACCAGACGAGGAAGGCGGCGACGACCGTGATGATCCCGAGGATGATCGCGAGCAGGAAGGAGATCTTGAGCACCGACCAGAAGTCGATGTACACGAGCTTCAGCCGCACCTGCTTGGTGGTGGCGACTCGTGCCGTCTTCTTCGCGAACTTGTCGCCGAGATTACTCATCCGTCGTAACGTCCTCTCCAGGCGCAGACACGTCTCCTGAGCTCTCGTCGAGCTCGGATTCGAGGTTGCGTTCCGTGTTCTTGGCGACCGCGATGATCCGGTCGTCGTCCGCGAATCGAGCGAAGACAACGCCCATCGTGTCGCGTCCCTTGGCCGGTACCTCGGCCACGGCAGAGCGTACCACCTTGCCGCTGGCAAGAACCACAAGGACCTCGTCGTCCTCGCCGACGATCAGCGACCCGATCAGGTCGCCCCGGGCCTCGGCGAGTTTGGCCACCTTGATGCCCAGTCCGCCACGACCCTGTACCCGGTACTCGTCGACCGAGGTGCGCTTGGCATAGCCGCCCTCCGTGACGATGAACACGTAGCCCTCGTCGGACACGACGGAGGCGCCCTGCAGCTCGTCCTCCCCGCGGAACTTCATGCCGATCACTCCGGAGGTGGCGCGTCCCATCGGGCGCAGCGCCTCGTCGGAGGCGGTGAAGCGGATCGACATGCCCTTTTTGGAGACCAGCAGCAGGTCGGAGTCCTCTTCGACCAGCAGCGCCGACACCAGCTCGTCGTCCTCGCGCAGATTGATGGCGATGATTCCACCGGAACGATT
The DNA here is from genome assembly GCA_005502775.1 of Microbacteriaceae bacterium 3FA27C10. Taxonomy (GTDB): domain Bacteria; phylum Actinomycetota; class Actinomycetes; order Actinomycetales; family Microbacteriaceae; genus Herbiconiux. The sequence continues at coordinate 14,991 of SCNI01000034.1, forward strand.
CGTGTCGTATTCCGTGAGGGCGGTCTTCTTCAGCAGCCCGCCCTTGGTCGCGAGCACGAGGAACTTGGCCGCCTGGTAGTCGCGGATGTCGAGGATCTGGGTGATCTGCTCCTCCGGAGCGAGCGCGAGGAGGTTCGCCACGTGCTGGCCCTTCGCATCCCGGCCGGCCTCCTGCAGCTCGTAGGCCTTCGCGCGGTACACACGGCCGGTGTTCGTGAAGAAGAGCAGCCAGTGATGTGTGGTGGTGACGAAGAAGTGCTCGACGACGTCATCCGCTCGCAGCTGAGCTCCCTTGACACCCTTGCCGCCGCGGTGCTGGCTGCGGTAGTTGTCGCTCCGGGTGCGCTTGACGTAGCCGCCGCGGGTGACGGTGACCACCATCTCCTCCTCGGGGATGAGGTCTTCCACGTTCATGTCGCCGTCGAAGCCGAACATGATCTCGGTGCGCCGGTCGTCGCCGAACTTGTCGACGATCTCGGTGAGCTCCTCCATGATGATCTCGCGCTGACGTGCCGGCGAGCCGAGGATGACGTTGTACTCGTCGATCTTCAGCTGCAGCTCGGTGGCCTCGTCCTGGATCTTCTGGCGCTCGAGCGCGGCGAGGCGGCGCAGCTGCAGCTCCAGGATGGCGCGGGCCTGCAACTCGTCGATCGAGAGCAGGCCGATCAGGCCGTCACGGGCCTCCTCGACAGTGGGCGAGCGCCGGATGAGCGCGATCACCTCGTCGAGGGCGTCCAGCGCCGCGAGGTAGCCGCGCAGGATGTGCATCCGGGCTTCGGCCTCGCGCAGACGGAACTGGGTACGCCGCACGATCACGTCGATCTGGTGGGCCACCCACTCGGTGATGAAGCCGTCGAGCGGGAGCGTGCGCGGAATGCCGTCGACGATCGCCAGCATGTTCGCGCCGAAGTTCTCCTGCAGCGAGGTGTGCTTGTAGAGGTTGTTGAGCACGACCTTCGCGACGGCATCGCGCTTCAGCACGATCACGAGGCGCTGTCCGGTGCGGCCGGAGGTCTCGTCGCGGATGTCCGCGATGCCGGCGAGCTTGCCGTCCTTCACCAGATCGGCGATCTTGATGGCCAGGTTGTCGGGGTTCACCTGGTAGGGCAGCTCGGTGACGACGAGGCAGGTACGGCCCTGGAGCTCCTCCACGCTCACCACGGCGCGCATGGTGATGGAGCCACGGCCGGTGCGGTAGGCGTCGTGGATGCCCTTCACACCGAGGATCTGGGCGCCGGTCGGGAAGTCGGGGCCCTTGATGCGCTGCATGAGTGCCTCGAGCAACTCCTCGCGGCTCGCCTCGGGGTTCTCGAGGTACCAGATCGCGCCCGCAGCCACCTCGCGCAGGTTGTGCGGCGGGATGTTGGTGGCCATGCCGACCGCGATGCCGACCGAGCCGTTCACCAGCAGGTTCGGGAACCGCGCGGGCAGCACGACGGGCTCGAGCGTGCGGCCGTCGTAGTTGTCCTGGAAGTCGACGGTCTCTTCCTGGATGTCGCGCACCATCTCGAGCGCGAGCGGAGCCATCTTCGTCTCGGTGTATCGCGGAGCCGCGGCCCCGTCGTTTCCGGGAGATCCGAAGTTCCCTTGGCCGAGGGCCAGGGGATAGCGCAGCGACCAGGGCTGGATGAGACGCACGAGGGTGTCGTAGATCGACGAGTCGCCGTGCGGGTGGAACTGGCCCATCACTTCGCCGACGACACGCGCCGACTTGGAGAAGGCGCGGTCGGGCCGGTAGCCCCCGTCGTACATCGCGTAGATCACGCGGCGGTGCACGGGCTTCAGGCCGTCGCGCACGTCGGGCAGCGCGCGCCCGACGATCACGCTCATGGCGTAGTCGAGGTAGGAGCGCTGCATCTCCAGCTGGAGATCGACTTGCTCGATGCGGTCGCCGGTGGGCGGAGTGATTTCGTCTGTCATGAGGTATCGGTCTCGCTAGAAGGGTCAGATGTCCAGGAAACGCACGTCTTTGGCGTTCTTCTGGATGAAGTTGCGGCGGGACTCGACGTCTTCGCCCATCAGGGTGGCGAAGATCTCGTCGGCGGCGACCGCGTCGTCGAGCGTGATCTGGCGCAGGGTGCGGGTGTCGGGGTCCATCGTGGTGTCCCACAGCTCCCGGTAGTCCATCTCGCCGAGACCCTTGTAGCGCTGGATACCGTTCTCCTTGGGGATGCGCTTGCCGGCGGCCTGACCGTCGATCAGGAGCGCGTCGCGCTCCGCATCCGAGTACACGTACTCGTGCGGGGAGTTCGACCACTTGAGGCGGTACAGCGGCGGCATGGCGAGGTAGACGTAGCCGAGCTCGATCAGCGGCCGCATGTAGCGGAACACCAGGGTGAGCAGCAGGGTCGTGATGTGCTGGCCGTCGACATCCGCATCCGCCATCAGCACGATCTTGTGGTAGCGCGCCTTCTCGGCGTTGAAGTCCTCACCGATGCCGGCGCCGAAGGCGGTGATCATGGCCTGCACCTCGGCATTGCCGAGGGCACGGTCGAGGCGTGCCTTCTCGACGTTCAGGATCTTTCCGCGCAGAGGCAGGATGGCCTGGGTCTCGGGGTTCCGGCCCTGGATGGCGGAACCGCCGGCCGAGTCTCCCTCGACGATGAAGATCTCGCTCTTGGAAGGGTCGCGGCTCGAGCAGTCCTTGAGCTTGCCCGGCATCCCGCCGCCCTCGAGCAGACCCTTGCGGCGGGTCTGCTCACGGGCCTTTCGGGCCGCCATCCGCGCCTGCGACGCCTGGATGGCCTTGCGGATGATGTCACGCGCCTGCACGGGGTTGCGGTCGAACCAGTCGGTGAGCTCGGTGCCGACGACGCGCTGCACGAAGGCCTTGGCCTCGGTGTTGCCGAGCTTGGTCTTGGTCTGGCCCTCGAACTGAGGCTCGGCGAGCTTGATCGAGATGACGGCGGTGAGACCCTCGCGCACGTCGTCGCCCGAGAGGTTGTCGTCCTTCTCCTTGATGATGTTCTTCTCGCGCGCGTACTTGTTGACCAGCGTGGTCAGCGCGGCGCGGAAGCCCTCTTCGTGAGTGCCGCCCTCGTGGGTGTTGATGGTGTTCGCGTAGGTGTGCACGCTCTCGGTGTAGCCCGTGGTCCACTGCATGGCGACCTCGAGCGCGATCTTGCGCTCGGTGTCCTCCTGCTCGAAGGAGATGATCTCCTCGTTCACGAGGTCGGCCTTCTTCGAGCGGTTGAGGTACTCGACGTAGTCCTTGAGGCCGTTCTCGTAGAGGTAGGTGATCACCACGTCCTCGTCGGTGCCGTCCTCGCCACCGCGCTCGTCGGTGAGCTTGATGGCGAGACCTTTGTTGAGGAAGGCCATCTGCTGGAAGCGGGCCCGGAGGGTCTCGTAGTCGAACTCGACCGATTCGAAGATCTCGGGGTTGGGCCAGAAGACGGTCTTCGTTCCGGTCTCGGTGGTCGACTCGCCCTTCTCGAGCGGAGCCTGCGGCACGCCGATCTTGTAGCTCTGCCGGTAGACGTTGCCTTGGCGCCGCACCTCCACGTCGAGCTCGCGTGAGAGCGCGTTCACCACTGAGCTGCCCACACCGTGCAGTCCGCCAGAGACCGCGTAGCCGCCGCCGCCGAACTTGCCGCCCGCGTGCAGGACGGTCAGCACGACTTCCACGGTCGATTTCTTCTCGGTGGGATGCATGTCGACCGGGATGCCGCGGCCGTTGTCGGTGACCTCGATGCCGCCGTCTTTACGCATGACCACTTCGATGTGGGTGGCGTAGCCGGCGAGGGCCTCGTCGACCGAGTTGTCGACGATCTCGTACACGAGGTGGTGCAGACCACGGGGACCCGTCGAACCGATGTACATGCCCGGGCGCTTGCGCACCGCTTCGAGACCTTCCAGAACCTGGATCTGGTCCGCGCCGTACTCGTTGTCAGGGTGGACCTTATCCGATTCAGACATAAAGAAATGGGCTCCTCAACGTCGTGCCCTCCGGCCGGGCAGGCGACCCTTAATTCTATCAAAGGAAGGGTGGGAATCGGCCCTTGAACGGCCCGCTGAGCGATTTATTTCAAGGGGATGACCACATTTGCCCTGTCAGCCGTAGGTATCGCGAGGACCGCGCCCTGGAATCGATCTGGAGCCCCGTTTCCAGGACGGGGCGTGGGGCGCTTCGAAGCGGATCGACTCGATGCCGGCCTCGGGAAACTTCTGAGCGATCGTCGTCATGATCATCACGCGCATGTGCCGCAGCTGCGTCGCCCAGGCCGTCGAGTCGCACTGCACGGTGAGAACGGCGTCGGTGATCCCCGTCGGAGTGCTGTGCTCGGCGGTCTCCGGCCCGGCGATCTCGGCCCACGCGAGCAGTAGGTCGGACTTCGCGAGAGAAGAGGTCCAGCCGAGCTCGCTCGAGAGCGACGACATGATGTCGCCCAGACCATGCGGGTCGCGTCCGAGGCCGTAGGGCACGCTCTCCTCGTCCGAGCTGCGGGACTTGCGGGCCCGCCATCGTGCCGCGCGGGCATCCGCACTGCCGAACGCGGCCTTGAGTCGCAGGTAGACGTTCTGTGATTCGCTCATGTCGCCGGCCCCGTATCGGCCGTCACCGGGTCGGCCGCATCCGGATCCTCGACGATGGTTCCCGCCGAGATGCGCACGGTGTGCGCCGTGAGCTCGGCCGGGACGTCGTCGTAGACCGCGGCCGTGATGAGAACCTGCTCATAGCCCTTCACTGCATCCGCGAGCCGGCCGCGCCGGCGCTGGTCGAGTTCGGCGAACACGTCGTCGAGGATGACGATGGGGTCGCCCGACACCGAATCGGCCCGGAGCAGTTCGGCGCAGGAGAGTTTGAGGGCGAGCGCGAACGACCACGACTCGCCATGGCTCGCATAGCCTTTCGCGGGCAGTCCGTTCAGGCGGAACAGCACGTCGTCGCGATGCGGCCCGCAAAGGGTGATTCCGCGGTCGCGCTCGGCCCGGCGCACCTTCTCGAGCGCCGCACGGAACCATTCTGCGAGCTGCTCGCGCGAGGGCCGGGCTCCGAGGCCGACGAGTGGTCCGTCGTCATCGGCTTCCGGGTGGTCGGAGAGGATGCTCAGCATCACGTCGATCGTGGGCTCCTGGTCGGAGCCCGCCACCGCCTGGTAGGCCTCTCTCACGAAGGGGCCGAGAGCATCCACGATGCCGATGCGCTCCCACATGATCTCGGAGCCCAGTTCTACGAGGCGCTCGTTCCACAGCTCGAGGGTGGAGAGGTTCGCATCCTTCAATCCGGATGCTCGCGCCGACTTCAAGAGGGCGTTGCGCTGCTTGAGCACCCGGTCGTAGTCCGCGAAGACGCCGAGGAGCCGGGGGGTCTTGGCAGCCAGGAGCGCGTCGACGAAGCGTCGGCGTGTGGACGGTTCGCCGCGGATGAGCGCGAGGTCCTCGGGGGCGAACAGCACGGTCGAGATGTAGCGCGGCAGCTCCCTGGGCTTGATGGCCGAGCGGTTCACCTGCGCACGATTGGCGCCGCTGCGATTGAGCTGCAGCTCCACCAGGATCTCCCGGCCGTCGTACTCGAGTCGAGCACGAACGACCGCGGAGTCCTCGGTGGAGCGGATGAGTGCCTGGTCGTTCGACACCCGGTGGGACCCGAGGCTCGAGAGGTACCCGAGCGACTCCACCAGGTTCGTCTTGCCCTGCCCGTTGCTGCCGACGAACAGGTTCGGGCCGGGCTGCAGCGCGACTTCGGCCGAACGGTAGTTGCGGAAGTCGGTGAGGCTCAGGTGCCGAACGAACACGCGGTGATCGGGTTAGTCGAGCTCTTTGACCGCGTGGCCGCCGAACTGGTTGCGCAGCGCGGCGACGGCCTTCATCGACGGGGAGTCTTCCTGGCGCGAGACGAAGCGGGCGAAGATCGAGGCGCTGATGACGGGCATCGGTACGGCGTTCTCGATGGCCTCTTCGAGGGTCCAGCGGCCCTCGCCCGAGTCTTCGACGTAGCCCTGGATGTCCTTGAACTCGGGGTCGGCCTCGAGGGCGCGTACGAGGAGGTCGAGCAGCCAGGAGCGCACGACGGTTCCGCGCTGCCAGGCCTTGAAGGTGCCCGTGACGTCTTTGATGATCTCCTTCTTGGCGTCGAGGAGCTCGTAGCCCTCGGCGTAGGCCTGCATCATCCCGTACTCGATGCCGTTGTGCACCATCTTGGCGTAGTGGCCGGCGCCGATCTCGCCCACGTGCACGAAGCCTTCGGCGCGGGGTCCCTCTGGGCGCAGTGCGTCGAAGATCGGCATCGCGCGCTCGACCATCTCCTCGGTTCCGCCCACCATGAGGCCGTAGCCGTTCTCGAGGCCCCAGACTCCGCCGGAGACGCCGGCGTCCATGAACTGGATGCCCTTCGGAGCGAGCTGCTCGGCGTGCTTGGCGTCCTCGGTCCACTTCGAGTTGCCGCCGTCGATGATCAGGTCGCCCTCGTCGAGCACCTCGGCGAGGTCGGTGATGACGGAGTCGGTGATCTTGCCGGCGGGAACCATCACCCAGACGATGCGGGGCGTGGGCAGGGCAGCAGCGAGTGCCGTCAGGTCGGCGACATCGCTCACGGCGGGGTTGGTGTCATAGCCCACGACGTCGATGCCCGACTTCTTCAGGCGGGCGCGCATGTTGTTGCCCATTTTGCCCAGACCGATGAGTCCGATGTTCATGACCGTCTCCTTGTGTGTGAGAGAAGTGGAGCGGATGCCGAGGTTTGGGCATCCGTGGCTCGCCTAGCGCAGCAGTAGGTTCGGCTGCAGGAGGTATTTGTAGTCGTCGGACCCCGGCTGGTCCTTCGACGACTGGCTCGTGATGAGGACCGGTCCCGGCTTGTTCGGGTTGTCGGTCTTCGTGAACGAGATCCGCACGAACTCCGAGTGCACGGCGCCGAGACCGTCGAGGAGGAATTGCGGCTTGAGTGACACCACGGTGTCCTGCCCCGTCAGCAGTGCGTCGATCGACTCGGAGGCCTGGGCGTTCTCGGAGCCGATGGCCTCCAATGTCACGCCGTCGATCGTGAAGGTGAAGCGCAAGGCCGCCTCGCGCTCGAGCACGAGTGACACACGCTTGGTGGCTTCGATCAGGTCGGCCGTGTTGATGACCGCGTAGTTGTCGACGGTCTCGGGGAACAGCCGCTTGACCGGCGGGAAGTTGCCCTTGATGAGCAAGGTGGTGACGGTCTTCTTGTCGGCCTTGAAGGCGATGAGCTCGCGGTCGTCCGAATTCGTGATGGCCACGGAGATGGTGCCCGCGTTGCCGAAGGTCTTGCCGACTTCCTGCAGGGTGCGGGCCGGTACCAACGCGGTGGCGGTGACGGTTCCGGAGTCGTTCGAGTCCCAGTCGATGTTGCGCACGGCCACGCGATAGCGGTCGGTGGCGACGAGCGAGATGCTGTTCTCGGTGACCTCCAGCTGCACCCCGGTGATCACCGGGGTGACGTCGTCGCGCGAGGCGGCGACCGCGACCTGCGAGACGGCGGCGGCGAACTGGTCAGCCGGCAGCAGTCCCGACTCGGCGCCCACCTGGGGAAGTGTGGGGTACTCCTCGACCGGCATGCTCAGCAGAGTGAAGCGAGCCGAGCCGCAGCGAACCACGATGCGCGAGTCCTCGGTGCTGAACTGCACCGGGGCGTTGGGCAGGCGGTTGGCGATGTCGGAGAGCAGGCGTCCCGACACCAGGATCACGCCCGCCTCCTCGACGTCGGCCGAGATCTGCGTCTGTGCAGAGACCTCGTAGTCGAACGACGAGAGTGTGAGGCCGTCGGCGGTCGCCTCGATCAGCACGCCGCTCAGGATCGGGAGCGTGGTGCGTTGAGGCAGGAGCTTCACGGCGAACGACACTGCTTCGCTGAAGACGTCTCGGTTTACTTGGAACTTCACGAAGTCACCTCTGTCGGCAATAGAGACCTTGAGTCGCTCAATGCTATCGGGTGGAGCCGAGGCTGCCGGGTGACCTCTGCGGAGTAGAGGTTGTCGGATGTGATTTCCCTTAAGGATGGTTTCTTAATCTTCTTAACCTCTGTGGATATGTGGATAACTCTGTTTAAAGCGCCTGATCACCGGGAACTACACGCGTGTGAGTTGTTGGCCGAGTGTGAAGGGCGTGTGTGCTGGGCTGAACCGGCGCTGAACGCTGCGCGAACGATTCCACATGCGAGCCGCACTGATCAACAGTCGCGGGGATGTTATCCACAGAGATTTCACAATCTGTGGACAACGGTGCCAGGAAGCGCTCAGGCACTCTTGTAGCGCTGGTTGTGCTTGATGCGATTGGAGATCTCGGTGACCTGGTTGTAGATCGACCGCTTCTCGGTCATCAGCTTGCCGATCTTGTTGTTGGCGTACATCACGGTGGTGTGGTCGCGGCCGCCGAAGAGCTGTCCGATCTTGGGCAGCGAGAGGCTCGTCATCTCGCGGCAGAGGTACATGGCGATCTGGCGGGCAGTTGCGATGGCCTGGGAGCGGCTTGAACCGTAGAGATCGTCGACAGAGAGCTTGAAGTACTCGGCAGTGTGGTTGATGATGTCGACCGGCGCGATGACGTTGTCGTCGTCGAGGGTGATGAGGTCTTTGAGCACGGTCTGCACGAGGGCCATGTCGACCGGGGTGCGGTTCAGGCTCGCAAAGGCGGTGACGCGGATGAGCGTTCCCTCGAGTTCGCGCACGTTGCTCGAGACCTTGGTGGCCATGAATTCGAGGATGTCGTCGGGCACCCGCAGCCTCTCGCTCTGAGCCTTCTTGCGGAGGATGGCGATGCGGGTCTCGAGGTCGGGTGTCTGCACATCCGTGATCAGGCCCCACTCGAAGCGGGTACGCATCCGGTCCTCGAAGCCCGTGAGGTGCTTCGGCGGGAGGTCGGAGGTGATCACCACCTGCTTGTTGTGGTCGTGCAGGGTGTTGAAGGTGTGGAAGAAGGCTTCTTGGGTCTCGGCCTTGCCCTGCAGGAACTGGATGTCGTCGATCAGCAGCAGGTCGATGTCGCGGTAGCGCGAGTGGAAGGCGGCGCCGCGGTTGTTGGCGATCGAGTTGATGAAGTCGTTGGTGAACTCCTCGGAGCTCACGTATCTCACGCGTACCCCGGGGTAGAGGCTTATCGCGTAGTGGCCGATGGCGTGCAGGAGGTGCGTCTTGCCGAGGCCGGAGTCGCCGTAGATGAAGAGCGGGTTGTAGGCCTTGGCCGGCGCTTCGGCCACGGCGACCGCTGCGGCATGCGCGAAGCGGTTCGAGCCGCCGATCACGAAGTTGTCGAAGCTGTACTTCGGGTTGAGCCTGGTGTCGTTGTTGCGGAGGGGGCCGACCGTCTCCTGAACGGGCACGACGGCCTCGACATAGACCGGCTCGGGAGAGGGGTCCGTGACGGTCACGGTCTCGTAGCCGTCGATGTCGGGATTCACCACGACTGAGAAGCTGTTGACGGCGAGCTGGGCGTCCAGGGTGCCGAGGGCGCTGAGCAGCGAGGGGCGAACGCGTTGTTCGAGCATGTCGCGGGTGAAGTCGTTGGGGACTTCGAGGTAGAAGGATCCGCCGAGGATGCCCTTGGGAACGACGAGGCCGAGGAAGCCCTTCAGCTGCGGAGTGATGCGTTCATCGGTCGAGAGTGCCTGGAGAACGGTACGCCAGTTGTCTTCCGTCGAACGGGCACCGTCAGCCAATGGAACTCCTGTCGAACATGATCTGCATCGTCGAACTCGCAAAAGTCCGATTGAACTGCCGTGTGCTGCGCCCCCGCCGGCTGTGAATAACTGTAGGCAACTAAGCTAGTGACTGCCATGCCGCAGGGCAAGTTCGTTGTATTGGCGGCCCGCGTGTCATACACAGATGTTGTCCACAGACTGTGGATAATTGATTCTTTGTGTCCACCGGTTTGACCGCAGGCGTTTCAAGCCGTAGTTTTAATCAGTTGACTTGTGCGACCAGCCCTTTTCGGTCGTCACCCCTTACTTCACGATGGACATTGACTGTGCCTGTCGGACACCGGAGATCATTATGAGCAAGAGAACCTTCCAGCCGAACAACCGCCGCCGCGCCAAGGTGCACGGTTTCCGTCTGCGTATGCGCACGCGTGCCGGCCGCTCCATCCTTTCGGCTCGTCGCCGCAAGGGCCGCACCGAGCTCTCCGCCTAGACCTCTCCCGATCGCGGTGCTGGCCAGAGCCAATCGCATCACACACGGCCGCGACTACCGCGGCACTGTGCGCGGTGGTGCGAAGTTCGTCGGGCCCAACACCGTCACCTACATTCGCGCATCCGAATCCTCGGATGCGCGTTTCGGGTTCATCGTGGCGAAAACGGTCGGTGTCGCCGTCGTTCGCAATCGTGTGCGTCGGCGCTTGAAGGCGGCGAGTCACGAGCTACTCCCCCGCGTCTCGCCCGGGGTCGATGTGGTGGTGCGCGCGCTTCCTCAAGCCGGGTCACAGCCTTACCGGGTACTCTTCGAAGAGCTTTCGCGCTCTCTCAGCAAAGGATCAGTACTCGCATGACGTCGGTGGTGACTGCGATCGTGCTGCTCCCCCGCAATCTCGCGGTGCTGCTGCTGCGCGGTTACCGCGCCGTCATCTCTCCTCTCTATGGTGACGTGTGCCGGTACTACCCTTCGTGCTCCTCGTACACGATGCAGGCCATCCAGCAGCGGGGCCTGATGGTGGGCTCGGCGATGGGTGTCTATCGCATCGCCCGTTGCCACCCCTGGGCGAAGGGCGGGGTCGACGACGTCCCCCCGGTTCGCCGACAGAAGTACCGGCTCACGCCGTTCGGTTTCGTAGTACCCGCTAGCCACGGAAAGGGCTGACCCCAACCATGGAAATTCCGTTCCTCGATACGATCCTCTGGCCCATCAAATGGGTAGTGGAGTTGATCCTGGTCGCCTGGCACTGGTTGTGGACCGCCGTCGGCCTCGACCCGGCTGCCGGTCTCACCTGGGTGCTCTCCATCGTGGGCCTCGTGCTCGTGGTGCGTGCTGCGCTCATCCCGATCTTCGTGCGACAGATCAAAAGCCAGCGCAAGATGCTGGAAGTGGCGCCGCAGCTGAAGAAGATCCAGGACAAGTACAAAGGCAAGAAGGACCAGTTCTCGCGAGAGGCCATGTCGCGCGAGACCATGGAACTGTACCGGAAGACCGGCACCAATCCCCTGGCATCCTGTCTGCCGCTGTTGCTCCAGATGCCCATCTTCTTCAGCCTTTTCTCGGTGCTCAACAACGCCCAGAAGGGCCTCGCCGGCGTCGGCCCGCTGAACGCCGAGCTCGGCAAGCAGTTCGGCGACGCGACACTGTTCGGCGTCGCTCCCCTGCACGACACCTTCATCGGTTCCTGGAATGCCGGCGGACCCTGGCAGGTCATGGTGATCGCAGGTGCGATGGTCGTTCTGATGACCGCGTCGCAGTTCTACACGCAGCTGCAGATCATGGCGAAGAACCAGTCGCCGGAGGCCAAGGCGAGCCCGATGTTCCGCCAGCAGCGCATCCTGCTCTACATCCTCCCGCTCGTGTTCGTGTTCTCCGGTGTGGCCTTCCCGCTCGGTGTCATGTTCTACTGGCTCACCTCGAACCTGTGGACGATGGGCCAGCAGTTCCTCGTGATCCGCAACATGCCGACGCCCGGCAGTGAGGCGGCGAAGGCGCGCGAGGAGCGACTCGCTCGTCGCGGCAAGCTCGAGCCCACCAAGGGTGCTCCGGCCATCGAATCGATTCCCGAGGCTCCGAAGACCACGCAGCGTCAGCAGCCGGTGAACAAGAACCGTGCCAAGAAACAAGGTGACAAGAAATGAGCGATGTGAGCGAGACCACTGAGACCACCGGCGCGGTGGCCACGGACATCCATGACGGCGAGTTCGACACGGCGGGCATCGACGCAGCCGAGTCGCATGTCGCGGCTGATGACGAGAGCGCCGCTGCGGATGCGCCGACGGCGTCGCGCCTCGATGACGAGGGCGACGTGGCGGCCGACTACATCGAAGAGCTGCTGGACATCTGCGACCTCGACGGCGACATCGACATCGCCGTCAATGACGGCCGGGCCTACATTTCGGTGAACGCCTCTGGCGACAGCAACCTCCGCATCCTCTCGCGCCCCGACACGGTGGCTGCGTTGCAGGAACTCACGCGCCTTGCTGTGCAGACGAAGACCGGGGAGTTCTCCCGTCTCATCCTCGACGTCGGTGGAAGCCGTGAGCAGCGTCAGCGCGAGCTCGAGAACCTCGTCGATGTGGCGATCGCCAAGATCAGCGCGGGGGCCACGGCGGCGGAGCTTGAGCCGATGTCGTCGTATGAGCGCAAGCTCGTGCATGACATCGTGGCTGCTCGAGGCTTCGTGTCGGAGTCTGAGGGTGAGGGTCGCGACCGTCACACCGTCATCTCCCCCGCGTGATGTTTCACGTGAAACAGTGCTGCTGAGATGGTGACGTCGACACTGTGAGCACGAACGACATGACCAATCACGAGGAGATCGAGCGCGAGCCTGCTTCGGCGATCGCGGTCTTTGGTGATCGTATCGGCGTGGCGCGGGCTTTCACTGCCGACCTGGCGGCACGAGGGGAAGAGCTTGGGTTGATCGGACCGCTCGAGCTTCCGCGTATCTGGACGCGGCACGTGATCAATTGCGGACTGGTGGCGCCTCTCCTGCGCCCAGGGCTTGTCGGAGATATCGGGAGTGGAGCCGGCCTGCCGGGACTCGTGCTTGCGATTGCCCGACCTGATGTCGACTTCGTACTGATTGAGCCGATGGAGCGTCGGGTGGCCTGGCTTGACGAGCAGAAGGAACTGCTCGGCCTCGGGAATGTGACGGTCGAACGTGCTCGGGCGGAAGACGTACGACTGCCCGAGAGACTCGATCAAGTCACCGCCCGCGCGGTCAGCGCATTCAGCAAGCTCATTCCTCTCTGTGCTCCCCTGCTTGCCCCGGGCGGTGAGATGGTTTTGATGAAGGGGGCCGGTGCTGCGAACGAGATCGCCGCGGCGGAAAAGGCGATCCGCCGCTTCAAGCTCACCGATGTCGAGGTGGTGGAGCTCGGTGCTGACCTCGACGTGGAGATCACGCGAGTGATCCGGGCCAGAGTTCCGTGATGGCCGCACCGTTCGCTTCGTCGAGCTCTCGGCAGGGAGCGGAGTTCGATACCATCGAAGGCGTGTGTTCGGCGATTCGGTCGGCTTGACGTCCACTCCCCCACGACGAGACCCGTGGGTTCCGACATTGTTTCACGTGAAACATATCGACAGGATTTTGTGAATGACCAGTGACTCAACCGCCTTCGATGCGTCGACGCCGCTGGCGAGAGAACTGGCGGATCTGTCCCAGCGCAAGCGACGGCTAGCCACGAAGACCTTCCCCCTCCCTCTGGAGACGCGCGTGTTGACGGTCGCGAACCAGAAGGGCGGAGTGGGGAAGACCACCACCACCGTGAACCTGGCCGCGGCGCTCGCCCGCGAGGGTGCACGGGTGCTGGTGATCGATCTTGATCCACAAGGCAACGCATCCACAGCTCTGGGAGTGGACCATCGCGGCGAGCTCCCCAGCGTCTATGACGTGCTCATCCATGATGAACCGATGGGCGAGATCGTGCAGCAGAGTCCGGAGTCAGAGCGCCTGTTCTGCCTCCCGGCGACGATCCACCTGGCGGGAGCTGAGATCGAACTGGTGCCCATGGTGGCTCGCGAGCAGCGCCTCCGCGGAAGTCTCGATCGCTTTCTCGATGAGACCCGGGAGGCGGGAGCTCCTTTCCACTACGTGTTCATCGACTGCCCGCCGTCCTTGGGCTTGCTGACCATCAACGCCTTCGTCGCTGCGCGGGAGGTTCTCATTCCGATCCAGTGCGAGTACTACGCCCTCGAGGGCCTGAGTCAGCTCCTCAACAACATCAGTCTGATCGAGCGTCACCTCAACCCGACCTTGGCCGTGTCGACCATTCTGTTGACGATGTACGACGGTCGGACGCGTCTGGCGTTCCAGGTGGCCGAGGATGTGCGCGAGCACTTCCCCGCGCAGACACTCGACGCCGTCATCCCGCGTTCGGTACGGATCTCGGAGGCCCCGAGCTATGGGCAGACCGTCATCAGCTTCGATCCCAGTTCACCCGGCTCGATCTCCTACTTGGAAGCAGCCGCCGAAATAGCAGACAGAGGAGCTTCTCATCGTGGTAACTAAGAAGAGAACCGGACTGGGCCGGGGCATCGGAGCCCTCATCCCCACCGACGAGCCGCGCGTCGAGGGCTCGCGGCCCGTTGATGTGTTCTTCGATGCTCCGGTCAGGCAGGTGGAACTCGTCGCTGTTCCGGGAGCACGCTTGGCGCAGCTCGACCCGAACAGCATCATTCCCAATGCGAAGCAGCCGCGCAGCGTGTTCGTGGCCGAGGATCTCGCCGAACTCGTGCACTCCATCCGCGAGGTGGGAGTGCTGCAGCCGATCGTGGTTCGTGAACTGCCTCTTGAAGAGGGCGGCGCGCAGCAGTACGAGCTCGTCATGGGTGAGCGCCGTCTGCGCGCGACCAAGGAGGCCGGGCTCGACACCATTCCGGCGGTGGTGAAGAACACCGCTGATGAGGACATGCTCCGGGATGCCCTGCTCGAGAACCTACACCGCTCTCAACTGAATCCACTCGAAGAGGCCTCGGCCTACCAGCAGCTGCTCGAGGACTTCGGCATCACTCAGGAGCAGCTCGCTGAGCGCATCGGCCGCTCACGCCCCCAGATCACGAACACCCTTCGCCTGCTCCGCCTTCCGCCGGCCGTACAGAACCGTGTGGCTTCCGGTGTATTGAGCGCAGGTCACGCGCGTGCGGTTCTCGCTGTCGGCGATGTCGAGGCGATGACCAAGCTCGCCGACAAGATCGTGAACGAAGACCTCTCGGTTCGTGCCGCAGAGGCCCTCGCGTCCTCCGCTCCGAAACAGAGTCGCGCCAAGACCACCGCGGGCTCGAAGCGCGGGCATCTAGACGAGATCGGTGAGCGTCTCGGCGATCGCCTGAACACCCGGGTGCGCGTGAGCCTCGGGCGTGCGAAAGGTCAGATCGTGATCGACTTCGCGACGATCGAAGATCTGAACCGCATCCTGAGCGAACTCGGCGAAGAGGGCTTCGGCGGAGAGCGCCGCACCAGCGGTCCCCGTTTCACGTGAAACATTCCGCGCCGCCCGAAGACACTCGGCGGCGCGGTGAAGCTCAATCTCGCTGTGCGGACGCCTCGGCGATCGCCAGTTCGCTGAGCTGCTCGTAGACGGAGCCCAGCGAGAACCCGGCGGCGAGAATCCCCTGGGGAACCGTGGAGGTCTCGGTCAGGCCGGGCAACACGTTCGCCTCGAGGAACCAGGGCGTGCCGGCGTCATCGATGATGAGATCGATACGTGAGATGTGCCGAAGCCCCAGGGTCTCGTGAATCACGAGCGCGGCGGTGCTGGCGATCTCCGCGATCTCCTCGCTCAGTCGCGCTGGTGCGTAGAAACGCGTTTCGCCGGCGTTGTACCGGGCCTCGAAGCTGTAGACACCGGAGCGCGGTTCGATCTCCACGGGCGGGAGGGCGAATGGTCCGTCGCCCAGGTCGACGATGCCGATCGACACCTCGACACCGCGCGCACGCTGTTCGATGAGCGCGACCTCGCCGTATGTGTAGGCGTCGACGACGGCACGCGGCAGGTCGTCGGTCGAGTCGATCACCCCGACACCGAGTGCGGAGCCGCCCATGGCGGGCTTCACCACCAGATCGGCGCCGAGCGAGCGGGAAACCAGGCCGAGCACCTGCGTGGCGCCCAGTTCGCGGAACGTGTCGCGGGGGAGGGTGAGCCACTGCGGAGTGGAAATACCCACGCGGGAGACCAGGGTCTTCGCCGTCGGCTTCTGCCAGGCCAAGCGCGCCGCCTTGGCCTGCGCTCCCACGTAGGGAATCTCGAGCACGTCGAGCAGTGCACGCAAGGCGCCGTCCTCGCCGCTCGCTCCGTGGAGCGCGGGCCAGACCACGTCTGGTCGGGCTTCGTCGAGGAACGGCAGCAGCGTCGCATCGGGGTCGCGAAGGGTGACGGTGTGCCCGCGCTCGGCGAGGGCATCGGCCACGCGACGGCCGGATCGGAGGGACACGTCGCGTTCGTGCGAGATGCCGCCGGCCAGAACGACGACGGTGCGGGGGGCGTGTGCTTCGGTCATGAACTCAATCCAGGTTGGGCGGAGGGGCTGAGAAGTTGCGGTCGCGCATCGTCTCGAGCGGGCCGGTCGCGGCGAAGGTCTCGAGCAGATCGAGTTCGCCGTTGATGACGTTCTGGAGGCGCCGGATGCCGACCTTGATCGACTCGGGAGTCGGATAGCAGAACGAGAGCCGGATGTTGTTGCGGCCGCCGCCGTCGGCATAAAACGCGGTTCCCGGCGTGTAGGCCACGAGTTCCTTGACCGCGCGCGGGAGCATCTGTTTCGAGTCGAGATACGGCGGGAGGGTGAGCCAGACGTAGAACCCACCATTGGGGTTGGTCCACTCCAGGTTCGGGAGATACTCGGTTAAAGCCCCGATCATCGCTTCTTTTCGCTCGCGGTAGACGCCTCGGAAACGGTCGACCTGCGCTCGCCAGTCGATCGACGAGAGGTACTCCGAGATCACCAGCTGACTGAACGAACTCGGCGACAGCACGGCCGCTTCGTTGGCGAGGATGAGCTTCTCGCGGATGGCGTGCGGTGCGACCGCCCAGCCCACCCGGAAGCCCGGAGCGAGGGTCTTGGAGAAAGTGCCGAGGTAGATGACGCCGTCCTGCTCGATCGAACGAAGCGCGGGCGGGGCCGGCTCGTCGAAGTGGAGCAGGCCGTACGGATTGTCCTCGAGCACGAGGATCTCGTTCTCGCGAGCGATCTGGAGGATCTCCTGCCTGCGCGCCCAGCTGAGCGTCACGCCCGCGGGGTTCTGGAACGAAGGGATCGTGTAGAGGAACTTGATCTTGCGTCCGGCCTCGCGGAGCCGCGCGATGTTCTCGCGCAGCGATTCCGGGATCATGCCCTGATCATCCATCGCCACGTGATAGGTCTCGGCCTGGAAGGAGCGGAAGATGACGATCGCGGTGACGTAGCTGGGCCCCTCGGCGAGCACGACGTCTCCGGGGTCGAGGAAGAGCTTCGACACGAGCTCGAGCGCGTGCTGCGACCCGGTGGTCACCACCACGTCGTCGGCGCTGGCACGGATGCCCTCCATGGCCATGACGTCGAGGATCTGCTCGCGCAGGACCGGCACGCCCTGGCCGGATCCGTACTGCAGCGCGACCGATCCCTGGTCGCGCATGACGCGGTTCATCGACTCGATCACGAGTTCCTGGGGCAGCGCGGAGACGGCCGGCATGCCGCCGGCGAGCGACACGACCTCAGGGCGGGAGGCGACGGCGAAGAGGGCGCGGACTTCAGAGGCGGCGAGGCCGGCGGTGCGCTCGGCGTAGTTGAAATACCACGGATCGAGGTTGTTTCCCGACTGTGGGGGGTTCTGGCTGCTCACTGACATACTTCCCGACGTAGACCGAAATTCCATCGTATGACATGCAAAAGTGGCCCGCTGCACGGATGCGGCGGGCCACTCTCGAGGAACTGGCTGCGGAATGCGACGAGCAAGCCGCGCGCCCCGCAGAGCGTGCTCAGATGAAGGCGGCCAGATCGGCCTCGAGGGCTGCCTTCGGCTTGGCGCCGATGATGGTCTTGACGACCTCGCCGCCCTTGTAGACCTTGAGTGCCGGGATCGAGGTGATCTGGTACTTCATGGCGGTCTGGGGGTTGTCGTCGACGTTGAGCTTCACGATCTCGATCTTGTCGCCGTGCTCCGAGGCGATCTGGTCGAGGATGGGCGCGACAGCGCGACACGGGCCGCACCATTCCGCCCAGAAGTCGACCAGGATGGTCTTCTCGGAGTCGAGGACGTCGGCCTGGAAGCTGGCGTCGGAAACGGCCTTGGCGTTGGACATGGTTCCTTCTTTCGTGTGATCCGGGTACCCGGTGGTTGTTCCGGGTGGTCTGATGGTCAGGCGCCGCTGCCGGCGGAGGTGGCGCTGACGAGATCGGCGGCCAGGTCGGCGGCCGATTCGCCCGCGACCTGGTCGAGAGCTGCGAGGTACTCCTCGGCGTCGAGTGCGGCGACGGTGCCCGATGCGGCGGCGGTGACGGCCTGGCGGTAGTGCGGGTCGATGACGTCGCCCGCGGCGAACACGCCGGGCAGCTTCGTCTTCGAGGTACGGCCGTCGACCGCGATCGTGCCGTCGACGGTGAGGTCCAGCTGTCCGTGCACGAGGTGCACGCGCGGGTCGTTGCCGATGGCGACGAAGAGGCCCTGAACCGGCAGCTCCGACTCGGCGCCGGTGACGGTGTCGCGCAGCTTCAAGCCCTCGACCGCGTTCTCGCCGGCGATGCCGACGACCTCGGAGTTCCACACGAACTCGATCTTCTCGTTGGCGAAGGCGCGCTCCTGCATGATCTTGGAGGCACGCAGCGTGTCCTTGCGGTGCACCAGGTAGACCTTGTCGGCGAAACGGGTGAGGAAGGTGGCCTCCTCCATGGCGGAGTCGCCGCCGCCCACCACCGCGATGGTCTTGGTCTTGAAGAAGAAGCCGTCACAGGTGGCGCACCACGACACGCCCCGCCCCGAGAGCCGCTCCTCGTCGGGTAGACCCAGCTTGCGGTACGCGGAACCGGTGGCGAAGATCACCGAGCGCGCTTCGAAGGTGCCGCTGTAGCCGGTTTCGACCGTCTTCACGTCGCCGTCCAGCTGCACGCGCGTGACGTCGTCGAGGATGACCTCGGTGCCGAACTTCTCGGCCTGCTCCTGCAGCTTCATCATGAGCTCGGGACCCTGGATGCCCTCCGGGAAGCCTGGGAAGTTCTCGACCTCTGTGGTGTTCATCAGTTCGCCGCCGGCTTCGACGCTCGAGGCGAGCAGCAAGGGGTTCAGACCGGCACGTGCGGCGTAGATCGCCGCCGTGAAGCCGGCAGGCCCTGAGCCGATGATGATGATCTCGCGCATGTCTTCCACTCCTGAGGATGTTCGTGGGCACACCGACAGTGCGCACACTGACCGGTACAACACATCCTAACCACGGACTATTCCGTGGCCGGTGGGCTCTCAGCAAGTGGTGGAGGCGGCCGCGTCAGCGACGGAGGCGGGCTCGGATCGGGCCCAGCGCATCCCGCAATTCCGGCGAACGCAGCAGGAACAGTGCAGCCAGGTAGACCACCAGCATGACCACGCCGACGATGGCCATCGAGAGGATGGCGGGTGCGTACCGCGAGACCGCGAAGCCGTGCTCCGAGGTGCCTCCGAGCAGGAGCAGCACGCCGATCCCGGCGGCGGTCGCGGGGACGCCGGCCACGAGGTAGCGCCCGAAGCTCAGCAGGGCGGTGCGGCCGGTGCCACCCCCGAGTCGTCGGCGGACGATGACGGCCGCCACGATGGTCTGCACGGCCGTGGCCGCCGAGAGCGCCAGCGCGAGCCCCACCGCGATCCACTCGTCGGGGAGCAGGGCGCAGAGCAGAGCGAGCACGGTGAAGATGATCGCCTGCAGCACCTGCAAGAAGAACGGGGTCTTCGTGTCGCTCAGCGAGTAGAACACGCGCTGCAGCACGAACAGCACGGTGAAGGGGATGAGACCGACCAGGAACGCGATGAGCACGTTGCCCATGGCCGCGGTCTCGACGAAGCCCTTGCTGAACAGGCTGCTGAACGGATAGGCGACCACCATCAGCACGAACATCGCCAGCACCATGAACAGCCCCGTGCTGCGAAGGGCAGCGGAGACGTCTCCGCGCAGCTGTGTGGTCTCGCGCCTCTCGGCGTGGCCGCTCATCTTGGTGAAGTAGGCCGTGACGATCGACACGGTCACGAGCGAGTGCGGCAGCATGAAGATGAGCCAGGCGTTCTGGATGATGGCCACCGAGCCGCCTGAGCCCGAGGCGATCGAGGCCACGTTGGTCTCGACGAGCCCCGCGGCCTGGGTGACCAGCAGCATTCCGAAGGTCCAGCCGGCGAGCCTGCCGGCCGTGCCGAGCCCCACGCCGCGCCACGCGAAGTCGGGGCGGTAGCGGATGCCCGCTCGCCGCCAGAACAGGAACAGCACGAGGGCCTGTGCCGCGACCGCGAGGGTGGTGAAGCCGCCGAGAACGGCGATGGATGCAGGGGTCCAGTCGGAGACGAGCCGCCCGCCGCCGGGCTCCGAGCCGAAGAGCAGCATGAACAACAGGAGCCCGGTGATGGAGACGATGTTGTTGACCGCCGGTGCCCAGGTGAACGGGCCGAACACGTTCTTGGCGTTCAGCACCTCGCCGAGCACCGTGTACAGGCCGTAGAAGAAGATCTGAGGCAGGCACCAGTAGGCGAACGCGATGGAGAGGGCCAGCTGGTCTTCGGTGAACCGCGAGGCGGAGATGGTGACGAGCACCGGCGCCAAGAGGGTCGCTGCGATGGTGGCACCGCCGAGGATGACCATGGCGATGGTGAGGAGCTTGTTGATGTAGCCCCGGCCGCCGTCGGGGTGCAGCAGTGCGCGCACGATCTGCGGCACCAGCACGGCGCTCAGAGTTCCGCCCGCGATGATGGCGTAGATGTTGTTGGGAAGCTGGTTGGCGACCGCGAAGGCATCACCGCTCATGCCGAGCCCGATGGCCTGGGCGAGCACGATGGTGCGCACGAAGCCGATCAGGCGCGAGACGATGGTGCCCGAGGCGAGGAAGGCGCTCGCCCGGCCGATGCTGGGGCTACTCATGGGTGCCCGCCGGGGCATCCGCTGAACCGTCCACCGTCGCGCGCTTGCGCCGTCGCAGGATGTTGCGCACGATGCCGAAGCCGAAGAGCGCGACCACCAGCACCGCGACGATCACCGTGCCCCAGGTCTCCCAGTCGGCACTCACGTTCACCATCACGGGGGCCGGAGTGGAGATGAGCACGCCGCTGGGGCTCAGCAGCTGGAAGCTCAGCACGACCGGTCCGTTCGCGACTCCGGCCGCGAGGGGGATCTGCACGCCTTTGCGCGAGCTCGCCTCGATGGTGACGGGAACGTCGCTCTGTTCGACCACGAGCCGGCCGTTCGAGGGCGTCACGTGCACGACGACGTTCACCGGAAAGCCGGTGTCGTTGCTCACGGTGACCGGTAGGTTCGCCTGGTTGGCCACCATGTTGATGCTCGACCCCTCGACGATCTGCACCGAGTTGAGTGTCTTGGTGGTGGCCGTGATGTCGTCTTGCACCGCCTTGTTCCAGCGGGTGAGGTCGGTGGTCCAGGCGTTGGAGAGCAGGGCGAGCACATCGGCGCGGTTCTGGCCCGTGAGCAGCGACGGATCGGAGAGCACGGAGGAGAACGACGCGATGCTCTGCGACTGCCCGAGCAGCACGCCCACCTGGCCGAGACGATCGCCGGCTTCCGGCGCGTCGATCACGTTCACGGCCTGGCTGGGAACGGTGGCGAGCAGCGACTGCAGTGAGTGGGGTGCCGACCAGGGGAGCGCCTCCACCGTGGCCAGCACCTGGTCGAGGCCCGAGAACTCGGTGGAAGTGCGGTCGAGAACCGCGAGCACCTGCGGGCCGGCGCCGCTGCCCTCGGTGGGAGCGGTGCCCGAAGCGGATGCGGCCAGCGCCAGCGAGGAGGCGAGCCGGGCGATCGCCTGCCCGCGTTCCGTGTCGGAGGTGGCGGCCAGCGCATCCTGCATGGCGGTGGACACGTCGTGGTCGGCCACCAGGATGCTCTGATCGCCCGCCTTGGCCGCCGCGTCGACCGCCCCACCGTTGCCGTCGGCCGGGGAGACCTGGCGCGAGTCGAGGATGGTGGTGGTGAGGCCCCCCTGGGCGAAGAACGGCAGGTCGCCCGACACCACGGTGCCGCTCCGTGGCCAAGCCAGGGTGGTGGTGGTGTAGTCCCACGCGGTGAGTTGCTCGAGCGTGGGGGCTGTGGCGGGG
>SCNI01000035.1 GCA_005502775.1 Microbacteriaceae bacterium 3FA27C10
ATAATGGGGGGATGACCCTCGACCCCGTGGCCACGATCGTGTGGATCGTGTCGTTCGTCGTGGTGACCGTCGCCGTCACGGGGCTCGCCCGCCGCGTCGGCTGGTCGGCGCCGATCGCGCTCGTGATCGTGGGAGCGGCGGTGTCGTTCATCCCCGGCGTGCCGGCGATCGCGGTGCAGCCCGACCTGATCCTCTACGGCCTCCTGCCGCCGCTGCTGTTCGCGGCCGCCATCCGCACCTCCTTCGCCGACGTGCGGGCCCGGCGCGACGGCATCCTTCTGCTGAGCGTGGGGCTCGTGGCCTTCACCGTGGTCACCGTGGGATTCACCGCGTGGTGGGTGGTGCCGGGCATCTCGCTCGCCGCCGCGTTCGCGTTCGGCGCGGTCGTGGCGCCGACGGATGCGGTGGCCGTCACCGCGATCGCCGGCCGGCTGAAGCTGCCCCGCCGGCTCGTGACGGTGCTCGAGGGCGAGAGCCTGCTGAACGACGCCACCGCGCTCGTGGCCTTGAACGCGGCGATCGCCGGCATCCTGGCCAGCGTCGACCCGGGACCGCCGCAGCTGAACGGGTGGGGCATCCTGCTCGAATTCGTGCTCGCCGTGGGGGTGGGCGTCGGCGTGGGGCTCGTGGTCGGGTTCGTGCTCGGGTTCATCCGCAAACAGCTGAAGGCGCCGGTGCTCGACACGAGTCTCTCGCTCATCACGCCGTACATCGCGTTCATCCCGGCCCAGTTCCTGCACGGCTCGGGGGTGCTGGCGGTCGTGGTGGCGGGGCTCTACCTCGGGTTCCGGGCGCCGGTCATCCAGACCGCGGAGTCGCGCATCGCCGAGTCGCTGAACTGGCGCACCATCCAGTTCCTGCTCGAGAACGCCGTGTTCCTGTTCATCGGGCTGAGCCTGGCGACCATCCTTCCGGCGGCGCTGAGCGACGGCCCCGGCGTGTGGGAGACCGTGCTGATCTCGGCGGCGCTGCTCGCCGCCGTCTTCCTCTCGCGCTTCGCCTGGATGATGATCACGACCTCGGTCTACCGCTTCGGCCCGCAGTGGCTGCGCAACCGCGGCTGGAGCTGGCGCAACGGCATCGCGGTGTCGGTGGCGGGCATCCGCGGCGTGGTGACGCTCGCGGCCGTGTTCCTGCTGCCGGTGGAGACGCCGGGGCGGGCGTTCATCCAGTTCCTCGCCTTCGTGATCGTGGTGGGCACGCTTCTGGGTGGGGCGCTGCTGCCCTTCGTCATCCGGCGGCTGCGGCTGCCGCCGCCGGACTTCTCGCAGGAGATGACCGAGGTGCACATGCTCATGGCCGAGGCGCAGAACGTCGGGCTGGCGCGCCTCGACGAAGAGGTGACGGATGCGGTCGACCAGCGGGTGGTCGACCGACTGCGGGTGAACGCCCGGTTTCTCAGCGACGCTCTCGAGAACCCGCCCGGTGACGGTGTGGAACCGCCGGCCCGTGCTTACAACCGTCTGCGCCGGATCATGATCGCGGCCGAGCGGGATGCGGTGCTCGCCGCCCGCGCGGAAGGCCGCTACCAGGAGCGCGCCGTGAAGTCGGTGCTTGCCAAGATCGACGTGGAGGAGACCGAGCTCAACCTCGGCAAACCGCGCTCGGGGGAGTGAGCCGACCACCGATCCGTCTGCCGCCATTCACCGCCTGTTACGCGTTGGACTCCAGACGTTCGACTGCGGGGAACAGGATCAGGGCCGCAAGCCTTGCCCACTCCCACCAGCTCAGACGGAGAAGAATCGATGAAGAAACTCGGGCGGCCGACGGTAGCCGCTTTCGCAACCCTGGCACTCGCCGTGCCTCTGGCCGCGTTCGTCGCGCCGATGGCTGCGTCCGCCACCGCCCTGCCGACCCTCGTCGTGAACGAGGTCGACGCGAGCGGTGTTCCGCAGGACTGGATCGAGATCAAGAACACGGGTTCGGCTCCCGTGGACGCCTCGGGCCTGATCCTCAAGGACGACAAGGACTCCGACCGTTTCGACATCCCGGCCGGCACCGTGATCGCCGCCGGCGGCTACGCGACCTTCGACGTCGGATCCACCTTCGGGCTCGGCAAGGGCGGCGACGCCGCGCGGCTGTTCCTGAGCGACAACACCACGCTCATCGACGGGTACACCTGGCCGAGCGACTCGGTCTACCCCGCGACCTGGGGTCGCTGCGACGACGGCACCGGTGCCTTCGTGGTGAACACCACGCCGTCCAAGGGCGCGGCGAACGTCTGCAGCACCACTCCGCCGACGACCCCGCCGACCACCCCTCCGACGGCTCCGCCCACGAGCCCCACCTCGACCCCGTGGCCGGGCGGTTCCACGGTGGCGGATGCCGCGGTCGCGAACTACGCGCCGTTCTCGTCGAACATGAGTGGCCTCAGCTGGGAGAAGGGCGCCAACGGCGCCTCCGACACGCTCTGGGCCGTGCGCAACGGCCCGGGCGCGCTCTTCGCGCTGCAGAAGTCGGGTTCGACCTGGGTTCCGGCCGCCGGCTGGGAGCAGGGCAAGGCCCTCAAGTACACCGACGGGACGGGTGACGTCGACGCCGAGGGCGTGGTGAAGACCGACTCCGGCATCTTCGTCTCCTCCGAGCGCAACAACAGCAACAACAGCGTCAGCCGTCCGGCGGTGCTCAAGTACGACGCGTCCGCCACCGGCAGCACGCTCACGGCGACCATGGAGTGGAACCTCGTGTCGGCCCTGCCGACCGTCGGCGCCAACCTCGGCCTCGAGGGCATCACCTTCGTGCCCGACTCCTACCTCGTGGCCAAGGGCTTCAAGTCCGACGCCGGTGTGACCTACGACCCCGCTGCCTTCGCCAACCACGGCAACGGCCTCTACTTCGTGGGCCTCGAGGGCACCGGCTCGGTCTACGCCTTCGCGCTCGACCAGACCGACGGCTCGAAGTTCACGCTGCTCGCCACCATCTCGACGGGCTTCCCGAACGGAGTCATGGAGGTGCAGTACGACGCCGAGAAGAGCGCGGTGTGGGCCATCTGCGACAACACCTGCGGCGGCAAGTTCGGGCTGTGGGATGTCGACGCGCAGGGTCACTTCGCCCAGACGGCGCTGTTCGACCGCCCCACGGGTCTGCCGGACACGAACAACGAGGGCTTCACCGTCGCGCCGCAGTCCCTCTGCGCGAACGGCGTGAAGCCGGTGGTCTGGGCCGACGACAACGACCTCAACGGCATCGCGCTGCGCGAGGGCACGATCGACTGCACTCCCGCACCGGTCGACCCGAACGCGCAGCAGCTGCAGGTGGTCGTGCCCGAGGTGGCCGGCGACTTCATCTGGAGCATCGACGGCACCAACGGCATCGTCGACCTCGGCACCGCCGTGTCGAAGGGCGACCACTTCGAGGCGGCCGGATCGATCAACCCGATCCGCGTCACCGACACCCGCGCCGCCGGCCCCACCTGGGCCATCTCGGCCCAGGTGAGCGACTTCGCCTCGGGAACCACCTCGTTCTCGGGCAAGTACCTCGGCTGGACCCCCTCGGTGATCGAGGCCGGTGCCGGCGCCTCCGCCGGTGCCGCAGTGGCCTCGGGCTACGACAGCGGCAACGGTCTGGCGAGCGCCTCCACGCTCGGCAGTGCCGCGGCCGGCCACACCAAGGGCTCGGCGAAGCTCGGTGCCGACCTGGCGCTCAAGCTCCCCGCCGACGTCGCCCAGAACACCTACACGGCGACGCTCACCCTCACCGCGCTGGGCTAGCCTCACCGCACGACCCGGAGGCCGGGGTGGACGCACGCAGCGCGCGCCCACCCCGGCCTCCGGCGTCTCGGGGCGCAACGTGATGCGTCGGCGACGGCGAGTGGCAGCACTCCAGACCACGCCGTCGTCGAGCAGACCCACTCCTTCGACGAACTCACCGATGAGGGTCGTTGCCGTATGGACGTCCCACAGCAGCGCCGACGCTTCAGGCCGCATACAGTTTTTCGGCGTGGGCGTGGGCGTGGGCGTTGGCGGAGTCTGCGGAATACGGGTTGCGCACAGCGGAGTCCATCACGAGGTCGACCGGGCGCTCGACGATGCGTCCTGGTGATTGAAGCGTCAGGCGGGTTCTGCCGTGAACCAGATGACGTGCACGAGGGTGTCGGAGGCGACAGGCATTCCGGCGCCGGCCCAAAAGCGGGCGTAGCCCTCGCGCAGGTGGGCGGCATCGCGGAAGCCCTCGCCGGCCGACGCAGCCACCTCGTCGCCGAGGGCGCCCGTGAGTTCGTCGAACCGGAGGGTGTCCACACGGGTGACCGTCAGCCATCCGGCCGCCGCACCTGCGCTGTCCAGGAGGGCCAGATGCTCGCCGACATGTTCGAGGGCCTCGCCTTCGGCCGCGTACTCGGCGGCCTGCCCCATCGTGGAGCGCTTCGCGCCGGAGAGCGCGAGCGCGTTCAATTCCTTCCGCCAGGCGCCCGGCGTACCCAGCTCCATTGCGCGGAAGGCGCCGTATCGGGGCCACATGATTCGAGCCTAGGCGCGCGGCATGATGTCTGTCACTGGCGCGCGGCGGGCTCGGCGCAGGTGGAGGAAGTACGCGGTGGGCGGAATGATGCCCAGGGCGGCCGAGATCGCACGCCACGCGGTGGGGTTGCTCGGGCCCACCGTCAGGAGGCTCACGGCCGTGACAGCCGTCAGCAGGATGCCGAGTGCGAGCCAGCCGGCGGCCACGCGCGTTCGACGTGACGGACGCATGGCCGTGGAGGTCGAACGCGGCTCGGCGGGTCGTGCGCTCGTGGCTGGGCGCGGAAGCTTCCACGCCAGCCAGGCTCCGGCTGCCGCAATCGGTACCAGACACAGCCACCCGGCTGCGGGGAGCGCTGCGATCGCGGGTGCGGCGAACAGCAGCACGAGAAGTGCGCTGTAGGCACCCGTGGTGGGCCAGCGCGTTGCCTCGGCTCGACAGATGCCGGTGCAGACCAGCGCGGTCACGATCGCCGTGGTGATGAAAGCGGACAGTGTTCCGGCGACCGCCACGACGATGGCGATCGCGCACAGCAGGAGGATCACGAATCCGAACCACTGGAGGGCGCCGGCCGGATCCATCAGGAAAGTGGCCGCGACGCCGACCGTGGCACCCGCAGCCGCAGCCACGAGTGTCGCGTCGGCGAGGTGGCGGCCGGTTGCCGGCCACAGCGGATTCGTGCCCATGCCCTCAGCGCTCATCCACGCAGCCTAGGGCGTCAGCGCTACTGCACTCCACTCGTCGTGACGATGCGGGTCCAGGGGCCGGCGGGCACGGCGGAGTCGTCGACGAACTGCCAGGTGAGGCCCGCCTGCTCGCCGTTGAGCTCGGAGAAGCCGAGGCAGCCGACGACCGCCGGGGAGACATCCATGCCCGCGCCGCCGTAGCGGGCGTTGACCGGGCGCACGTCGCCGGCGCCGAAGACGTACTCGGCGTCGTCGTACTCGCCGGGGCCGGCATCCTGGTTCTGGGCGTAGCAGGTGCGGCCGTTGAGCGTCAGCGCCACCCAGCGGTTCTTCATGTAGCTGAAGCCCTGGTCGCCGTGGTGCGAGGCGTAGGGCTCCTGGTTGGCCCAGGGCACCACCTGGTCGCGGCGCGCGAAGGCCGCCGCGTTGTTGATGTCGTCGAAGGGCAGGTCGAGGTAGAACGGGTTCTCGCGCGGCGTCATCTGCGTGGGGAAGTAGTCGTTGGAGGCCGATCGCGCCTCCGTCTCGCAGCTGCCGCCGGCGGTGGTTCCGTCGCAGCCGCCGTAGCTCTGGAACCACTGCGAGTCGTAGGTGGAGAACATCTGGCTGCCGTCGGCCGCGTTCGGGTCGAAGATCTCGCCCACCCAGAAGGTGGTGGCCACGATGCCCGTGTGCACCGGGTAGCTCTGCCCGGGTGCCGGTCCCGGCCCCGGGGCGGGCGCCGGTGGTGCCGGCGCGGCGGTCGCGGTGGGCGTGACCGACGGGGTTCCGGATGCGGTCGGCGCGTGTGAGGCCGACGGCGACGCCGAGCCGCTGGCCGAGGGCGAGCCGGTGGCCAGCGTGCCGTCGCACTCCGAGGAGGTGCAGCCGAACCAGGAGCAGCTCGCGAGGCACGCTGCCGTCAGCCCGAGCACGACGGCTCCCGCGCCGAGCCGTCGAAGGCCGGCGGCCCGGCGTCCGCGGCTGCGTCCGCCGCCGGAACCGTCACCGCCGCCGTCCGACGTCATTTCGAGTCCCCGGGCGCGACACCGCTGAGATCTTGCGCGGTGCCCGTCGGCGCATCCGTTCCGCTGTTCATGTGCACCTCGACCGGGCCCTGCACGAGCGGCGCAGCGGCGGCCGGCGCGGGCGACGCCGCGACGACCGTGGGAGCCGGGGCACCGACGGAGTCGTAGAGCGCGTAGTCGTCGGTCTCGAGCGTGCCGTTGCTGAACACGTTGAGCCCGAAGCTGATGCCCGAGAACCCGGCCGGGATGGCGGGAGTCGTGAACGCGGCCTCGGAGAAGACCGGGTTCGCCGCGAACCACGGGCTCGAGGTCCAGTACTGCCAGACGCCCGCCGTGGTGCGCAGGTAGATGGCGAACTGGGTCACCACGGTCGACGTGTACCAGGCCCGCATCGAATAGGTGTGCCCGGGCACGACCGTCGGCGTGCAGGCGCCGAGGTCGAAGGCGGGCAGCAGCTTGGCATCGCCGTCGACGTAGTTCGCCACCGAGACGTAGCCGGCCACCGAGCCGGTTCGCGCGGGGGAGGTCCAGGTGATCGTCGGGGTGTTGTTGCCGTAGCCGCCCGTCATCCAGCAGCTCGGCAGCCCGTTGGCGCCCGCCGTCTCGAGACTCGGGTTGATGACGGCGTTCACGCCGGGGCCGGCCGGCGCCGTTGCCGGACCGGCCACGGCCGCCTTCGCGGTGCCGCCGATCACCTGGTCGACCGTCTTCACCACCGTGTTGTTGGTGAGCGCGCGCGGCTTCAGCCACTGCACGAACTGGGTGAACACGGCGGGCGTCACGTTGAGATCGCACCCGGTGTCGCAGATGTTGTGGAAGGTGAACGGCACCCATCCGCCCGTCTTCTCCGCGTTCGTCACCGAGGCCTTGAGGTCGGCGAGGGTCCAGGTGTTGTCGACCTGGTCGAGGGCCTTCAGGTAGTAGGGGTTCGCGGGCGGGATCTTCTCGGTGTAACCGCACCCGGCGCATCCGAAGCGCGATTGCAGGTCGCCGAGCATGCGGGCGCTGTTGTAGCCGCAGGCCTTCGCCGCGGCCTCGTTCGCGGGTGTCGACGAGGCGAAGGGATACGCGAAGCTCTTCACCGTGAACCCCCAGCTCATGAGGGTGCTGCGGTCGTTGCAGATCTGACGCTTCACCTCGTCGGCCGGCAGCACGGCGAGGTCGGGATGGTTCACCGTGTGCCCGCCGATCTCGTGCCCCGCGGCCTTGAGGCTGTCGAGGTTCGCCCGCGTGAAGTAGCTGGCCGCGCCCACGAAGCCCGAGACGATGTAGAACGTTCCCTTCATGCCGTTGGCGTTCAGGATGCTCGCCGCCGTCATCTGGTTCGCGTTGCCGTCGTCGAAGGTGAGGCTGATGACGGTCTGCTTCAGCACCGCCGCAGGGGCGGCGCCGGGCGTGGCGGCGCTCGCCGCCGCCGAGGCGGGTAGGGTGACGGCGACGGCGACGGCGAGCGCGATCGTGGAGAGAGCCGCCGCCAGGGGGCGCCAGAGGTTCTTCGGCGGGCGCTTCGTCGACAGGCGGGGGGAGGTGCTTCGTTGCACGATGGGCTCTCTCTCGATGGTGGGGCGGTGGGACGGTGTACGGAGGCGGTGGCCCGGCTACTCGACCGTGACCGACTTGGCCAGGTTGCGGGGCTTGTCGACGTCGCGCCCGAGGGCGAGCGCGAGTTCGCGGGCCAGGATCTGCAGCGGCACCACCGACTCGAGCGGCCCCCAGCGGTCGATGCCGCCGGGCATCGGCGTGCCGAGGCTGAGCCCGAGGGCCGGGATGGTGCTGCCGGCCCCGCCGATGCGGATCACGCGGCCGCCGCGTGCCGACACCTCGGCGATGTTGCTCTCGATGCGCCGGTCGCCCGAGTCGATGACGACCACGGGGGTTCCGGCCTCGACGAGCGCGAGCGGTCCGTGCTTGAGCTCGCCCGCCGGATAGTGCTCGGCCCAGCGGTAGCTCAGCTCCTTGAGTTTCAGCGCGCCCTCCGCGGCGTAAACGACGCCCGAGCCGCGGCCGAGGAAGAGGTAGCCCTGCGCATCCCGGATCTCGTCGATGAGCGGCGGGATCGCCTTCTGCGAGGCCGCGATCGCATGAGCGAGCAGATCCGGGATGCGGCGGAGGTCGTCGACCTGACGCCGGGCGTACTCCCGGTCGATCCTCCGTGTCGCCGCGAGGGCCGACAGCGCCATCGCCACCCCGGTGATCACCTGGGCGACGAAGGTCTTGGTGGCGGCGACACCGATCTCGGGGCCGGCGTTGCAGTTCAGCATCGAGTCGGCCCGCCGCGCGAGCGTGGAGTGGTCGCTGTTGGTGAGCGCCACGAGCGCCGAGGTGCCGAGGTCGAGATCGTCGATGGCCCGCAGCACGTCGGCGGTCTCGCCCGACTGGCTGAGGGCGATCACGAGGGTGCGCGGTTCGACGATGGCGCTCTGGCCCTCGCTCGCGATGAGCGAGGAGTTCGGCACGTCGCCGAGGGAGCCGAAGGCGTTCGCGATGACCCGGCCGGCGTTCAGCGAGGTGCCGCAGCCGAGCACGGCCACCCGCTCGAACGGCGGCAGCTGCAGCTCGGACCAGAGCGAGCCGTTCGCGATGCGCGGGGCGAGCTCGTCGATGATGCGGGCGGCCGTCTCGGGCTGCTCCTCGATCTCCTTGCCCATGAAGTCGGCGTGGCCGGCGAGCCCGTGGCTCGTTCCCGACCAGATCGACGAGACGAACGGGGGAGGGGTGACCCCGGTGCCGGCGCGGGTCCAGGCGAACTGCTCGCCGAGCTCCACCACGTCGCCGTCCCGCATGGCCTGGAACAGGTCGACCCATTGCGCGATCGCGTTGATGTCGCTCGCGGCGAAGACGCCCTTCTCCGAGCGGGCCACGAGCAAGGGGGAGCGGTGGGCGGCGGCCACGAGCGCGCCGCTCTGCGCGTCGAGGGCCACGACGGCCCAGGAGCCGCGCATCCGTCCCGTCGCCGCGGTGACGGCGTCGCGCAGCCCGCAGCCCGAACGCAGCTCGTGCTCGATCAGGTGGCTCACCACCTCGCTGTCGACGTCGGAGGCGAAGACGTGGCGCTCGGCTTCGAGCTGGGCCCGCAGCTCGACGGCGTTCTCGATGATGCCGTTGTGCACGATGCTGACGCGGCCCGTGCAGTCCCGGTGCGGATGCGCGTTCGCCTCGGTCACGGCCCCGTGCGTGGCCCACCGGGTGTGCCCGATCCCCGTGCCCGAGAGGGCTCCGTCGACGCCGGACTGATCGAGCGCGTCGAGCTGGCGCTCGAGGGTGTCGACCCGGTGGGTGGTGCGCGAGGACACGGTGGTGCCCGTCGTGGTGAGGATGGCGACGCCGGCCGAGTCGTAGCCGCGGTATTCGAGCAGCCGCAGCGCGTCGACGAGGAACGGCGCCGCGGCGCCGGGCATCCGGCAGGCGACGATGCCGCACATCAGGCACCCCGCGCATCGAGGGCGGCCGAGCGGGTGCCGGGGCCCTCGTGATCGAGCGAGCGTGAGGTGAGCATCTCCTCGGCCACACGGCGGATGATCTCGTCGAGCGGCGTCGCCGGCACGAAACCGACGAGCGCGTAGGCCCGGCTGAAATCCGGCACCCGTCGGCGCATGTCCTCGAAACCGGCCGCATAGGCCTCGCTGTACGAGACGAAGGTGATGGGGCTCCGGCTGCCGGTGACGTCGAGGATGCGGTGGGCCAGGTTCACGATCGACACCTCTTCGGCGCCCCCGAGGTTGAACGCCTCGCCGTAGGCGGCGGGCTCCTCCACGAGCCGCACCATGGCCGGCACGACGTCGCCCACGTAGGAGAAGCATCGGGTCTGGTTGCCGTCGCCGTAGACGGTGAGCGGCTCGCCGCGCAGCGCCTGCCCGACGAGGTTCGGCACCACCATCCCGTATCGCCCGGTCTGGCGCGGCCCGACGGTGTTGAACAGCCGCACGATGGCCACGTCGAGCCCGTACTCGCTCCAGTAGGCGTGGGCGAAGGCCTCGTCGATGCCCTTCGCGGCCGCGTAGGTCCAGCGCGACTTCAGCGGGGAGCCGAGGATGCGGTCGGAGTCCTCGGTGAGCCGGTCGGCGGTGTTCTTGCCGTAGATCTCGCTCGTCGACACGAGCAGCAGCGTGGCGCGCGCCTCGACGCAGGCGTCGAGCACGTTCTCGGTGCCGTGGATGTTCGTACGCAAGCTCGAGAGCGGCTGCTCCACGATGAGCTTCACGCCCACCGCCGCCGCCAGGTGGAACACCCGGTCGGCGCCCGCGATGGTGGCCATCACGGTGTCGCGGTCGAGGATCGAGCCGTGCACGATCGAGAGCCGGGGATTGGGGAGGGAGTCGATGAGGTTGCGCGGGGCGCCGGTCGACATGTCGTCGAGCACGACGACCTCGTCTCCCAGGGCGAGGAGGTGTTCGGTGAGGTGGCTGCCGATGAAGCCGGCGCCTCCGGTGATGACTGAGCGCATGGGTCTGGTCCTTCAGGTCTGGTCGTGTGCGGGCGGGCGGGTGTGCGGCGGGCTGGCCGGGGTGTGTCAGAGGATGACGCGCTGCGGCACGTCGGTGCCGCGGTAGGTGGTGTCGAGCACGAGCTGGTGCGGGGCGATCCAGCCGAGCGGGGCATCCGCGTGCCGCGTGTGCAGCACCACGAGCTCGGCCTCGAAGGCGGCCGGGTCGGCGACGCCGGTGAGCAGGATGCCGCTCGGCAGCCGCACGGAGTCGAAGTGCTCGTCGAAGAAGGCCACCGTGGCGCCGCGCTCGATCAGGCCGTCGAGGATCTCGAGGGCCGGCGACTCGCGCAGGTCGGCGACATCGGGCTTGTAGGCGATGCCCACCACGAGCACGCGGGTGCCGAGCATGCCGCTGCCGGCTCCCGAGAGCACCTCCTGCACGCGATCGACCACGCGGTTCGGGCGGGCCGCGATCTCCACCATGGCCTGCGTGATCATCGGTGCGGCGACGCGCTGCTTGCGCAGCTGCCAGAGCAGGTAGTGCGGGTCGCACGGGATGCAGTGGCCACCGACGCCCGGGCCCGGCAGGAAGGGCATGTAGCCGTAGGGCTTGGTGGAGGCCGCATCGACGACGTCGGCGATGTTCAGATCGAGCGCCTGGCAGATGTCGGCGAACTCGTTGGCGAGAGCGATGTTGACAGCGCGAAACGTGTTCTCCAAGAGCTTGGTCATCTCGGCCGCCGCGAGCGAGCGCACGCGGTGCACCTTGGTGACGTAGCGGAGGAGCAGCCTCGACGCCTCCTCTTCGCACTGGGCGGTGGCGCCGCCCACCACGCGGGGCACCTCGTCGTGGTCGAAGGCCGCGTTGCCGGGGTCGATGCGCTCCGCGCTGAAGGCGACGAAGACATCCGTCCCCACCGTGTAGCCACGCTCCATCAGCGGCTTCACGAGCAGGTCGTCGGTGCAGCCGACGTAGGAGGTGGAGGTGAGCATGAGCACTTGGCCGGGCACCGCGTGGTCGACGACCATGGCGCAGGCTGCGCGCAGGATCGACAGATCGGGGATGAGGTGCTCGTCGACCGGGGTGGGCACGCACACGATCACGGCGGCGGCCTTGCGCAGCTCGCCGGGGTCGGTGCTGAGCACGAAGCCCGGGTGGTCGAGCGCCCGGAGCAGCCGCGCGTGGTCGATCTCGAGGAGATCGGCCTCGTGGGAGCGGATCACCTCGAGGCGGCGTTCCGAGGTGTCGAGGGCGAGCACGCGGCTGTCGGCGCCGTGGTAGGCGAGGGCGGTGGGGAGGCCCACGTAGCCCAGGCCGACGATGGCAACGTCGTATTCGAAGGCGGTGGCGGTGGTCGCCGCCGGGCGATCCCAGCTCTCGGCCGGCTCACCGATGTCGGTGCGGGTGATGCTCTCGAACGTTGTCACGACTTTCTCCCTTGATCGTCTGGCGCGTGTCAGTTGCTGCGATGACCGCGTCAGCGACGACGGGAGGAGCGAGGGTGTCCCCTGGGTGTGAGGCTCGTTCATCCCGCCGCCGTGCGACGCAATCGGGTCGGGTGGGGAGATGAAGCGGTGTTCGGCCTCGTGCCCCCGGACACACTGTCTCCGGAGGCCTTCACGGGAGTCAATCGCTTTCCGGAGGCATGCGGTTTTCCACGCCGGGTTCGCCGGGGACTGCGGTGACAGGGCCTCGCGTGCGGGTTTCCGCACGATCATGCGGGTGGGCCGGTGGGCGAGCCGAACTAGGTTTGAGCTTCGAAGAGGGGTGGGTGCGATGTTCTCGTTCCTGATCGTCCTCCTCCTCGTGCTCGGGGTGAACACGATCATCTGGGGCACGGCGGGCGGGATGCGCGTGCTGGCCGCCCGGTTGCGGCGGCACTCCTCGTCGGCGCGCGCCGGCGCATCCGCAGCCGGCCCCGGGCGCGACGAGGTCGCCATCCTCATCGCGGCCCACAATGAAGAGGTCGTGATCGGCCGCACCATCGCCGAGCTCGACAAGTTCGGCCCGGAGGTGAGCGTGTTCGTGGTCTCCGACGGTTCCAGCGACGACACCGCCGTCATCGCCCGCGCGCACGGCGCCACGGTGCTCGAGCTGAACCCGAACCGCGGCAAGGCGGGAGCCCTCGTGGCCGCGATCGAGCATTTCCGCATCGCCGAGCGCTTCGAGGTGCTTCTCCTGCTCGACGCCGACACCCACCTCAGCGCGGAGTACTTCGACACAGGGCTCGGCGAGTTCGCCGATCCGGGGATCGTGGCGGTGGCCGGCCGCGCCTCCACGCTGTTCACCCCGTCGTCGCCCACCTTCTTCGGGCGCCTGCTCGTGGCCTACCGCGAGCGCGTCTACATCGCGATGCAGTACCTCTTCAAGTTCGGGCAGGCGGGTCGCTATGCGAACGTCGTTCCGATCGTGCCGGGCTTCGCGAGCATGTACCGCACGAGCATCCTGAAGGACATCGACATCGCCGCCCAGGGCCTCAAGATCGAGGACTACAACATGACCTTCGAGGTGCACGCGAAGCGCCTCGGCCGCATCGCATTCCACCCGCACGCGGCGATCGCGCTCACGCAGGACCCCGACACCCTGTTCGACTACGTGAAGCAGGTGGAGCGCTGGAATCTCGGGTTCTGGCAGACCGTGGGCCGCCACCGCTTCCGGATGCGCGTGTTCTGGGTCGCTCTCAGCCTCTTCATCGGCGAACTGCTGCTCGCCAGCGTGGTGCTCGTGCTGCTGCTGCCGGCGATCACCCTCTCGGTGGGCTCCTCGCTCGCCGAGGCGGCGGGCCTGGACCCCTCCGGCATCGCCGGGGGCGTGGCCGGCGCTCTGCCGCCGCTCGCTCTGCTCGCCGGGCTCGTGCTGCCCGACTACCTGCTCACGGTGCTCGCCGCCGTCGTGAGCCGCCGCGCGGTCTACCTCGCATACGGACTGTTCTTCCCGTTCTTCCGCATCGTGGATGCGGTGCTCTGCCTCTACGCGCTCGGCGAGGCGGTGTTCAGCAGCTCCGGAGGCACCTGGAAGAGCCCGTCGCGACGGCCGGCCGCCGAGCACTCCGCCGTCAGTTGAGCAGCGACGCCAGGTGCGAGCGCGAGCGCGCGCCCACCTTGCGGTAGATGTGGGTGAGGCGCAGTTCGACGGTGCGGAGCGAGATGTACAGCTCGGCGGCGATCTCGCGGTTGCGGAAGCCCTTGCGCACCATCTCGGCCACCTCGCGCTCGTCGGAGGTGAGGAGGCCGAGCACCGTGCTCACTGGTGGAACCTCCGGCACCTCTGCCCGGGCCACGAAGCGGCGCGCCCAGAGCGTGGCTCCGGCGTTCTCGAAGGCGGCGGCCGCGGCGCTCGCGGCGTGTTCCGCGGCTTCGGCGTGGCCGAGCCGGGCGAGGCGCTGGGCCTGGGCGATGAGGGTGCGCCCCCGGTCGTAGCTGTATTCGGTGCCGTCGAACGCGGCCACGGCCTCGCGGAACAGCCCCGGTGAGAGCTCGTCGGCCGCGAGCAGCGCTCGAGAGCGGGCCAGGGCATGGTCGAGCCAGCGCGAGGGGCGCTCGCTGCGCTGCTCGAGCATCCGCCGGTACACCGTCTCGCCCTCGCGGGCCCGGCCGCTCAGCACGCTGGCCTCGACCAGGTCGGCCGAGTGCCGCAGAAGGGAGGGGTTCTGCAGGTGCGCTCCGGATGCGTCGGCCAGCAGCAGCAGCCGCATGGCGTCGTCGAACCGGTTCTCGAGCAGCGCCGACTGCCCCTGAAAGGTGAAGAGCCGCGCGATGAGGGCGGGATTGCGCTCGGAGGAGGCGAATTCGAGGCACTCCTCGGCGTAGGCCTGCGACTCGTCGGGCCGCTCGCGCGAGTAGTGATACCAGGCCAGCACGAGCGCTCGCGCCGCGCGGTGGTTCGCGACCGGAAGCGGGAACGACAGCCACTCCTCCACCGCGAGCCGGGCGCGGTGGAAGTCGCCGGCGCGCATCTCGTTCGTGCAGCTGAGGCCCCGGGCGCGCTCGAGCGTGAGCGGCTCGCCGTGCGGGCGGTTGAACACCACCGCGCAGACCCGCCGCGCCTGTGCGTAGCGTTCGCGGTAGCTCAGGGTGGTGGCGAAGGCGACCAGCGAGTCCGACGACATCGCCTGCAGCTCCTCCGCGCTCACCCGCCCGGTGGTGGGCTCCGGGTCGGGGCGGCCGTCCACGGCATCGAGCATCGCGAGCGTCTCGCGGTGGGCCTGCCGGGCGTCGTCGGAGGCCTCGCCCAGGAATCGCCCGGCGAGCGCCACATCGCGGCGCGCCTCCTCGACGTCCCAGCGCGCGGAGTGGGCGAAGCTCGCCTGAGCGAGCAGCCGCACCGCGCCGGAGGGATCGTCGTCGCCGTAGAGGCTGACCGCCGCCTCCACGTCGCTCGTGGGCACCAGGCAGGTCTTCTCGTATTCGACCAGGATGCGCTCGGTCGCGAGCCGCAGGTTGAGCGCGGCCGACGCCGGGTCGAACCGCACGTGCAGCAGGTAGCGCTCGGCGAGGTCGAGTTCGCCCTGACCGGTGAGTGCGGTGGCGAAGCGGAACACCAGGGCGTGACGCGACTCGAGGTCGACGGCGGTGAGCAGCCCGCGCTCGGCGAGCTCGACGGCGGAGGCGGTGTCGCCCTCGAGCGCGAAGCGGGTGGCCGCGAGCAGCAGATCGTCGGTGAGTTCCGCATCCGGCGCCATGAAACTCGCGTGCCAGATGCGCAGCCGGTCGTCGATCTCCTCGTGCAGCGCGGCCAGCTCCGCGTGGCGCTCGCGCCGCTCGCGCGGCTTCATGTCCCAGTAGAGATAGGAGCGCAGCAGTGGCTCGACCAGGCGCACGTACTGCCCGTGGCTGGTGGCGAGACCGGCGTAGAGGATCTCCTCGAGCACGTCGAGGTCGTCGGGGCGTTCGCGGGTGAGGGCGCCGACGTGCGTGAGCGGTGCGAGGGCGATCGACTCGAGCATGCGGCGCAGCGGTTCGGCCGCATCGCTCAGTTTCTTGCTCGCCACGGCTTTGAGGGACTCACTCGGCCGGGAGGGCAGCACGAGCGGTTCCCGCCCCGCGAGCTGGTCGGCACTGAGCGCCCGCGCCGACTCCATCATGACGAGCGGGTTGCCGTCGGACTGGCCCGCGACGATGCGGAGGGTTCCGGGGTCGGCCCCGAGCCCGAACTCGGCCGCGGCGAGATGCACCGACTCGTCGATGTTCAGGCGATGGATCTCGCGCTGCTGGAATCCGGCGAGTGGACTGTCCTCGGCGAGCTGGTCGGCGGTCGCGACGAAGCGGAGACCGGTGCCTGCGAGGCGGCCCGCCATGAAGCCGATGAGGGTCTGGGTCTCGGCATCCATGCGGTCGAGATCGTCCACCAGCACGAGCAGCGGCGGCAGGGAGAGGCCGCGCAGCAGCGAGAGCAGGTCGCGGGCGGCGGCGAACATGAACTGCGGCTCGGTGGAACGCAGGGTGAAGCGACCCCCGAACTCCACCGCACGCGAGTCGTCGATCGAGGCGAAGATGCGGGAGAACCCCGACAGGGGCCAGGCCGCCTCGGCCGGGTTCGCGTGCAGCAGCACCGCCTGCACCGACGACTCCCGCAGTGCGGCCTCGAGCAGGTGCGAGCGGCCGACTCCCTGTTCGCCGATGAATACCACGGCGCTCTCCGAGGGGGCGGTGGCGATCTGCGCGATGAGATCGAGCTCACCGCGATGCGCGATGAACTCCATCAAGTGCCCCCGACGTTCGGGCTGCTATCGCGGGACCACACTGCGGTGCCGGCCCGCACCGTGACGGCGTGCGGAGGATGTCAGTGCGACGCAGGTCGCGAATTGCATAGCACTCGTCATGAAGACACTGTCTACTCGGCCGCAGTCGGGGGCTACGGGGTGATCTCCCGTGATCGACACCACGGGCGTTGTGGGTACTGGATTTCTACCCTATTCGGCCAAAGCAAACAAGACGTTGCTTTCCGGGGTCAGGCGTGCCTGGCCGCGAGGAACTCCTCCACGAAGGCCGCCGTGTCGGGCCAACCCTCCACGGCGACCGTGCGCACGCCGAGCGCTTTCACCGGGTAGTCGTTGCCGCCCTCGTCGAGGCGGTCGCCCACGAAGAGCATCTCGTCGAGCGGGATGCCGGTCAGCTCGGCGAGGCGGTTCATGCCATAGGCCTTGTCGATGCCGGCGCGGGTGATGTCGACCGAGGTCGACCCGCCCGAGCGCACCTCGAGGTCGGGGAGCAGCTCCGCCACGGCGGCGCGGAGGGCCTCCTTCTTGGCGCCCGACGGGTCCCAGGCCGACTTCGCGGGGATGGGGGCCGCCTGGCCCAGGGCGGAGAAGGTGATCTGCGAACCGCGGTCCTCCAGGATGGGCCCCCAGGTCTCGGCCTCCCAGAAGCCGAGTCGTTTCGCCTCGGTCTCGACCGCATCCAGGGCCCGTGCCTTCTGGTCGTCGGTGAGGTTCTCGGCGTAGATCTGCTCCCAGTCGCCGTCGTGACGGTAGTACTGGGTGCCGCAGGTGGGCATGAGGTGCAGGCGGGAGAGGCTCTCGCCGGCGCTCTCGGGCAGGTTCTCGACGAGCTGCGAGCGGAACTGGCCGAACTGGCCACCGGAGATCACGCAGACCTCCACGGCTCCGAGCAGCTGCACCAGCAGATCGGCCATGCGGGGGTCGACCGGCGCCTTCG
Source organism: Microbacteriaceae bacterium 3FA27C10 (assembly GCA_005502775.1). Lineage (GTDB taxonomy): Bacteria > Actinomycetota > Actinomycetes > Actinomycetales > Microbacteriaceae > Herbiconiux. The sequence continues at coordinate 17,235 of SCNI01000035.1, forward strand.
AGGGCGCGAGCGTGTCGTCGAGATCGAAAGCGACCAGGCGGACGTTCGTGGTCAAGGCGGAGTTCTCCTCTGGGTCGAGAGCGTCCCGGTGTTCTTCAGGCGCTCCGGTCTACGGCGGAGTCTCGATTGTCGCAGATGAACGTGTCGGAGGTGTTACCGGGCCGCGCGCGGGAGGCGAGAGGCTGAAGCGCCTCCTCGCCCCGTTCAGTCGAAGCCGATCACCTCGTCGCCCCAGGCCTCGCGGATGGCGGCGTCGGGGTCGTCGATCACCTGCTCCCCGTGGTCGATCACGAGCGTCGAACGGGCGGCCTCGTCGTAGAGCGGCCAGTCGAGGGCGGAGCCGGCGATGTCGGGCAGCCCGGTGGGAACGCCGTCGACGGCGAAGCGCAGCCAGCGGTGCTGCAGCGCCGCCGAGACCCGCTCGGCCTGGCGCAGACCGCCGAGATCGAAGGTGAAGTCCTTCTTGGCCACCCGGAAGTTGCCGAACACGTAGGCGAGTTCGGCGCCATGGGTGGCGCCGATGCCGAGCAGCTTCAGCATGGGCGTGGCGTGGTCGAAGCGGTACATCCGAGTGGGCGCCACCCGGCTGTGCGCGGAGGCCAGCCAGATCGAGGGCATGCGGAATCCGGCGTCGCGCGAGATCTCGGCAGGGCTGCTCCGGCGTTTCGGGTAGGCGGCCGCCACGCGGGCCTCGGCGTCAGTGAGCGCGGGGTTCTCGGCGGCGATCTGCGTGAACATGGCATGCACGGAGCTGGGCGTGATGGGCATGAGCGGCGACTTCATCAACCGGAACAGGGAGGCCTCGTCGCGGTTGGTTCCGATGATGAGCGGCACCGGATGCTGGCTGCCGGCTTGGAAGGCCTCGATCGGATGCACGGGCACGACGTCGCCGTCGACCACCGGGGCGAGAGCCAGGGTTCCCGGTGCCTCGGCCGAGATCGCGTTCACGAGGTCGAAGGCGGCCTGGCTCAGCGCCTCGGCCGGCAGCTCGCGGAGGCGCTGCGGCTCGGCGGCCGGCACACCGGCGATCTCGAGGAAGCGGGCCGCGGTCGCCGCCGCCCGCCGGGCCGAATACACCGAGGTGGCCGGCGAGCTCTCGGCGATCGCGCGCTGGAACAGCCCGGCGGCGTGAGGCGAGGTCAGGAGCGTGGTGACGCATCCGCCGCCCGCCGACTCGCCGAAGAGCGTGACGTCGCCGGGGTCGCCGCCGAAGGCCGCGATGTTCTGCTGCACCCAGGCGAGGGCGGCGAGCAGGTCGCGGAGGCCGAGGTTGGTGTCGAAGGGCTGCTCCTCGGTGGCGATGCCGGAGAAGTCGAGAAAGCCGAGGGCGCCGAGGCGGTAGTTGACGCTCACGAACACCACCTCGCCGTTCTGCACGAGGTGGGTGCCGTCGTAGAGGGGCTGGGCCGCGGTTCCGGCGAAGTAGGCGCCGCCGTGCACCCAGACCATGACCGGTCTCGGGGCCGAGGGTGCGGCATCCGGGCCCGTGGCCGGCGGGGCCAGCACGTTGAGCACGAGGCAGTCCTCCGACTGGGTGATGCCCTCCGGCAGCGCGAGCGCCTTGTTCTCGTGCTGCGGCGCGGCGTGGCCGAACTCCACGGTCTCGCGCACCCCCTGCCACGGCTCGGGCGGCTGCGGACGGCGGAAGCGCAGAGCGCCGACCGGAGCGGCGGCGTAAGGGATGCCACGCCAGCTGCGCAGGCCCTCGCGCAGCGAACCGCGCACAGGGCCGGAGGAGGTGGTGACCAGCAGAGCGTCGTCGCCCGGGGTCGCGTCGGCGGGGGAGGGTGCGGACATGGGGCCACTGTAGCGATTGAATGGTGGCGTGCCACATGAATCGATCGACCTCCTGCGCGAAGACCTCACCGCCGCCCGCTACCGGGTCGACGTGCTCGACGGGCTCTGGGGTGCGGCGGCCTCCGCGGCGCTGTTCCGGGGCCGACGTCTGCCGGCCGAGCGCGCGCTCGCGCGGCGGCGTGCCTCCGGAGCCGGACCGCAGGCCGTCGACACCCTCGCGGCGCTGTTCGTGCTCGGCAGCCCCGTGCCGGAGGCCGAGCTCGAGGCGGCGTTGCCGCGGGTCGGCCTGACGGGCGCGCGCGAGCTCGGGCTGGTCGGGGCCGCGGATGCCGAGGGCGGCTTCGTGCGGGCCCTGCTCGACCTGCGGCCCTACAGCTTCGTCGACGCGCTCGGAGCCGGCAGCTGGTGGATCGTCTCCGACCTCGGCGAGGCCGTGCTCGGCCACGCGCTCGACGAAGACCACGTGCTCGGCATCGGTGGGGCGTCGACGACACTGTCGGGGTTGATGATCCCGACCCCCGCCGAATCGGTGCTCGACCTCGGAACCGGATGCGGCATCCAGGCCATGCACGCCGCCCGGCACGCCCGCCGCGTGGTGGCCACCGACATCTCCCGGCGCGCGCTGGAGATCGCGGCGCTCAACGCCCGGCTGAACGGCATCGACTCGATCGAGTTCCGCTACGGCAGCCTCTTCGAGCCCGTGGCGGGGGAGCGCTTCGACCGCATCGTGTCGAACCCGCCGTTCGTGATCACGCCCCGGGTCGACGGGGTGCCCCAGTACGAGTACCGCGACGGCGGGCTCGAGGGCGACGCCCTGGTGGAGCAGGTGGTGCGGCAGGCGGGGGAGCACCTGACGCCGGGCGGCATCGCGCAGCTGCTCGGGAACTGGGAGTACCGCGGGGCGGGCGCCTCGTCACAGGACGGGCTCGAGCGCGTGCGGTCGTGGGTGGAGGGCGCGGCGCGCGGCACGACGCCGGGCAGTGCGATGGGTCGAGGCGGAGGCGGAGGCGGTGGCGGTGGAACGGTGGGCGGTGGGGCGACCCTCGACGCCTGGGTCGTGGAGCGGGAGCGGCAGGATGCGCCGACGTACGCCGAGACGTGGATCCGCGACGGCGGCACCCGGCCGGGCACTCCGGAGTTCGAGCGGCTCTACGTCGCCTGGCTCGACGACTTCGAGGCGCGCGGGGTGCGCGAGGTGGGGTTCGGCTACGTGCTGCTGCGGCGGCCGGCCCTGACCGTGAGCGCCCCGAGCGGCGCCGGGAGTGCGCCCAGAGGCGAGGCCGTTGGCGCTGAGAGCCGGGCGGGCGAGGACGGCGGCGGGCGCGCATCCGGGGTCCGGAGCGGGGTGCCCACGCTCGCGCGTTACGAGCGGGTCGACTCGGCGCTCGGCGACAATCCCGTGGGGCTCGGCGACCACCTCGCCGTGTGCCTCGCCGGCCACGACTGGCAGGCCGCCCGCGACGACGAGGCGCTGCTGCGCGAGCGGCTCGTCTACGCCTCCGACGTCACCGAGGAGCGGCACTACTGGCCCGGGCAGGAGGACCCGGTGGTGATGACCCTCCGCCAGGGCGGCGGCTTCGGCCGCGCGGTCGGGCTCGACACCGGGCTCGCCGCCCTCGTGGGTGCCTGCGACGGCGACCTCAGCCTCGGCGCGCTCTGCTCGGCCATCGCCGAGGTGCTCGACGTCGACGACGCGGCCCTCCGCGCGGAGCTGGTGCCGCGCATCCGTGCCCTCGTCTCCGACGCCTTCCTCCTCCCGGCCGACTGACGCCGGCTCCTGCGCCCGCGCGATTCTCCTGAGCAGGCTCGGGATGGCGCCGTCGGGGCGGCATAGAGTGGCCGCATGCGCAGGGTCGAGACCGAGGTCTGCATCGTGGGCGGCGGGCCCGCCGGTGTGATGCTGGGATACCTGCTGGCACGGGTCGGCGTCGACGTGGTGGTGCTCGAGAAGCACGGCGACTTCCTGCGCGACTTCCGCGGCGACACCATCCACCCCTCCACGCTCACGCTGCTCGGGCAGCTGGGGCTGCGCGAGGAGTTCCTCGCGCTGCCGCACAACGAGGTGGGTACGCTCGACGTCGTGGTGAACGGCACCCGCATCCACGCCGTCGACTTCGGGGCGCTGCCGGCGCCCGACGACTTCCTCGCCTTCATGCCGCAGTGGGACTTCCTGAACTTCCTCGCCGGGAAGGCCGCGGAGTTCCCCTCTTTCCACCTTCTGATGAGCACGAGCGCCACCGGCGTGCGCCGCGCCGGCGCCGCGGTCACGGGTGTCACGGCCACGGATGCGCAGGGCGAGCTCGAGGTCGTCGCCCGGCTCACCGTCGCCGCCGACGGCCGCACCTCCACCGTGCGCGCCGCGACCGGACTCGAACCGCGGCAGTTCGGCGTGGGCATCGACGTGCTCTGGTTCTCCCTGCCGAAGCCGGCCGCGCCCCCGCCGCCGACCCTCGCCTACCTCGGCGACGGCGCCCTCGTGCTCACCATCGACCGCGGCGACCACTACCAGGCCGGTTCCGTCATCCCGAAAGGGCGCTTCGAGGCCCTGCGGGAGGCCGGGATCGACGCCTTTCGCGACTCGCTGACCGCCGCCGCGAAGCCGTTGCGCGGCGTGGCCGGCGCCCTCACCGACTGGGACCAGGTGAAGCTGCTCAGCGTTCAGGTGTCCCGCCTCGACACCTGGCACCGGCCGGGGCTGCTCTGCATCGGCGACGCGGCGCACGCCATGTCGCCGGCGTTTGGGGTAGGCGTGAACTACGCGATCCAGGATGCCGTGGCCACCGCGAACGCCCTCGCCGAGCCCCTGCTCACCGGTGCGGTGTCCGAGCGGCAGCTCGCGGGCATCCAGCACCGCCGCCTGCCGCCCGTGCGCGCCATGCAGGCCCTGCAGTTGCGGCTGCACGCGGCGATCGGGCGACCACCCGAGAAGCCCGTGCTCGCGAACCCGCCCACGGCCGGGCAGCGCGCCGCCCTCAACCTGCTCGTGCCCCTCATCCGCGCCGCCGCCCCGCGCCTCGTGGGCCGCGGCTTCCGCCCCGAGTCCGCGAGCCCCCTCTTCACCTCCTGACTCCTCCCGCCACACCCCCCCAGACTCGTCACTTTCGGCGCGAAGCACCCGCGTTGTCGCGCCGAAAGTGACGAGTCTGGGAGTTGGAGGGAGAGGGCTGGGGCGGGGAGCGGCACAGATGGTGCTCAGGGGAGCGGGGGAGGATGGCGGTGAGTGGCGGCGCACGCGGCGCCGTCTGAGATCGGAGCGATCACCATGGGATTCCTCGACCGTCTCCTGGGCCGAGAAGAACCACAGCGGCCCGCGGGCGCCGGCGCCGGAACGCCCGCCCCGAACTACGGCGCGCAGAGCGCCCCTTCCGGCCGCGACGCCGACCAGATCGCGGTGGAGCGCTACCGCTACCTGCTGCGCACCGCGCCGCCCGAGACCATCGAGCAGGTGCACGAAGAGGCCATCGCCAAACTCACCCCCGAGCAGCGTCGGCTGCTCTTCACCCAGCTCAGCGAGAACGCCCCGGCCGGCGAGCAGCCCCGAGGCGACGACCCGCGCTCGCTCGCGCAGTCGGCCACGCGCTCCGAGTTCCGGCAGCCCGGCACCCTCGAGCGCTCGTTCGGCGGCATGGGCGGCGGCGCCGGCGGCGGCGGGATGGGCTTCGGCGGCATGGTCGCGAGCTCCCTGCTCGGCACCGTGGCCGGCTACGTCATCGGCTCGGCTCTCGTGAGCGCCTTCCTGCCCTCGCCGGCAGACCTCCAGGCCGGCGACCAGAGCGGCGCCGACCAGGGCCAGAACGACCAGGGCGGCGACCAGTCCGGCGGCGACGCCGGGGGCACGGATGCGGGCACCTCGGCCGACAGCGGCGGCGACTGGTCGGGCGGCGGCGGCGATTTCACGGCGAGCGGCGGCGGCGACTGGGCCGGCGGCAGCGGTGACTTCGGTGGCGGGGACTTCGGCGGAGGCGACTTCGGCGGCGGTTTCGACTTCTGATCGAACCGGCCGCGGGCCGAGTCGCTAGTCTGACGGTATGACAGACCTGCGCATCGTCGAGCACGAGAACGACGACATCGTCACCTACTACGTGGCCACCGATCTCAACCCCGAGGAGTTCCCCGGCGCGCCGACGCTCGGCCCGTTCGACACGCGCGAAGAGGCCGAGGCCGCCATCGCCGAGTGGGACCAGGAGCTCATCGACGACGCGACGCCCGATGACGACGCTCCGGCGGCATCCGCGGTCTGACGCCCTTCACGGGAGCAGCGGGCCTCTTCGCGGTGCTGCGGCTCAGGAGTTCTGCAGCACCACGATCACCGAGATCGCCCCGATGCTGAGGGCCACCAGCCCGATGATCACGATCCAGGCGAGCATTCGGGCGCGCCCGAGGCGGCCGATGAAGCCCGACGGGCGGCCTTCGTAGTCGTCGTCGTCTTTGCTCATGCCACGACCATAGCGGGTAGCGTAGGCAGCGGCCCACTCCCCGTCGACACCGAAGAAGGCGATGAACGAATACGAGAGCCGACCGTGGCTGCGCAGCTTCTCTCCCGAGCTCTCCCCGGTCATCGAGCCGGTGAGCTATCGGTCGATCGGCGAGCTGGTCGACACGGTCTGCCGGCGCTTCGGAGACCGGACGGCCTTCTCCAACATGGGCGCCGAGATGTCGTTCATCGAGGTCAACCGGCACTCCGACCACTTCGCCGGATTCCTGCTCGGTGAGCTGGGGCTCAAGAAGGGCGACCGCATTGTGCTGCAGATGCCCAACCTGCTGCAGTATCCGGTGGCGGTCTTCGGGGCGCTCAAGGCCGGTCTCGTCGTGGTGAACGCGAACCCCCTCTACACCGCGCACGAGATGCGCAAGGTCTACAAGGACTCGGGCGCCGTCGCCGTGCTCGTGCTGCAGAACTTCGCCGACAAGCTCGCGGCCATCATCGACGAGACCGAGCTGAAGCACGTCATCCTCACCGACGTGGGCGACCTGCTGCCGCCCGTGCAGCGCGTGGTCACGAACTTCGCGGTCAAGTACGTGCGCAAGCTCGTGCCGCGGCACGGCCTCGCGAACACCGTCTCGTTCCGCGACGCCCTCGCGGCCGGCGCGCGGCACGCCTCCAAGCCCCGCCCCGCGATGGAGCCGGGCGACACGGCCCTGCTGCAGTACACCGGCGGCACAACGGGCGGCACGAAGGCCGCCGTCATCAGTCACCTCAACCTGCTCTCCAACCAGGCCCAGATGCTCGCACCGATGCGGCTGCGCCTCGACGAGGGAGCCGAGACCGTGGTGGCCGCTCTGCCGCTCTACCACATCTTCTGCCTCACGGTGAACTGCCTCGCGTTCTTCAATTACGGCGCCCACAACGTGCTGATCACGAACCCGCGTGAGACCGCGGCGCTCGTGAAGACCATCGAGAAGACCACGCCGAGCGTGCTCATCCTGGTGAGCACCCTCGCGGCCTCCCTGCTCGACAGCGCCGCCTTCCGCGCCCTCGACTTCACCGGCGTGAAGCTCACGGTGGCGGGCGGGATGGCGCTCCGCGGCGCCACCGCCTCAGCCTGGAAGAAGGCCACCGGCAACGACATCCTCGAGGGCTACGGCCTCACCGAGGCCTCGCCCGTGGTGGCCGTGAACCCCACCTGGGACGTTCCCCGCGTCGGCACCATCGGCCTGCCGCTGCCCTCCACCGACATCGAGATGCGCGACGACGAGGGCAACCCGGTTCCGCTCGGCGTGGCCGGAGAGATGTGCGTGCGCGGCCCGCAGGTGATGAGCGGCTACTGGCAGCAGCCGGAGGAGACCGCCCAGGTGCTGAAGGACGGCTGGCTGCTCACGGGCGACGTGGCCTCGATGAGCGACGACGGCTACATCACCATCGTCGACCGCAAGAAGGACATGATCGTGGTCTCGGGCTTCAACGTCTACCCGAGCGAGGTCGAAGAGGTCGCGATGGCCAACGACAAGGTCAAGGACGCCGGCGTCATCGGCGTGCCCGACGACCGCTCGGGCGAGACCGTCGTGCTCTTCGTGGTGCCGGCCGACGCCTCGCTCACCGTCGACGAGCTGAAGGCCTACCTCAAGGGCGAGCTCGCCGGCTACAAGCGCCCCACGAAGATCGTGTTCCGCGACGAACTGCCGAAGTCGAACGTGGGAAAGGTGCTGCGCCGCGAGCTCCGCGAGCTGCTGTGAGGCCTCGGGCATCACGGTGCGGACTCAGGATGCGGTGGGCCGGCGGTAGAGGATGGTGCCCGCGATGACCACGGCAACCGTCAGGGTCGTGACCAGGACGACCACCGGGAGGGTCAGCGCCTCGGTGAACAGGGGCACGATCAGCACGAGCGCGGCGGCCCCGAGCGAGAGCGCCGGCGGGATCACGGTGGGCCCGATCAGCGGGCGGTACAGCGCCCACATCGCCATGAGGAACACGGCCACCGGGATGGCCACCGAGTAGGCCACGACGATCATCGGCGTCTCCACATGGTGGCCGATGGCGTTCACGCTCACCTCGAGCCCCGCGCCGAGCGCCGCGAGCGAGGCGAAGATGACGTAGTGCCCGTAGCCCCAGCCGAAGGAGCGGCCGCGGTTGCGTTCGAGTCCCTCGTGGGCGGGCTCGAGGTAGTAGACCCACCACAGCCCGAAGAGCAGGGCGAGCCCGGCGGCGGCGAGCAGCACGAAGGGGCCCGAGGAGGAACCCGCGCCCACGATCCCCTGCACGCCGACGCTCGCAGCGAGCACCGACTCGCCGAGCACGATGATGGTGAACAGCCCGTAGCGCTCGGCCACGTGGTGCGGATGCCACGCCGTCGACCCCGGGCGTTCGGCCCAGATCGGCACCGCCATCTCCAGCACCGCGAGCACGGCGAAGACGGCGACCTGCGCCTCGAACGGGAAGCCTCCGGTGGTGAACAGGCGCACGATCCAGAGCGCCTGCACCACCGAGATGCCGAGGGCGTACCGCAGCGCCGTCGGCCGCCCCTCGGGGTCCTGGGCCGCGGCCCGCAGCCACTGGGCGACGAGCGCGATGCGCATGATGAAGTAGCCGAGTGTGACGAGCAGGTAGTCGCCGTTCCCGAACGCGCCCGGCACGCCCGCGGCCAGCACGAGCACTCCGCCCATCTGCAGCATCGTCAGCAGGCGGTAGGGCACGTCGTCGGTGTCGTAGGCCGAGGCGAACCAGGTGAAGTTCAGCCACGCCCACCAGATGGCGAAGAACACCATGAGGTAGTTCGGCAGCGCCGTGCCGAGGTGGTCGAGCTCGACGGCGTGGGCGAGCTGGCCCACGATCGAGCTGATGGCCACCACGAAGGTGAGGTCGAAGAGCAGCTCGAGCGGGCTCGAGACCCGGCCCGGTTCGGCGATGTCGCGCGAGCGCATCCGCACCACGGGAACGAGGCCGCTGAGGGCGTGGGGCTTCGCGTCTTCCGGCATGGCAGCCAGCTTAGAGGCGCCCGTGCGGAGCCGGGATGCGCGGGCGGGCTCTCAGACGAACAGCAGCACGAACTGCACCACGACGGCCACCGCGCCGAGGCCGAGCAGGATCCAGCCCGTGGTGCGCAGCGCCCGCCCCTCGTGCTTCGGATCGTCGATGCGGCCGATCGCAGGATCGCGGGGGTTCACGTAGACCGTCACGTCGTCGCCCGGCTCGAGCACCGGGGCGTCGAGCTCGGTCGAGGGAGCCTCGTAGAGCATCCCGTCGTCGCCGAGCCAGCGGTAGGCGAGGTCGCCACCGGCGTCGACGACCACGACCCCGAGCGTCTCGCGCCAGCCGCGGAAGAAGGCGCCGCGCACGAGGCCCACCACGAGCAGCACGAGGCCTGCGGCGAGGCCGATCCAGCTGAACAGCTCGGTGATCAGCGACACGGCGCCGATCGGATCAGTCATGGTGCAACACTATTGCAGGCGCCCGAGGAGGCCGTGTGGCGGCCGTGCGGGGCCTGGGTAGAGTGGCGGGGTGAACGGCGTCCAGCTCCTCCTCGTGATCGTGGGTGCGATCGCGGTCAGCGGGCTGGCCCAGCGCCGCGGGCTTCAGCCGGCCCTCGTCATCACGCTCGTGGGCTTCGCCGTGTCGTTCATCCCGGGGCTCACCCGCATCGAGCTCGACACCGAGATCGTGCTCGGCATCGTGCTGCCGCCGCTGCTCTACTCGGCGGCCCTGAACTTCTCGTTCGTCTCCTTCGCGCGCAACTTCCGGCCGATCGTGGGGCTCGGCGTGGGCCTCGTGGTGGCCACCGCCCTGCTCGTGGGCGTCTTCGCCGCGTGGGTGGTGCCGGCGCTCACCCTCGGCACGGCGTTCATCCTCGGGGCCATCGTGGCGCCGCCGGATGCCGTCACCGCGGTGGCCATCGGGCGCAAGCTCGGGCTGCCGAAACGCGTGATGTCGATCCTCACCGGCGAGAGCCTCGTGAACGACGCGGCGGCCCTGACGCTGTTCTCCATCACGCTCGCCGGCGTCGTGGGCACCCACACGCTCTTCGCCAACCCGGTGCTGCTCTTCCTCTACAGCGCGATCGTGGGCGTGGGGGTGGGAGTGCTGCTCGCGACGGTGGCGACCGTCATCCGGCGCCTGCTGAAGGACTCGGGACTCGAGACCGTGCTCGGACTCCTGGTGCCCTTCGCCGCCTACCTCCTCGCCGAGCAGATCGGGGCCTCAGGCGTGCTCGCCGTGGTGGCGGCGGGATTCGCCATCGGGTCGAGTTCGAGTCGCTCCGGCTATCAGACCCGCCTGCAGGAACGGCAGGTCTGGAGCTCGCTCGACGTGCTGCTGGAGGCATTCGTGTTCGCCTACATGGGCCTGCAGCTGCGCTTCGTGATGGAAGACCTCACGGCCGCGGGCGACTCGGTGTGGGAGATCTTCGGGGTGGGCCTGCTCGTGCTGCTCGTGGTGCTGCTGATCCGGCCGGTGTGGGTGTTCGTGTCGTTCGGGCGGCACTTCCTGCTCGACCGGGTGATGCGGCGCCGCATCGCGAGTGACGCGCGCGTGCAGGAGCGCATCCGCCTGGAGAACGAGCGGCGCATCGCGCGCGGGCGGAGACCACGGCAGTTCCCGGTGTTCCTGAACTGGCGGGAGAGCCTCGTGGTGTCGTGGACCGGGATGCGCGGGGTCGTCACCCTCGCCGCCGCGGCCGGCATCCCGCTCGCGCTGGCCGACGGCACCCCTTTTCCGGGGCGTGCCGAGATCCAGGCCATCGCGTTCATCGTGGCCGTGGGCACCCTCCTCGTGCAGGGGCTCACGCTGCCGGCGCTCATCCGCTCGCTGCATCTCAGCGACCCCAAGCAGGAGGACTTCGACCGCGAGCAGGCGGCGCACGCGCTCGAGGTGGCGCAAGCCGCCTCGAACGACGTCTACAAGAACTTCCTGGCGTCGCCGCCCGAGGGGGTTCCGCCGGAGCTGCTCCAGCGTCTGACGCAGATGGTCAAGCAGCAGTCGGCCGACGCCGCGCGCGACCCCGATCCCGGCTCGACGAGCGCCTACGGAGAGGCCTTCGGCACCCTCTACCGCGAGGTGCTGCAGGCGCAGCGCAACGCCGTGGTCGACGAGCGCGACGCGAACCGACTCGACGACGACGCGGCCCGCGAGTTCCTCGAGCAGCTCGACTACCAGGAGGCGGCGATCGTGTCGCGGCTCGGGTACCGGCTGTGAGCCGGGGCGTCCCGGTGCCCGGTGCCGGCCGCGTCTGCCGCCCCGCGCATCCGATTCTCCTCTCACCGGAAGGCCAGCCATGATCATCTCCGTCGACGGTCACACCCCCGTGCTCGCCCTCTCGGCCTGGCTCGCGCCGACCGCGACCGTGATCGGGCGGGTGACCCTCGGTGAGCGGGCGAGCGTGTTCTACGGCGCCGTGCTGCGCGGTGACACGGATGCGATCACGCTCGGCGAGCGCTCCAACCTGCAGGACAACGTGGTGGTGCACTGCGACGCCGGCAAGCCCACCACGATCGGGGCGGGCGTGAGCGTGGGCCACGGCGCCGTGCTGCACGGCTGCACGGTCGAGGACGACTGCCTGATCGGCATGAACGCGACCGTGCTGAACGGTGCCGTCATCGGTACCGGATCGCTCGTGGCCGCGGGCGCCGTGGTGCTCGAGGGAACGGTCGTGCCCCCGGGATCGCTGGTGGCCGGGGTGCCGGCGAAGGTGCGGCGCGCGCTCGGCGAGGAGGAGCGGGCGCACATCCGCCGTAATGCCGAGACGTACCTGCGCCTCTCCGCGGCGCACGCGCGGGCCCTCGCCCCCACCCTCGAGGACGACCTCTCCTAGCGCGGTCCCGACCGGCGCATCCCTCCCGCCGCGCGCATCCCTCCCTCCCTCGAACGACGGAGTCTCAGGCGAGCGCGCCGAAACGACGGAGCCTGAGCCCGCATCCGGGCGCCGGCTCCGTCGTTCGGGAGGGACCGGCGCGAGACGGGGGGAGGCGTTCAGGGGTGCTCGGTAGCATGGAGGGATGGCTGAGACGACGACGGAGTCCGTGATCGACGACGCGCTGCTGGCGCGCATCCGGTCGCGGGCGGCGCAGCACGACCGTGAGAACACCTTCCCGCACGACGACCTCCGGGAGCTCACCGAGGTGGGCTACCTGCGCATGTTCACCCCGGTCGCCGACGGCGGTCTCGGCTTCGGCCTCGCCCGCGTCGCCCGGGAGCAGACCCGCCTCGCCACGGCCGCGCCCGCCACCGCGCTCGCCATCAACATGCACCTCGTCTGGACCGGCGTGGCCCGGGTGCTGCTCGAGCGCGGCGACGACTCGCTCGCCTGGGTGCTGCGGGATGCGGCGGCCGGCGAGATCTTCGCGTTCGGCAACAGCGAGGCCGGCAACGACCTCGTGCTCTTCGGCTCGACCACCGCGGCGGTTCCGGGCGCCGACGGCTCCTACGCCTACACCGGGCGCAAGATCTTCACCTCGCTCTCGCCGGTGTGGACGCGGCTGGGGGTCTTCGGGCGCGACGACAGCGACCCGGAGCATCCGCTGCTCGTGCACGCCTTTCTCGACCGCTCGGCCGACGGCGTCACCACCGTGGAGGACTGGGACACCCTCGGCATGCGCGCGAGCCAGAGCAACACCACTCTGCTCGACGGGGCGGTCGCGCCGGCCGAGCGGGTGTTCCGAAAGCTCGCTCCGGGGCCGAGCGCCGACCCGCTGATCTTCGGGATCTTCTCCAACTTCGAGATCCTGCTCGCCGCCGTCTACACCGGCATCAGCCAGCGGGCCATCGAGCTCGCCGTCGAGGCCGCGCACCGCCGAACCTCGCTGAAGGCCGGCGGGCGGCCCTACGCCCACGACCCCGACATCCGCTGGAAGGTCGCCGAGGCGGGCATCGCGCACGACGGCATCGTTCCGCAGATCGAGGCTCTCGCGGCCGACGTCGATGCGCTCGCCGCGCACGGGGCTGCGTGGTTCCCGAAGCTCGTGGGCCTCAAGGTGCGCGCCACCGAGAGTGCGCGCTTCGTGGTCGACCAGGCGCTGCGGGTGGCCGGAGGCTCGGCCATCTACTCCTCGAGCGAACTCGGGCGGCTCTACCGCGACGTGGTGGCGGGCATCTTCCACCCCTCCGACGGGGAGTCGGCGCACTCGACGGTGGCGAACTCGTTGCTGGGCCCCGTTCCCGAATGACGCGCGCGGTTCGGCGCGGCGGCCCCCTCGATTCGCGTCGGCGTGGGCGCGTGGCCGTCGGCTCCGCCGCGATCATCACGGTGGGGCTCCTGCTCGGTGGGTGCACGACGGGCGCGCCGGGGGACGGTGCTGCCGTCGGCGGCGGAACCGCGACCGCGACCGGCACCGGCAGCAGCACCGGCAGCGGCGACGGCGCGACGGCGGGCGGCGGTGCGATCACGCGCACCCGCGGGGAGTTCCCGACGGCGACGCCGGCCGAGCGCATCCGGATGTACGCCGAGCAGCGGCTCGCCACGATGACGCTCGAGCAGAAGATCGCCTCGCTGTTCGTGGTGCACGTGGCGGGCGCCGATCCGGGCCCGTTGCAGGCCTATCTCAGCGCGAACGCGCCGGGCGGCCTGCTGCTGCTCGGCGACAACGTGCCCGGGCCGGCCGCGCAGTCCGCCGCCCTCACCGGGGCCCTGCACGAGAGCGACGGACTCGGCACCCTGATCGCCATCGACGAGGAGGGCGGCATCGTCGCGCGACTCGGCGACGACTCCTTCGAATCAGCCGCCACCCTCAAGAACGAACCGGTGGCCGCGACGACCGCGGCCTTCACCGCGCGAGCGGCCCTGCTGAAGTCGACGGGGATGACCGTGAACTTCGGCATCGTCGCCGACGTCACCGCCGACCCCTCGTCGTTCATCTTCGAGCGGGCGCTGGGAACGGATGCCGCGGCTTCGAGCGAACGCGTCGCCGCCGCGGTCGCCGCCGAGCACGGCAGCGTGTTCAGCACCCTCAAGCACTTTCCCGGGCACGGCGCGGCGCCCGGCGACTCGCACTCCTCGCTGCCCACGACCGATCTGCCCGCCGCGCAGTGGCTCACCCAGGACGCCCCGCCCTTCCAGGCGGGCATCGACGCGGGCGCCTCGCTCGTGATGTTCGGCCATCTCGTCTACAGCGCGGTCGATCCCGCACCGGCCTCGCTCTCGGCGACGTGGCACCAGAAGCTGCGCGAGGAGCTCGGCTTCGACGGCGTCGCCGTGACCGACGACATGCTCATGCTCGAGAACACCGGCGTGCCCGCCTACGCCGATCGCGTCAACAACGCCGTGCTCGCCCTCAACGCGGGCAACGACCTGCTGCTCTACAACACGCAGCTCGATCTGCCGCCCCTGGTGGCGGCGATCGCCTACGCCGTGCGCGCCGGAACCATCGCTCCGGCCACCATCGACCAGGCGGCGCTGCGCGATCTCACTCTTCGCCGGGAGCTCTGGGTGCGGCAGCAGCCGCCGGTGCCGATGGCGGCCCTCGCCGACCCGGCCGGCGGCTGAGCCATACGATCAACAGCACGACCACCGCGATGACCGCGAGCGGCAGCAGCCAGGGGATGAGCACCCCGACCACCACGACGAAGCCCGAGAGCGCCACTCCGAGAGACGCCCAGCCGGTGGCGAGTCCGCTCCAGAAGTCTCCCGGCACGTCGTTCGGCAGCGCGCCGGCCGGCCGCAGCTCGAGGGTGATGGTGGAGTAGTCCACCTGATCGGCCAGGTACTGCCGCTGTGACTTCAGGCTGTCGAGCTGGCCCTGCCGGTCGGAGATCGCGGTCTCGAGCTGGATGAGGTCGGCCGTGGTGCTGGCCTGGCCCACCAGGGTGAGCAAGCGGTCGACGGATGCCTGCAGCGCGGTGATCTGCGCATCCAGGTCTTTCACCTGAAGGGTGACGTCGCTCGAGTCGAGCGACACGGATTCGACGGTGCCGAGCCCCTTGAGGCTCTCGACGGCCTGGTCGAGCTTCGCGGCTGGGATGCGCACGGTGAGCTGGGCGCTCGCCGGGCGGCCCTCGCCGCCGGCCTGCTGGCTGCGCGAGTCGACGCGGCCGTCGAGTCCGGTGACGAGCGCCACCGCCTGCTCGGTGGCCGCGGCCGGGTCGTCGACGGTGAGGGAGATGGTGCCGGTGGTGATGACGCTCTGGCCGGCATCGGCGGCGATGCCGGAGCTGCTGCCCGAGCCGGCCGCCGTCTCGCTCTTCGCGCCCGAGTCGGGCATCGCGGGAGCAGGAGCGGGGACGGCGAGATCGGCCGGACCCGCGGAGGAGCTGCCGGAGGCCGAGCAGCCGGCCAGCACGAGCACGGCCGCGACGGCGGCGGAGGTGAGCAGGAGTCGTCTCATGCGGCTCACTGTAGAGACGGTTCTCTGCGTGCAGGCTGGCAGGCGGCGGATGGTTATCCGGTCGTTATCCGGGCGGAGCTCGTCGGCCGCCTGGGAGCTTTCTGCGATGCGCGAGCGGGCAGGGGAGGAGCGTGCAAGGGTGAGGCCATCAGCACAGTACCTCGCCGCCCTCCCGCGGCGGCGGCAACCGAAGGAGACGCTCATGGGTTTCGTTGACGACGCGAAAGACGCCGCACAGGCCACCGGCCGCAAGATCGGTGAGGTCGTCGAAGACGCGAAGGATCGCGTCGGCGACAAGATCGACGAGGTGAAGGCCGATGCGGAGGTCAAGCGCGCCGAGGGCGACGTGAAGCGCGCCGAGGCCGAACGCGATGCCACGCAGGCCAAGAACGAGTACAAGGAGAAGCTGCGCGACTGAGCCGCGCCGCACCGTCTCGAGGGGCCCCGGAATCCTGGATTCCGGGGCCCCTCGACGGATCTCGGGCCATGCGCGGCGGCCGGGGCTAGGCTCGGAGCATGCACCAGCGCATCCTCGGCCGTACCGGCCGCACCGTGTCCATCGTCGGTCTCGGAACCTGGCAGCTCGGTGCCGACTGGGGTGACGTCGACGAGCGCGCCGCGCTCGAGGTGCTCGGCGCATCCGTCGACGCGGGGGTCACCTTCTTCGACACCGCCGACGTCTACGGCGACGGGCGCAGCGAGTCGGTCATCGGCCGGTTCCGCGCCGAGAATCCGGATGCTCCGCTCACGGTCGCCACGAAGATGGGCCGCCGAGGCCCTCAGGAGCCGGGGGAGTTCACGCTCGCCAACTTCCGGGCCTGGACCGACCGCTCACGTCGCAACCTCGGTGTCGACACCCTCGACCTCGTGCAGCTACACTGCCCGCCGACGCCGGTGTTCTCGAGCGACGCCGTCTACGACGCGCTCGACACCCTCGTCGAGGACGGCGCCATCGCCAACTACGGAGTGAGCGTGGAGACCTGCGCCGAGGCGCTCGCGGCGATCGCGCGTCCCGGAACGGCGACGGTGCAGATCATCCTCAACGCCTTCCGCCTGAAGCCGCTCGACGAGGTGCTGCCGGCCGCGCGCGAAGCGGGCGTGGGAATCATCGCGCGGGTTCCGCTCGCCTCCGGCCTGCTGAGCGGGCGCTACACGGCGTCGACCGAGTTCGCGGCCGACGACCACCGCAACTACAACCGTGACGGCAGCGCGTTCGACGTGGGGGAGACCTTCTCGGGCGTCGACTACGCGCAGGGCGTTGCGGCGGCGC
>SCNI01000036.1 GCA_005502775.1 Microbacteriaceae bacterium 3FA27C10
CACCCGCCCTCCCTACCGACGGCCGTCCGGTCGTCTTCCGCGACGCGCTCGTCCTCACCCTGAACGACCGGCACGACATCCTCCGGCACGGCGACGTGCTCGTGGTCGGCAGCGAGATCGCGGCGATCGGCGAAGCGCTCGCCGTGCCCGACGGGACCTTCGAGATCGACGCCGCCGGCGGCATCCTGATGCCCGGCATGATCGACACCCACCGCCACATGTGGCAGACGGCGATGCGCGGCTACGGAGCCGACTGGACGCTCACGCAGTACTTCGTCTGGTACTACCTGGAGTACGGCCAGCACTTCCGCCCCGAGGACATCTACGCCGGCAACGCCCTCTCGGCGCTCGACGCGATCGACGCCGGGGTCACCACCACCGTCGACTGGTCGCACGGACTGCGCACGATCGAGCACGCCGAGGCGGCCCTGCAGTCGCTGCGGGACTCGGCGGGGCGTTTCGTGTTCGCGCCCGGCAACATCTTCGGGGCGCCGTGGGAGTGGGCGTCGAACCCCGACTTCCAGAACTTCGTGCGCGCCAACGACACGGGCTCCGATCTTCTGCGCTTCCAGCTCGCCTTCGACGTCACCGGCGATCCGGCGTTCCCCGAGCGCGGAGCGTTCGAGGCGGCGCGCGAGCTGGGACTGGCCGTCACCACCCACGCGGGCGTCTGGGGCGCCACGAACGACGACGGCATCCGGCTGATGTACGAGAACGGCTTCATGACGCCGGAGACCGTCTACGTGCACGCGGCGACGCTCAGCAACGACTCCTACCAGCGCATCGCGGCCACCGGCGGCTCGGTGTCGCTCGCGACCGAGAGCGAGCAGAGCTGCGGGCAGGGCTACCCGCCGTCGTGGGTGCTGCGCGAGCATGGCATCCCGATGTCGCTCTCGGTCGACACGAGCGTGTGGTTCTCGAGCGACCTGTTCACGGCGATGCGCTCGACCCTCGGGGCCGACCGCTCGTTCGAGCACCTCCAGGCCCACGAGAAGGGCGACACCGTCACCCACTCGCACCTGCGGGCCGAGCACGTCGTGGACTGGGCCACCCGGGGCGGCGCGAAGGCGCTGGGGCTGGATGCGGTGACCGGGAGCATCGAGGTGGGCAAGAAGGCCGACCTCGTGCTGCTGAAGAACGACGACTCGCCGTCGATGTTCCCCATCACGAACCCGTACGGCCACGTGGCGCTGCAGGTGGGGCGGGCGGACGTGCACACCGTCGTGGTCGACGGCCGCATCGCCAAGTACGACGGTTCGCTCGTCGGCCACGACCTCGCACGCACGCGGGCGGCTGTGGAGAACACGGTCGACTACCTGCAGTCGACGCTCGGCGCCGACACCTGGGGCGCCGGCATGAACCCCGACATCCCCGAGACGAAGGTGCTCGACAACCCCTACATGTACACCGACTACCGCACGGCGGCCACGCACGCGGCCACGCCGGAGGGCTGAGCACGCCGCCCCGGCTCGCCCAGCGCCCATGCGGGCATGGTAGACACGGAGGATGTCCACGACGAGCTGGCGGTTCTTCCAGCCGCGCAAACCTCCCAAGCTGCCCCCGAAGGGCGAGCCGTGGGGCGGGCTGCTGAGGCCGGCGACCTTCGTGACGCTCGGCATCGTGCTGGCCCTGGTGGCCACGGTGTGGATCGGGGTGGCGACGGCGAGGTCGAATGCGCCCACCACGCTCGACGGCGTGACTGCCGAGGTCATGGTGGAGGTCGACGCGGTCACGGCCGCTGCCGGCGACCCCGAGGCCGTTCCGGCCGATTCGACCGCGGTCGTGCCCTGCCCGGCCGGCGGCGCGGGCCAGCAGTACACGATCACCCGCACCGTCCCGCTGCGGCCGGGGGTCAGCGGGGCGGATGCGCTGGCCGGCATCCGCTCGGACTACGAGTCGCGGGGCTGGAAGGTCTCGACCTCGTCGTTCGGCGGGCAGGGCGGCGTGCAGTCGGAGCTCATCGGCCTCAACCTCGTGCCGGTGACCGTCACGGTCACCTCGGCCGACGAGCCGCTCTCGCTGCGCATCGAGAGCGCGTCGCGCTGCACGGCGCCCTAGCGGCTCAATGCGGAATCCGGCTGGTGCTCGCGCTGTAGGCGCCGACGGCCGCGCTGCCCGGGGCGGCAGCCCTCAGCGGCCCTGGCGCTTCTTGAAGGGCTTCGGTTCGCCCTTCACGACAGGGGCCCGGCCTCGGCCCTTCGAGGCCTTGGCCTTGCCGCCGGCCTTCGGCGCGGGAGGCGGGGCGGCGGCCACCCGGGCTCGGGCTTCGGGCCGGAACGCGATGCCCGCCGGGGTGAGGGTGAGCGACGGGGCACCGGCTTCGACCTCCGCCGGCTCGGTCTCGTGCACGAGCTGCTCGCCGCGCTCGGCCTCGAGGGCCGCGAGGGAGGCCTGGATGGTCGCCCGAGAGACGTGCGCGGCGTTCGCGGCACGCGAGTAGTCGCTCTCGTCGGAGATCGCGAGGAAGTGCTTCAGCCAGTCGATGTCCACGCCCCGAGACTACGGGGTGCGCGGCGAAGAGCGACCACCTAGATCAGCATGGGCCGAGCCTGGCGGGGAGGGAGGACTGGGGAGGCAGGTAATGCCGGGTCCTCCCAGCGCGGTCGCCGTGCCCGTAGCGTCGAGGCATGAACGAGATGCTCACCCTCAACAACGGCGTGCGGATGCCCGCCCTCGGCCTCGGCGTGTTCCAGAGCTCGCCGGTGGAGACGGCTGCCGCCGTCACGGAAGCCCTGCGCGTGGGGTACCGCCACATCGACACCGCGGCCGCCTACCTGAACGAGCGCGAGGTCGGCGACGGCATCCGCGCCTCCGGGCTCGACCGCGACGAGATCTTCATCGAGACCAAGGTGTGGATCACCCAGTACGGCTACGGCGAGACCTTGCACGCCTTCGACCTCTCGACCCGCAAGCTCGGCGTCGAGACGCTCGACCTGCTGATCCTGCACCAGCCGGCCCCGTGGCTGTGGGAGTCGACTCTCGAGGCCTACCGCGCTCTCGAGAGCCTGCTCGCCGAGGGGCGGGTCCGCTCGATCGGCGTCAGCAACTTCAAGCCCGCCCATCTCGAGCGCCTGCTCGAGGTGCGCGAGGTGGTGCCGGCCGTCAACCAGATCGAGCTGCACCCCTATTTCGTGCAGAAGGAGACGCAGTCGGCGGATGCCGAACGCGGCATCGTGACGCAGGCCTGGTCGCCGATCGGCGGCATCAACTTCTACCCCGGCTTCGGCGACGGCACCGCGAAGAACCCGCTGAACGACCCCGTGATCGCCGCCATCGGCGAGGCGCACGGCAAGACGGCGGCGCAGGTGATGATCCGCTGGCACCTGCAGCAGGGCCGCAGCGCCATCCCCAAGTCGGTGCGGCCGGCGCGCATCGCCGAGAACTTCGCCGTGTTCGACTTCGAGCTGAGCGCGGCCGAACTGGCGGAGATCGACGCGCTCGACCTCGGCATCCGGCGCGGACCGGAGCCCGACGAGGTGCGCCCGCCCTCGCGCGTGTGGGAGATCCCCGAGGTCTGAGCGCCCGGGGGTCCAGCGAGGTCGCGCGAAGTGTTGCCGGCGGGCTCCCGCAGAGCACTTCGCGCGACCTCGGCGGGACGGGGCGGGCATTGGATGCGTCGAGCCGGGATGGAAGGCCCCGGTGCGTCCCTTTCCCGCTGCAGGGCGTTTCGGGCCTGCGCGTCTCAGTGCCCCGAGCATCCCGCCGGGCGGCGCTGCTCGTCCACCCATTCGGCGAAGCGCTGCCGGCCGAGTTCGGCCCCCGGACCGGCGAGGAGGGTGCCGTCCCGCAGGGCCTTGCCGAAGCCGCCGGGGAGCGGGACCTCGAGCACCCCCCGGCGCCGCCCGATCGCGGCCCCGATCGCCGTCGCGGTCGCGTAGGAGCGCACCATGTCGGCCATCCGCAGCACCTCGGGGCCCGCGAGGTCGGGTGCCCGCCCGGCCGGGCCACCCTCGGCCAGCAACACGAGCTTCTCGCCCACCTCCCGTGCGGCGACGGGCTGCGACACCATCTTCGGCACCACGCTGACCGGCCCGAGCGAGAACTGCCCGAGCAGCTGCTGGGCGAACTCGTGGAACTGCGTGGCCCGCAGGATCGTGGACGGGATGCGCCCCTCGCCCACGAGCCGCTCCTGCAGTGCCTTGCCGGCGTAGTAGCCGGAGGGAGCCCGATCGCTGCCCACGATCGAGAGCGCGAGGTGATGGCCGACGCCGGCGGTCTCCTCGGCGGTGAGCAGCGTGCGGGTGACGGTGCCGAAGAAGCGCTCGGAGGCCGCGGCGGACTGCGTCTGCACCGAGGTGACGTCGATCACGGCGTCGGCGCCCGCGAGCACTCGGGCGAGCTGGACGTCGAGCCCGAGCCCAGTGCGGGCACGGGCGGCACCCGCCGCACCGGCCGCGCCGGCCAGATCGATCCCCGCCGAACGGGAGACCACCACCACCTCGTGCCCCCGCTCGCGGGCACACTCCACCACACGGCGTCCGACGACTCCTGTTCCTCCGGCCACGACGAGCTTCACAGCGACATCCTCTCCCGGCGGGCTGCGCTCTGCACCCGCTCCCTGCCATGACGACGTGGACCGCAGGAATGTGAGGCACAACCGCCGTCGCCCTGTGTCGCGCCCGCCCGTCGCACTCCCTGACCCCGGCCACCCCCGCGAGAGGTCACTTCGACGTGCACGACTCCGGTCTTCGACGTCGAAGCGGCTTCTCGGCGGAGCAGGCCTCGGCTCTCCAGCGACGTCGGCCGACGCGGGCACCGCTCATCCCCGTGGCGGCGGAGCGCCATCCGCGGCGCCATCGCAACAGGCCCCACCCGACGACCCAAGGTGAGCGCGCGGCCGCGAAGCGACCGCACGCTCACATGTCGCGGAGCGCCGGGCAAGGACCGGCGCGACCCGTGGACGCCGCGCGCAGCACGGCGCCCACGGCAACTAGCACAGCTACCTAGCGCGAATCAGGCGCTGCGGCCCGTCCTCCTGCAGCTCGGCCACGTCGGAGCGCGAGGAGAGGAAGTCGGTGAAGGAGCGGTAGCCGAGTGGCTTCTCGTTGAACGAGGGGTCCATGCGGCGCATCTGGTTCTTCACCGTGCCGGTGTTGAGCCACTCGTCGGCGTCGCCCTTGGCGTGGCCGATCTGCAGGGCCCGCTTGAGCAGTTCGGTGGCGACCGTCTGCGGGTCGATGTCCTCTCCGGGTTCCGGCTCGTCGAACTGGGCGTCCTCGGTGTGCGAGAACATCGGGATGGTGGTGACGCGGCGGCTCTTCGCGGGGGCCTTCTTGGCGGGCGCCTCGGCAGGGGCGGTCTGCGCATCCGGCTGGGCCGCATCCGGTGCCGCCGTGGCCTTCTTGGCGGATCCTCCCCGGCCGCCGCCCGTGGGGGGCGGGGTCGCCGCGACCTTCTGGATGCCCGGGATCGAGTCGTAGTGCTCGAACTCGTCGCAGGCGGCGGCGAGCGAGGTGCTCGTGGAGCCCGCGACGCCGATGCCCACCACGAAGCGGCCGAGACGCTTCGACTTCTGGGCGAGCGCGATGTAGTCGGAGTCGCCCGCGACGATGATGACGTGAGTGAGGTCGGGCAGCCGGAAGAGGTCTTCGACCACGTCGACGGCGAGACGGATGTCGGCGCCGTTCTTCGTGCCGCGCGTGGTGGTGGTGAACAGCTGGGTGAGGTCGACCGCGCGGGTCATCAGCTGGCGCTGGTAGCTCGCGTTCACGGGCACCGACCAGTCGGCGTAGGCGCGGTTGACGACGATGGTGCCGAAGGAGGCGGCGAAGTCGACGATCGCGTCGAAGTCGACGGTGGCGGCGGCGAGGCGGGCCGCGATCTCGGGGTCGGCATCCGGTGCGTTCTTGTCGAAGTCGCGGATGCCGTCGCGCTGGAAGGCGTTGCGGCCGTGCAGCTGCTGGTAGCGCGAGATGACGATGTTGTCGAAGTCGATGTAGAGGCCGATGCGGGATTCGTTCGGTTCGGTCATGGGGGGAGCTCCTCAGCTGTCGGCGGGCCGGTCTTCCGGCGATGCGGCGGAAGACTCGGTGCGATCCGGCCTGTTCAGTCTGCTGTGCGCGCTGCGGTGAGGCAACTCGTGGGGGCGCGGGGAGCGCCGGAGTGCCGCTGCATCGGTCAGTCGAGGGCGAACTCGTAAGAGAGGGCGAGGGGGCCCGAGCCGCGGCCCTCGTGGCAGTCGAAGCCGTGCTTCTCATAGAGATGGCGGGCGGCCTCGGCGAATTCGGCCGGGGTGCCGGCCGGCCGAACGGATGCCCTCGCCAGATCGGTGAGGGTGCTCGCGGCGGCGGACGCTTTCCACGGCCCGCCAGGAGCGCGACCGCGGCGAGGCAGGTACCCGCAGGGCCTCCCGATGCGGTCGTCGGCGACGTACCGTTGAGGCATGGCGGACATGCGAGGCGAGATCCGGGAGTTCCTGAGTTCGCGGCGCGCCCGCATCACGCCCGAGCAGGCGGGGCTGCCCGCCTACGGCGGCAACCGGCGCGTGGCCGGACTCCGGCGCGAGGAGGTCGCGATGCTCACCGGTGTCTCGGTCGACTACTACGTGCGGCTCGAGCGCGGAAACCTGGCCGGAGCCTCCGAGAGCGTGCTCGACGCCCTGGCCCGCACCCTGCAGCTCGACGACGCCGAGCACGAATACCTGCTGAACCTCGCGCGGGCGGCCGGCCCGGCGCGACGCTCGGCGGCACGGCCGCGCGCCGCGGCGACCGTGCGCCCGGCAGTGCAGCAGATCCTCGACGCCATGCCCGAGGCCCCCGCCTGGGTGCGCAACGGGCGGCACGACATCCTCGCGGCCAACACGATGGGCCGTGCGCTCTACGCGCCCGTCTTCGACGACCCGCGGCGCCCCACCAACACGACGCGTTTCACCTACCTCAACCCGGCGGCCCGCGAGTTCTGGCGCGACTACGACCAGATCGCCAACGATGCCGCCGCCATGCTGCGTCTGGAAGCCGGGCGCAACCCGCACGACGCGGAGCTCATCCGGCTCGTCGGCGAGCTCTCGACCCAGAGCGAGCTGTTCCGCGAGCGCTGGGCCTCGCGCGACGTCGTCTTCCATCGCAGCGGCGTGAAGCGACTGCGGCATCCGGTGGTCGGCGATCTCGACCTCGACTACCAGTCGATGGAACTGCCGGGCGAGCCCGGCCTCGTGCTGAACGTCTACACCGCGGCCGCGGGGTCGCCCACCGCCGACGGCCTGCGCCTGCTCGCCACCTGGGCGGCGACGAGCCTCGCCGAGGCCGCGGCCGGCGCCGCCGGAGCGGATGCGGGCGCCGAGGCCCGCTGACCCGTCCGCCCCCGGCCCCCGGCATCGGCGACCGTTCGTAGCGGTGAGCGTCCCCCCCCGGCGAGCCGGTGTCACGCTCGGCCTCAGTCGCGCGGCAGCACCTTCAGGGTGGTGGCGAGCACGTCGCTGCCCGTGATCGCGCCGACCGGGCCGGGGCCGAAGCGGTCGTACTTCTGGTGGAGCGCTGCGTCGAGCGGGCGCTCGACGGCGGGGTCGGCGAGCTCGAAGGTCACGTCCTTCTCCACACCGCCCGCGCTGATGTGACCGGCACCCGCGCGCTCGGCGCGGCGGAACCATCCGTTCTCCGGGCCGTGTGCCGAGCGGATGT
Source organism: Microbacteriaceae bacterium 3FA27C10 (assembly GCA_005502775.1). Classification (GTDB taxonomy): domain Bacteria; phylum Actinomycetota; class Actinomycetes; order Actinomycetales; family Microbacteriaceae; genus Herbiconiux. The sequence continues at coordinate 7,617 of SCNI01000036.1, forward strand.
ACACGGCGCCGTCGACGACCCCCACCCAGATGGTGACGGCCGGGCGCAGCGAGCCGTCGTCGCGCTGCGAGCTGACGCGGAGCTCGGTGGCCGCTGCGATGCGGTCGAGCTCTGAGGGGGTCCAGTGTGCCATGGGATTCTCCGGCTCCGATTCGGGGGTGAGGCATCCAGTCAACGCCATCCTCCCCGCGCGAGACAGTCCCCGTCAGAACCCCTGCCGGGCCGGCCGAGCGCGGCAGGCCCGGCGAGCGGCCCGGTGGCGCGCGGGCGTCCCGTAGGGTTGACCCCCGTGAGCCTGATCCGCCTGAACGACGTGACCCTCGAGTTCGACGGGCGACCCGTGCTGCGCGAGGCCTTCCTGAAGCTCAAGGCCGGCGACCGCATCGGCCTCATCGGCAAGAACGGCACCGGCAAGACGAGCTTCCTCGAACTCGTCCTCGGGCGCCTCGAGCCGACCGCGGGAACCGTCGACGTGACGCTCGGCACCACCATCGGCTACTTCTCGCAGTTCTCCGAGCTCGACGGCGAGCGCAGCATCCGCGAGATCCTGAGCGACCACTTCGCCGCGGTGCACGAGACGCAGGGCCGGCTGGATGCGATCGGCGAGCTGCTCGCCGACCCCGCGCTCGCCGACGGCGCCGCGGGCATGGCCACCATGACCGCCCTCCTCGTCGAGCAGGGCGAACTGTTCGAGCGCATGGACGCGATCGACGGCTGGTCGTTCGAGAACACCGTTGACACCGTGCTCACGAGCCTCGGCTTCGACGAGTCGCGGCGCGAGCTGCCCGTCGACCGGCTCTCCGGCGGCTGGCGCAACCGGGCGGCGCTGGCGCGCATCCTCATCCAGTCGCCCGACGTGCTGCTGCTCGACGAGCCCACCAACTTCCTCGACCTCGACGGCGTGCGCTGGATCGAGAACTGGCTCGCCCGCTACCAGGGCGCCGTGCTCGTGGTCAGCCACGACCGGCAGTTCCTCGACGGCGTGGTCACCCGCATCGTCGAGATCGAGAACTACCGCCTGCAGGAGTACGAGGGCGACTACTCGGCCTACGTGCACGCCAAGCAGTCGCGCCTCAAGATGCTCGAGCGGCAGTTCGCGCACGAGGAGGAACTGCTCGCCTACGAGCAGGCCGCCAGCGCCGCCCGCCGCGAGGCCGCGCGCAACCCGGCCAACGCGGTGGCCCGCCGCCTGGCCGACATCAAGAAGCGCCAGGCGCCGCGCCCGATCGACCAGATCATCACCGACATCTACGGCGGACTGCGCGTGAGCAACGACCTGCTCGAGGTGGTGAAGCTCACCAAGAGCTTCGACGACGGCGCCCCCCTGTTCGAGAACCTCACCTTCAGCCTGCACCGCGGCGACCGCGTGGCGGTGCTCGGCTCGAACGGCTCCGGCAAGTCGACCCTCCTCGACGTGCTCACCGGCGAGACGGATGCCGATGCCGGCCAGGTGCGCTGGGCCAAGGGAGCGCGGTTCGTCTCCTACAACCGCGTCTACGCCGAGCTCGACCTCACCGACTCCGTCGGCCACGCCGTCAACGCCTACCCCGACTCGCTCGCCTTCAGCGCCACGAAGAAGAGCGTCGGCCGCTTCCTCGCGATGCTGCAGTTCTCGGATGCGGAACTCCAGCAGAAGATCGGCACCCTGTCGGGCGGTCAGCGGGCTCGCGTGGCCATCGCCCAGTGCCTGCTCTCGGGTGCCGCGGTCATCGTGCTCGACGAGCCCACGAACCACCTCGACATCACGAGCACCCAGGTGATGGAGCGTGCGCTCACGCACTTCCCCGGCGCGGTGCTCGTGGTCTCGCACGACCGCTTCTTCGTCGACAAGCTCGCCGACCGCCTGCTCGTGTTCGACGGCACGCCCCACGTCATCGAACGCGCCGCGTCTGGCGCCCTCTGAGCCCCCGGGCGCAGCGCCACCGAAACGACGGAGGTTCTTGCGTCCGAAGGGCTGAGGCTCCGTCGTTACCGCGATGTGGCGCGAGACTCCGTCGTTTCGGCACCCGGATGCCAGGCCCGGGTGGGCCGGATGCTCAGCCCAGGTGCGCGGCGAAGGCCGGCACACCGTCGTGCGGCTGCGGCTGCAGTTCGTCCTCCTTGCCCCGGATGAGGAACACGGCGATCAGCGACGCCACCACCAGGGCGACGGCGGCCGCGGCGAACACGGCCGCGTAGCCGTCGGTCAGCGCCTGCAGCTGAGGGCTGCCCGCGGCGAGCGAACCGTCGAGGGCTCCGACGTAGACGACGGTGAACACCGAGAGGCCGATCGATCCGCCGATCTGCATCGCCGAGTTGACGGTGGCGGATGCGGCACCCGCGTCGTGCGCGGCGACCCCCGTGAGGGCCAGGTTCTGCAGGGGCACGAAGATCATCGCGAGCCCGATGCCGAGGAGCGCGAGGGCCGGCAGCACCTGCGTCCAGTAGGAGCCGTCGGGCGTGATGAAGCTGAGGTACAGCAGCCCGCCTGCCGCGATCAGCGGTCCGGCGATCATGAACGGGCGCGGGCCGATCACCGACAGGAACCGGGTGACGACGGGCACCACCAGGAGGATGACCACGGTCATCGCCACGTTCGCGAGGCCGGCGGCGAGCGGCTCCATCCCCATCACGATCTGGAAGTGGAAGGTGAGGTAGAGCGTCGCGCCGATGAGTACGCTGCCGACGATCGCCTGGATCAGGAACGCGCCACCGCGCACCCGGTCGAGCACCACGCGCAGCGGCAGCAGAGGCTGGGCCACTCGCGTCTCGATCCACACGAATGTCACCAGCAGCACCACGCCGAGCGCCAGGAAGCCGATGGTGCCGGGGGAGCCCCAGCCCTCCTCGGCGATGCTGAAGCCGTACACCAGCGAGCCGAGCCCGAGCGTGACGGTGACGGCGCCCCACACGTCGTAGCGGTTGTCGCCCGAGGCCTTGCTCTCGGTGAGCACGAGGATGCCGGCGATGAGGCCGACCACCACGAAGAACACGTTCACCAGAAGACACCAGCGCCAACTGGCGAACTCCGTCAGCACGCCGCCGAGCACGAGGCCGACCGCCGCGCCACCGCCGCCGATCGTGCCGAACACGGCGAACGCGGTGTTCCGGTCGCGGCCGGAGGCGAAGGTGATGGTGAGCAGCGCCAGGGCCGCCGGCGCGAGCAGGGCGGCGAACAGACCCTGCAAGCCGCGGGCGATCACGAGCTCGAGCCCGCTCTGCGAGAGCCCGCCGAACACGGAGGCCACGCCGAAGCCCACCAGGCCCACGAGGAAGGTGCGCTTGCGCCCCCAGTAGTCGGCCACCCGCCCGCCGAGCAGCAGCAGGGCGCCGAACACGAGGGCGTAGGCGGTGACGACCCACTGGCGTTGGCCGTCGGTCATGCCGAGTTCGTGCTGCGCCTGCGGGAGCGCGATGCTGACGATGGTGCCGTCGAGCACCACCACGAGCTGGGTGAGCGAGAGCACGGCGAGCACCCACCGGCGGCTGGTTCCGCGCACAGTTCCGGACATGAAGAAACCTCCAGGCTTCTCGAGAGAATGCTGGAGGTTTCGAGCCTCGGACCGGCCATCCGTGCGGATGTCGACCTCCCCGAGCCACGTGGCTGGTCAGATCACCAGGATACAGGACGCTAGAAGAGCGTGGCGTCGCTCGGGGCCGAGGCGGGTTCCGGCGTCGCATCGGATGCGGCGGACGAGATGCGCGCATCCGGCGCCGCGGGCGCCCCGGGGAAGCCGGGCCCGGCGTCGGGCGTACGGCCGCGCTGATAGGCCTCGGCCGCGCCGCGTGCCCGGATGTCGGCGGCCTCGTTGAGCTCGTGCCCCACGTGGCCCTTCACCCACTCGAAGGTGTACCGGCGGCCGCGGATGGCCTCGTCGATCTCCTTGATGAGGTCGAGGTTCATCACCGGCTTGCCGTCGCCCTTGCGCCAGCCCTTGCGCTTCCAGCCCGGCATCCATTTCGTCACCGTGTTGATGACGTACTGCGAGTCGCAGAGGATGTGGAGATCGTCGTCGACGTGCGCGGTCGCGCGGAATAGCTCGAGCACCGCCTTCAGCTCGCCCATGTTGTTGGTGCCGTGCGGCCAGCCGCCGGCGGCCCAGGTGCGGTCGTCGATGTACCAGGCCCAGCCGGCCGGGCCGGGGTTGCCGAGCGCGGAGCCGTCGGCGGAAGCGGTGATGGTCATGGCTTCCCAGGGTAGCCGCGATGGCGCGGCGGGATGCGCGCCGGGTGCGCATCCGGTCGACGTGCGGGTGCGCATCCGGTCGCTGCGGGCCAGAATGGCGAGCGGGGCGCCGCCGTGCGGCCCAGGAGGAGACGACCATGATCGACACCACCAAGGGCTTCACTCTCACGCGCGAGCTGGATGCGACCCCGGACGCCATCTGGTCGGCCTGGACCGACCCCGACCAGGTCGCCGACTGGTGGCACGGTCGCGGTGGCAGCACCCCGCGGGAATCGGTGCACCTCGACGTGCGCGTCGGCGGCGAGTACTCCTACACGATGGTGGACGGGATCAGCGGCGAGGCCGTGGTGACCGCAGGGGTCTACCGCGAGATCGCGCCCGGCGAGCGGCTCGTGTTCAGTTGGGGACTCCCGGATGCGCCCGATGACGACCGGCCGGTCGTCACCGTGACCATCACCCCGCTCGGCGAGCTCACGCGCCTCGGCGTCGAGTTGCGCGGGGTCGATGGCGTCGCGGGCGACGGCTTCTACTACGACGGCTGGGCGAGCGTGCTCGACGAGCTGGTGCAGCACCTCGGCCAGATGGAGGTGTTCGGCTAGGTCCGGCGAGCCCGGCTCGGGAGCCCCCGCGCCCAGCTCGGGGGCATTCCGTGCGGTGACGCGAGAAGCTACGCTCGATCTCGCGCGTCCGAGCCTGGAGGCGCTCCCCGCAACGCCCTGCGGGGTTCGGCCACCCGACCGAAACGGACCGCAGCGATGCCCGGACTCTCCCGACGGCAGTTCCTGGTGCACGCCGCCGCCCTCGCGGCCGCCACGGGGCTGAGCGCCGAGATCCTGACGCCGCGCCTGGCGGCCGCGTCGGCCGCGAGCGGCGGTGTCGGCGCATCCGGAGCCCTCCGTGCGGCCCGCGCTGCAGGCGCGACGCTCGGTGACGTGCCCACCACCCTGCTGCAGACCATCCGCCAGGGCGCCGTCACCACCGGCAGCTACCGGGTGCTCACCACCGGGCCCGGCGAGCCCTACATCCCCCGCCTCGACGTGCTGGGCCGGGCACCGGGTGCGGCCCGCACGCAGACCCGCCGCTCGCTGCTCTACCTCGGCCACCTCTCCGACCTGCACGTGATCGACGCGCAGTCGCCCGGCCGCATCGAACCGATGATCGAGCAGAACCACTCGGCCTGGGGCTCGGCCTTCCACCCGCACGACCCGCTCAGCCCGCACGCCACGGCCGCGATGGTGCAGTCGTTCGCGGATGCCCGCTACAGCCCGCTCACCGGAGCCCCGATGGGCGCGGCGATCGTCACGGGCGACAGCGCCGACATGCACTCGCACCTCGAGCTGCGCTGGTACATCGACCTCATGGACGGCCTCGCGGTCGATCCTGCGACCGCCGGCCCGGGGGCCGGCTACCAGGGCGTGCAGGCCTGGTCCGAAGCGACCTGGGCCTACCGCCCGGGCGACCCCGGCGGCGGCGCCTTCGGCGACTACGGCTTCCCGCGCCTGCCCGAGCTGCTGGCCCAGGCCATCGCCCAGCCGGTGGAGTCACCCGGCCTCCCCGCTCCCTGGTACGCCGTGTACGGCAACCACGACACGCTGCTGCTCGGCACCTTCGACCTCAGCCCGCAGCTGCACGCGCTCGCCGTGGGCGGCCAGAAGTCCTACAGCCTCGAGGGCACGGCCGGCGGCATCCTGGGCGGCTACGCGGCCAGCGGCGGGGCGTTCCCGCAGGCGATGGATGCGCTCGGCATCGCCCTCGGCATCGGCCGGCCGGGGTTCAAGGCGGTTCCGTCGAACCCCGAGCGCTTCCTCTTCGAGCAGCGCGACTTCATGGCCGAGCACTTCGTGACCGAGCCCACCCCGGGCCCCGTGGGCCACGGCTTCACGCAGCACAACCTCGACTCCGGCGAGACCTGGTGGAAGGCCGAGCTCAGCCCGAACGTCGTCGGGCTCGGTCTCGACACCTGCAACCAGGTCGCCGGGCCCGACGGCGCCGTGCCCGACGTGCAGTTCCGCTGGCTCGAGGCGCAGCTGCAGCAGGCGACGGCCGACAAGAAGCTCGCGCTCGTGTTCAGCCACCACAACAGCCTCACCCTCGAGAACCGCGCGCAGCGACCCGGAGCCAGCGAGGTGCTGCACGGCGCCGAGGAGTTCGTCGACCTGCTGCTGCGCTACCCGGTGGCGATCGGCTGGCTGAACGGGCACACGCATCTCAACCAGATCCTCGCGCACACGAGGCCGGGTGGGGGCTTCTGGGAGATCACCACGGCATCCTGCATCGACTTCCCCCAGCAGCAGCAGGTGGTCGAGGTGGTGGACAACCGTGACGGCACGCTCTCGCTGTTCACCACGGTGCTCGACCATGCCTCGCCGGCCGTGCCGGGCACGAGCGGCAGCCGCTCCGATCTCGCCTCGCGCAGCCGCGAGTTCGCCGCGAACGACTGGGCGGAGACGCCGATGATGCGCCGCGGATCGCCGCTGGACCGCAACACCGAGCTGCTGCTGCCGGCGCCGTTCGATCTCTCGAGCATCACGGATGCCTCGCTCGAAGCCCAGCGCATGACCGAGCAGGCGCGCCTCACGGCCTACGAGACGGCGAGGGGCCTGTGAGCGCCCGGCCGCGGGTGGGGGCGGCGGCCCGGGTGGCGGCCGCCGTGCTGCTGATCGTCGCCGCCGGGATGCTCGCAGGCTGCTCGCAGGTGGCGGCCCTCGCGCCCGTGGGCGGCAACCACGAGACCGAGGTGCGGTACGCGGCCATCGACGTGCTGACGACCTCGGGTGTCGCCGTGCTCACCGCGCCGGTCTGTGCGACCGCCGGCGGGGCGGTCACCTGCAGCGGCACGACCGTCTCGGGCGAGACCGTCACGGTCGTCTCCCCGGCCGACGACCCGGTGGTGCTGACCGTCACGGTCGGCGAGAAGCAGCTCTACTCCGGGTCGATCATGGACGTGCTCGACGCGGCGGCGAGGTCCACCTCGTGAGCGCGGAGCGCGCCGGTGACCGGATGCCGGTGCCGGGCCGGGTGAGCGGAATCCGCGTGGTGGGTCGCAGCTGGCGCATCACCGTGCCGGTGGTGGTCGGCAACGCGCTCGTGCAGGCGGCGACCGCCTTGCCGTTCCTCACGCCCGGGTTCGCACCGGGGTTCCTGGCGCTCGCGCTCGTGTCGTTCGCGGCGCTCGCCGCCGGGGCGGCGCTCGCGGCCGCCGCGTGCGCCGCCCCGGCCGAGCCCCGAACGCGGTTCCGGATGTCGGGGCTGCGCCTGTGGGTCACCGCCGCGGTGGCGGTGCTCGCGATCGGGCTCTCGGCCGTGGTCGCCGCACCGCTGTTCGTGCTCACCACGACCGCCGCCTTCGTGGTGCTGCCCTCGGTGGCGGGCGGGGCCCGCGCCTTCTCCGGGTTCCGGGCGTTCGCCCGGGCGCCGTTGCGCGCGATCGGGCTCGCGCTGCTCACCGTGCTGGTGCTGCTCGTGCTCTGGCTCGGCGGCCTGCTCTCGGGCTTCTTCATCACCGGGGCCGCATCCGCCCTGCTCAGCTGGCTCGGCTTCGGCGTGGCCGGTGTGCTGCTGCTCGGCGGCTGGACGGTCTTGCTGCGCCGGACGCTCGGCTAGCGAGCGCCCGGCTGCAGGGGGGAGGCCACGCCGAGGCGGCCGGCCCCTCAGGCCCTCAGAACGAGCACGGTGTCAGCGCCGCGACCGCCGGACTGAGCGAAGCGGGCCCACCGATGAGCGTGACGTTGCTGGTTCCGTTCGTCGCGATGAGCGAGAGCACCCCGCGAGGAACGCAGTCGCCCGGCACCACGAACATCGGCGAGATCGTCTTCGCCGCCAGCACGCCGCCCGCCAGCGCATCGGGGAAGTTCGCCCCCGTGACGAGGTAGACGGTGGAGTAGTTCGTGGCGAAGGCCGTCGCGAGGTTCACCGACACCTCGTAGCGGTTCGCCCCCGAGACCCTCGGCACCCAGCCATCCGGAAGGAGCGTGTTCAGCACTCCGTCGGAGACGGAGAGCGGACCGCCCACGACCGTGGCGACGTGCACGCCCAGGCCGTGCAAGAGCGTGCGGGTGGCGGAGTCGGCGGCCGGAGCGGCACCGTCGACGAGGATCACGGGAAGGGAGCTCGCTCCCGCGACGGCTCCGAGCGCGAGCGCGTCGGGGAAGTCCCGGCCGGTCGCGACCCCGGCACCGGAGGCGCCTGCCCCGAAGGCGTCGGCCACGACCTCGCGGCTGACCGCGTAGCGGTCGGCCCCCCAGATGCGGGAGACGGTCGCGCTCGGCACGAGGGCGTGCACGGTGGCGAGCACTGCATCCGACACCGTCGCGGGGCCACCGACGACCTTGACCACGCGGGGATCGAGACGGATGAGCGACGCCGCCACCGAGGAGGGCACCGAGTCCGGGGCCACGAGGAGCAGCGGAGCGGAACTCGCGACGGCGGCCGGACCGGCGCTCAACGCATCGGGGAAGGTGGCGCCGGAGGCCAGGTAGACCGTGTTCGACGACCCCGGACTCACCCGCCGCGCGAGCTCGGCGCCGAGGTCGTAGCGGTCGGCGGCGGTGATGCGCGACACCGTCGGGCCGGGGCCGGCGTCGCTCGTCGGCGGCGCGTCGGTGGGTGACGGAGTGCCCGTGGGCGACGGATCGCTCGGGGGCGCGCCCGCATCCGCATGCAGAGCCAAGGCCGCGGTCCCGCCTCCCAGCAGGCTCGAGGCCGCCAGGGCTGCAGCGAGGAGCGCGACCGCCCCCGCACGCGCCCTTCGCCGCCGACGACCGGTCTGACGGCACGGCGAAGACTTCGATTGAATACCCATGATCGACTCGATCCCCATCCAGCGCCCTCTGCCGCAGCAGCCCCTGACCCTGATGGCTAGACCATATCGACGACTGTCCATTTAGTCGAGGAATCCTCGACCCCCCTTTGTGGGGCCAGAGTCGCGGTGTCGGCTCCGGGTGGGGAGCGACCGAGATCAAGTCGGCGAAGAAGTCCTTCTGGGGCTTCGGTGGCACCGTGCAGGCCCCCGACGGCACCCTCTGGAAGGTGGCCACGGGGTCCTTCACCGATCCCGACGGCTTCGCGTGGGAGTCGGTGGGCGCCGCGACGGCCGCGGCTGCGGACCCGGCGGCGGCCTGAGTCCCGCTCGCGCCTGCGCGTGACCCGGGCGCTCAGGCGCTCAGGCGCTCAGACGCTCGAGCAGCAGCACCGCGTCGTCGAGCATCCCGTGCCCGCCGTCGGGGCCGACGCCCTCGCGGGAGCGCACCTCGCTCGCGAGAACGCGCCACTCGGCGGCGTCGAGGCCGAGCGCCTCGTGCACCTCGGCGGGAGAGGGGAGGTGCTCGTTGTGGTGGTGCTCGGCGTTCGCCCACGGCGGGGGAGCCGCGTGCCCCACGATGAGCAGTGCGCCGCCGGGGGCGACGGCCTTCGCGGAGCGCTGCAGCACCGACTCGCGGGCGAAGCCGATCTGGGCCGGAGCGTGCAGGAAGCACGCCGACACGAGGTCGTAGACGTCGTCGGGTTGCCAGTCGGTGAGATCCGCCTGAATCCAGCGGATGCGCCCCTCGGCGATCCCGCGCGCGGCGGCGGCTTCGGCGGCCCGCGCGAGCGCAGTCGCCGAGAGGTCGATGCCGGTGACCTGCCAGCCCTGCTCGGCGAGCCAGATCGAGTCACCGCCCTCCCCGCTGCCGAGATCGAGCGCCCGGCCGGGTGCGAGCGTCGCGGCGACATCGGTGAGCACCTGGTTCGCGCGGCCGCTCCACAGTTGCGGGCGTTCCTGGTAGAGGGTCTCCCAGAATTCCCGCGCGTCGGCGGCTGCCGACGAGGGGGCGTGCGCGCCCGGGTGGGCGTGCTCGTGCGCCGGGGTGGAACCAGGAGAGGGATGCGCGTGCTCGGTCATGACTCCAGCCTGGGGCCCGCCGCCGCCCGGCACAAAAGCATGCCGAAACAGCATGATCTCGACTTCGGGGATTGAGGACGGAAACCGACCTCAATCGACGGCAGCCTGGCTCCGCAGCCGGTGTTCGCCGGTGGGGAACGGCCTGCGGGCCGGCCCCGAGCATCCGTCGTCCCAGACAGGAGTCGTCATGACCGTCACCGCCACCACCCACCTCAACTTCCGCGGCGAGGCCCGCGCCGCCCTCGAGTTCTACCAGTCGGTCTTCGGCGGCGAACTCACCGTGTTCACCTACCAGGACTTCGGCGCCGCCTCCTCCCCCGAGGAGGCGGGCGACGTCATCTGGGGGCAGGTGGCGGCGCCGAACGGCTTCCGGGTGATGGCCTTCGACGTGCCGGGATCGGCCGAGTGGAACCCGGGGGCGAACCCCTTCTACCTCTCGCTGCGCGGCACGGACGCGGAGGAGATCGCCGTGCTGTGGGAGCGGCTGAGCGAGGATGCGGTGGTGCTGCAGCCGCTCGGGCCGGCGCCGTGGGCGCCCGTCTACGGCATGCTGAAGGACCGCTTCGGGGTGACCTGGGTGGTCGACGTCGAGGTTCCGCACGGTGCGTAGACGCCTCGCCGCCGGGGCAGGTGCTCAGGCGGGCAGCGGGGCGATGCGCTCGATGATCTTCGTGAGCCGGCTGTGGAGCTCGGTGAGCTCGTCGAGGTCGACGCCGAGCGCCGCCACCACCTGGGGTGGAACCCGCTCGGCGCTGGCCCGCAGCGCCCGACCCTCGGGCGTGAGGGTGACCGCGAGCTGGCGTTCGTCGCCCGCGGCGCGCTGCCGGGTCACGAGGCCGGCCGCCTCGAGCCGCTTCACGAGCGGGGAGAGCGTGGCCGGCTCGAGGCGCAGCGCCTCGGCGAGCTCGGTGAGGGAGCGCGGGTCGCGCTCCCAGAGGGCGAGCATCACCAGGTACTGCGGATGCGTGAGGCCCATCGGCTCGAGGATCGGCTTGTAGGCGCCGATCACCGAGCGCGAGGCCACCGCGAGTGCGAAGCAGAGCTGGCGGTCGAGTGCGAGCAGGTCGGAGTGCTGTGCAGGTTCCCCGGTCTCCATATTGCTTAGTATACTAATCGTTATGGCGCGAAACAAACGGCCCGACCCGATGAACCCCTTCGACGGCAAGCCCGGTTTCTACAACGGGTTCAACCGTTTCATCTACCGCTTCACCGGGCCCGCCCAGATCGGCGCCGGGCATCCGGAAGCCCCGTATGCGCCGCCCGCCGATCCGCGTTGCCCCCTCTGCGGGCGCAGCATGGCGCTGCACGACATCGACCGTTCGGGCGAGCGCACCCAGCTGCACTGCCCGGCGCCCGCCTGAACCGCGCCCGTCACTCGCCCACGGCGGTGACGGCGGCCCGGACGGCGTCGGTGGCAGACTGAGCCCATGACCGGCACCGCGCCCACCGCCACGCTCGAGGGCTGGGCGCGCACGCCGTTCAGCGCCGGCGAGCTCGTCTTCGACTGCTTCGAGAAGGGATCGGGCCCGGGAGTGGTGCTCATCCCGGAGCTGCCCGGCATCACCCCCGAGGTGCTGGGCCTCGCCGAGCACCTCGTCGAGGAGGGGTTCACCGTGGTGGTTCCCTCCCCGTTCGGCACGCCCGGCAAGCCGCAGACTCCCGGGTACACTCTTCGCATGGTGGCGCGCATCTGCGTGAGTGCCGAGTTCCGCGCCTTCGCCGTGAACGCCCATCGGCCGATCACCGTCGCGCTGCGGGCCGTGGCCGCCGAGCTCGCCGCACGCACGCCGGGCACCGGCGTCGGGGTCATCGGCATGTGCTTCACCGGCGGCTTCGCCCTCGCCGCCGCGGTCGACTCCACGGTGCTGGCCTCGGTGGTCAGCCAGCCGGCCGCCCCCTTCCCGCTCGGGCGCGCCCGCCAGCGCGACCCCGGGCTCTCGCGGGAGGAGCTCGACCGGGTCGCCGAGCGCGCATCCGGTGAGGGGTTCTGCGCCCTCGGACTGCGCTTCTCCGACGACGCCAACTCGCCGCGCCCGCGTTTCGACGCCCTGAAAGCCCGGCTCGGCGACGCGTTCGAGGTGATCGAACTCGACTCCTCGCCCGGCAACCCCGGCGGCTTCTCCCGCCGTGCGCACTCGGTGCTCACGAGCGAGGTGCGGGAGGTTCCCGGGCACCCGGCCCTCGCCGCCCGGCAGCGCACCGTCGACTTCTTGCGGGCTCGGCTCTCGCCGAGCTGAGTCTGAATGCGGGCTACCGGGATGCGGTCGCGACGCGGCCGGCCTCACCCGTGGAGTCACCCTGGCGATGCGGCACGGGCAGAGCCGCGCCCGTAGACTCGTTCGGGGAGGTCGGGATGCCGGTTATCGGGGTGCCGCGTCTGACGGCGGGAACCATCGACCGTCCCCGCCTGATCGCATCGTTCGAGTCGCCGGCGGCCGTCGTCACCGCGCTGGCGCCGGCGGGATACGGCAAGACGGTCGCCGTCGCCCAGTGGGCACTCTCGACGGAGTCCACCGGGCTGTGGATACGGGTTCGCGGCCGGAGGGTCGAGAGCGCTGCCTTCGTGCAGGATCTGGCCGATGAACTGCTCGCCGCCGGCCTGGCGCGCCAGGATGGGCCTCTGCGCCATCTGCGTGAGGAGATCGGTGCCGGCACCGACCCCTGGGAGCTGCTGCGCCGGTCGCTTCGTGACGGGTTCGCCGACTTCGTTCTCGTCATCGACGACGTCGATCGTCTCGCGGAGAGCGCGGTCGACGCCCTCATCGGCCTGGTCGAGGATCTCCCGCGACTGCGTCTTCGAGCGACCGCGAGGAGCCACCTCCGGTTGACCGAGCCCGGGCTCCGGCTGCTGGTCGACGCCGAGGTGGTCGGCGCCGACCGGTTGGCACTCACCGAACTCGAAGCGCGTGGCCTTCTCGGCTCCCGGGCGACCCCCGCCCGGGTCGACGACCTGTTGGCGAGCGGGGGTCTGCCGCTCCTCGCGCGGGCGATGGCGGAGGCCGACGATGGCGGAGACTCCCGCACGGGGAGCGCGGGATCGGCGCTCGCGACCGTCTTGAGTCGGCGCATCGTGAACGAGGAGTGGGAATCGCGGTTCGTGGACTTCCTCGTGCGCACCTCGGTGGCCGATGAGCTCACGGTCGAACTGGCGGCGGCGCTCTCGCGGGACGAGGAGTCCGGACGGATGCTCGATCGAGCCGAGCGCGAGGGACTGGGGCTCTGGAGCGCCTCCCCGGCGCGCGGGCGGCTCTTTCGCTTCGCACCGCCCGTGCGCGAGGCGTTCGAGCTGCGCCTCCGCGCCGATCACCCGACCGAGATCCGCGACCTCGTGCTCGCCACCGCCCGGTGGGAGGCCGGCCACGGCGTGCACTTCCGGGCACTGGAAAGAGCACGCCAGTTCGAGGACTGGGGTCTCGCCACGGCCGTCGTGAGGGAAGGCTGGCCGGTGCTGCTGAGCAACCACGCCCGCCAGGTGCGTGAGCTCTTCGCCTCGGTCTCCGTGCTGACGATGCGCAAGCTGCCACTGATCTCGATGATGCTGGCGATCATCTACAACGCGCGCGGTGTCAGTCGGCTGCGCGCCCTCGAATTCTTCGCGCTCGCCAACTTCGGCGCCGGACGTCAGGCGTCGCTGTCCGGACCGGCCGACCGCGCCCTGCTCGCCGGTGTGCAGGCGGCCGCGCTCCGGGTCAGCGGCCGCATCCAGCCGGCTCTGGTGGCTGCCGAGCGAGCTGTCGATGTGCTGGCGTCCCTGCGCCCGGACGACCGCGAGCGTCTGGGGCCGAACGAGCCGACTCTGTACAACCAGGCCGGAACCACCTTCTTCTACGGAGGCCGCACCGAACAGGCGCTCGAGGCGTTCGCGCGATCGACCGCGGTGGGAGACACCCGGGGGCTGACCGCGGGACTTCTCGGTCTCGGCATGACGGCGGGGGTGCAGGCGGTGTCGGGGGACATCTCCGAGGCCCGTGTCACCGCAGCGGAGGCGGCGCTGCGTGATTGGCCGGAGGGCTGGCTGACCGGGTACTCAGGCAGCTTCTATCAGATCGCCCGTGCCTTCATCGCGCTGGAGGAATTCGATCTGGACGAGGCCGACCGGCGCGTGCGCATCCTCGATCCGCACCGCGAGACGATCGAGCATTGGTCGCTGCTGACCCACCTCGATGTCGTGATCGGGCTGCTTCGCGGCACTCCGGCCGCGTCACTGCTCGCGTTGCAGAACACTGTGCGAACGCAGGCGAGACGGCACAGCGCATCCTCCTTCGTGACGGACCGGATGCGGCACACCTTCGTGCTCGCGCATCTGGCGAACGACGACGCCGTCGCCGCCGAGCGCTCTCTGGGCGCCGGCAACGGCGACCGCCACGCGGTCAGCTCGGCCCGCATCGCGCTGGCCCGCGGCCTTCCCGACGACGCCCTGCGGATGCTGCAAGGCCAGTCGGTGTCGTATCGTTCATCCCGTAGCCGCGCGGAGTCGCAGCTCGTTGCGACGGCCGCCTTGGCGCTCCTCGGCGACGACGAGCGTACGCGGCAGGCAGCCGACGCGGCCGTGACGTTCCTCGAGGATCGACAGCAGATGCTGGCTGTCGCTTTCGTGCCCCGACCCGCGTTGAGTGCGCTCGTCGAGGCGCTTCACCGTGTCGGCGCCACCGCCACCGCCGAGCGGCTGCGCCCGGTCATCGAGCACGCGTTCATCCGCGGGGCGCTGCCAGGCATCCGTCTCAGCCCACGCGAGGCCGAGGTTGCGCGCCGGCTGGCCACGCACGAGGCAGTCGCCGAGATCGCCGCATCGCTCTCGGTGTCGCCCAACACCGTCAAGACGCAACTCCGATCGCTCTACCGCAAACTCGGAGCGACGAGTCGCCAAGAGGCGCTCGCCCGCCTCGCGCTGCTCGGCATCACGGACTCGGATCCTCACGCCGACCGCGGACACGATCGTCCGGCGCCCGAGTGAGCACCCCGCGCAGGGCGCCGATCGGCAACAGGGCGCAGAGGGCGACCGTGGCGGCCGCGAGGTACAGCGCGAGGTAGTTGTCAGGGCGGCCGGAGAACGGGTCCCCGCCGCCGATGAGGAGCAGTACCGTGGCGATGGCCGGCGAGATCGTGGCCGGCAGCGTCTCCGTGATGTTCAGCAGCCCGAGGTACGCCCCGTGTTCACCCGGCGGGATCGTGCGCAGCGCCAAGGCGAGGTCGATGGCGAAGAACACCCCTAGCGCCAGCCCGCCCACCACGGCGCCGACCACGAGCGGCGCGACGTCCGAGCTGACGGCGCGCAGGACGGCGGCCACCGCGAGACCCAAGGCGGCCACGACGATATAGGGGCGGTAGTCGCCACTGCGCCCAGCCAACGCGCCGGACACGAGCGACGCCAGCACGATCGCTGCCCCACCGGCAAAAGTGACGAGAGCCACGACCTGGCCCGCCTGACCGGGGCTGAGGTGCATCCGGTCGCTGACGAAGAACAGGGTGAACGACGTGGCGAGTCCAAAGGCCAATTGCATCAAGAAGCGCTGCAGCCACACCGCGGCGAAGGGCTTCGCCGCGAGCAGGCTCATGCGGCTCGGGAGAGCGAACTGCTGCGCCCGGCGCACCTGCTGAGTGAGCGGCGGATCGTGCAGGAGCACGGTCGCGACCCCGACGATGACGACGGCCACCGTCGGCATGGCCATCACCACGATCTCGATGCGCCCCGGCAGGAGACCCGCCAGCAGAAGCGGGGGAAGGGTACCGAGGAAAGCGGCCGCGCCGAAGATGCCCGAGGCGAGGGCGCGACTGCGCTCTCGGATCTGATCGCCGAGAAGCGCGGCCACGGCCGCCAGCGAGGCGTTGTAAGCCGTCTGAGCGAGCACCCAGGCGATCGTCAGCTCCCCCGCCGTCTGGGCCGTGACGATCAGAACGGATGCGCCCCATCCGCCGATCACGCCGGCCAGCAACCACGGGCGTCGCCGACCGAACCTGCCCCGGGTGCGGTCCGAAAGCCAGCCGAACAGCGGATTCGCGATCACGGAGGCCAGGGCGCCGCAGATCGTCACGAAGGCGAGCGTCGAGGTGCGCTGGTCTTCGGGCACCAACTCTGCGATCCGAAGAGGCAGCCCGGTGACGACCGGCGCCGTGAGCGACCCCAGAAGGGCGAGATTGATCACAGCGAACAGCGCGATCGAACCTCGATCAGTTCTCACGGCCACTCCCACAGGCTAGCGTCACCGGGCGACGCCGGGGAAAGCCCCGACGAAGAACGGGTCGAGGGATGGAGTCTCACCAGCCGGCGGCCCCCGCGGTCTCATCCCTTCGGCTGAATCCGGCTGCGGGGCCTGGGCCCCGGCGTGCCCGAGCGCATAGCGTGTCGGCATGTCGTCACTCACGGAGCGCCTCAACCTGTTCATCGAGCCGGTGATCGGCGTCGTCTTCCTTCTGCTCTGGATCAACGCCGAGGTCGGCCGCACGCACGAACCGGGGTTCTTCGTCGGCCTCGGCCTGTACGCGGTCGCGATCGCCGTCTGCCGCCTGCTGCCGGTGGTGTCGCTCGCGATCATCGGCGGAGTGCCGCTGCTGCAGTTCGCCGGCGTGCTCTCGGCGCCCGAGTCCACCACCTGGCCGATCTA
The DNA here is from genome assembly GCA_005502775.1 of Microbacteriaceae bacterium 3FA27C10. Lineage (GTDB taxonomy): Bacteria > Actinomycetota > Actinomycetes > Actinomycetales > Microbacteriaceae > Herbiconiux. The sequence continues at coordinate 24,265 of SCNI01000036.1, forward strand.
CGAAGCGGCGCTCGTCGTCGGGTTCGTCGTCGCGCTCAGCGCGACATCGCGCATCCGCTGGGCTGCACTGGCCGTGGGTGCCGTGCAGGCGGTGACCATCGGGATCGTGCTCGTCTGGGTCGGGGACTGGGCTAGCTGGACCGGAGGGACGTCGCTCCTTCTTCTCGGCGTTCCGATCGGCGCGACGCAGCTCACCATCGGCCTCACCGCCCTCGGCGGGGTGCTCTATCTGCTGGCCTGGGGTGCGGGGGCGGCGTTGCATGCCGGCAGCCGCCGGCGCGCGGAGCGGCAGGCGCTCGCCGAGGCCGAGGCGGCCCTCGTCGCCGCCGACTTCGAGCTGCGGAGTGTCAGGGAGCGCAGCGAGCTGGCCCAGGAGGTGCACGACGTGCTGGCCCACTCGCTCACCGTGGTGGTGGCGGTGGCCGACGGCTCGCGCTACCTGCGCGCCTCCGACGCGGCGGCGTCGCTGTCGGAGCCCTCCGAGCCGGGAGAGCTCCCGGAGCAGGAGGCTGTCCCGGAGCCGGATGCGATCCCGGAGCAGACCGACGAAGCACTGCGCCGCATCGCCGACACGGCGCGGTCGGCGCTCACCGACCTGCGGGGCCTGCTCGAAGGCCTGCACGACGACGGCACCCGGCCGCAGCCGGGGCTCGCCGGCATCGACGCTCTCGTGGAACGGGTGTCGCTCACCGGGATGACCGTGCGGCTCGAGCGCCTCGGCGAGCCGGGGTCGCTCACCCCGGCCCAGGAGCTGAGCGTCTACCGGATCGTGCAGGAGAGCCTCACGAACGCGCTCAAGCACGGCGGAAGCCGGCCGGCGGCGTCGGTGTCACTCGCTTGGAGCGGAGACGGACTCGTGCTCACGGTGACGAGCGCGGCCTGCGCGGTGCCGGAGGCGGGGGCGGCGACGGCGGGCCGCACCTTCGGGATCCGGGGTATGACCGACCGTGCACGGCTCGCGGGTGGCTGGCTCACCGCCGCACGCGACGAGGCGGAGGGCGCATTCGTGGTGACGGCGTCCATCCCCGCCTACTCGACCGTCGAGCGACGAGCCGCCGGAGTGGCCGCGTGAGCGCCGCCCGGGCAGCCGCAGACGCAGCCGGTGAGGCGGTGCTCGCAACCGAGGAACGGCGCATCCGCGTGGCGGTGGTCGACGACCAGGAGCTGTTCGTCTACGGCCTGCGCATGCTCATCGACTCGCAGCGCGACCTCGACCTGGTCGGCACCGCCGGCGACGGCGCCGCGGCGGTCGATCTCGTGCGGCGCACGCGACCGGACGTGGTGCTGATGGACATCCGGATGCCCGGCACGAACGGCATCGAGGCGACCCGCCTGATCGTGGGCGAGCGCGATGCCGCTCCGGATGCGGGCGGCGCCGGTGCCGGCGAGCCGAGTGCTGCGCCGGCACCGCAGGTCGTCGTGCTGACCACGTTCCAGCAGGAGGAGGCGGTGTTCCAGGCGATGCGCCACGGGGCGAGCGCCTTCGTCACCAAGGACGTGACGCCCGAGGTGCTGCTCGACACGATCCGCGCGGTGCACGCGGGCGACGCCCCGCCCGTTCCCGTCGGGACCGTGGTGCGGCAGTTCGCGCGCCCGGCCGGCGGGGCCGATGTCCCCGATGCTCTGGTGGCCCTGTCGCCGCGCGAGCGGGACGTGTTCCTGCTCGCGGCCACGGGGATGCGCAACAGCGAGATCGCGCGCGCGGCGTTCGTGAGCGAGGCCACGGTCAAGTCGCACATCCGCGCCGTGCTGCACAAGCTCGGGCTGCAGAGCCGCGCGCAGATCGTGGTGCACGCCTACGAGAACCGGCTGCTCCGGCGCTGAGCGCGGCAGGCGACCGGGACCCGCCCGCTCGTCGTGGGGCCGCCCAGCCGGCTCACCAGCCGGCGGGTCCCGCGCTCCCGGCCGGGTACTCCTCGAGCGGCGTCTCACCGGCGGCCCAGGCCGAGAGGATCGGCGTCACGATGCGCCAGCACTGCTCGGCCACGTCGCCGGGCACCGAGAGCAGCGTGTCGCGCTGCAGGATGCCGGCCAGCACCTGCGCGTAGGCACCGAGCTCCGGTTCGCCGGGTCGCGCTTCGAGGGGCATGCGCTCGAGGGCGTCGGGCGTGGCCGAGCCGTGAACGAGCAGGTCGAGGTCGACGTCGCCGTTCTTCAACGAGAGGCGCAGCACCGTGCCGCCCGGGCCCTCGGCGGGTGCGGCGATGCCCGTGGGCGGCGACGCGGCGCGGAAGTGCAGGGCGACCTCGGCCCGCGGGCTGCCGATCGCCTTGCCCGAGCGCAGCACGAACGGTACGCCCTCCCAGCGGGGGACGTCGACCTGCAGCAGCAGCTGCGCGAGGGTCTCCGTGCCACGTGCGCCGTCGACATCGGGCTCGTCGGCATACGACGGGAAGAAGCGATCGCCCACCCGGCCCTGGGTGTAGCGGGCGCGGCGGGCGGTCGACGGGTCGTCGCGCCACACGCGCACCGCGCCGAGCACCTCGGCCACGCGGGCGTGCACGGAGGCGGAGGTGACCGCATCCGGTCGTTCCATCGCGGTGAGCGCGAGCACCATCAGCAGGTGGCTCTGGAGCATGTCACGCAGGGCCCCGGTGCGATCGTAGAAGGCGGCGCGGCCCTCGAGGCCGAGCTCCTCGTCGTAGACGATCTCGACCTTCTCGATGGTGTCGCGGTTCCACGCCGACTCGAGCAGCGCGTTGCCGAAGCGCAGGCCGAGCATCCCGTGCACGGTGGCGTTGCCGAGGAAGTGGTCGATGCGCCAGAGGCGGCCCTCGGCGCCGCCCGACGGGGCCAGCGCCTCGGCCAGCTCGCGGTTGAGGGCCTCGGCGTCGGCCAGATCGTCGCCGAAGGGCTTCTCGATGGCCACGAGCAGCTCGGGCGGCAGCGCGATCTGCGCGAGCGCGGCCGCGACCGTGTGGCCCATCGACGGAGGCAGGGCGATGTACAGCACCGGGGAGGTGGGGCACGCGTCGAGCAGCGCCGTCAGCTCGGCAGGGTCGGCGGCATCCGTGGGGATGAACTCGGCCGTCGACGCGAGCTCTCGCACGGTGTGCGCCGAGACCCCCGCCGCCTCGAGGCTGCGGCGAACCAGCCCTTGCCAGTCATCACGCGATTTCGGGGTGCGGGCGGCGTCGGGGATTCCGGGCCGGCCGGAGGCGTCGGGCGCTCCTGGGCTGTCGCTCACGCTCACGCTGGACGCGGCTCAGGCGCCGATCTTCTTGGCGATCTTCGTCGCGGCCTTCTCGGCCTGCTTGTAGCTGCGCTTGCGGGCCTTCGCCACGGCCGGGTCGTCCCAGAACTTCTTGGCGACGCCGCTGATCTCGCGGTAACGCGAACGGCCGGCCTTGGTGCCGGCGACGTAGGCCCCGGCGGCCACCGCGACGAGGAGGAGGAAGGCGACGGGCTTGGGCATGATGCACTCCTTGCGTTCGGTGTCGCGCGCGGCTTCGTGCGTCGCGACTCCCTGTCGACGCTATGCCCGGGCGCGGCTTGCGCCAATGGTCACTCGGCGAGTCAACAGGATGCGGATGCGCGCCGAAGCGGACGCGCGCCTGGGCGGGCCCCCGGTGCGCGTCGTGCCTGCTGCCGGGCTCAGCGCTGCGCGATCACCGGATGCGGCACTGCGCGGTAGGCCGCCACACAGGCGAGCGCGAGCCACGCCCAGCCGGCGAGCACGGCGATCCAGAGCAGTCCCACCCCGACCGGCGTCGCCGACAGCGCCCCACCTCCCACGAAAGCGGCGATCATCACGATCCCCGCGACCCTCGACCAGAGCGCAGCGCCCGGCGAGGTCCCGGCGACGGCTGCGCGGCGGCCGAACCAGGATCCCGCGACGAGGGCGGCCACCCCGAGGCAGACGAATCCGAGCCCCCCGAACGCGAGGTGCAGAGTTCCCGCGACCGTGAACACGCCACCGGCGACGCCGGGCGGGAAGCTGCCCGTCGCATCCGGCGGGAACAGCGCGCTCAGCACGAGGCAGGCGCCGTAGACCCCCACGAGCACCGCCGAGACGCGCGGCCAGCCGGGCGTGCGGGCGAGTCCGATCGCGGCGACCATCGTCATGAGGCCGGCGAGCACGAGGTTGACGAGCTGCAGCCAGCCGAGGCCGCCGAGCAGCAGCAGGCTCAGCGCGTCGCGGCTGAGGTCGAACCCGGGGCGGGTGAGAGCCAGTACCAGGCCGAAGACGAGGTAGAACACCCCAGCGACCACGCCCCAGCCGAGCATCGACCGCGTGACGGCCGCGCTCGTGTCGAAGCCGGAGTCCAGGCCGGACGTGGACTGCCTCTGCGCGCCGCGCGAGTTTTGTGCACTCATGAGTGCATAATGTCAGCATGGCGCACGAGAAGGCAACCCCGGGTGACCGGCGGCCCGACCCGCGGCCGCAGCGCTCGCGGGAGCGCATCCTCGATGCGGCGACGGCGCACTTCGCCCGTCGCGGCTTCGTCGGAGCGAGCGTCGACGAGGTGGCGGCGGAGGCCGGGGTCGCGAAACGCACCGTCTACAACCTCTTCGCGAGCAAGGACGAACTCTTCCGCGCGGTCGTCGAGCGCGTGACCGAGACGGCCGAGGGGTTCATGACCCGGGACGCGGAGGCCGTGATCGGGCACCGGCCCACGGCAGAGGAGATCGGCGACCTCGCGGAAGCACACGCCCGTGCGGTGCTCTCCCCGCGCGTGCTGGCCACCCGGCGCCTGCTCGTGGGCGAGTCCGCCCGCTTCCCGGAGCTCGCCGCCGACTACTACGAGCGCATCCCGGCTCGCGTCATGCGAGCGATCGCCCGGCGGCTCGCGCGCTATCACGACGCGGGCCTGCTGCACGTGCCCGATCCGGCGCTCGCCGCCGAGCACTTCGCGTTCCTGGTTCTCGGCGCCTCCCTCGACCGCGCGATGTTCGACGCCACCGCTCTCGACCCCGTCGTCGTCGCCGAGCACGCCCGCGCGGGCGCCGAGACCTTCGTGCGCGCCTACCGGTGACGAAGCCGGGAGCCTGCGTGGATGCGGGCGGCCGCCGCTAGGTTGAGAACATGGAACCGTTGCAGCGGGTGACCGCTCCCACCGTCGACGTGCTCACGATCCTCCTCGAAGGAGACGGCCCGATGTTCGGGCTGCAGATCATGCAGCTCTCCGGCCGGCCCTCGGGCACCGTCTACCCGATTCTCGAGCGACTCGAACGCCAGGGCTGGATCGCCTCCGAGTGGGAGGAGCACACCGACACGCAGCTGCGCCGTCGCCGTGTGTACTCTTTCACGGCCGAGGGTGCGCCGGCGGCGCGGGACCTGCTCGCAACCCGCCCCACCGCAGGGCAGCGCTCGTGACCGGGCGGCTGTTCGCGGAGGGCGCCGACCGCAGCGGTGACGGCGCCGACCGCAGCGGTGACGACGCCGACGGTGCCGACCTCAACTGGGCCGGCAACTACCGCTTCACGGCTCCCCGCCTGGTGGAGCCGCAGAGCGTCGCGGAACTGGCCGCCGTCATCCGGCAACCCGGCCCGGTGCGGGCGCTCGGCACACGGCACTCCTTCAACGACATCGCCGACACGAGCGGCACCCTGATCTCCACCGCCGGGCTCCCCGCGGGCGTCGAGATCGACGCGGATGCCCGCCTCGCGACGGTCGGGGCCGGCATGCGCTACGGCATCGCCGCCCGCGCGCTGCAGGAGCACGGTTGGGCCCTGCACAACATGGGCTCGCTGCCGCACATCTCCATCGGCGGCGCCGTCGCCACCGGCACGCACGGATCGGGCAACACGAACGGCACGCTCTCCTCGGCGGTGCACGCCATCGAGTACGTCGACCACCGCGGCGAGCTCGTGGTCGCCGACCGCAGTCATCCTGACTTCGGCGCCCTCGTGGTGGCGGCCGGAGCGTTCGGCGTCACGACCCGCCTGACCCTCGACATCCAGCCGAGCTACCTCGTGCAGCAGGACGCCTGGGACGGCATCGCCTGGGCCGACTTCCTCGCCGACCCGGATGCGCTGCTCGGCTCCGGCTACAGCGTGAGCGTGCTCACCCACTGGGGTGTGCCCGAGCTCGAGCACGTGTGGGGCAAGACGCGGCTGAGCGAGGAGGAGGCTGCCGTGGGGCTGTCGCCCGAGCGCTCGCTGCTGGGCGGCATCCGGGAGCCGGCGGGCGTCGTGCTCGAGCCGAACCTCACCGAGCGGGGCATCCCCGGCCCGTGGAACGAGCGGCTGCCGCACTTCCGACTCGAGACGGTGCCCTCGCGCGGCGAGGAGCTGCAGACGGAGTATTTCGTGCGACGCTCGGATGCCGCGGCCGCGCTCTCCGCGGTGCGCGAGCTCGCCGCCGTGATCGATCCCCTGCTGGCCCTCAGCGAGTTCCGCACGGTGGCGGCCGACGAGCAGTGGCTGAGCGGGGCCCACGGGCGCGACACCCTCGCCATCCACTTCACCTGGCTGCCCGACGACGCGGGGGTGCGGGCCGTGCTGCCGCTGATCGAGCGCGCGCTCGAGCCCTTCGGCGCCCGCCCGCACTGGGGCAAGCTGCACCTCTTCGACGCCGACCGCATCGCGGCCGTCGTGCCGCGCCTGGCCGACGCCCGGGCGGTCTACGAGCGTCTCGACCCCGAGAGCCGCTTCGCGAACGCCCACCTGCGCAGACTCGGCATCCGCTGAGTCGCTAGTGCGCGGGCCCGAGCAGGATGGCCACCATGGCGGCCGCACCGCCCACGATGAACAGCAGCGTTCCCACCTGCATGGTGCGGGTCTTGTTGTGGTCGGCCACCGGCACGCTCACCTCGAGGATCGGGCAGCCCGACCAGCCGATGAGCCCGATGCTGAGCGCCACGAACGCCGAGCCCACCCAGAACAGCACGCCGCCGCCCTCGGTGAGCACCGAGGGGCGCCAGCCCGAGGCGAGCAGCGGGCCCATCACGATGGCCACGGATCCGACCGCCGCGGCGAACCAGGCGGTGCCGGTCCACATGATGCGCTGGACGTTCTTCTCGGGGGTCATCAGGTCGTGAGTCATCGGGCGGCTTTCTCTAATTGGTCTGCGTCAACTATTCTTGCGCCTTTCAGCCCGCGCACAACTTCGGGGCCCGTGACGCCGTCTTCGCTCGTAATGGACATAATGAGCAAGATCGGGGTCATATTCCGACCATGAGCGTCATCACCATCACGGATGCGCGAGGCAAGCTCGCCGCTCTCGTCGACGACTCGCATCGTGAGCCCGTCCATCTCACCCCCCGCGACCGCCCCGAGTGGCGCGTGCGCACCGGCGACTACCGCGTGATCTACCGCATCGACGACGGGGTGCTCGTCATCGTCGTGGTCGATCTCGGCCACCGGCGCGAGATCGACCGCTAGGCGGCATTCGCCGGAAAGGCGGATGCCCGCCCCGCGGTCCGAGGACCGGGGACGGGCATCCGTCGGGTGCTGCTGCTCAGCCTGCGGCCGAGTACAGCGGCGGTGCGGTGCGCGCCTTCGTGGCCTGCTCGAAGGCGTAGGTGAGGCCGATCAGCGTGCCCTCGGTGTAGTCCTTGCCGAGGAACTCGAGGTTCACGCCACCGGTGGTGGTGACGTTGTCGGCCGCGATGGACTGGCCCATCGGAACCGTCACGGCCGGCATGCCGGTGTTCGGGCTCAGGCGCAGGTTGCTGCCGACCTGACCGTAGGGCGTGCCCGACGGGTAGATGACCGAGTCGAGGTTGTTGTCGGTCATCATCTTCGTGACGACGTCGTGGCCGGTCGCGATGGCGACGGTGTGCGTACCGGTGGGGCCCGCCCAGTTCTGGTAGGTCGTGTCGGTCACCGCCTTGCGCGAGTTGTACGTCGAGAGGCGCGACGGCACGTACTTGCCCGAATCGATGATGCCCTGCAGCGAGCGAGCGGTGACCTGCGAACCGAGGTGGTTCTGGATGTACACGTTCAGGTCGTGGTTGAACTCGTTCGTGCTGCCGCTGGTCTCGCTGAGCACGGCCGCGAACCCGGTGGGAGCGGTCAGTGCCACGACGGTGGCGCCCTGAGCGGTGAGCGCCGCCACGGCCTCGTTGAACAGGCGCACCGTGGTGGCGTTGCTGCCGATCATCGAGGGGATGTAGCCGATCCGCTTGCCCTGCAGGGCGGTCGGGTCGAGGTACGAGGTGTACGAGTCGGGCACGAGGCCGGTCTGCTCCGCGGTGATCGGGTCGTTGGGGTCGACGCCGACGACGGCGTCGAGAGCGACGGCCGCATCCGTGACGCTGCGGGCGATGGGGCCGCCGGTGTCCTGCGAGAGGGCGAGCGGGATGATGCCGTCACGGCTCGTCAGGCCGACCGTGGGGCGGATGCCCACCAGCTGGTTGTACGACGACGGAACCCGGATCGACCCACCGGTGTCGGTTCCGAAACCGATGCCGGCGAAGTTCGCCGAGATCGCCGCGCCGGTTCCACCGCTCGATCCGCCCGCGCTGCGGTTGGTGGCGTAGGGGCTGGCGACGAGGGTGCTGGTGCCCGCGGCCTGGAACGAGGAGTACTCCGAGACGAAGCCGAACGCGAACTCGTCGAGGCTGGCCTTGGCCAGGATGACGGCGCCCGCGTCGCGGAGGCCGGCGACCATTTTGGCGTCGTCGGTGGTCTGGTTGTTGTCCCAGCATCCGCAGCCGCCCGTGGTGGGCATGTCCTTGGTGTCGTAGTTGTCCTTCAGCGCGATCGGAACGCCGAGCAGCATGCTGGTCATCCCGTCGGCGGCGCGGGTGGCGTCGGCGGCGGCGGCGGCCTGGAGGGCCACGCTGCTGGTGGAGATGATGGAGTTGAGCGCACGGCCGCCCTGGCCCGTGTCGACCACGGCCTTGTCGAGCGAGGCGATGCGGTCGAGGTAGGCCTGGGTGAGCTGCACCGAGGTGATGACGCCGGCGTTCATGGCGGCCTGCATGTCGAGCGTCGAGGCCTCGATCAGGGTGAACGGCCCGTCGTCGTAGATCATGCGCTCGGAGACGGCGGCGAGGTCCTTGACCGTGATGACGCCGTCGGCGTCGACGTCGGCCACCGAGACGGCGGCCCAGTCGGCGGATGCGGGGGTTGCGCCGATGTGGTCGGCCACCACCTGCAGGTCGAGCTTGTTGACCTGCTTGTCGCCCGTGAGGTCGAGCGCCGTGTAGTAGGGCGCGAGCATCGAGGCGGCGGGGGCGGTGGATGCCGGTGCCGGGTCGGCGTTGGCGGGCACGGCGGCGACGGTTCCCGCCGCGAGCACCGCGAGGAGGCCCGCGGAGGCGGCCGCGGTGGTGCGTACGCGTCGGAAGGCGCTGGATTTCACGGAGTCGTTCCTCGAGGAGAAGGGGGACCGAGCGGCCCCGGTGACGGGGGAGGGGGTGCGGCGGCTCATCGGGCGCTCGCAGACCGGCGGCGCACGACCACCAGGATTCCGGCGGCCAGGGCCGCGACGGCGAAGAGCACCAGGGCGCCGATGCTGAGACCGGTGAGCGCGAGCGATCCGGAGTCGCCCGAGGCGACGGCGGCCGGGGTCGACGTGGCGGTGGCGGTGGGCTCGGCGGTCGGAGTGACCGTGGGGG
>SCNI01000037.1 GCA_005502775.1 Microbacteriaceae bacterium 3FA27C10
GGCCCGGGAGGGGGAGCGGGCGAGGCGCGGGCTAGGCGGGTGCCGGGAGCTGCCGAGCGCCCCGGCGCGCGCGGCGGGCCGCGCGGCGCTCGAGCGCGCGGCGGTGCGAGAAGCGCCGCGCCTCGGTGCCCGAGAGCGCGAGCAGCACGAGCACGTCGAACGACAGCCCCACGAGGTTGGTCTGCAGCGTGATCTGCGGCCCGCCGTTCGCGAAGTCGAGGAAGGTCACCAGCACCGCGGCCGCGCTGATGCCCATGCCGGCGAAGCGCGCCCAGTTGTGCCCGTGGTAGATGAGGAACGCGAGCACCGAGTACAGCGCCGCGATCAGCAGCGCGAGCGTCTCGAACAGCGCCAGCACGAGCGTGGAGAGGAACTGGGCGTCGGCCGGCGTCAGCGCCCCCGTGATGCCGCGCAGGTCGAGCGCCCCGTCGTTGAGCGAGAATCCCACGATCACCGCCGCGGCGAGCGCCGACAGCACCCGGAACACCATCAGCAGCACCCCGAGGTAGATCGAGGTCGGCCGCTTGCGCCCGAGGATCGGGCTCTCCGAGAACACGGCTGCGGGAGTCGGGTCGACCGTGCGCTCGACGCTCGGCGACGCGGCGCGCGCCTCGCCCTCATCCGTTCCCCAGGTGGGGATCTTGCGCAGATCGATCACGGGCAGGTCGCCGTCGGTGACGATGGCGTCGCCACCGCCGTTCACGTGGTGGTAGCCGGTGGAGAAGTTGTGGATGACCTTCACCTTGGCGCGCTCGTTGCCCTCCACGAGGGTGGTCACGATGTGGTCGCGCTCCTTGTCGGTCTCCTTGTCGATGCGGTGGGTCACCTGCAGGGTGAAGAAGGAGATGCCGATGCTGCGGTCGTAGGTGCCCGCCGCCATCCAGTCGGCCTTGTGGCCACCGGGCAGGAGCCAGCCGCGCGGGCAGCGCCAGAAGCGCACGTGGTGACGCTTCGAGGGGTTGCCCGAGACCTCCTGCTGGTAGGTGAAGTCCATCACGTTGCCGAAGAGGTAGAGGCGCGAGACCGGCGCTCCCGGGTAGCTGCGCCGCAGCAGCGTGCCGCGCACCGTGCGCAGGGCCGAGGTGAGGCCCATGTCGTCGGCGCGGTGCCAGCCGGCCCGGGCCATCGCCTCGTGGATCTGCTCCTCGGTGCCTCGCAGCGCGATGTTGACGGGGTCGCCGAGCAGCCCCTCGCGGGTCTTCGCACGCCCGATGAAGTAGTCGGGCACGTAGAACAGGGTCAGGATGCTGTGCACCCGCGGCAGCAGCAGGTACGCCACCACCACCCAGAACACGAGCAGGAACCACAGCTGCTGCCAGCCGCGCGCGAACGACTCGGTCGCTACGAGGAAGGCGAGCCAGGCCGCCGCCGCGGTGCCGAACAGGAAGAACAGGCTGTCGACCACGAGCCCCACCGAACCGCGGAAGGTGCGGCGGCGGATGTGCTCCACCAGGCTCGCGTCCTCGAGCTCGGCGAGGCTCAGCCGCCGCGTCTCCTGCTCGTCGAACTCCCTGGGATCGGGCAAGATGTCGGCCGAGGCGCCCGTGAACTCCGACGGCGTCGGCAGGATGTCGCCGGTGCTCCCGGTGCCGCCGGTGGCGGGTTCGGCCATCGAGACGTCCTTTCCGTCAGTCGGATTCTCTCAGGATTCCCTGAAACCTGTGACAAGCAACGACCGTCGCCCTAGTCTGGAAGAGCGGAAGAGACCCCGCGTTTCCCTCCCGGACACCGACAGGACCATATCGATGCCCACCGGCGTACCCATCGAATTCGCATCTCTGACGAAGACGTTCGGGAGTGTCAGCGCCGTCTCGGGCCTGACCGTCACCATCGAGCCCGGGCAGGTCACGGGCTTCCTCGGCCCGAACGGCGCCGGCAAGACCACGACGCTCCGGATGCTGCTCGGCCTCGTGCGGCCCACCTCCGGCACGGCCACCTTCGGCGGCACCCCGTACGCGAAGCTGGCCTCGCCGCTGTCGACCGTGGGCGCCTCCCTCGAGGCCGCGAGCTTCCACCCGGGGCGCTCCGCCCGCAACCACCTCGCGGTGCACGCGCAGGCGGCCGGCCTGCCGAAGACGGCTCCGGATGCGGCCCTCGAGAAGGTGGGCCTCTCCGGCTACGCGAACCGCCGGGTGGGCGGCTACTCGCTCGGCATGCGCCAGCGCCTCGGCCTCGCGTTCGCGCTGCTCGGCGACCCCGGGGTGCTCGTGCTCGACGAGCCGATCAACGGCCTCGACCCCGAGGGCATCAAGTGGATCCGCCTGCTGCTGCGGGCCATGGCGGCCGAGGGCCGCACGGTGCTGATCAGCTCGCACCTCCTGAGCGAGGTGCAGCAGACCGTCGACGACGTCATCATCATCTCGCACGGCGCCCTCGTGCACCGCGGCGAGCTCTCGAGCCTCGACACCTCCGACTCGAAGCAGGTGCAGGTGAACGCCGACGAGCGCGACCGGCTGGCCGAGGTCATCCGGGCCGCCGGCTACGAGGTGTCGAACCTGCGCTCGGGAGTGCTCGTGGAGAACGCGGCCGCGGCCGACATCGGGCGCATCGCCTTCGAGGCCGGCATCCCGCTCACCGCGCTCTCGCAGAAGCGCACCGGGCTCGAGGAGTCGTTCCTCACGCTCGTGGGCGAGGAGGGGGCGCTGTGAACCTCGTGCGCGGCATCCGTTCCGAGATCACCAAGCTGCTCAGCACGCGGCTCTGGTGGGTGCTCGCCCTCATCATGGTGGTCTACGTCGCCATCTGCGCCGGCGGGCTCGCCGCCGTCTTCGGCAGCGTCGGCTCCGGCGCCCGCGGGCCGGCGATCTCCCATGCCCAGCTGCCGCAGCTGATCTACAGCTTCGCCAGCTCGATCGGCTACGTCTTCCCTGTGCTCCTCGGTGCCCTCGCCGTGACGAGCGAGTTCCGCTACCAGTCGCTCACCCCGGCCTTCCTCGCCCAGCCGCGACGCGGAGTCGTGCTGGGGGCCAAGGTGGTGACCCTGTTCCTGACCGGAGCGGTGTTCGGGGTGCTCGCGCTCCTCGGCTCGATCGGCGCCGGGGCCGCCGTGCTCTCCGCCTTCGGCATCGACCCGCTGCTCGGCGACCCCGAGATCTGGGCCTTCGTCGGGCGTTCGGTGCTCGCGATGGCGCTCTGGTCGGCCATCGGCGTGGGGCTCGGCGCCCTCGTGCCGAGCCAGGTTGCCGCGATCGTGATCGTGCTGGCCTTCACCCAGTTCGTCGAGCCCCTGCTGCGCTTCGCCAGCTCGCTCACCGACTGGTCGGCCCAGCTCGGCCAGTTCCTCCCCGGCTCGGCGAGCGACGCCCTCGTGGGCTCGAGCTTCTTCACCATCGCCTCCGCGGCCGGGCCGGCGCTCGAGTGGTGGCAGGGCGGCTTGGTGCTGGCGGCCATCGCCGCCGTGGCGACCCTGATCGGCTTCTTCACCTCTTGGCGGCGGGACGTGTCATGAGCCGCGCGCTGGTCGTGACGGCGAAGGGCGAACCCGGCCGGCTGCTCGAGATCGACGACGAGGAGTTCTTCGAGGGCTCGGGCGGCCCGGGGGCCGTCGACATCGAGGTGCTGCACTCGAGCGTGAACTACAAGGACGGCCTCGCGCTCACCGGGCGCCCCGGCGTGGTGCGGGAGTGGCCGCTCATCCCGGGCATCGACATCGTGGGCCGGGTCACCGCATCCCGCTCCGCGCGCTTCGAGCCGAACGACCTCGTGGTGCTGAACGGCGACGGCATCGGCGAGCACCGCCATGGCGGGCTGGCCACGCACGCGCGCGTGCGGCCGGATGCGCTCATCCAGCTGCCGAGCGGCCTCACCCCCGAGCACACGGCCGCGGTCGGCACGGCGGGCTTCACGGCGATGATCGCCGTGCTCGCGCTGCAGGATGCCCGGGTGCTGCCCGAAGACGGCGAGGTGCTCGTGACGGGCGCGGCCGGCGGCGTCGGCTCGGTGGCCGTCTCGCTGCTCGCGGGCCGCGGCTACACGGTGGTGGCCTCCTCGGGCAGGGCGTCGACCGAGGGCGACTACCTGCGCGCGCTCGGCGCCGCCCGCGTGATCGAGCGGGAGCCGCTGGGCTCGCCCGGAAAGCCGCTGCAGAGCCAGGCCTGGGCGGGCGCCATCGACTCGGCGGGCAGCCACACCCTCGCCAACGTGCTCGCGCAGACGAACTACGGCGGAACCGTGGTGGCCTGCGGGCTGGCGCAGGGAGGCGATCTCCCCGCCTCGGTGATGCCGTTCATCCTGCGCGCGGTGACGCTCACCGGCGCGAACTCGGTGGAGGCACCCCTCGCCTTGCGTGAACGCGCCTGGACGGCGCTGGCATCGGAACTCGACCTCGACGCCCTCGACAGCATGACCACCACCATCGGTCTCGACGAGGTGCTGCCCACGGCCGAGCGCATCCTCGCCGGTCAGGTGCGCGGCCGCACCGTGGTGACCCCCTCGCGCTAGGAGGAGATGACCTCGGTGCCCTCGAGGGGCGGCAGCCGCAGGGCGCGCAGCAGCTCGATGGAGTGCGCGGTGGTCACGATGATGCGGGAGAACTCCTGCTCCTCGAGGTCGATCACGACCGAGGTGCGGGTGCCCTTCACGAGCAGGAAGTCTTTGCCGTCGTGGAACTTCCACGTGCCCACCGCGAGGGTGAGCGGGATGGCCGCGCCGGGCGCCCGGATGCCGCGCACCCAGACCCACGGGTCGTCGGTCAGCGCAGCCGAACGGATGCTCTCCAGCGGAACCACGATGTCCGTGCGGCGGAAGGACAGCAGCTTTTCAGCGCGCGTCAAGCGGATCTCGAGGCGATCGGTGTGGACGAAGAGAACGGCCATGGATCTAGTGTGCCGTGGCTTGCCTGGGGATCGGCACCATTTCGGGGGTGGGCGTATATAACGATTCGGGAATGGGTGAGCAGCTCAGCCGGCCGAGGCCGGTCGGGGCGCCTCCGCTGCGGCCCGCGCGGCCGCCGGCAGGGCCTCGAGGATGCGCGCGATCGCGGCCTCGTCGTGCGCGGCCGAGACGAACCACGCCTCGTACACCGAGGGTGGCAGCGAGACCCCGGCGTCGAGCATCGCGTGGAAGAAGGGCGCGTAGCGGTAGCCCTGCTGCGCCTGCGCGTCGGCGTAGTCGCGCGGGGCCCGGGCCGAGCCGAAGGTGAAGCTGAACAGGTTGCCCGCGCGCTGCACGCTGTGCGCCACGCCGGCCTCGGCGAGCGCCGCCGACACGGCGGTCGAGACGGTGGCCGCGGTCGCGTCGAGGGCCGCGTAGACCCCGGCGTCGGCTAGGCGCAGCGTGGTGAGCCCGGCGGCGACCGCGATCGGGTTGCCGGAGAGCGTTCCGGCCTGGTAGACGGGGCCGAGCGGCGCGAGGGCGTCCATCACCTCGGCGCGGCCGCCCAGAGCGGCGAGCGGCATCCCGCCGCCGACGACCTTGCCGAAGGTCACCAGATCGGGGACGTAGGCCGGCACGTGGCGTGCATCCGGAGCATCCTGGTGCAGCTCGGCCACCGGCGAACCGGTGTTCTCGAGCCCCCACCAGCCGGCCGGGCCCACCCGGAAGCCGGTGAGCACCTCGTCGACGATGAGCAGGGCGCCGTGGGCGTGCGCGATGTCGGCGAGCGCGGCGTTGAAGCCGGGCTCGGGCGGCACCACGCCCATGTTCGCCGGGGCGGCCTCGACGATGATCGCGGCGATGTCGTGGCCGCGGGCGGAGAAGAGCTCGCGCACGGCGTGCAGATCGTTGTAGGGGAGCACGATCGTGAGCGCGGCCGTGGCCGCGGGGACTCCGGCCGACGCCGGCAGCGCCAGGGTCGCGAGCCCCGAGCCCGCCTCGGCGAGCAGCGAGTCGGAGTGCCCGTGGTAGTGGCCGGCGAACTTGATCAGCAGGTCGCGGCCGGTGAATCCGCGCGCCAGCCGGATGGCCGTCATCGTGGCCTCGGTGCCGGTGCTGACGAGCCGCAGCTTCTCGATCGGATGCACGCCGCCCGCCGTCACCCGCGCGCGCACGAGTTCGGCGAGGTCGGTCTCGGCCGGGGTGGTGGCGCCGAACGAGAGACCGCGGGAGGCGGCATCCTGAACAGCGGCGACGACCTCCGGATGCGCGTGGCCGAGGATCGCCGGACCCCACGAGCCCACGAGGTCGACGTACTCGGTGCCCTCCGAGTCGGTGACGTAGGGGCCTCGGGCCGACACCAGGAAGCGGGGGGTGCCGCCCACCGAGCGGAAGGCGCGCACGGGCGAGTTGACCCCACCCGGGATGGAGCGCTGGGCGCGCTCGAACTCGGCGGCGTTGGTGGTGACGGTGCCGGGGGTCGCGGCGGTGCCGGCGGCGGGCGCGGTGCTGCTCATCACAGTCCCTTCAGGGTGCGGGCCACCTCGACGGCCCAGTAGGTGAGCACGGCCTCGGCACCGGCCCGGCGGATGCTCGTGAGCGTCTCGAGGATGGCGCGGTCGCGGTCGATCCAGCCGTTCGCGGCGGCGGCCTCGATCATCGCGTACTCCCCCGACACCTGGTAGGCCCAGACCGGAACCGGCACGGCGGCGGCGACGTCGGACACGAGGTCGAGGTAGCTCATGGCGGGCTTCACCATCACGATGTCGGCGCCCTCGGCCACGTCGAGCACGGCCTCGCGCACGCCTTCGCGGCGGTTCGCGGGGTCGAGCTGGTAGCTCTTGCGGTCGCCGCGCAGCGTCGATCCGACCGCCTCGCGGAAGGGGCCGTAGAACGCGGAGGCGTACTTCGCGGCGTAGGCGAGCAGGGCCACGTTCTCGAAGCCCTCGGCGTCGAGGGCCGCGCGCACGGCGGCGGTCTGGCCGTCCATCATGCCCGAGAGGCCGAGCAACTGGGAGCCGGCGCGGGCCTGCTCGATCGCCATGTCGCGGTAGCGGTCGAGGCTCGCGTCGTTGTCGACGCTGCCGTCGGGGGCGAGCACGCCGCAGTGCCCGTGGTCGGTGAACTCGTCGAGGCAGAGGTCGGTCTGCACCACGAGGGCGTCGCCGGCCTCCTCGACCGCGATGCGGGTGGCCGCGTTGAGCACGCCGTCGGGGTCGGTGGCGCCCGAGCCGGTGGCATCCTTGGCCGACTCGGCCGGAACGCCGAAGAGCATCACTCCGCCGATGCCGGCCTCCGCGGCTTCGGCGATGGCGCCACGCAGGCTGTCGAAGGTGTGCTGCACCACGCCCGGCATCGACTGCAGCGGCGCAGGCTCCACGATGTCGTCGCGCACGAAGAGCGGCAGAACGAGCTGGGCGGGGTGGAGGCGCGTCTCGGCCACGAGCCTGCGCAGGGCCGGGGTGCTGCGGAGACGGCGCGGGCGCACCTCGGGGAACGAACCAGAAGTCATGGCTTCCAGCCTAGTTCGGCCCCCTGGACGCCTGCCCCGGGCCCGCGCATCCCGGCCGCCGCGAGGTCGCGCCAAGTGCTCTGCGACGGCCCCCCGCGAGCACCTGGCGCGACCTGGCGCGGCGTCAGCGGGCGGCGCGGGCGAGGCGGCCCTGGGCGGCGAGGCCGACGAGAGCCACGAGCAGGATGGCGAGCCCGTACAGCAGCACGGTCGCGAAGAGCCCGAGCGGCCCGATCAGCTGGCCGGCGATGATCGACGGCACCCCGAAGCCGAGGTAGGCCACCAGGAACACCCCCGCGAAGAGTTCGGCCCGCTGCTCGGCCGCTGCGAACGGCCCCACCGCGCGCAGCATGCCCGAGAAGGAGGCACCGAAGCCGACACCACCCACGATGCCTCCCACCACGAACAGCGGCAGCCATCCCACGGCCACCCCGGCCACGATCATCACGGCGCCCACCAGCACGCCCGCGCTCCCGATCAGCGACGCCCGGCGGGCCGCGAGCGAGCCCAGCAGGATGGCCGCCACCGCCGCCGCGGCCGGCTCCACGAAGGCGGTCGCGCCGTCGATCGCCCCGCTGTCGATGCCGAAGACGTCGCGCACGATCAGCGGGGCCAGCGCGATGAACAGGCCCGCGAGCATCCAGGCCGCGAGCACCACGGGAGCCCCCGCCGCGAACTCCGGCCGCGCCGCCCGCGGAATCGCGATGCGCGGCACGAGCGAACGCAGGGCGCCGGGCCGCCCCGGGACGGTCTCGGGCGCGAACGCCATCAGCACCGTCGAGGCCACCATCACCGCGGCGAGGATGCCGAACACCAGCAGCGTGGGCATCGGGGCGAACTGCACGGCGAAGCCCGTGAGCAGGGCGCCGAGCGCGAGGCCGCCCGCCGGCGCCGCACCGCCGATGACGCCGCCGAGCCGCTTGAGGTGCGGGGGCGCGAGCTCCACCAGCGCTGCCGTGAACGCGCTCGTGGCCACCCCTGTGGCGAGTCCCTGCACGGCCCGTGCCACGATCACCCAGCCGATGTCGGGGGCGAACACGAAGATCAGCATCGCGACCGTCTCCACCACGAGCGAGCCGATGATCACGGGCCGGCGGCCGATGTGGTCGGAGAGCGCGCCGCCCACGAGCAGAGCCGCGAGCAGGGCGATGGCGTAGATCGCGAAGGCCACCGTGAGCACCCAGGCCGGAAAGGCCCACTGCCGCTCGAGCACCGGGAACAGCGGCGAGGGCGCACCGGCCGCGAGGTACAGCGCGGCGAACCCCGCCGCGGCGGCGGTGAACGCGGCGGTCGGTGCCAGCACCCGCCGGCCGGGCCGGGGAGCGACGGATGCCGCGGGCCGGGCGGGCGCATCCGCCTGGTTCGTCTCGGCGGCCGGCTGCGCCTTCTCCACGATCGACATCTCGTCTCCCTCATTAAAGCAATTCTGATTGCATTAGGAGAATAGATCGCTCGATCAGTTAAAGCAACTCTATTTGCATTAGACTCGCTCCATGGAAACGACAGCACCGGCGGCCAAAAGAACGGGAGGCCGCAGCGCCCTCGTTCTCGGCGCAGTGAAGCGCGCCACCGAGGAACTCATCGAGGAGAAGGGTCGCGAGCGCCTGACCGTGCCGATGATCGCGGAGCGCGCGGGCGTGAACCCCACCAGCATCTACCGGCGCTGGGGAGACCTGCCCACCCTGATCAACGAGATCGCCACCTACCGCCTCGACCCCGCGCGTCCGCTGCCCGAGACGGGCGCCCTGCGCGACGACCTCACCGGCTGGGCCCGCGAGATCGTGGAGCACTACAGCACCCCGGTGAATGCGGCGCTGCTGCGCGGCGGGGCGTCGGTGGCCGGCGAGCGCGAGTCGGACTGCCTGCGCAACCGTCGAGCCGAGGCCACGATCTTCGTCGGCCGGCACCCCGAGGCCGGCATCACGCCCGACCAGGTGATCGACCATCTGGTGGCGCCGATCATCTACCGCGTCATCTTCCTCCCCTGGAGCCTCGACGACACCACGGCCGAGCGCCTCGTGAGCGATCTCTTCGACCTGCCCTCGCGCGCCTAGGGCCCGGTCACGGGCGCGCGGCGGCCGCCGAGCCCAGAGCCGCGTGCACCGAGGCCACCGCGCTCGCGCCCTCTCCCACGGCGGCGGCCACGCGCTTCATCGAGCCGCGGCGCACGTCACCGGCCGCGAAGACCGCGGGCACACTCGTCTCGAATGGCAGCGGGCCGCGGCCGAGCGCCCGCCAGGCCTCGCCGAGATGCTCCTCGTCGAGGCGGGTGTCGGTGAGGATGAAGCCGTCGTCGTCGGTCGCCACCCCGCTCAGCCACGAGGTCGCGGGATGCGCGCCGATGAAACAGAACAGGCCCGAGCAGGCCTGCACGACGCGCCCACCCGCATCCGCACCGCCCGTCGTCACCCGGCCCGCGGCATCCGAACCCCGAGTCGTCAACTCGATCGACTCGAGCGCCGCGTCGCCGTGCAGCGCCGTGACCTCGGTGGACGTGTGGATGGTCACGAGCGGATCGGCCCGCAGGCGCTCGACGAGGTAGTCCGACATCCCCGCCGAGAGCTCGGGCCCGCGCACCACGAGCGACACCGCGTTGCCCCGGGAGGCGAGGAAGAGCGCCGCCTGTCCCGCCGAGTTCGCCCCGCCCACGACCGCGACCGGGCTGCCGGCGCACGAGCGCGCCTCGAGCTCGGTGGCGGCGAAGAAGATGCCGGCGCCCACGAACTCGCCCCAGCGCTCCAGCGGCAGCGCCCGGTACTCCGCGCCCGAGGCGATCACGACGGCTCGGGCGCACAGCTCGGTGTCGTCGGAGAGCACCAGCTGCAGGCGGTCGCCGAGGGTGCCGAGCGACACGATCTCGCACGGGCTGAACAGGCGCGCCCCGAACTTCGCGGCCTGCACGGCGGCGAGGCCGGTGAGCTCGGCGCCGCTCAGTCCGTCGGGGAAGCCGAGGTAGTTCTCGATGCGCGAGCTCGCCGCGGCCTGCCCGCCCGGCCCGACGGCGTCGAGCAGAACCGTGCTGAGGCCCTCCGAGGCGCCGTACACCGCGGCCGCAAGGCCGGCCGGCCCGCCCCCGATGACCGCGAGGTCGTAATGCTCGCCCGAGGGCTCGTCGTAGCTCAGGCCGAGCTGCTCGGCGAGCTCGCCCGGCGTCGCGCGGCGCAGGATGCGGTCGGGCAGCAGGGCCACGGGCAGCTCGGCCGGCGTGACGCCCGCGGTCTGCATCAGGGCCTCCCCGCCCACCGACTCGGCGTCGAACCAGAGGTGCGGCACCTCGAGCCGCGCCAGGTAGGTGCGCAGCGCGAGCGAGGCGCTCGACAGCACGGTGCCGATGACCTCCAGGCTGCGCGAGGCCTCGTTCTGCTGCAGCAGGCGCCGGCGCGCGAGCAGCGTGCGCACCAGGATGCTCGAGAGCTCGCCGTCCTCGCCCATCAACTGCCGGAAGCGCTCGGGCGGGATGCGGTGGATGCGCCCGTCTTGCGCCATGCGCGCGGTCACGAACACCCGCTGACCCGTCAGCAGGTTGAGCTCGCCGAGGAATCGGCCGGGTCCGTGCCGGGTGATGACCTCTTCGGGCGCGTCGCGCGTGGCCTCGCGCACGATCTCGACGAGGCCCGACTCCACGAGCACCAGGTCGTAGGCGCGGTCGCCGGTGCGGAACACGATCTCCCCGGCGAGCACCTCGGCCGGAGTGCCGTAGGACTTCAGGCGGGCGAACTGGGCGGGGTCGAGAGTGGGCGCATCCGGCGTTGCGGGGGCCGGCCCGGCGGGGTCGAACATGCTCATGCTGACACTGTAGGCGGGTGGCCCGCGGTCGGGCCTGACCCTCTCTGAGCCATCGAACATATCTTCGAATGTCTATAGAGTGGAGGGCATGAACCTCGACTTCCAGACCTCGCTCTTCGACGACGTCGACGCCGACCCCGGGCTCGAAGAGCTCGGCGACTCGGTGCAGCGCACGATGCTCGGCGCCGGCGCCTGGATCGACGTGCGCCCCGGCTGGGTCACCAACTCCGACGCCCTGTTCGAGCGGCTGGCGCTCGACGTCCCGTGGCACGCCGACCGGCGCGAGATGTACGACCGGGTGGTCGAGGTCCCGCGGCTCGTCTCGCGCTTCGGCGCGGGTTCGCGCTATCCGGATGCCGTGCTCACCCGCGCGCAGAGCGCCCTGAACGAGCATTACGGCCGCCCTCCCGGCCAGGTGTTCGAGACCGCGGGCCTGTGCTTCTACCGCACGGGCGACGACAGCGTCGCCTGGCACGGCGACCGCGTGGGCCGCACGATCGACCGCGACACCATGGTGGCGATCGTCTCGGTGGGCGCGGCCCGCACGCTCTCGATCCGGCCGAAGGGCGGCGGTGAGACGCTGCGCTTCCCGGTGGGCCACGGCGATCTCGTGGTGATGGGCGGCAGCTGCCAGCGCACCCACGAGCACGCCATCCTCAAGACGAAGCAGGCGGTGGGCCCGCGGATCAGCGTGCAGTTCCGGCCGGTCTGGCCGACGTGACCCGATCGACCGGTCGCAAAAGGCCCACTTCGGCCCCGCTGAGGGGCCATTTGCGACGTCTCGGCGGCGGCCGGGGCGCGTGGGGGTGCGGGCTAGTAGTCCTCGCCGCCCGAGGCGGCGGCGCGGCGGGCGTTCGCCACTTCGATCACGGCGTTGATGAGCGACTCGGCCGAGCGGCCCTTCGCGATCACGTCGACCCGCAGCCCGTAGGCGCGCGCGTCCTCGGCGGTGCGCGGGCCGATGGCCGCGACGAGCGTGGACTCCGGGATGGGCCCGAGCTGGAGCTGCACCTGCTCCGCCACCGAGCCCGAGGTCACCATCACGGCGTCGATGGCGCCGGCGGCGACATCCGCACGGATCTGCGGATCGACCTGCACCCCGATCGTGCGGTAGGCCACCACGGACTCGACGGTGTGGCCGCGGGCGATGAGTCCCTCGGTCAGCACGGGCTTCGCGATGTCGCTGCGGAGCGTGAGCACCCGCAGCTCGGGCCCGAACTGCTCGAAGCGCTTGAGCTCGCGCAGCAGGCCCTTGGCCGAGTTGTCCTCCGGCGGAACGAGGTCGACCTTGTAGCCGGCAGCCATCAGCGCGGCCGCGGTGGTCTCGCCCACCGCGGCGATGTGCGTGGAGGAGGGCACCACGGCCTGGTGCGCCGTGAGCACGTCGACCGTGGTGGCGCTCGTCATGGTGAGCCAGTCGAAGGCCCCGGCCGCGAGCGCCTCGAGCGCGCGGTCGAGCGTCTCGGCGTCTTCGGTGGGCGCGAAGTTGATCATGGGCGCCACGATCGGCTTGGCGCCGACCGCGCGCAGGTCGGCGGCCACGCCGTGGCCCCAGGGGCCGCCGCGGGGAACCAGGATGCGCCAGCCGCCGAGGGGGCGCTGCGCCCAGGCGGTCATCGGCCGGCCTCTTCGTCGGAGGAGTCGGCGGATGCGCCGAACGAGGCGTCGAGACCGCCGAGCGGCCCCACCGGAGCCAGCTCCGCCGCTCCGTCTTCGAGCAGCTGGGTCGCCACCGCCTGGCCGAGCAGCTCCGCCACGAGGTGGTCGTCGCCCAGCAGGGCGGCCGCGCGTTCGCAGCCGAGCTCGGCCGCGCCGTCCGCCTGGTACACCGTGGCCGAGAGCCGCAGCTCGTCACCCGAGACCGTCGCGGTCGCGCCCACGGGGGCCGCGCAGCCGGCCTCCAGCGCCGACAGCACCGAGCGCTCGGCGAGAACGGCCGTGCGCGTCGGCTGATGTTCGATGCTCAGCAACTCGGGAATGCTGTCTCCCTCTCGGGTCTCGATCGCGAGCGCACCCTGACCGGGAGCCGTCGGCCACAGGTCGAGTGCGAAGAGTTCGGATGCTGCGTCCAGCCTACCCAGCCTAGTCAACCCCGCTGCCGCCAGGACCACGGCGTCGAGCTCGCCCGAGGCGACCTTGCCGAGGCGGGTGTCAACGTTGCCGCGGATGTCGACGACCTCGAGATCGGGGCGCAGGGCGAGCAGCTGCGCCACCCGGCGGGGCGAGCCCGTTCCGACGCGCGCGCCCTCCGGGAGCTCGTCGAGGGTGAGTCCGTCGCGCGAGCAGAGCGCGTCGCGTGCATCCTCCCGCTCGGGCACCGCCCCGATCACGAGTCCCGGATAGGGCTCGGTCGGCAGGTCTTTGAGAGAGTGCACGATGAGGTCGCACTCGCCCGCCACGAGGGCCTCGCGCAGGGCGCTGGCGAACACGCCGGTGCCCCCGAGGCTCGCGAGCGACTCGGTGGAGCGGTCGCCCTCGGAGGTGATGACGACGATCTCGATCTCGATGCCGGTCGCCTCGGTGATCGCCGCGGCGACGTGCCAGGTCTGGGCGCGCGCGAGCGCGCTGCCCCGGGTGGCCATCCGCAGCGTGGTCACGGCGCGAGTCCCGAGAGGGCCGGCTTGAAGCCGAGGCGCACGTTCTCGCAGCAACCGGGCCGGCACACGTCGTACCACGGGCCGAGCGCCGTGACCGAGCCCCGCTCTTCCACGGGCGTGCCGTTCACGCGCTCGAGCACGAGGTCGACCAGGCCCGAGACGTAGGCGGGGTCGACGCCGGGCGTCGGCGTGCGCACCGCATACAGGCCGTGCTCGGCCGAGGTCTCGAGGGCCTCGTTGTCGAGGTCCCACATCACCTCCATGTGGTCGCTCACGAAACCGAGCGGCACGATCACCACGGCCTTGACTCCACGCGCGGGCAGCTCGGCGATGGCGTCGTTGATGTCGGGCTCGAGCCAGGGCTGCGTGGGCGGGCCCGAGCGCGACTGGAAGACGAGCTGCCACGGAACGCTCTCGCCGGCGGTGGCCGCCGCCATCACGACCTCCGCCACGGCCTGGTGCTGCGCCCGGTAGGCGCCGCCCTCCCCGAATCCGCGCGACGCAGGACCAGAGTGGGCCGCATCGGCCGAGGGGATGGAGTGCGTGGTGAACAGCACCTCGACCTCGGTGGCGACGTCGATGCCGGGGAAGCGCATCCGGATGTCCTCGAGGGCACTGTAGACGCCGTCGATGAACGGCTGCACGAAGCCGGGGTGGTCGAAGAACTGCCGCACCTTGTCGATCGTGATCTCGCCCGCGAGACCGGTCTCGTCGAGGGCGATCGCGAAGTCCTCGCGGTACTGACGGCAGCTCGAGTAGGAGCTGTAGGCGCTCGTGGCGACGGCGATGAGCGAACGGTAGCCGCGGTCGTGCGCCTCGGTGATCGCCTCGCGCAGGTACGGGTCCCAGTTTCGGTTGCCCCAGAGCACCGGCAGCTCGATGCCGCGCGCGGCCAGCTCGGCCTCGAGCGCGCTCTTCAGCAGCCGGTTCTGCGCGTTGATCGGGCTCACGCCGCCGAAGGCCCGGTAGTGGTGGGCCACCTCCTCGAGGCGCTCGTCGGGGATGCCGCGGCCGCGCGTGACGTTGCGCAGGAACGGGATGACGTCGTCCTGCCCCTCGGGGCCGCCGAACGAGGCGAGCAGGATGGCGTCGTAGGCCACCGGCTCGGTGACGTGCTCAGGGCCGGATGCAGCGGCCGGGCTGGCACCGCGAACGAGAGCGGCGCCGTCGGACTCGGGGCCGGTCACTGCAGCACCTCGACGATCTCGGCCGTGTCGATGCGCCTTCCCGTGAAGAACGGAACCTCCTCACGCACGTGCAGGCGGGCATCCGTCGCACGCAGGTGGCGCATCAGGTCGACCAGGTTGGTGAGTTCGTCGTCTTCGAGCGCGAGGATCCACTCGTAGTCGCCGAGAGCGAAGGAGGCGACCGTGTTGGCCAGCACCGAGCGGTACTCGGAGCCCTTGCGGCCGTGGTCGGCGAGCATCGCGCGCCGCTCGTCCTCCGGCAGGATGTACCACTCGTACGAGCGCACGAAGGGGTAGACGGTGAGCCAGCCCTTGGGCTCCGCACCGCGCATGAACGCGGGCAGGTGGCTGGCCGAGAACTCGGCGTCGCGGTGCACGCCCATGGCGTTCCAGGTGGGCA
Source organism: Microbacteriaceae bacterium 3FA27C10 (assembly GCA_005502775.1). GTDB lineage: Bacteria > Actinomycetota > Actinomycetes > Actinomycetales > Microbacteriaceae > Herbiconiux. The sequence continues at coordinate 15,295 of SCNI01000037.1, forward strand.
ACAGATCTTTGAACAGGCGCGTGCGGCGCAACTGGCGCAGCGCCCACTGCAGCGTCTCGGGAACGCTGCCGTGCAGCCACACCATCACGTCGGCGTCGGCGCGCAGGCCCGACACGTCGTAGAGGCCGCGCACCATGACGTCTTCTTCGTCGAGCTCGGCGATGACGTCGTCGAGCTGGCCGACGGCATCCGGAACCTCGGATCCGTCGAGGAACAAGGGGGCATCGGGGTTGCGGCGGAAGACCGCCCACAGGGTGTAGCCGAGAACGGGGACCGCCTCGGAGTCTTCGACGTCGCGGGCGGGGTGGCTCGACGGCTCGACGTCGACGGTCGGGTCGGTCATGGTCCTTCTTCGTGTTCGGTGCGGGTGGTACAGGGAGGGCGGGGGAGTTCGGTTCGCGCCGGAGCGGGAGACCGGATGCGCGGGGCGGGGCCGCCGGGTTCCGGCCGGGCCGCTGCTTCTTACTTTCTCGACGCGGCGAAGCGGAAGCCGAGCACCGCGACGCCGGCGACGAGAGCCGCGGCGCCCGCGACTCCGGCCACGAGGGCGCCCGGGTTCTCGGCGCGCAGCGTGTTGACGCGGGTCTTCAGCCGATGGGCGGCGTGCCGGGCCTGCTTGGGCAGGTTGAGCTTGAACTCGATGGCGTCGAGAGTGGCCTTGAGGTCGGCGCGGGTCTTCTCGATGTCGGCCTGCAGTTCGGCCTGGGAGCGCCGGGGCGGTTCGGGCGCGGTGGCGGCTTCACTCATGACTGACCCAATCCTTTGACCGTGTTGACGTCTTTCTTGATGCTCGTGATCGCGTCTTCGGGAACGATCGGCAGTCCCTTCTTGACCGAGGCCACCCCCACGAGCACGAGGACGACCGCGATGAGGAGCAGAGCGCCGGCCACGATGAGGGCGGCGGCCCAGCCCGGCAGCACGGTCGCGAGACCGAGAACGGCGGCGGCGATCAGCGTGGCGAGCGCGAAGAACGCCAGCAGAGCGGCCACCACGAAGAGTCCGATGCCGATGCCGAGCTTCGCCAGGCGTGCGGTGAGTTCGCGCTTGAGATTCTCGATCTCGTCCTTGAGCAGCTGGATGATGAGCGTCGGCAGCTCGGCGAACAGGGAGACGAGCGAGCGGCGGGCTCGTTTGTCGCGTTCTTCTGTCACGGTGACCTCCTCCTACTCGGCGGGTGCGGTGTCGGCGGCGTCTGCCCCGGCCGCGGTGGCGGCCTTCTTGGCGGCAGAGGCCTTCGGCGCGGTGTCGGGCTTCGCCGCCTGGGTCTTGCCCACGGGCTTGGGCTTGGCGGGAGCGGCGGCGGCAGCGGGCTTGGCACTGCTCGGGCGCGAATTCGACTGCTCCGGCTTCGTCAGCGGGTCACGGCCGATCAGAGCCGCCAGCGCAGTGCGCGCCTTCTGCGAGAGATCGGCCTTCACGGCGTCGACGCGAGAGCCGGCGAAGTCCTGCACGGAGTGCACTCCGGACTGCACCACGGGGGTGTTCCACACCTTCTCGGCGCCCGCCTTGATCTGCTCGTACCGCTCGCGTCCGGCCCGTGTTCCGAGGACGTACCCCGTTGCCAGCCCGACGACGAAGAGGAACTTTCCGCGCATGTGAACTCCGATCGATCGCGAGTACAGGGTTCTTCCCAGCGTAGTCCCCTCCCCTGGAGGTCGCATGGCCGTGGGGTCCGGCGCTACTCCGGGCGCAGGCGCGGGGCCCCGCGCAGCTCGGCCGCGAGGCCGGATGCGGTGAGCCGCGTCTGCTCCACCGTGGCGGCGAGCCCGGTGCCCGACGCCCAGGCCCCCACCACGTCGAGGCCGTCGACGTCGTCCACCGCGGCGAGCACCTGACGTGCCCGCGCCTTGTGGCCGACGGTGGCGAAGGCGAGCGAGTCCGCCCAGGCGGTCGTCGCGAATCCGGCCACGTCGGCTTCGGAGAGCGGGATGCCGAGCAGCGCACTCGCATCGCGCACGACGGTGGCGAGATCGGGAACCAGGGCCTCTTCGGCACCGGATGCAGCCCCGGCGGACCGCCCGGCCGCGGCAGACGCATCCGGCCCGCGCCGCCCGTAGGAGAGCCGCACCACGTGCCGCCCCGCCGGGAGGGAGTCGCCGAGCCAGGCCCACTTGGCACTCGAGTGGGTCAGAGCCTTCGCCGTGACGCCCGGGGTCCCCGGGGCCACCAGCACGCCGGTGCCCCGCGGACGCGCGTCAAGGCGGGCGTCGTCGATCACGAGGGTGGCGACGGTCACCGAGGCGGGCGCGGGCCACTCCCCGGCGAGCGCGCCGGGTTCGACGCCGGCCTGCGCCAGGAGCTCGAGGGCGGGGCGGAAGCCCGTGGCCACCACGACGGCGCGGGCGTCGAAGTTCTCCGCCGCATCCGGGCCCGTGACACTGCCGGCGACAGGCTCGACCTCCACGATCCACTGGCCGCGTGCGCCCGAGATCTCCGCGTCGAGGCGCTCGGCGGAACCGGGCCGCAGCTTGTCGCGCCTCGACACCGCGGTCACGCGCGCACCCGTGCGGAACTCGACGCCGTAGTAGCGGCAATCGGCCTCGAGGGCCTCGATCAGGCGGTGCATGCCGCCGGCGATGCCCTGCACCTGCGAGCCCGCGGGCGCCATCTCGCGCAGCGCCATCACGGCGCCGGAGAGCGAGCCCTGGGTGGTCATGGCCTGGGTGAGCCCGGGCGCCACCGTGTGCACGTCGACGACCGAGGGGTCGGCGGAGTGCACTCCGGCCACGACCGGGGTCACGAGCCGCTCGAGCACGAGACGGCCCATGCGGCGGCGCACGATGTCGCCGAGGTCGGTCTCGGCGCGCACGCGCACGAGCGGCATCAGGCGGTCGAGGTACGCGCGGAGCGCACCACCCCAGCCGATGATGCGGCGCACGTCGTCGGCGAGCGGAACGCCCGGGATGCCCAGCACGCCGGCCGCCGGCAGCGGAGCGGCACCGCCGTCCCACTGCACCCACGCGCCCGCGGGGTTCGGCGCCACGATGTCGGCGCCGAGGCCGAGCTCGGTCACCAGGGAGGCCACCGTGCCCTTGCGGGTGGCGAAGCTCTCGGCCCCGGAGTCGAGGTCGACCCCGGCCACCGTGCTGCGGGCGACGAAGCCGCCGAGCGCATCCCGTTCCTCCACGACGACGACCGCGTTGCCGAGGTGGGCGAGCTGGCGGGCGGCGAGCAGGCCTGCCACGCCGCCGCCGATCACGATGACGTCGGGCACGCCGCTACACCTCCCCGGTGAAGCCGAAGGGCGCGTCGGAGGGCAGCGCGGGCGGCAGGGCTCCGTGGGTCGACGAGGCCGCAGCCCGCTCGGCCTGTGGCGCCGGAGCCTGCGCGTGCACGAGCTCCACGATGCGGGTGAGCACGGCGGGATCGGTCTCCGGCGGAACGCCGTGGCCGAGGTTCAGCACGTGCGCCGGGGCGCGGCGGCCGCGCTCGAGCACGTCGAGCACGTGGGCCTCGAGCACCGGCCACGGCGCCGCGAGCAACGCCGGGTCGACGTTGCCCTGCAGGGTCACGCCGCCGCCGAGCCGACGGGAGGCCTCGTCGAGCGGGATGCGCCAGTCGACTCCCACCACGTCGACGCCGACGTCGTGCATCGGCTTGAGCACCTCGCCCGAGCCCACCCCGAAGTGCACCGTCGGAACATCCAGGTCGCGGATGTGCGCGAGCGCCGCCGCCGAGAACGGCGCCACCCGCTGCACGTAGTCGGAGGCGCTCAGCGAGCCCACCCAGGAGTCGAAGAGCTGCGCGGCGCTCGCACCGGCGATGATCTGCGCCCGCAGGAACCGGCCCGTCACCTCGGCCGCCCAGCCGAGCAGGCCCTGCCAGGCCTCCGGGTCGGCGTGCATGAGGGTGCGGGCGCGCAGGTGGTCCTTCGAGGGGCCGCCCTCGACGAGATAGGCGGCGAGGGTGAAGGGAGCGCCGGCGAAGCCGATCAGCGGGATGCGGCCGAGAGCGGCCACGGTGAGCATCACGCCCTGCTCGATCGCGGTGAAGTCGGCGCCGGCCGGGTCGGGGAGCGCCTGCACGTCGGCGAGGGTGCGCACGGGCTTCGCGAGCACCGGGCCGCGCCCGGGCTCGATCTCCACGTCGACGCCGGCCAGACGGAGGGGGATCACGATGTCGCTGAAGAAGATGCCGGCGTCCACTCCGTGCCGGCGCACGGGCTGCAGCGTGATCTCGCTCGCGAGGGCGGGGTCGAGGCAGGCGTCGAGCATCCGGGTTCCCACCCGCAGTTCGCGGTACTCGGGAAGGGAACGGCCGGCCTGGCGCATGAACCACACCGGGATCACCGCGCCGCGGGTGCCGCGGTAGCTGGTGACGAGGGTGGATGCGGCGGTGCGGCCGTCGACGAGCGGATGCGTAGCGGGCAGTGTCACCGACACATCCTACGGCGGGCCGCCTGGCCGATCGCGGGGAGAGGCGCCCGCGGATGCGCTCCCCACGGGCAGCCGTGCGACCGGGGCCGGGCATTGCGGCCGCGACCGAACCTGGGTAGACAGGTGTCGACGGAGGTGCGCCATGAGCGACGACGAGACGCGACCCGAGAACCAGACGCCGGTGCCGGCATCCGAGCCACCGGCTGCGGAGGGCGACCAGGCCGCCCCGGCGTTCCCGGCCTATCCGCCCGCCGGCGCCCCGCAGGCGCCCGCGCCGCAACCCGGTTCCGGCCCCACGCCCGGCGCCGCACCGACCGCACCGCATCCCGGCTACGGGCCGACCCCGCCCGCCGCCGCCTACCCGCCGCAGTACGCCCCGCAGCCCGGCCAGCCGTACCCCGGCCAGCCGTACCTCGGCCAGCCGGCCCCGCCGCAGCCGCCCCGGCGCGGACTCGGCGTGGGCGCCATCATCGCCATCGCGGCCGGCGGCGCGGTGCTGCTCGTCGTCGCGGTCGTCGTCATCGTGCTCCTCGTCGCCCACTCGGTCTCCAGCTCGCTCGGTCAAGGAGGGGGACAGGGTTCTCAGAACTCCCCGTCCGCCGCCGTCACCCATTACCTCAACGCCATCGCCGACGGCGACTCCGCCGCGGCGCTCGCCCTCCTCAGCTCTCCGCCCACCGACACCACGCTGCTGACCGACGAGGTGCTCGCCGCCTCCGCCGCCCTCGCCCCGATCACCCAGATCGAGGTCTCGGGCGAGCAGCAGAGCAGCGGCTCGGCCGACGTCACCGCGAGCTACCTGCTCGGCGGCACCCCCGTGCAGACCCAATTCAGCGTGCTCGACTACGACGACGACGGCTCCTGGCAGATCAGCGGCGGCACCGGCTACCTCGAACTCACCAAGTTCGACGGCCTCGGGCTCGAGGTGAACGGCCAGGCCGTGACCGCAAGCGAGGCCGAGGTGTTCCCCGGCGCCTACCAGCTGGCCACGACCCTGCCGAACTTCATGCTCACGGGCGACACCACGGTCGTCGTCACCGACCCCTTCACCTCGGCCGACACGACCGGCATCGAACCGGGGCTCACGGATGCCGCCACCGCGCAGTTCCGCTCCCTCGTGAAGGCGGCGGTCGACGCCTGCATGGCCTCCACCACGCTCGCGGCCGGCTGCGGCCTCGACCTGCCCCCCAGCCTCACCGACGGCACCCAGCTCACCGAGGGCACGATCACCCGTACCCTTCCGGCCGACACGGCCGCCACCCTCGACTCGCTCAAGGTCACGCTCAGCTACGACAACCCCACGCTCGCGGAGGGCGAGTACGTCGGGGCGATCGACGTGTCGGCCCAGTGCACGCAGAGCGGAGCGACCGGCACGTGCTCGGTGCTCTTCGGCCCGTCACTCGGCCAGCCGTCCATCGACATGGCCTCGCCGAACCCGACGGTGGTGTGGGGCTGATCCCCGCCCAGCGGGTTCTCCGGTTTCGCGGGCGTAGAATGCATCAGTGCTGATCTGCCTGACCGCGAACCACCGGAACGCGAGCTTCGACCTTCTCGAGAAGCTGTCGGTCGGCACCGGCGAGGTCGCCAAGTCGCTCGTGGTCGAGAGCGATTTCGTGCAGGGGGCCGTGGTTCTGGCCACCTGCAACCGCTTCGAGGCCTACCTCGACATCGACGAGCCGCTCACCGCCGGTCTCTCGCTCGCCGTCGAGCAGGCGGCCGAATCCTTCGGCGCCGCCTCCGGAACAGATGTCGGCGAGCTGCGTGACAGCCTCACCGTGCTCTGCGGAGACTCCGTCGCCGACCATCTCTTCGCGGTCTCCTCGGGTCTCGAGTCGGTCGTGGTGGGCGAAGACGAGATCGCCGGCCAGGTGAAGCGCGCCCTCAGCACCGCCCGCCGGGAGGGGACGACCTCCTCCGACCTCGAGCGCCTCTTCCAGCGCGCCTCCCACACCTCGCGCGACGTCAAGACCAAGACGGGCCTCGGCGAGGCCGGCCGCTCGCTCGCCCGTCTCGCGCTCGACCTGGCCGAGAGCCGGGTCACCGACTGGGCACGCACCCGCGTGCTGCTCGTCGGCACCGGCCAGTACGCCCGCGTCACCCTCGCGAACCTGCGCGACCGAGGCGTCACCGACATCCGCGTGTTCTCGCCCTCGGGCCGGGCCGTGGTGTTCGCCGCCAAGCAGGGCCTCGAGCCCGTCGCCGCCGGGGGCCTGCGCGCCGCCGTGGCTTCTGCCGACGTCGTCATCACCTGCAGCACCGCCGACACGGTGGTGCTCGACGCCGCCGACGTCACCGCCGCGAACGCCCTTCCGGGCGCGTTCGAGCGCCGCCTGGTGATCGACCTGGGCCTGCCGCGCAACGTCGACCCCGCCGTCGCCTCGGTGCCCGGCACCGAACTCCTCGACCTCGAGACCATCAGCCTGCATGCCCCGCTCGACGAGCTGAACGCCGAATCGGATGCCCGCGCTCTCGTCGACGAGGCCGCCGCCGAGTACCGCGCGGGCAAGGCCGAGGCCGAGGTCACCCCGGCCGTCGTCGCGCTGCGCTCCCACCTCTTCGACCTGCTCGACGCGGAGCTCGAGCGCTCGGCGTCGCGCGGCGACGCCGAGGAGACGCAACGGGCGCTGCGGCACCTGGTGGGCGTCATCCTGCACTCCCCCTCGGTGCGCGCCCGCGAGCTCGCTCGCGAGGGCCGCGCCGACGAGGTGTTCGCCGCCGTCGAGACGCTCTTCGGGCTGAGCGCGCCGGCAGCGGGGCGCGCGGTTCCGGATGCCGCGGCGGCACCCGACATCGCCCCGACAGCCGACGATGCCGGCCTCGACGCCGGTGCCGGCACATCCTCCGCCGCGGTCTCGCTCGACGAGCACCGCCGCGCCGCCGGAGCCTGACCCCGTGTCCACGGACCTGCCGCCGATCCAGGTGGCGGCGGTCGCGCTGATCCGCGAGCGACGGCTGCTCATGGTCACCGCGCGTGCCCGTGAGGTGCATTACATGCCGGGCGGCAAGATCGACCTGGGCGAGACGCCCGTCGAGGCGGCCGTGCGCGAGGCCCGCGAAGAGGTCGGGGTGGAGTTCGAGCCGGCGGGTGAGCATCCGCTGTTCTCGGTCAGCGTGCAGGCGCACGGGGAGCCCGAGGGGCGGCTCGTGCAGATGCAGGTCTTCGGCGGCACCGCCACGGGTGAGCCCCGCGCCTCGAACGAGGTCGACGCCCTGCACTGGGTGACCACCGCGGATGCGCATCGCTGCCCGCCCGCCGGCGCCGAGACCCTGCGCCGCCTGGCCGCCCTCGACCTCATCGACTGAGGCCCCTACCCCCTCCCCACACCTCCAGCCTCGTCACTTTCGGCTCGAAACAGGCGCCGGAAGCGCCGAAAGTGACGAGCCTGTGTGGGTGCGAGGGGGGTCAGGGGGCGATGGCGGCGAGCACGCGCTCCACATCGGAGGCGTCGTTCCAGAGGTGGAAGGCCACGCGCACGCGCCCGGCGCGCGCCGACGCCGCCACCCCGGCGGCCGTGAGAGCCGCGAACTGCCGGCCGTCGGCATCCGGCCACGTGACGATCGCACTCGCCGTCGCGGGTCGCCCCAGGTGGTGACGCAGCGCGTTCGCCAGGCCGACGCAGTGCTCCTGCACCGCGGCCAGATCGGCCTGCGCGAAGAGTTCGAGCGTGGGTGCGGCCCCGATCCAGACCGGCCACGCCGGTGAGACGTCGAAGCGGCGCGCGCTGCCGGCGAGCGCCATGCCGGGCCCGTAGCACGACCCCCACACGTCGCCGCCCGCGTACCAGCCGGCCGCCGTCGGCACCAGACGCTCGGCGAACTCGGGCCGGAGCGTCAGGAACGACGCTCCACGAGGTGAGCACAGCCACTTGTAGGCGTGGCAGACGGCGGCGTCGAAACGGCTCGCGTCGACGGGCATCCAGCCGGCCGCCTGCGTGATGTCGCAGAAGGTAGCGGCGCCGTTCCGGGCGGCCGCCGCCACGATCGCGTCGGCATCGGCGAGCTCGCCCGTCGCCGACTGCACGAGCGAGAATGACACGAGGGTGGTGCTGGGCCGGATGCTCGCGGCCAGCTCCTCGAGCGGAACGCTCCGCACGCTCAGCCGGCCCTGCTGCTCCTGCACGAGGAAGGGGTACACCATCGAGCTGAAGTCGCCGTCGACCACCAGCACCTCGGACCCCTCGGGAAGCGAGGACGCCACCATCCCGGCCGACACCGAGACCTGCGAACCGACGGCCACCTCGTCGGGCGACACCGACACGAGTTGCGCGAATGCGCGGCGGGCGCGTTCGACCGCGACGCCGTAGCTCAGCGGGTCGCGGTGCCCTTCGCTCCAGGCGGCGAGATCGGCGGCGAGTGCGGCCACGGCCTCGCGCGGCGGCGCCCCCACGAGGCAGGCCGAGAGGTATCCGGGGCGCACGTCGAAGTGACTGCGCAGCGCCTCGACGGAGAGCTGCTCGTGCGTGGTGGTGCTCGCCGTTCCGCTCATGTCCTCAGCTTCGCGGATGCGCGAATCATTCGACAATGCCCAGCCAGCGATGCAATCGATAACTTCGTGTTATGCCAGGAGCGTAGGATGCCGCCATGACCCTCGTTCCGCTCGCGAGCGCCTTCGACCTCGACTCGCACACCCTGCGCCTCATCGCCGCGGTGGCCGAGTACGGCTCCATCACCCGGGCTGCGGCCGTGCTCGGCTTCAGCCAGCCCGCTGTGAGCCAGCAGATCAAACGGGTCGAGGCCCGCATCGGCATGCCGCTCGTCACCCGTGCCGGCCGCGGCATCCGGCTCACCGATGCGGGAGAGGTGCTCGCCCGCCACGCCGGCGCGGTGCTCACGGCCCTCGATTCGGCGGCGGGCGAGCTCTCCGATCTCTCGGGCCTGCGCACCGGAAGGGTGCGCCTCTCCGCCTTCCCTTCGGCGTCGTCGACGATCGTGCCGCGGCTGATGCGGTCGATGGCCGCCGAGCACGCGGGCGTGCGGTTCACCTACACCGAGGCGGAGCCGCCGGAGGCGGTCGCCGCCGTGCGCGACGGCGTGAGCGATGTCGCCATCGCGTTCCACTACCCCGACGACCGCGCCGACGCCTTCGCCGAGAGCACCGAGGGGCTCATGGTGCAGCATCTCGCACGCGACGAGCTCGTGCTGCTCGCGCCCGCCGCGCATCCGGTTCTCGCGGCCGAGGGCGCGGTCGATCTCACGGCGCTGCGTGGCGAGAACTGGATCGCCGGATGCCCACGCTGCCGCAGCCATCTGCTCGACTCCTGCGCGCGGTCGGGCTTCGCACCCGCGATCGCGTTCGAGACCGACAACGTGGTGGCGGTGATGAGCATGGTGGCGGCCGGGCTCGGCGTGGCCCTGCTCCCCGAGCTCGCGCTCGAGGCCACCCCGCTTCCGGCGGGCGTCGCGTCTCGTCCTACGGCCGCCCGCGACCACCGGATGATCGTGGCGGTCACGCGCCCGGCCGGCGACCACATCCCCGCCGTCGGCGAGGCACTCCGCCTCCTGCGCGAAGGCACTCTCGCGAGCTGGTGACCGGCCGCGCCGTGCTGGTGACCTGGCCCCTCGACCGCTGGGCGTTCCTCGACAACCATTCCGACGTCTTCGAGGGAATCGCCTCGCACCCCCACCCCGGCGGACGACAACGGCGCGGCGACAGCTGTTCGATCGCCGCAACTAGCGGACGATCTCGAGCGGTCCCTCCTCGGGCGTCGGCGGCTCGAACCGCTCGAAGTACTCCGTCGCCGTCTGCTCGGTGAGCGGCCAATCGTCCGCGCGGCTGCCATGCCGGTCGCCGATCCGGCTCAGGATGGTCTCGAGGTCCGTGGCGAAATAGACGGTCACGGGCACGATGCCCTGCGGTGCGAGCAGCGTGCGGAACTCGTCTCGTTGTCGTCGGAACCAGAATCCGAAGTCGAGCACGACATCGCCCCCCACCCCGACCTGGCGCAGCAGGCGCGCCTTCAGCTCCGCTTTCACCTCGGCGACCACACCTGCGGAGGGCATCGTCGTGATTCCGCGATCCCAGAACTCCACCTCGAACGACAGACGTGTCCAGCCCGTGCGCTCGAGGCGCTTGGCGTAGGTGGTCTTACCGGCACCGCCGGGCCCGCACATCATCACGACGCGGGGTGCTCGAGTGCTCTTCCCTGTCACCGGGCCCGACCTGATCCAGAGCCCTCAGTAGACGTACTCGAGAAAGTCGGTGCCGAGCGTGCGCATCGAGTCGAGCACCGCGAGCCGGCCCGAGAGCTCCGCATCGTTGAAGCGCATGGTCACCGCATAGGCCACGCCCGCCCGCGGCCCCACGACCACGCCGGCCTCGGAGCGCACGCCCGCATCCGTTCCGGTCTTGTTGACCAGTTCGATGCCGTGGTCGGGCACCGCATGCGCGAGCGGATCGAGGCCGAACGCTCCGGCCACCATCGAGAGATCGGTTCCGAGACCGAGCCAGCCCATCACGAGCCGCGAGGTGGTCTCGTCGACCACCTCGCCGCGGCGGAGACGCCGGAACACCGTGGCGAGCTCGCGCGCCGAGCCCACCGAGAGTTGCGGGGCGTCATCCGGTCCGCGCACATCGCGCACCACGTCGAGCAAGAAGGTGCGCTTGAGTCCGAGCGACTCGCCGCGCGCCCGCACGGCGTCGAGCCCGATTCGGCGCAGCAGCACGTTGGTGGCGAGGTTGTCGCTCGTGGCGCCCACCAGCGCGGCGAGATCGGCCACGGGAAGAGCGGGAACCTGGAGGTACTGCCAGAGTCCGGAGCCGCCCGCCGAGTCCTGCGCCGTGCGGTTCAGGATGCTCAGCGCTTCGGCCCCGGGGGCGGGTCGCGCCGAGCGCGGCCGCGAACCGGCCGAGGCGGCCGAAGTCTCGCCGGGGTCGCCGGCCGAGGATGCGCCGCGCGAGGCATCCGCGCCCCGCCCGTCACGAGCGGAGATGCGCGCCGCGACCTCGATGAGCAGCAGCACCTTGCCGATCGAGGCGGTGGGCACCGACAGGTGGTCGTCGACCGAGAAGAGCACCGTCCCGTCGGAGAGGTCGAGGGCGCAGGCGGTGACCTGCACACCGGAGAGCGCCAGTTCGGTGAGTGCGGCGAACCCCTTGCGGAAGATCACCCCGTCCTGATCGGCCGAGTCGGAGCGGCGCCCGCGCGGAGCCGCGTCCTCCCGTTCGCTCCGTGCCCGTCGACGGATCGATTCCGGCATGCTCGGATGTCCTCCTTCTGCCGACCGTGCGCCTCAGGTCGCGCGACGGGCCGGATCGCTGCTACCAGATGGTCACACGCTCAGCTGGGTCCAACCAGAGACGGTCGTGTGAATCGAGTTCGAACGCGTCGTAGAACTCGTCGATGTTGCGCACGATCTGATTGCAGCGGAACTCGTTGGGCGAGTGCGGGTCGATCGAGAGCAGGCGGATGACCTCCTCGTCGCGCGACTTCTGCTGCCAGGCCTGCGCCCACGAGAGAAAGAAGCGCTGGGCCCCGGTGAGGCCGTCGATCACCGGCGGCTCGGCACCGTCGAGCGACAGCAGATAGGCCTTCCAGGCGATGCCGAGCCCGCCGAGGTCGCCGATGTTCTCGCCGATCGTCAGGGCGCCGTTGACGTGGTGGTCGGGCACTTGGGCGGGCGCGAGGGCGTCGTACTGGGCGATGAGCGAGGAGGTGAGCTTCTCGAAGGCCTCGCGGTCTTCGGCCGTCCACCAGTCGGTGAGCTTGCCGTCGCCGTCGAAGCGCGAGCCCTGGTCGTCGAAGCCGTGGCCGATCTCGTGGCCGATCACCGCTCCGATCGCGCCGTAGTTGGCCGCCGCATCCCGTGTCTCGTCGAAGAAGGGGAACTGCAGGATGGCCGCGGGGAAGACGATCTCGTTGAAGCCCGGGTTGTAGTACGCGTTGATCGTCTGCGGGGTCATGAACCACTCGTCGCGGTCGAGCGGCTTGCCGATCTTGCCGAGTTCGCGCTGGAACTCGAACTCGCTCGTGGCCCGCACGTTCGCGATGAGGTCGGTGGGGTCGATGACCAGCGACGAGTAGTCGCGCCACTTCACCGGGAACCCGATCTTCGGCGTGAACTTGCCGAGCTTCTCGAGTGCGCGCTCCCGGGTGGCGGGGCTCATCCACTCCAGGGTGGTGATCGACTGGCGGTAGGCCTCGATGAGGTTCGCCACCAGCACGTCCATCGCGGCCTTGGCGGTGCCGGGGAAGTGCTTCTCCACGTAGATGCGGCCCACGGCCTCGCCCATCGCGCCCTCCACGAGCGAGACGCCGCGCTTCCAGCGGTCGCGCATGCTGGGGGTGCCGGTGAGGGTGCGGGCGTAGAAGTCGAAGTTCTCCTCGACGAAGGCGCTCGAGAGGTAGGGAGCCCAGCCGTGCACGATCTTCCAGTTCAGCCAGTCCTTCCAGCTCTCCAGCGGCGCCTCGGAGAGCGCGTGGGCGAGCCCGGTGACGAAGCTCGGCTCGCGTACCACGAGCTCGTCGAACACGCCGGCAGGGGCGTCCAGCGCCTCGCGCCAGAGCTCGAAGAGCGAGACGGATGCGACGACGCCGTCGGCCGCGCCGGCTCCCTCGGCCACGGGCACGCTCGCCGCGCCGCCCGCGAGGTCGACGAACTCGCCCCAGCCCAGCAGGTTGTAGGTGGCCTGCGCATCGCGGGTGCGCACGTTGTCCCAGTGCGAGGAGGCGATGAGCGTCTCGAGGTCGAACACGCGCTGCGCACGGCGCGGCGCGTCGTCGAGGCCCGCGAGCTCGAACATCCGCTGGATGTGGCCGAGGTAGGCCTCGCGCACCGACGCGAACTTCTCGTCGCGGTAATAGCTCTCGTCGGGCAGCGAGATGCCGCCCTGTTCCACGAACACGAGGTAGCGCTCGGGGTTGCCGGGGTCGTTGTCGACGAAGAGGCGCAACAGGCCCGAGACGCCCTGGCGCTCGAGCCGCCCGAGGGTGCGCGCAAGGGAGGGCAGGTCGTCGATGGTGTCGACGAGCGCGAGCTGCGGCTCGAGCGGCTCGGCTCCGAGCTGCTCGATGCGCTCCTCGTCCATGAAGCTGGCGAAGAGGTCGCCGAAGGTTCGGGCCTCGGTGCCGGCCGGTGCATCCTGGGACTCTTCGATGATCTCGCGCACGGCCTTCTCGGCCTCTTCGGCGAGCTGGTAGAAGGAGCCGTAGCGCGCCTTGTCGTCGGGGATCGCGGTGCGCGCCATCCACTTGCCGTTGACGTGCCGGAACAGGTCGTCTTGGGCCCGGATGTCGGGGTCGAGTTCGGTGAGGTCGATGCCGGATTCAGTCACGCGACAACTCTACGCAACAGCCCCGACACCCGTCGGGAAACTCGGCCGCTCGCAGAGAACGCTCCGGAACCGTGGTCTCGGAGCGTTCTCTGCGGCCCGGCCGGGCCCTGGTGCACTACGCGAGCAGCTTGGCCTTGGCGGCGGCGAACTCCGCGTCGTCGAGGATGCCCTGCTCCTTGAGCGCAGCGAGCTTCTGCAGCTCGGCGATGAGATCGACCGCGGGCGCGGCGGCAGCCGGGGCTGCAACCGGAGCGGGCTGCTGGGCGGCGACGGCTGCCGCGGCGGCCGCGTTGATCTGATCCTGTTGCTGGGCGGCGGCGGCCTGCTGCTGCAGGGCCTCGTTCTGCGCGTTCTGCTGCGCGTGGCGCTGCATGCCGCCACTGACGGCGGTGGCGGTTCCGGCCACGACGGCGGTGCGGGCGGCGAGGCCGATGAGGCCGGGGCGGCCCATCCGGCGGAATCCTGGCATGGTGTTCTCCTTTTGACGCTGATGCTGCGGGGGGGCGGCCGCACGGAGGCATGGCCGCGGGTAATGCGGGGCCGGCTCAGCCGGCGGCGAGCTCCGCGAAGACCTCGTTCACGACGGGGGCCGGGATGCGGTCGGTGCTCACCACGTAGCCGTTGCCCGCGGCGAGCTTCTCGGCCAGCTTCTTCGACCAGGTGAGCTCGATCACGAGCAGCGCGGCCGAGGTTCCCGGCTCGAGCTCGGAGGCGAGCTCCTCGATGTCCTCGGCGGAGGCGAGGCCGGTGGCTTCGAGCACGAGGTCGCCGAGCCCGACGGCCTCACCGGCGTCTTCGAGCTCCAGGATCTCGATCGAGCCGTCCGGGGACCGCGACACGAACAGCAGATCGAGCAGGCGCACCGTGCCCGCGTCGACCACGTCGAGGAAGGCTTCCACCACCTCGGGACCAGGGCGCTCGCCCTCGAAGCCCACGAGCATCAGCTCGACCGGACCATAGCGGAATTCGGGCATCATGACCTCTTCTCGTCGCGGCGCCGCTGGGTTCGCGGAGGCAGTTTCCTCGCCGACGTTCCGCACGTTACCAGCCCGCGCGCACGCCTGACCAGCGCCCTAGGCTGAGCGAGTGCTGACCATCGACCGGGACATCCTGCGTCTGGCGGTTCCCGCCCTCGGAGCCCTGGTCGCCGAGCCGCTCTTCCTGCTCACCGACACGGCTCTCGTGGGGCATCTGGGGGCGGATGCCCTGGCCGGCCTGGGTATCGCGAGCACCGTTCTGCAGACGGCCGTCGGCCTGCTCATCTTCCTGGCCTACGCCACCACGCCCGCCGTAGCCCGGCGCCTCGGCGCGGGCGACCGCCCCGGTGCGATCCGCGCCGGCATCGACGGCATGTGGCTCGCGCTGGCCGTCGGGGTGGCGCTCGCCCTCGTGGGCTGGCCGCTGGCCGGCACGCTCGCGGGTGCCTTCGCCAGCACGCCCGTGGTGACGGCGGAGGCCACCACCTACCTCACGGTGTCGCTGATCGGCCTACCCGGGATGCTCGTGGTCATCGCCGCCACCGGCCTCCTCCGCGGCCTGCAGGACACCCGCACCCCGCTCGTGGTGGCGGTCTCCGGTTTCGCCGCGAACGCGGCGCTCAACGCCCTGCTCATCTACGGCGCGGGATGGGGCATCGCGGGTTCGGCGGCCGGAACGGTGCTCGCGCAGTGGGGCATGGCGGCGGTCTACGTGACCATGGCGGTGCGGGCCGCGCGGGCATCCGGTGTCCGCATGCGGCCCGGGCTCGACGGAGTGACCGGGGCGGCGACGGCGGGCGGCTGGCTCTTCGTGCGCACGGCGAGCCTGCGCACGGCGCTCGTGGCCTCGACGGTGGTGGCCGCCTCGCTCGGGGTGACGCAGCTGGCCGCGTTCCAGATCGTGATGACGATCTTCTCGACCCTCGCCTTCGTTCTCGACAGCCTCGCGATCGCCGGGCAGGCGATGATCGGGCACGGGCTCGGCGCGTCGCAGGTGGAGCGGGTGCACGCGGTGACGCGGCGGCTGGTGCGCTGGGGAGTGCTGTCGGGCGTGCTGCTCGGGATCGCGGTGGCGGTGCTCGCGCCGTTCGCCGGGCGGCTCTTCAGCCCGGATGCGGGGGTGCAGTCGGCCGTGACGGTGACGCTCTGGGTGATGGCGGCCGGCATCCCGCTCGCCGGTTTCGTGTTCGTGCTCGACGGGGTGCTGATCGGGGCCGGGGATGCGCGGTACCTCGCGGTGACCGGCCTCGTGAACCTGGCGGTGTACGCGCCGCTGCTCGCGGCGGTCGCTGCGGCGGTGTCGCAGCCGGCCGGCGCGGCCGGTCCGGTCGGCACCCCAGGGCTCGTGTGGCTGTGGGCGGCCTTCGGTTTCGGCTACATCGGTGCCCGTGCGCTCACCCTCGGCCTCCGTGCCCGCGGCTCCCGCTGGGTGGTCACCGGCGCCCCGTCCTGATCACCCGCGGCTCAGACCTCGACGACGTCGCCGGCGACGGCGACCGACACCGTGCCGGCGAAGCGAGCGGATGCACGGCTCACCGCCTCGGCGCCGGTCAGCCCGCCGTCGATGTGCGTCAGCACGAGCCGCTCGACCCCCGCGGCAGCGGCGGCGCGACCCGCGTCTTCGGGGGTGAGGTGCACGGGGTCGTCACCGGACGCATCCGCGTAGCCGACCTCGGCGAGCAGCAGGTGGGCTCCCTCGGCGAGCTCCTCGAGCGAGATGCACGGCGCGGTGTCGCCCGAGTACGCGAGCCGCCGCCCGGCTGCGGTCTCGTCGACCGTGAGCCCGAACGCCGGCACCCCGTGCTGCACCGGACCCCACGAGAGCGTCAACGGGCCGAACACCGCCTCGCCCCACCCGCTCATCGGGCGGAAGTCGAACACCCGTGGCAGCTCCGCCACCGAGTTCGGCCCGAGAAAGCCGGCAAGCCGGTCGAGCAGCCCCTCGGGGCCGATCAGCGGAATCGGATGTGCGGGCGTCAGCTCCGTGAATCGCAGCGCGTAGTAGGCCACGAGCAGGTCGGCGGTGTGGTCGGCGTGGCGGTGCGAGATCCAGATCGCGTCGAGCTCCGCGAGCGTGGTGTGGCGCTGCAGCTCGGCGAGTGTTCCGGCTCCGGCATCCACCCACACCGTGGTTCCGCGCGCGCCCGCCCCGG
>SCNI01000038.1 GCA_005502775.1 Microbacteriaceae bacterium 3FA27C10
ACCTACGCCCCCACCCCACCCCACGCCCCGAAACGACGGAGTGCGGCGCGAACGACGGACGCAGCATCCGTCGTTCTGGGCAATGCGCCCGGAACTCCGTCGACCCGGGGGTCAGCGGCCCGCGCGGCGGTCGGGCTCGGTCTGGGCCCGCACGTGGATGCGCTCGCCGTCGCGACTGAAGATGCACATGAGCTCGACCGGCTCGCCGTCGGCGCTGCCGAGCCAGTGCGGTACGCGGGTGGCGAACTCGGCCGCCTCGCCGGGCTTCATCACGATGTCGTGCTCGCCGAGCATCAGCCGCAGCCTGCCTTCCAGCACGTAGACCCACTCGAAGCCGTCGTGGGTGCGCAGCACGGGCTCCTCGGCCGAACCCGAACCCGCACCCGATCCCGAGCCCGCGCCCGCCGCCGCCACCTCGCGGCCCGGCAGCGTCATGCGCACGGTCTGCATCGGGGAGGTGTCCTTCGACAGGTGCTGCACCACCACGCCCGGGCGCCCCGGCGACGGGCGCGACGACGCCCGCCGAACCCGCGGGTCGGGAACCGCGTCCGACACCAGTTCGTCGATCGTGATCTCCAGCGTCGCCGTCACCGGGATCAGCAGCTCCAGGTTCGGCTGCCGCTTGCCGCTCTCGAGCCGCGAGAGCGTGCTCGCCGAGATACCCGTAGCCGCCGCGAGCTCCACGAGGGTCGCGCCCCGAGCGGTTCTCGCCGCGCGGAGGCGTGCGCCGATGCGCTCGGCCGCCGTCTCGTTCATCGTGCCATTTCAGCACATCCCTTTGCGGTTGTGAAGTCGCGAACCGAGGCTGGAGACATGAACGCGAACCCAGAACTGCTCGATGTCATCGTGGTCGGCGGCGGCTCCGCCGGCCTCAACGCCGCCCTCGTGCTCGCCCGCGCCCGCCGCCGCGTCGTGGTGATCGACGCCGGCCTCCCCCGCAACCGCTTCGCCGCCCACATGCACGGCTACCTCACCCGAGACGGCCTCTCGCCGCTCGAACTCCTCGAGCTCGGCCGCGCCGAGGTGCGCGGCTACGGCGCCGAGATCGTCGAGGGTCGGGCCACGGATGCACGAGTCACGGCGGGCGGTTTCACCGTCGCCCTCGAAGACGGGCGCGAGTACCGCAGCCGCCGCCTGCTGATCGCGACGGGCCTGCGCGACGAACTGCCCGCCATCCCGGGGCTCGCGGAACAGTGGGGCCGTGGCGCGGTCGCCTGCCCGTACTGCGACGGCTGGGAGGCGCGCGACCAGCGCATCGGCGTGCTCGCGGTGGGCCCGATGAGCGTGCACCAGGCCGGCCTCGTGCGCCAGTGGTCGAACGACGTGACCCTCATCGGCCGCCGGACCGGCGCGCTCGACCCGGAGGTGCGGGCCGGGTTCGAGGCGCGCGGCACACGCATCCTCGAACTCGACGTCACCGAGGTGCTCACCGACGCCCACGGCACGCTCACCGGGGTCGCCCTCGACGACGGCAGCACGCGCGAGTTCGACCGCCTCTTCGTGAGCGGCGCGATGGTGGCGAACGACGAGCTGCTGCGGCAGCTCGGCGCGGCCACCGCAGAGACCGGCGGGCCGGCCGGCGCCTGGACGGCCGCCGACCCCACCGGCCTCACGAGCGTTCCCGGTGTGTGGGTGGCTGGAAACTCCGCCAACGCGGGCGCGCTCGTGATCGTGGCCGCCGCATCCGGAGCCACCGCGGCCACCGCCATCAACGCCGACCTCGTGGCCGACGACACGCGCCTGGCGCTCGCGGCCGTCGCGGCCGTCTAGCGGATGCGTGAATCTCGAGCACCGACGCCCTCTACGGCCCCGGTGCTCGAATTCACGTCATTCGTCGTCGCACTCCGCCCTGCGGCCGGCGCACTCAGCCCTGCGCGAGCACCGACACGTCGTTCCACTTCTCCCAGGTGGCGATGCGGCTCGCGTAGTCGGCCTTCGCGATCCCGAGCGGCGCTGTACCGAAGAACACGCGCAGCGGAGGCTCCTCCGCGTCGACGATCTGCAGGATGGCCGCCGCCGAAGCCGCCGGGTCGCCCGGATTCGCCGTGCGCGACGCCCGCATCGCCGCGACCTGCGCGTGCACCTCGGCGTAGTCCTCGAGCGGCTCGGAGGTCGACGACGACGAGCCGCTCCAGTCGGTGCTGAAACCGCCCGGCTCCACGAGAGTCACCTTCACGCCGAAGCCCGCCACCTCCTGGGCGAGCGCCTGCGAGAAGCCCTCGAGCGCCCACTTCGACGCGTGGTAGATGCCCACGAGCGGGAACGCCGAGATTCCGCCGATCGATGACACCTGGATGATGTGCCCCGAGCCCTGCTCGCGCAGGAACGGCAGCGCGGCCTGCGTGATCCAGAGGGCGCCGAACACATTGGTCTCGAGTTGTGCGCGCGCCTCGGCCTCGGTGATCTCCTCGATGAAGCCGAAGTGGCCGTAGCCGGCGTTGTTGACCACCACGTCGAGCCGGCCGAAGTAGTTGTAGGCCTCGGTCACCGCGGCGAAGTCGGCCTCGCGGTCGGTGACGTCGAGCTGGAGGGGGAGGATGCGGTCGCCGAAGCGGTCGACGAGGTCGGCGAGCGAAGCCGTGTCGCGCGCGGTGGCCGCGACGCTGTCGCCGCGCTCGAGGGCGGCGAGCGCCCATTCGCGGCCGAAGCCGCGGGAAGTACCGGTGATGAACCAGACCTTTGCCATGAGGAGTCCTTCGATTCGGATGCGGGTCGCTCCGTGCGATCCTCGTCAGACGCTACTCTCGCCACCGGCCGGACGCCTCTAGACTGTCGTCGAATCAGGCCGGGGCCGAGGGGGTGGGGCATGACGTCGTCGACGACGGGATCGCGCGTGCCCGACCGCCGTATCCTGTTCGCGGTGCTGCTCGGCGTCATCCCGCTCAGCCAGTTCCCGATCGACGTCTACACCCCGGCCATCCCGGCGATGGTGCGCGAGTTCGGCACCACGGCGACGCTCGTGCAGAACTCGGTGTCGGCGTACGTGCTCGGCATGAGCATCGGCCTCATCCCGGTCGGCGTCGTCGCCGACGCGCGCGGCCGCAAGCCCACCCTGCTCGTGTGCCTCGCCCTGCTGGCCGCCGCGAGCATCGGCATCGCGCTCACGACCGACATCACCCTGCTGCTCGTACTGCGCTTCGTGCAGGGGCTGGGCGGATGCGCGTGCATGGTGATCGTGTACGCCATCGCCGCCGACACGGTGCGCGGGCGGGAGCTGACGGCTCTCTCGGGCTGGCTCGGCGCGTCCTGGGGTCTCGCGCCCGTGATCGCCCCGGCGATCGGCGGGGTGCTCGTGCAGTTCGTGTCGTGGCGGGGGATCTTCGTGCTCGTCGCCGCGCTCGCGGCCCTGGCGGCCCTCGCCGTGTGGCGGCTGCTGCCCGAGACCCTGGCGCCGGAGAAGGCGTCGCCGGTGCGCGTGCTCGCTGTCGCCCGCGTTCTGCGCGCCGCGCTCCGGCGCCCGCTCTTCGTGGGCCTCACGCTCGTGTTCGCCGCGTTCGCGAGCGCACAGCTGCTGTTCGGCGTCGTCGCACCTCTGCTCTATGAGACGACCCTGGGCCTGCCTCCTGCTGCCTACGGCGCGATCGCCCTGCTCGTGGGCGCGGCGAACCTCGGCGGTGAGCTCGCCACGGGGTCGCTCGCCACCCGGATCTCTTCGCGGGCGCTCGGATTCTCGGCGCTGGCCTCGTTCTCCGCGGGCGCGGTCGTGATCGCCGCGAGCGGGCTGTTCATCGGCCCCGATCTCGTGCTGATCACGGTGGGCGGCATGCTCGTGATGCTCGGGTGCGGCGCCCTCTGCCCACTCGCGTACGGGCTCGCGCTCGGGCTGTTCGAGCGCAACCTGGGCCTCATCGGGGGCCTGACGAGCGCCGCCTGCTACCTCGTGGTCGCCGTCACCATGGGCGCCGCCGCCGGCCTCCCCGACGACACGCAGACCCCTCTGGGCCTGATCTACCTCGGGGTCGCCGTGGTCGGGGCCGTGCTCCTCGCGGCCTGCCTCCCCCGCACGCGCGAGCCCACGTCACCCGCGCACCGCCCCCTCGCAGGGTGATTCCACGCCCTCGGTGTCGCCCCTGCCGGCCTGGTGGAACGAGCTCGACGGTTCGCGGCCGGTCGTGCACGTGACGCAGGGAACGGTCGCGAACAAGGACTACGACGAACTCATCGCCCCGGCGATGGCCGGGCTCGCCGGCGAAGACCTGCTCGTGGTGGTGAGCACGGGCGGGCGCCCCGTGGCGACCCTGCCGCACCCGCTGCCCGCGAAGGTGCGCGCGGCCGAGTACCTGCCGTACGACCGACTGCTGCCGCTGACGGATGCGTTCATCAACAACGGCGGCTACGGCGGCGTGCACTACGCCATGGAGCACGGCGTGCCGCTCGTCGTGGCGGGGCTCACCGAAGACAAGGTGGAGGTCAGCGCACGGGTCGCGTGGCCGGCGTCGGCGTGAACCTCAAGACGAATCGGCCCTCGCCCGAGCGCATCCGCTCGGCTCACCTCGGCCCGCTCGGCTCAGCCAGCTCAGCTCGACCAGCTCAGCTCGCGAGCAGACGAGCGCGCTCGGCGTCGACGTCATAGGAGGCGGGGGGCCAAGTGAGGTCGAGCGCCCCGAGCACCTCGGCGAGCAGCTGCTGCACTGCGAAGGCCGAGTACCACTTGTGGTCGGCCGGCACCACGTGCCACGGCGCCGCGTCGGTGTTCGTGGCGCCGATCGCGACCTCGTAGGCATCCTGGAACAGCGGCCAGAGCGCGCGGTCGTCGACGTCGGCGGGTGAGAACTTCCAGTGCTTGTCACTCCGGTCGAGGCGTCGCAGCAGGCGGTTCTTCTGCTCGTCGCGGCCGAGGTGGAGCATCACCTTGACGATGGTCGTGCCGCCGTCGACGAGCCGCTGCTCGAAGTCGTTGATCGCGGCGTAGCGGCTCACGAGCTCCTCCGACGAGATCGACTCGTGCACCCGGGGTACGAGCACGTCTTCGTAGTGCGAGCGGTCGAACACGCCGATCTGGCCGGGCGTGGGCAGCTGCTTCTCCACCCGCCAGAGGAACGGATGCGCGAGCTCCTCGGCGGTCGGCTTCTTGAAGGCGTGGTGCGTGAGTCCCTGCGGGTCCATCGGGCCCGCCACCCGCTTGACCACGCCGCCCTTGCCCGCGGTGTCCATGCCCTGCAGCACCAGCAGCACGGAGCGGCCCGAGCCTGCGAGGCTGTCGGCGAAGAGCTTCTCCTGCAGCTTCGCGAGCGTGCGGGCGGTGCCGTCGAAGTCCGCCTGGGCGGCATCCTTGTCGAGGGCGCCCGGGGTGGCCCCGGTGTCGAGCGAGGCCAGGTCGAGCGGGGTCGCCGCCCGGAGGCGCCGGCTCCACTCTCCACTGCCTGCAACGTGCTTGCTCATGAGCTCTCCCTGTTCATTCGGCCGCTTCTCGGCCCTCGTCGCGGAGGGGTGAGGATGTGGGGCGCCTGCGCCGCGGTGAGGCGCGTCACAGGGGCTTGGACATGTTGATGGCCGTGGGCTCGTAGCCGAGCGAGGAGTAGAGGCCGTGCGCCACGGCGTTGTGGGCGAAGACGTTGAGGCCGAGCTTCGTGGCGCCGCGCTGACGGGCCTCGCCCTCGCCGAGGGTCATGGCGGCGCGGCCGTAGCCCTGGCCGCGATGCGCTGCGGCGATCTCGACGTCGAACACCCACCACTCGGCCGGCCGCTCGGGCGAGACCGGGCCGAGCCAGAGGGCGCCGACGACCGCGTCGCCGTCCATCACCTCGAACACGAGCTGGCCCGCAGCCGGGCGGCCGTCAGGAAAGTACTCGGTGCTGGATTCGTCGGCGCGCTTCCGCGCGTAGTCGGGGCTGTCGCCCGCCTCGATGCGCTCGCGCACGTACTCCGCGTCGGCGTTCGCCCGCCATGCGGCGAGGGCCTCGTCGGGCATCGGTCGCAGCGTCACAGCCATGCGCTGAACACTACCGAGCGCGGGCCGACGCCGCATCCGGGATGCGCGGGGCAGCCGCCGCATCCCACAGCACCGCCCCGTCGCCGCCGGCCCCGAGCCGGTCGCCGGCGTTCTGCAGCTCGCAGTTGGTGAGACTCAGGCAGCCGCAGCCGATGCAGCCGTCGAGCTCGCTGCGCAGGTGTTCGAGGGCGGCGATGCGCGCATCCAGCTCGCTGCGCCAGCCGGCCGAGATGCGCACCCAGTCGGCGCGCGTGGGCGTGCGGCTCTCGGGCAACGCGTTCAGGGCCTCGCGGATGGCGGCCAGCGTGATGCCCACCCGCTGCGAGGTGCGGATGAACGCCACGCGCCGCAACACGTCGCGCCGGTAGCGCCGCTGGTTGCCCGCCGTGCGCTCCGCAACGATGAGGCCGTGCTGCTCGTAGAAGCGCAGGGCGGAGACCGAGACCCCGCTGCGCTCGGAGAGCTGGCCGATGGCGAGCAGATTGCGGGCTGGGTCGACGCTGGGCATGGGCTGTAACCTCCTTGACCTCGACCATAGTCGAGGTTCTAGCGTGGAAGGCATGACCGAATACACGCTGCCCGAACTCCCCTACGACTACGCCGCTCTCGAGCCCCACATCTCGGGCAAGATCATGCAGCTGCACCACGACAAGCACCACGCCACCTACGTCGCCGGCGCCAACACCGCCCTCGCCGCCATCCGCGACGCCTCCGACACCGGCAACCTCGCCGCCATCAACAAACTCGAGAAAGACCTCGCCTTCAACCTCGGCGGCCACGTCAACCACTCGATCTTCTGGACCAACCTCACCCCCGACACCCAGACCCCCGAAGGCGAACTCAAAGCCGCCATCGACGACGCCTTCGGCTCCTTCGAGAAGTTCCAGGCCGCCTTCACCGCCACAGCGCTCGGCGTGCAGGGCTCCGGCTGGGCCGTACTCGGCTACGACGTCATCGGCGGCAACATCACCGTCTTCCAGCTCTTCGACCAGCAGTCCAACCTCCCCGCCGGCGTCGTACCCCTGTTCATGCTCGACGTCTGGGAGCACGCCTACTACCTCGACTACCTCAACGTGCGCGCCGACTACATCAAAGCCATCTGGAACATCGCCAACTGGCAGAACGTCGCCCAGCGCCTCCAAGCAGCCCGCTCCCAGACCCCGGGCCTCCTCACTTTCTGACCTGACCCCGCGGATCTGCCGAACCGCCTCGCGGGCGGCGGATTGCCGCCTCGGCCGCCTTTGAGCTCCGCTCAACCCCTAGGCCGAGGCGGAAATCCGCCGCCCGCGACCCCCCGTCCCGACTACCAAGCCAACCGCTCAGAACTCCGCGAGGAAGCCCGCCGCGCCACCTCCCGCACCCGCGAGTGCAGTTCCACCGACGCCTGCCCCGCCAGCGGATGCGTCGACACCCCGTTCTGCGACACGAGCCGGCCTCCCACGAACACCTTCTTCAGGTTCCGCAGCCCCATCGCGAAGGCGTAGTGCGCGTACACGTCCCACACCGGCCCGGTGTCGGGTGCCGTCGGGTCGACCACGAGGAAGTCCGCCGCCTTGCCCACCTCCAGCGACCCCACCCGCGCCGCCACCTGCGGGCCGAGCGCCTCGGCCGAGCCGAGGGTGTGCATCCGGAGCATGTCCCTCGGCATGATGATCGACGCGTCCTGATTCACGGCCCGCTGCGTGTACATGCCGATGCGCAGGTTCTGGAACGGGTCGGAGATGTCGGTGCAGGACTGGTCGTCGAGGCCGATGCCGACGGGCATGCCGAGCTCGCGGTAGCGCGGGATGTCGGGCACGCCCGAACCGAGCCGCCCGTTCGACGCGGGCTGCCACACCATGCCGGCGCCCGACGAGGCCGCGACGCGCGACATGTAGGCATCCGGGTGCACGAAATGCCCGAACAGGAAGCCCGGCCGCAACGCCCCGGCCTCCTCGTACCACTGGAACTTCTCGCGCTGCTGGTCGAGCGCCTCGCTGGTCTCGAGGAAGTGGGCCTGGTTGCCGATGCCGTGCGCATCCATCGCCGCCACCTCGTCGCGCGCGGCCTGCGCCGACGCCGACCACTGCACCGCGCCGAACACCGAGGCGCCGAGGTTCAGGGGGCCCGGCACGTTCTCGGTCACGTAGGCCACGGCCCGCGCGAACACCTCGAACGCCTCCTCGGCCGGCTGGAACTCGCTGTCGAGCCGGATGGCGTTCATCATGCGGATGCCCGCATCCCGCGCCGCGTCGATCTGCTTGAAGAGGTACTCCTCGGGCCGGATCGCGTAGATCTCGCGCTGGTCGGTCGCGGCGTCGTACTTGCCCACCACGCGGGAGTCGGTGAAGTTGTAGGCGCTCGTCACGCCGTTGCCGAGGAAGTCGAGGCAGCCGTGCAGCGTGAACCAGTAGACGTCGTCCTCGTCGGCACCCGAGACGAACGTGCTCTGCTCGCCCACCCAGCCGTAGAGGCTGTCGCCGGGGGTCATGCCGCGCATGCCGCTCGTGAAGATGTGGCTGTGCGCCGAGACGAAGCCGGGTGCCACGAAGGCCCCGCCCACATCGAGCACCTCGCCCGTACCGATGGCCTCCTCGCCCTCGGCGGCCCGCGGCGGCTCGCCCTCGCCCATCGCGGCGATGAGCCCGTCGTGCCCCACCGTGAACCAGCCCCGGAACCAGTCGGCGCCGTCGGCCATCGGAATGACGACGGCGTTCGTGACGGTGAGAGCGGGGCCGGATGCGCGGGTCGAGTCGGTCATGCGCCCATCTTCCCCGAGCCACATTGCGCGCAGGTTTCGCACTGCCCGAACCCGCCGGACTCGTCACTTCTGGCGCGAAAACATCCCCAGTGGAGCCAAGAGCGACAAGTCTGCGGGGGAGAGGAGCCGCGCCCGGCAGGGGGTGCGGAAGGCCGCGATAGCCTGGGAGGACAACATTCCCCGCGCGCTAGGACCCCATGACCCTCTCCGACGAACCCCGCTCCGCCACGCCCATCGACGTGCCGGGGGCGATCGTGGCACCGACCCAGGCGGCGCGCGAGCGCGCTCCGCGCATCGTGCTGGTGCGGCACGGCGAGACCGAGTGGAGCATCAGCGGGCAGCACACCGGCCGCACCGACATCCCGCTCACCGCCCGCGGCGAGGAGCAGGCCCGTTCGGTGGCCCGCGTGCTCGAGGGGCAGGAGTTCGGGCTGGTGCTGACGAGCCCGCGCATCCGCGCCGCCGAGACGGCCCGCATCGCCGGCTACGGCGACGTGGCCGAGGTCGACGACAACCTGCGCGAGTGGGACTACGGCGCCTACGAGGGCCTCACCAGCCCGCAGATCGCCGAAGCCTACGGCGAGGCGTGGAACCTGTGGGAAGACGGCGTGCAGACGGATGCGCTGGGTCGCGGCGAACAGGCCGCTGACCTCCTCGCCCGCAACACCGCGATCATCGAGCGCGCCCGCCGCACCCTCAACCACGGCGACGACGTACTGGTGTTCTCGCACGGCCACTTCCTGCGCACGCTCACGGCCACCTGGATGGGACTGCCCATCCGCGCCGGCGAGCTCCTGGTGCTCGACACCGCCTCGATCAGCGTGCTCGGCTTCGAGCACGGCAACCAGGTGCTGCGGTCCTGGAACCGCACGCCCTGGGCGGAGTAGGCGGCGCCACACCGCACCACCCCGCTCGCCCCCATCGCATCACCCGCCCACCGCATCCGCCCGACCAGAAAGCCGAAGCCGTGACCGCATCCCTGCCCCCGGTCATCACCACGCCCGCCGCCGCGATCGACGCGCTCGCCACCCTCGCCGAGGGCTTCGCCGCCGTCGCCGTCGCCCGCGACAAGGAGGGCACCGCCCCCGTCGCCGAGGTCGAGCAGCTCCGCGCCACGGGTATCCTGCCGGCCCTCGTCCCGCGCGAGCTCGGCGGTGGCGGCCTCGACTGGCACACCGTGTTCGAGGCCTTGCGGCCCGTGATCCGGGCGGATGCCGGCCTGGGCCATGTCTTCGCCTACCACTTCGTGAACTCCTGGCGCCTGCAGCTCAACGAGAACCAGCCGCGCATCGATGAACTGCAGCGCGGCCTCGCGGCCAACCACTGGTTCTGGGGCGGCGCAGGCAACCCGCGCGACGCGGGGCTCGAGCTCACCCCCGTCGAGGGAGGCTTCACCGTGAGCGGCCGCAAGTTCTTCGCCACCGGCGCCCAGGTCTCCGACCGCATCACGGCCAGCGGCACCCGCGTCGACACGGGCGAGAAGCTCGCCATCATCATCGACGCGCACCAGCCGGGCGTCGTGCACCACGACGACTGGGAGAACATCGGCCAGCGGCTCTCCGCCTCGGGCTCGGTGTCGTTCCAGGCGGCGTCGGTCCCGGATGCGCACGTGCTCGGCTTCGGCGAGCAGTCCGGCCCGCGCTACCGGCCGTTCGCGTCGCTCTCGATCCTGCTGTTCCAGCTCGCGCTCGACCACCTCCACGTCGGCCTCGCCGAAGGCGCGCTGGAGGCCGCCGCCGCCTACGTGCGCACCACCACGAAGCCGTGGTCGACCAGCGGACTCTCGCGCGCGGTCGACGACCCCTACATCCGCGAGCTCATCGGCGAACTCACCTCGGCGACCCGGGCGTCGGATGCGCTCACCTGGCGCGCGACCGACGCCCTCGCCGGCGCGGCCGAGCGCGGCTGGGACCTCACCGACGCCGAGCGCGGCGAGGTGGCGGTGGAGATCGCCGCCGCGAAGGTGGTGACCACGAAGACCGTGCTCGACGTGACCTCGCGCCTGTTCGAACTCACCGGCGCCCGCGCCACCGGCGAGGCCTACGGCTTCGACCGCTTCTGGCGCAACGCCCGCACCATCACGCTGCACGACCCGGTCGCGTACAAGGCGCAGGAGGTGGGCGACCACGCCCTGCAGGGGAACTTCCCGGAGCCGTCGGGGTATAGCTAGCTGTGCTAGCTGTGCTAGCTGCCGTGGGCGCCGTGCTTCGCGCGGCGTCCACGGGCCGCGCCGGTCCCCGCCCGGCGCGGCGCGGCATGTGGCGGTGAGGTCGCTTCGCGGCCTCGCCGCCACCTTGGGTCGTCGAGTACGGCCTGTTGCGTCGGAATCATGCGTCGGAGTCAGGGGAGCGCCCGCGCGCGCGAGGCGGGTTTCGGGGGGTCGAAATGCTGGTAATCGGGGCGCTCGGGGCATGCGGCGGGTGCCCGGCTGGCACAATGGGCCGGTGAACGAAGCGACGAGAACGGCCCTGCAGAGCCGCCCATCCGGGGCAGCGCCCACCAAGGCCGAGCTGCGGCGCTGGCGCCAGTACCTCGCCGACGAGCGAGCCGAGGCGCGGGTGTACCGTGAGCTCGCGCAGCGGCGGCCGGCCGGCCCGGAACGGGAGATCCTCGCGGCGCTGGCCGAGGCCGAGGGCCGTCATGAGTCGCACTGGCTCGAGCTGCTGGGCGACGACGTGGGCAAGCCGCGCCGGGCCGACTTCCGCACCCGCATGCTCGCGGTGTTGGCCCGCCGCTTCGGCTCGGTGTTCGTGCTCGCCCTGATGCAGCGCGCGGAGGCCCGCTCCCCCTACGAGCAGGACGCCGATGCGACCCCGGCGATGGCCGCCGACGAGCGCATCCACGGCGAGGTCGTGCGCGCTCTCGCCGCCCGCGGCCGCTCGCGGCTCTCGGGCACCTTCCGCGCCGCCGTCTTCGGCGCGAACGACGGACTCGTCTCGAACCTCGCCCTCGTGCTCGGCATCGGGGCCACCGGCGTGGCACCGGGCGTCGTGCTCGCCACCGGCATCGCGGGCCTGCTCGCCGGCGCGCTCTCGATGGGCGCCGGCGAGTTCGTGTCGGTGCGGTCCCAGCGCGAGCTGCTCGCCGCCTCCACCCCCGACCCCGATGCGCACACCGCGGTTCCGCGCCTCGACGTCGACGCCAACGAGCTGGCCCTCATCTACCGCGCCCGCGGCATGTCGGAGGAGGAGGCCGAGGTGAAGGCCGCCGACGTGTTCGGCGGGCTCACCACCACCACCTCGGCCATCCGCATCCAGCGTGCCGGGGATGCCGGCCTCACCGCCCCCGAGATCACCACGACCGGCGACCCCGAGGAGCACGAGGAGATCGGCACGGCCTGGCAGGCCGCCCTGTCCTCGTTCTGCTTCTTCGCCTCGGGCGCCATCATCCCGGTGCTGCCGTATCTCTTCGGACTCACCGGGCTGACCGCGGTGATCGTGGCGTCGGCCCTCGTGGGCCTGGCGCTGCTCGGCACCGGCGCCGTGGTGGGGCTGCTCTCGGGCGGCCCGCCGCTGCGCCGGGCACTGCGGCAGCTGGCCATCGGCTTCGGCGCCGCCGCCGTCACCTACGTGCTGGGCCTGATCTTCGGCGCCGCCGGCATCTAGCCCCGCCCGCGGGGTCGAGTCCGGCGGCCGGATGCCCGGTCAGGCCGAGACCGAGGCCAGCTCGTCGTAGGTGGCGAACTTGGTGGCCACGTCGCTGCCGGTGAAGTTGCCCACCCAGCCGTCGTCGTCGTGGAAGAAGCGCACCGAGACGTAGTCGGGCGAGGTGCCCATGTCGAACCAGTGGGTGGTGTCCTTCGGCACGGAGAGCAGGTCGCCGGCCTCGCAGAACACGGCATGCACCTTGCCGTTCACGTGCAGGTAGAAGACGCCGGAGCCGCGGGCGAAGAAGCGGTCCTCGTCGTCGTCGTGCTGGTGCTCGCTCAGGAACTTCTGGCGCGCGGTGGCCGCGGTGTCGCGGTACTCCTCGGTGTCCTCGGGGGTGATCGACACCACGTCGACGAGCGTGTAGCCGTAGGCCTCGTTCACGCCGTCGATCTCGGCGCGGTAGGCCTCGAGCACCTCGTCCTGCGACGGGTCGGCCGACAGCTCCTTGAGCTCCCAGCGGCTGAAGCGGGCGCCGAGGCCGGCGAGCACCTCGCGGATGGTGTCGGCGTCCCGGGTCTGCAGCTCGGGAGTCGAAGGGTCGTTGTCGTTCCACACGGTCAGGAGGGTCATGCCTCAATGCTATTCCTCCGGTTGTGCGCAATCGGCGACCAGGGCGCAGAAAGTAACAGAAGGCAACACGATTCGTCGCGCGACTCGCCAGGAGTGTTGAATCGACAGGCAATCACAGCGCTTGTCGGGCACTCCCGACGCACCCGAACCTTCCCGAAGGAGCCTTCAATGGCCATCACCCGTCGAGTCGCCGTCGTGGCGGCTCTCGCCACGGCGAGCATCCTCGCCCTCTCCGCCTGCGCGCAGTCCAGCGGCACCGCGACCGGCGCCGCCGAGTCGAGCACCGCCACCGCCGCGTCCGCTCCGCTCCCCGCCCCCTTCGACGGCAGCCCCGTCAAGGTCGCCCTCGTGCGCCAGAGCGGCGCCGGCGATTTCTTCACCTCCTGGGGCGCCGGTGCCGCAGCCCAGGCGAAGGCCGCGAACATCGACCTCCAGGTCACGGATGCACGCAACGACAACGCGAAGCAGGCCAGCGACCTCGAGCAGGCCATCGCCGCCAAGCCCGCCGCGATCATCATCGACCACGGCCAGACCGACACGATCCAGCCCCTCGTCACGAAGGCCGTCGCCGCGGGCATCCCCGTCGTGATCTACGACCTCGCGCTCACCGACACCACCGGTGTCATCACCACGAGCCAGTCCGACGCCTCGATGGCCCAGGGCGTGCTCGACCAGCTGGTCAAGGACGTCGGAGACGGCGCCAAGGTCGGCTACGTCTCGGCCACCGGCTTCGCGCCGCTGGACCGCCGCGCCGCGGTCTGGAACCAGTACGTGAAGGACCACAACCTGAACGTGGTGTTCTCCACCGGCAAGGTCACCGAGTCCACCGCGACCGACAACATCCCGCTCGTCGACGCCGCGCTCAAGCAGAACCCCGACGTGCAGGCCATCTTCGCCCCGTACGATGAGATCACCAAGGGAACGGTGCAGGCCGTCATCCAGAACAATCTGCAGAGCAAGGTGAAGGTGTACGGAATCGACATCTCGAACGCCGACCTCGAGGTCATCACGGCTCCGGACAGCCCCTGGGTCGCCACCTCGGCCACCGACCCGGCCGCCGTGGGCGCCGCCGTCGTGCGCACCCTCGCGCTGAGCCTCGCCGGCCAGCTCGGCAAGACCGACGTGCAGTTCCCCGCGAAGACCATCACCCAGCAGTTCCTGGCCGACAACAACGTCACCAACGTGGCCGAGCTCCGCGTGGCGGAGCCGTCGCTGAAGCTCGACGACGTCGTGGTCGCAGATTGGCTGCCCGCGGTCTCCGAATGACATCAGCTTCACCCGCTCCGGTCGAGGGGCACGACGCCAGCGTCGTGTCCCTCGTCGGCGTCTCCGTGGCCTACGGCTCGAACGTGGTGCTCACCGACGTGGCGCTCGAGTTCCGCGCCGGTGAGATCACCGCGCTGCTCGGCGCCAACGGAGCCGGGAAGTCCACGCTCATCAAGGCGCTCTCCGGCGCCAATTCGCGCTACACCGGCGAGATCAGCATCGACGGCCAGCCCGTGCATCTCGCCTCGCCCGTGCAGGCCCGCCAGCTCGGCATCTCGGCCGTGCACCAGAAGGTGGCCGACGGCATCGTCCCCGGCCTCTCGGTGGCCGAGAACCTGACGCTCGACGACCTCGCTCAGGCATCGCGGCATCCGTTCCGCAACCGCAAGCAGGCCACGGCCGACGCCCGGGCGGCCCTCGCCACGCTCGGCCTCGACTGGTCGGACGCGGCCCTCGAGCAGGATGCCGCGAACCTCGCCATCTCCGACGCCCAGCTGCTCGTGCTCGCGCGCGCGCTGCGCGGCCGGCCGCGCCTGCTCATCCTCGACGAGCCCACCTCGGCACTCACCGCCGCCGAGGCCGAACGGCTGTTCTCGGTGCTGCGGGGCCTGCGGGCCTCCGGACTCTCGATCGTCTACGTCTCCCACCGCTTCGGCGAGATCGAAGCCCTCGCCGACCGCGTGGTGGTGCTGCGCGACGGCATCGTGCAGAGCAACTCGGTGCGCCCCTTCGAGTGGACCGAGATCCTCCACGACATGCTCGGCCGGGCCACCACGCTCGACCACGACCGCGGCACCACCCACCACGGCACGGATGCCGTGGCCCGCCTCGAGGGCGTGCAGCTCTTCCCCGAATCGGCCCCGATCGACCTCGAGATCAAGCGCGGAGAAGTGCTCGGCATCCTCGGCCTCATCGGCGCCGGCAAGTCCGAGATCGCGGAGCTGCTCGGCGGCCTCGCCGCTCCCCTCGCCGGATCGCTCTCGCTCGGCGGCGCCCCCTACGCCCCCAAGCGCCCCACCGACGCCATCCGCGCCGGCGTGGTGCTCGTGCCCGAAGACCGCCAGCGGCAGGGCGTCCTCCCCGGCTGGTCGGTGGCCCACAACGTGACCCTGCCCTTCCTCGCCGAGTCGAGCGTGTTCGGCCTGCTGCGCAAGCGCTTCGAGCGTTCGCGCGCCGACAGCGTGATCGACACGCTCTCCGTGGTGACGAGCGGGCCGGATGCGCTCATCGACGACCTCTCCGGCGGCAACCAGCAGAAGGTCGTGGTGGGCCGTTGGCTCTCCGCCGATCCGAAGCTCGCCCTGCTCGACGAGCCCTTCCGCGGGGTCGACATCGCCGCCCGCCGCGAGATCGGGGCGCGCCTGTCCACCCTCGCCACGGACGGCGCGGCCGCGGTCGTGCTCTCCAGCGACGTCGACGAGATCTTCGAGGTGGCCGACCGCATCGTGGTGCTCGTGGGCGGCGAGATCGAGCTCGACCGCTACGCCGACGAGGTCGACCGCAGCACCGTCATCGGCGCGTTCCTCGGCCGGGCGAGCCAGCCCGGCGCATCCGCTTCAGAACTCCCCGAGTCCGCCCCCGAAAGGACCTCGAATGACCAGCCCTAGCGCTGCCCCCGCACGACTCTCCACCGGCGAGCGCGCAGCCGCCTTCGTGGTGAAGTGGGGATTCGTGGCGGTCACCGTCGCCCTCATCCTGTTCTTCCTCATCACCGAGCCGAGCTTCCGCACGGTCGACAACATCTTCGGCATGCTCAAGTTCATCGCGCCCACGGCCATCGCCGGGCTCGGCGTGATGCTCGCGATGACGGTGGGCGGCATCGACCTCTCGGTGGGGGCCTCCGCCGGCTTCGCCGTGTCGATCGCGGCCTGGACCATGGTGATCGCCAACCAGGTGGGCGGGGTCGCGGTGACGGTGGTGCTCGTGTGCGGGCTGCTCATCGGCGCGCTCAACGCCTTCCTCATCGTGGTGGCGCGCATCCCCGACCTGCTGGCCACCCTGACCACGATGTTCGTGATCGTGGGCCTCAAGCTCATCATCGTCGACGGCAAGTCGATCTCGTCGCAGATGACGTTGAACGACGGCAGCACCGCGCCGGGCAAGTTCACGGCCGACTTCCTCTGGCTCGACCGCGGCTCGATCGGGCCGGTGCCGGTGCCGGTCATCATCTTCCTCGTCATCACGGTGCTGCTCTGGTTCCTGCTCGAGCGCACCCGCTGGGGCCGAGCCCTCTTCGCGGTGGGCACGAACTCCGAGGCCGCGCGACTCTCGGGCATCCGCGTGCAGTGGTACCGCACGGCCGCCTACATGGGCTGCGGGCTGCTCGCCTCCGTGGCGGGTCTGCTGCTCGCCGCCCGCATCGGCCAGGGTGACGTGAGCGCCGGGAACTCGCTGCTGCTGGATGCGGTGGCCGTGGCCCTCGTGGGCGTCTCGGTGCTCGGCATCGGCCGGCCCAACGCCTGGGGCACCGCGCTCGGCGCCGTGCTCATCGCCGTGATGGTGACGGGCTTCACCATGCTCGGCCTGCCCTACTACGCGCAGGACTTCGGCAAGGGCGTCGTGCTGCTCATCGCCCTGCTGTTCAGCTTCACCTTCTCGCGTCGCCGCACCGTCGTCACGGCGGGCTCGACCACCTCGGCATCGTAAGGGGCGGACCATGACCGGCAGCGCATCCGACTTCTCGCAGCTCAGCCTCGAGACCGTCACCGCCTACCTGGCTTCACGGCCGGCACTCGGCGGCATCGTCGACGTCACGCGCATCGCCTCGGTGCGCGAGGTGGGCGACGGCAACCTCAACCTCGTGTTCATCATCGACGACGCGGCCGGGGCCTCCGTGGTGCTCAAGCAGTCGCTGCCGCACGTGCGCACCGACCCCTCGTGGCCGATGACCCGCGAGCGCTCGGCGCGCGAGGCCACCGTGCTCGGCGCGCACGTGCTCGCCGACCCCGAGCACGTTCCGGCGTTCTACGACTTCGATGCCGAGAACTACGTGCTGGCCATCGAGAACCTCTCCGACCACCGGGTGTGGCGCAACGAGCTCAACGAGGGGCGCGTGCACGACTACGCGGCCGCGGAGCTGGGGCGGTACATCGCGCGCGCGGCCTTCGCGACCTCGCCGCTCGGGCTCGACCCGCTCGAGCACAAGCGGCTCGTGGCGCGGGCCGTGAACCCCGAGCTGCAGCAGATCACCGAAGACCTCGTGTTCACCGAGCCCTACATCGAGCACGCCCACAACGTGGTGCTGCCGGGCAACGAACCCGACGTCGCCGCGCTGCGCTCCGACGCGGCGCTCGTGCGCGAGATGGGGCTCGCGAAGTGGCGGTTCATGACCACGGCCCAGTCGCTCATCCACGGCGATCTGCACACCGGGTCGGTGTTCGTGCGCGCGGGCGAGGCTGCGGCGGGCGGAACGGATGCGCGGGGCGCGACCACTGCATCCGTTCGCGCGTTCGACAGCGAGTTCGGGTTCGTGGGGCCGACCGGGTTCGACCTGGGCGCGCTCTGGGCGAACTTCATCATCGCCGGCGCGCGGGCCGAGGCGCTCGGCGAACCGGCGCGGGCCGAGCTCATCCTGAGCCTTCCGGGGCGGCTGTGGTCGGCGTTCGAGGCGGAGTACCGCACGCTCTGGCCCGCGCGCATCGACCCGCGGGTGTGGACCGACGAGGTTCTCGAGCGGCTGCTCGACGGCATCCGCGACGACGCGGCGATCTTCGCGGCGGCCAAGGCCATCCGGCGCATCGTCGGCTTCGCGAAGGCGAGCGACATCGAGAGCCTCGAGCCCGCACTGCGCGAGCGCGCGGCCCGGGGTGTGCTGCACGCCGGCCGCGCGCTCGCCCTCACCCGCCACGGCATCGCCGACGTCGACGCCCTGGCCGCCGAGTCGCTCGCCACCCTGCGCGCCGCCCACTGACCCGGAGGGGTGCGCCGTGCGTCAGCCGGCGAGCTCCGCGACCGGCGCCGGCGCCGGCGCGGCGGCCGGTTGACCGAAGGGCGCCTGCTCCGCGATCGAGGCGAGCTCGAGCGCCCAGGACTCGAGGCGCTCCTGCCGGTAGACCGGGCGGCCGCGCGCGAGCACGAGGTGCCGGGGCGGCTGATCGACGACGACCGTCGCCGGATCGAAGGAGTCGAACACCACGAGGTCTGCGCGAGCCCCCGGCTCGACGGCATGGCGTGCATCCGGGTTCAGGATGCGCGCCCCGGCGCCGCTCGCGAGCCGGAGCAGCTCCGCGAAGTCGGCGTCCTCCGACACGAACGACACCCGCGCGAGGAGCAGGGCGATGTCGAGCGGGTCGGCCCGCCCGGTGGGGGTGAAGGCGTTGCGCACGTTGTTCGAGGAGATCGCCGTGCGCACGCCGTGCTCCCGCAGGGCCGCGAGGGGCGCCACGCCGCGGCGGGCATTCGACTCGTCGGCACGGCCCATGAGGTAGAGGTCGGTGGCGGGGAGCACGACCACGCCGATGTCGGCCGCGGCGAGCGCGTCGAGCACGCGACCGCGGCGCACCGACGGCATCGCCGCGAGCGTGGTCACGTGCCCGAGGGCCACACGCCCTTCGAGCCCTCGTTCGGCGGTGGCCCGAGCGACGTACTCGGCGAGGGTGAAGCGCTCGTCATCGAGGTCGTCGGCGAGATCGAGGTGGAGGTCGGCGAGGACGCCGAACTCCACGGCGAGGTCGAGCACCTGATCGACGTGCGCCCGCGCGTCCGTCACCGAGGCCTCGGAATACGGACAGCCGCCGACGACCGTACCCGGGCGCCTCAGTGCCGTGCGCATCAGCTCGAGCGTGCCGGGCCGCGACAGGATGCCTTCCTGCGGGAACACCGCGATCTGGAACTCGAGCCAGCTCGCGTGCTCCTCGGCGAGCGCGCTCATCACCTCGACACCGAGCAGGCCCACACCCGGGTCGACCTCGGTCTGCGCGCGGATGGCGGTGGTGCCGGCGCGGAGTGCCATCGCGAGCATCCGCCCCGCCCGGGCCCGCACGTCGGCGGTGGTGAACCCGGCCTTGCGCTCGGCGGTGGCCGCGATGGCCTCGGCGAGCGTCGCGCCGCCCGCGGGCGTGCCGAGGAGTGCCTTGTCGAGGTGCAGGTGCGGCTCCACGAACGCCGGTGCGACGACGCGCCCGCCCAGATCGATCGAGCGGATGCCGCCGCGTTCCGCCTCGTCGCCGCTGTCGCGCGGGCGGCCGCCGCGCACGGCGGGCGACTCGGCCTTACCGGCGCGGTCGAGGCCGGAGTAGCCGTCCGTCGAGCCCGGAGCAGCCGGCACCGGCCGGACGGTCGCGATCCGGCCGCCCTCGATGCGGATGTCGACCAGCCCGCTCGGTGCTGCCGGGTCAGAACCGCCCGCGATGCGCGCGTTCCTGAGCACCGCGCCCTCCGCGCCCTCCCGCCCCGCTGTCACCGTGCACGCATCCCGTCGCCGGCCGGTGCCGAACCCGACGCCACGGACGGCCCGGAGGAGGGTGCGACACGCAGGGCGTCGGCGGCGCGGGCGACGGCGAGGAGGAGCTCGTCGTCGCCGGGGCGGCCGAGCAGGCAGAGGCCGACGGGGAGTCCGCCGACCTCGGCGAGCGGGAGCGAGACCGCCGGCAGCCCGCCGAGACCGGCGAGGCAGGTCATGGCGATCGTGCGGCCGCGCAGTTCGCCCTTCGCCGCGGCGTCGAGGTCGATGAGCGGGGCGGGCCCCGAGGCCGAAGCGAACGCCAGCACCGCGCCGGGCTCGAGCACCTGTTCGAGCCGGGCGCGCACGGCCGCGCCGGCCTCGTCGGCGAGGTCCATCCGGTCGGTGCCGGCGGCGCGGGCGTCGGCCATCCGCGCGGTGATGCCCGGTCCGAACCGGGGCGCGGGCTCCCTCGTCGACACCCATTCGCCGTGCGTGCGCCAGATCTCCGGGAGCTGCCGGGCCATGAACGCCGTGCGCCACTCCCCCAGCTGCTCCGCGCCCGCGAACGCCACCTCACCGACCGCGACGCCCAGCAGCGCGGCGAGCGAGTCGGCCGCGGAGCGCAGGGCGATCGCCGCGTCGGCGTCGGCGAGCCCGAGCACGTCTGTGGCCACCACGAGCCCCGACAGTTCCGGGGCCGCGACCCCGGCGGCCCTGGCGTCGGGGTCGCGGTCGCGGTCGACCTCAGCCTCGCCGGTCCCGGCCGCGAGCAGCACACGCGTCGCCGCCTCGAGCGTGGCGCCGTCGCGCGCGAGCACGCCCACGGTGTCGAAGCGCGGCACGAGCGGCACCAGGCCCGTCGTCGGAACGCGCCCATGGGAGGTGCGGATGCCGAAGACACCGCAGTACGAGGCCGGCACCCGGGTCGATCCCCCGGTGTCGGTGGCGAGCGCGTAGTCGACGAGCCCCCCGGCGACCGCTGCGGCCGACCCGCTCGACGACCCGCCGGGGATGCGCGCGGAGTCGTGCGGGTTCACCGGGGTGCCGTAGTGCACGTTCGTGCCCGACAGGCTGAACGCCAGCTCGTCGCTGTGCGCGATGCCGACCACGGTCGCGCCGGCATCCACCCAGGCCTGCACCGCCGCTGCACTCGCGACGGCGGGGTGGGCGTCGGCGAGCCAATCGGGGTTGCCGGCCGCGAGGGTCTGGCCGGCCACCTCGAACAGGTCTTTCGTCACCGTCACGGTGCCGGCCAGCGGCCCCGACGGCGCTCCCTCCAGCAGCACGGCCGGCCCCACCCGGAGTGCGCCGGTGGCCCGGGCCAGCTCTGCCGACGGGAGGGCGACGGATGCGCGGGGCCCGCCCGCCGCATCCCTCGCCGTGACCTGCGGGGCCCCGGGCGTCACGACGAGCTCCGTCACGCCTCCACCACCTGCAGCCGGTTCGCGATCGTGTTGAGTTCCTCGATGCCGTTCGCGGTGAGCATCACGGTACCGCCGATGCACACGCGCTTGCCGTCGCGCAGGGCGTTCGGCTCGAAGGCGAACGCCACGCCCTCGGTGATCACGAAGTCGCCGTCGAGCCCGACGCCGCCCGGGAGCTTGGGCAGGTGCGCGAGCGCCGGGTCGACGCTCGGGTCGATGCGCGTGGCGCTGTTGTAGATGACGGGGGCGACGGTCTGCACCATCGGGCCGGTGTTCCAGGTGCGCGAGCGCTTGAGGGGCTCGTCCATGATGGCCGCGAGCTCCGAGAAGTGGATGCCCGGCTTCAGCGCCTGGATGCC
Organism: Microbacteriaceae bacterium 3FA27C10; assembly: GCA_005502775.1. Lineage (GTDB taxonomy): Bacteria > Actinomycetota > Actinomycetes > Actinomycetales > Microbacteriaceae > Herbiconiux. Next base: position 21,325 of record SCNI01000038.1, read on the forward strand.
CGCGTCGTACGACTCCAGGCACACGGCCTCGAGTTCGCGCAGCAGCGCGTCCGGCTCGCCGATCGACACGTCGATCTGCTGCTGCGACTCGAACCCTCCGTAGTAGGCGAAGAGCTCCGAGGCGATGCTGTCACCCTTCTGCAGCGCGTAGGGCTTGCCGCCCATGCCGAACCACTCGGGCTGGCCCCAGCCGAACCGCTGCGAGCCGGCGCGCTCCAGGATGAACGGGGCGCGCATCCAGCCGCCTCCGCCCACGATGGCCTCGATCGCCGCCGCGGTCACGACGCTCTCGAGCACTCCGACGCCCGCCGCGGCGACGTACGCGGCACTCGCTGCCTCGCCGAGGGCGGCCGCCTTGCGCACCATCTGCTGCTCCTCCTCGCTCTTGACGAGGGTGAGGGTCTCGAAGGCGTCGGCCACGTCGACGAAGGTCACGCCGGGGAGCGCGGCGAGCACGGCCGACCACGTGCGGAAGGGGATGACGCCGTTCCACTGTCCGACGGCGCGACTGGTCAGGCCCACGATGCCGATGGTGGCGCCGGCGAGCCCGCGCTCGTTCACCGCGGCGGTGAGGTTGGCGATGGGGTTGCCGTGCACCCAGTTGTCGGTCCAGCGTTCGTAGCGCGCGCCGGCCGAGTCGTAGCGGTTGATCGGCACGTCGCCGAGGAGCGACAGCGGCTCCTCGGTGGGCGTGAAGAGCACCGTGGCGTGGGCCTCCTCGTTGGTGAGGTAGGAGTCGTTGGCGTTGCGGCCCTGGCCGAAGATGAGCAGGGCGTCGAGGCCGTTCTCCGACAGGAACGCGCGCACGAGCGCCCAGCGCCGGTCGCGCTCGGCGAGGCTGAGGGTGGGGAAGACGTCGCTGTCGACCGCGACGCTGTTCGGGACGGTGAGGAGGGTCATGCGTTTCTCATTCCTGTTTCGGTGGTGACGAGCCTCTCCGGCCCGGTCAGGTCGGCGAGCACGGCCCGCAGGGCGGCCGCGCTCTCGGTGATGAAGGCGAGCGACTGCTCGTCGTCGATGGAGCCGCGCAGGGCGTCGAGCCCGGGCGCGAGGCCGGCGGCCGCGCGCGACTCGTAGTCGCGGGTGAGGGCGAGCACCGACTCGTACTCCTGGTCGGTGAGGTCCGGATGCCCGGCGCGCCACACCGGGTCGTGGATGTAGAGGGGCATCTCGGCCGCCATCCGCACCACTCCTTCGATGGAGAGGTTCACCGGGTGCGGTGCCTCCAGGAGCGAGCCGAGCACGGCGTGCCAGTCGATGACGCCCTGCCCGACCGGCGCGAGGAATCGCCCGATGCCGTCGTCGGTGGAGTGCAGGGCGACGTCGCGCACGTGGCTGAGCCGCGTGTAGGGCGCCACCCGCGCGGCGGCGGCCACCGGGTCTTCGCAGCGCACGAGAACGTTCGCGGTGTCGAAGGTGATGCCGAACTCATCCGGCCCTGCCTGCTCGACGAGCCGCACCACCTCGAACGAGGTGATCTCCTCATGGGTCTCGATGTTCAGGTGCGCCCCGGTGTCGCGGAGCACCGGCGCGATGCGGTCGAGCACCTTCGCGGTGGCGCGCAGCTGCTCACTCCACTCGACATCGGTGCGGAACCGGTCGCAGGCGTGGAGACCCCGGATGCGGAACTGGTAGTTCGCGGTGGCCGTCCAGAGCTCGGTGATGCCGGCGGCCGTGACCGCGCGGATGATGCGCTCGAGTCCGAGCAGGTAGTCGCCCTCGCCGAGCCGCCGGATCTCGGGGGCCTCGGGAGTCGCGTAGGGGTTGACCTTCGCCGTACCTACCTCAAGGTAGAGCCCCAGGTCGCGGGCCGCGTCGGCGACGGCCGCCAGCTCGCCGGCGTCGAGCGTGGGGCTCAGCGCGAGGGCGGAGCGGAAGAAGGCGCCGTCGAGGCCGAGCTCGGCGATCGCCTCGAGGGTTCCGATCGCTCCGAGGGCGTCGGCCCTGGGGAACTTGCTCGTGTCGGTGCCCACCCGCAGCGTCATGCGAGGTCTCCGGCGTTGTCGCTCAGGTCGACGAGGCCGCGGGCGAAGACGTTGCCCGGGTCGTACTCCTTCTTCACGGACACCAGGCGGTCGTACTTGTCGCCGTAGACGGAGCGGGCCACCGCCTCGTCGCCGGCCACCGAGGTGAAGTTGATGTAGGTTCCCTTGCGGTAGGGCGCCAGAGCCTCGTCGAAGGCCTTCGCCCAGGCCACGAGCGGCGGCTTCTCACCCGGGTACTCCCAGTCGGCGCCGATGTTGGCCGCGAACGGGGCGCCCACTCCGGCGGTGGAGTCGTTCGACGAGTCTCGCGGGGTGCGCGAGCCGGCGATGATCTCGAAGGGGCACATCAGCTGGTGCGCGATGTGGGCGCTCGAGTTCAGGGCCCGGCCGGTGTAGGCGTCGGCGTTCTCGATGATCGTGTCGATGGCCTCCGGGGAGAGCTCGCTGAGGAAGGTGTGCTTCCAGTAGTGCGCGACACCGTAGCGGAACTCGTCGTCGGTGGCGTGCTGCAGCGTGACGTGCGGCATGGTGCGCAGGCTCTCGTAGATCGGCGCGGCCTGCTCGAACAGGGGAGCCGTGGCGGCCGGCTCGTCGGCGGGGTCGCCGTAGAACACCGTCGCCACCGAGATGATCGGCTCGCCGCGATGCTCGGCCGGGATCTGCGACCAGTACTCGGGCGCGCGCAGCAGCCGCACGTAGGTGCCCTGGTTGGCCGGCGCGTTGAGTCCCCACTCGGCGAAGTAGGAGAGCAGCGCCTTGCGGTCGCTCGCGGCGTAGAGCGCCTGGCGCACGGTGGCGAGACCGGGCAGCGGAACGTAGCGGTAGACGAAGCGGGTGGCGATGCCGTAGTTGTGGCCCGCGCCCTTGAGCGCCCAGAACAGCTCGGGGTTCGACGTGGCGCTGGCGGTGAGGATGCGGCCGTCGGCCACGACGACCTCGATCTCGACGACGTGGTCGACGGTCGCGCCGTACATCCTGGCCAGGTAGCCGAATCCGCCGCCGAGGGTGAGCCCGGCGACGCCCGTGTGCGACACGACGCCCGCGGGAACCGCGACGCCGAGTTCGGCGGCGGGTCGGTCGACGTCGCCCCAGCGGCATCCGGCCCCCACCGTGACGGTGCCGGCCTCGGTGTCGAAGACCACCTGGTTCAGGAGGGCGGTGTCGATCAGCACGGCGTCGTCGGCCACTGCGGTGCCGGCCAGGTTGTGGCCGCCGCCGCGCACGGTGACGGGCGCGGCGTTCTCGACGCACCAGGTCAGGGCGGCCGAGACGTCCTGGGCGCTGGTGCAGCGCACGATCGCGGCCGGGTAGCGGTCGATGTCGGCGTTCCAGACCCGGCGCAGCAGGTCGTAGTCGGGATGCTCGGGCAGCACGACCTCGCAGGCGACCGCGTCGGCGAGGCCGCGCAGCGCATCCGTGTCGGTGAGGGGGAGGGTGGCGATGCTCATGGGGGTCCTATCGGTCTGTCGGTCTAGCGGTCGAGAACGGATGCGGTGGCCGCGCCGGCGAGCGCCGCACGGCGAGCCAGCACCGCCCGGAGATGGCTCGCGCAGCGCAGCGCGAAGTCGTTGACGGCCTCGGCCGGACGCAGGGCCCGAAGCTGCTCGATGGTCTCGGCCTCCCCGGCGAGCGCACGCGCCTCGTAGGCCTCGGCGAGCGCCGTGAGCTCGGCCAGGGCGGCGTCGGTGAGGTCGGGATGCCCGGCCTGCCAGACCGGATCGGCCGTGTGCAGCTTCATCTCGGCGCGCACCTGACCGATCGGCTCGATCGTGAGGTTGATGCCGGGGTTCACGTCGAGCACCTCCGCGAGGGCGACGTCCCAGTCGATGACGCCTTCGCCGCAGGGGGCGATGAAGCGCGAGAGGCCCTCCTCGGTCAGCCACAGGGCGGCGTCGCGCAGCTGGGTGGTGCGCACGTGCGGGGCGATGCGGGCGATCCCCTCGAGCGGCACCTCGGCGCGCACCGCGAGGTTGGCCGGGTCCAGGCACACGCCGAGCACGTCGTCGCCGACGGCGTCGATGAGGCGCAGCAGCTCGAAGGTCGTGATCTCCTCGTGGGTCTCCAGGTTCAGGCGCACTCCGGTGGCGCGCAGCGCGGGCCCGAGCTTCAGCAGGAAGCGCTCGGTGGCCGCCAGCTGGTCGGCCCAGTCGGTGTCGGTGCGGAAGCGGTCGGTGAAGAAGAGGCCGGGGTACGGCTTGAAGCCGCCGATCGCCGTCCAGGTCTCGGTCCAGCCGAACTCGGCGCAGGTCTCGAACATGCGCTCCATGCCGGCCAGGTAGCTCCCGTCGCCGAGGTCACGCACGCGCGGGAGCTCGGCGGTCATATAGGGGTTGACCTTGCCGACGCCCATCTCCACGTAGAGCCCGAGCTCGGCGGCGAGCTGGGAGAAGTCGGTGAGCTCGGCCCGGTCGAGGGTGGGCGAGAGCTCGTCGAGAGTGCGCACGTTGACGCCCTCGAGCCCCATCGCGGCCACGGTGCGGAGCGCATCCGGCCATGACCCCCAGGCCGTGGTGCCGTTCATGAACTTCACGTCGACGCCCACCTTGGTGAGCCCGGGCGCGGCGCCTCCGCCGGTGGCGGGCGTGATGGTGGTGCTGTCGGTCATGCTGTCCTCGTTTCGATCAGTTCGAGCCGGCTCTGCCGGCGCATCCGCTCACCCGCCGGGTCGGCCCTCGGCACCGCCTCGAGCAGGGCCCGGGTGTACGGATGCTGCGGGTCGCCGTAGACCTCGTCTCGCGAGCCCTGCTCCACCGCGACGCCGTTCTGCAGGATGACGAGGCGGTCGCAGAGGTAGCGCACCACGGCGAGGTCGTGCGCGATGAAGAGCACCGAGAGCGAGAGCTTCTCCTGCATGTCCTTGAGCAGGTTCAGCACCTGCGCCTGCACGGAGACGTCGAGCGCGGAGACGGGCTCGTCGCAGACGAGCACCCGGGGGCCGCTCACGAGGGCCCGCGCGATGGCGATGCGCTGGCGCTGACCGCCCGAGAACGAGCGCGGGTAGCGGTCGAGATGCTCGGCGCCGAGGCCCACGAGCTCGAGCATCTCCACGACGCGGTCGCGGCGGGCGGAGGAGCTCAGTTTCGTGTTCACCCGAAGGGGCTCGGCCACGATGCGCCCGATCGTCATGCGCGGGTTGAGGCTCGAGTAGGGGTCCTGGAACACCATCTGCACCTCGGAGCGGAACCGCCGTTGCTGGGCGTAGGTGAGGCGGCGCAGGTTGATGCCGTCGTAGTCGAGGGTTCCGGCATCCGGTCGCTCGAGCCCCATCAGGCAGCGCACGGTGGTCGACTTGCCGGAGCCCGACTCGCCGACGAGGCCGAGCACCTCGCCCGCGCGGAGCTCGAACGAGACCTTGTCGACGGCGGTGTGGGTACGGTTGCCGGAACCGAACCGCTTCACGAGTCCGTCGACGGTGAGCAGCGGGCGGGACGCGAGGGGCTGGGAGCTCACGAGAGCACCTCCTGTCGGGCTTCGGCCATGAACTGGTCGACCGTCTTCAGCCGCACGCCGGGGTCTCCGTCGATGCGCGGGATCGAGGCCAGCAGGCCGCGGGTGTACGGATGCGCCGGGTCGGCGAAGAGCTCGTCGACCGGCCGGTTCTCGACGATCGTGCCGCGATACATCACGGCCACGCGGTGCGCGAGCCCGGCGACGATGGCGAGGTCGTGGGTGATCAGCAGCACCGCGAGGCCGAGCTCGCGCGACTGCTCCTCGATCAGGTCGAGCACCTGCTCCTGCACCCGCACGTCGAGCGCCGTCGTGGGCTCGTCGGCGATGAGGAGGGCCGGCTGCGCCACGAGGGCCGCCGCCATCACGACGCGCTGGCGCATGCCGCCGGAGAACTCCGACGGGTACGCCGACAGGCGCCGGGCGGCATCCGGCACACCCAGTCGATCGAGCATCTCGAGCGCACGCCGGCGGGCCTCGCGCCGGCCGACCCCGCGGATGACGAGAGGCTCGGCCACCTGATCACCGATCGTGAGCACGGGGTTGAGGGCCGTCATCGGGTCTTGGAACACCATCGACACGGTCGCACCGCGCAGGGCCCGCACGCGGCGCGCGGGGGCGCCCACGATCTCGGTGCCCTGCACGCGGATGGAGCCGCCGAGCCGCACGGTGGGGTCGAGGCGCATGACGGCCTTCGCGGTCATCGACTTGCCCGATCCCGACTCGCCCACCAGCGCCAGGCGCTCGCCGCGGCGGATGGTGAGGTCGACGCCGTGCACCAGCGTCAGGTCGCCGGGGGCGTCGTCGATGCGCGAGGCCTCGGGCACCTTCACAGTGAGTCCCGCGATGTCGAGAACCACGTCGCCGTCGATCGGATCCGTCATGTCAGCGCCTCCTCAGGCTCGGGTCGAGCCGCACCCGGATGGCGTCGCCGAGGAGCCCGAAGGCGATGGCGGCGATCGTGATGGCGAGGCCCGGGAAGGTGGTGACCCACCAGGCGGTGGTGATGTACTCGCGGCCCTGGGCCACCATGGCGCCCCAGTCGGCGCTGGGCGGCGGGGCACCGACGCCGAGGTAGGCGAGACCGGCCATGAGCACGATCGCACCCGAGATCTCCATGCTCGCCTGCACGTAGACGGAGTCCATCGAGTTGGGCAGCACGTGCCGGGCGAGGAGACCCGCCTTCGAGACGCCGGTGACGCGCGCCGACTCCACGTAGGCGCTCGACATCGTGACGCGCAGGATGCCGCGCACGAGGCGGGTGGTGCCCGGCCACATGGCGATCACCATGGCCACCACCACCGAGCCGAGCGACGGGCCGAGCGCGGCGGCGATGCCGAGCGCCAGCACCATGGCGGGCAGCGCCATCGCGATGTCGCACACGCGCATGATGACGGTGTCGACGGCCCGCGGGGAGAGGGCCGCGATGCTGGCCACCACCACTCCGATCACGGTCGTCAGAACCACCACGGCGATCGCGGCGAGCAAGGTGGTGCCGGCTCCGGTGAGCAGTCGCGAGAGCACGTCGCGGCCGGCGTCGTCGGTGCCCATCCAGTGCGCGGCGCTCGGCGGCAGCAGCGCATCCACCGGCTGGGCGAGGTAAGGGTCGTAGGGCGCGATGAACGGGCCGATGATCGCCACGACGACAAGGGCGAGCACGATGACGATCGCGATGCGGTCGACGATCGGCGCCCGCCGGCCGAAGAGGCCGCGGAGCCCCCGCGAGATGCCCGCGCCGAGGCCGGCCGGCGTCAGCCACTCGTTCACCCGGCGGTAGCCCCGGGTGCCGGCAGGCACGAACTCTGCGTCGATGCTCTCGCGCTCGGCCTCGGCGGCCGGCTCGAGGAGCCTCGAACGCTCGGGGCCGGGCTCCGGTTCGAGTGCGGGCTCCGGTTCGGCCCCCGGATTGCGGGTGAGCGAGGTCATGCGGTTGCTCCCGTCGTGTACGAGGCCCGCACGCGCGGGTCGGTGCCGATCTGGATGAGGTCGACCACGAGGCTCGCCACGGTGAAGACCACGCCGATGACGAGCACACAACCGAGCACGGCGAAGGTGTCCTGGTTGAGCACCGCCTGGTTGAGGTAGACCCCGATGCCCGGCAGGGCGAACACGGTCTCCACGAGCAGCGCGGCGCCCATCATCCAGCCCAGCTGCATGCCGATGATCGTGAGGGTCGAGCCGAACGTCGAGCGCAGGCCGTGGTGCACGACCACCCGAAAGGGCTTCGCCCCCTTCGACACGGCGAAGGCCACGTAGTCGGTGTCGAGGGCGCCGATGAGGTTCGAGCGCACGTTGCGGGCGACGGTGGAGAGGAAGGGGGCGCTCAGCGCGAGGGCCGGCAGCACGAGGTGCTCGAAGGAGTCGGCGAAGGCCGCGGGGTCGCCCGCGATCGCCGAGTCGACGAGGGTGAATCCGGTGACGTCGGGTGGGGCGGCGCCGAACGCGTTCGAGCCGGAGATCGGGAACCAGCCGAGGTTCGAGGCGAACAGCCACTGCAGCAGGATGGCGAGCCAGAACACCGGCACACCGCCGCTCAGCACGAACAGGATGCGGGCGGCGACATCCGGCGCCTTGTCGCGCAGCGCCGCCGCCAGCGTGCCGAGCGGAACCGCGATGACGATCGTGAAGAGCATCGCCACGAGCACGAGCTGCAGGGTCACCGGAACGGTCTGCGAGAGGTCGGTCACCACGTTCTGATGCGTGGAGGCGGACTGCCCGAGGTCGCCGCGCACGGCCCGGGCGAGGAAGTCGGCGTACTGCTCGAGCACGGGCTTGTCGAGGCCGAGGCGCTCCCGGGCCTGCGCGATCTGATCGGCCGTGGCCGTGCGTCCGGCGGCGACCCGGGCCGCGTCACCCGGGATGAGTTTGGTGAGGAAGAAGACGATGGTGATGATCCCCCACACGCTGAGGATCGCGAGCCCGACTCGCTTCGCGACGTAGATCGCCATGTGGTGCCTCCTGTTCGGTGGACGGCTGGGGAAGAGGGGGATCGAGGTGGTGGGGCGGCCGCGCCGGCCTGGTGGCGCGGCCGCCCCACCGGGGCTACGGCGTGACGACGAGCATCGTCGGGTTGAACAACTGGTAGGTGGGGTCGTAGGTGATCCCGCCCATTCCGTCGCGCAGAACGACCGCCGACTCGGGGTTCGAGATGTTGACGCTCACGTCGTCGGCGAGGATCTTCTCCTGCGCCTGGGTGAAGGCGTCGCACGCGGCGGCCGGGTCGGTGGTCGCCATGCCCTTCGCGAGCAGCGCGTCGACGTCGGGGTTGGAGTACTGCGCGTAGTTCGTCTGGCCGATGAACTGCGAGTCGTAGACGCGGTAGAGCATCGGGCCGATCTCGGGGTAGTACGGGAAGTCCCAGAGCAGGCCGAGGTCGGGCGTGGTGTCGGGCGACTGGATCATGCTCGAGTACTCGGGGTAGGTCACGGTCTGCAGCTCGAGGTTCAGGCCGATGTCCTTGAGGTTCGACTGCAGCAGGGTGGCCGCCTTCTGGTGCTCCGGGATGACGGACTGGTAGGCGAGCGTCAGCGTCGCACCCTCGGCGCCCGCCTCCTTGACGAGCGCCTTTGCCTTGGCTACGTCCTGCTGGGCGGCGCCGCCGTCGACCCGGCAGGCCACCGTGGGTGCGGCGAGCCCGGTCGCGACCGAGCCGCGTCCGTTCAGGATCGACGAGATGTGGCCTTCGTAGTCGTAGGCCAGCTGGATCGCCTGGCGCACCCGCGGGTCTGCCGTGATCCCCTTCTGGGTGTTCATCATCACGTAGAGCTGCAGCATGCTCTGCATGTCCTGCACCTGGAAACCGGATGCGCTGGTGAAGGTCTCGAGGTCTTTTCCGGTGAGGCCGGTCACCACGTCGACGCCGCCCGACTTGAGCTCGGCGCTCAGCGTCGCGCTCTCGGGGATGTAGCGGTAGACGAGTCCTGACGGCCGGGCGTCGTCGAAGCGCCACGACTTGTCGTAACGCGCCAGCGTCGCCTGCTGGTTCGGCGTGTAGTCGGTGAGGGTGTACGGACCGGAGCCGCCGTCGTGGCTGGCGAGCCAGGTCTGCCCGTCGTCGGTTCCCTCGTTCTCACCCACGAGCGCCGAGTCGACCACATAGATCTTGCTCAGGGCGCCCACGAAGGTGGTGTTCGTCTTGTCGAGCGTGATCTCCACGGTCGTGTCGTCCACCGCCTTCGAGGAGACGTAGTCGGTGATGAACGACGAGACGCCGATGCCGAGCTTCTTCACGCGATCGAGCGTGTAGACCACGTCGGCCGCGGTCAACGGGGTTCCGCTGTGGAACACCACGTCGTCGCGCAGGGTCAGAGTGACCACGGTCGCGTCGTCGTTGTACGACCACTTCGCCGCGATCTGGGGAACCAGCTGGCCGTCGGCGTCGTAGTCGACGAGCTTGTCATAGGCGGCGCCGACCGTGAAGTCGGTCTGCACGTCGGAGGCGAGAACGGGGTCGAGGGTCTGCGGGGTGGCCCCCGTGCCGATGATGACGGTCTCGTCGCGGGAGGCCGAGGTGGACGACGTGCTCGAGGTGCCGCCGCAGGCGGCGAGTAGTGCGCTGATGGCGAGGGCCGCGATGACGGCGACGCCGGCTCTGGCTGTGGTGCGTTTCATGAGTCACTCCGGAGGTAGTGGACGGATGGTGCGGGGAGACTGCGGGTTGCGGTGGAACGGGTGGGGCCC
>SCNI01000039.1 GCA_005502775.1 Microbacteriaceae bacterium 3FA27C10
TCCGACGGCTCCGCCGGAACCGCCCCGCCCCGCTGACCCCGCGCCGCGTTCGCGAGGGCGATGTCTTGCACGCGATGTAAACATGTCTTACGTTGAAGGCGTCGGGGAGGAGTGAGGATGACCATTTCCATTCGCCTGACCGCCGACCAGGAGTCGCGTCTCGAAATGTTGGCGCGCCGCACCGGACGATCGAAGAGCTTCTATGTGCGGACCGCGCTGCACGAATATCTCGCCGACATGGAAGACGCCTTCGCGGCGGATGCCGCTATCGACGCCTTCGAGGCCGGCGGCCGGCGTAGCCGTCCGCTGTCCGAGCTCGCGACCCGCTCTGATTCGTGAGCGACCGGTGGCGAGTAGAGACCACCGAGCAGTTCGACCGGGAGTTCGCGAAACTGGATGCCGCCGTGCGGCGACGCGTGCTGCGCTACCTGCTCGAACTCGAGTCTCCGGATGACCCACGGATGCGCGGCAAGGCGCTGACCGCCAACCACGCGGGCGTGTGGCGCTACCGGTGACTACCGGGTGCTGGCGCAGATCGAGGCGCACGCGCTGCTCGTGCTGACCGTCTCCGTCGGGCACCGCAGCGACGTCTACTGACCGCTTCGGTCTCGGCGGCGGGTGCGGGCGGGCGGCGGTGTGACGGCGTCCGCTCCGGGCGCGGGCGGGCCCGCGGGCGCGGGCGGGCTGCCGCCGAGCGAGAGGGTGGCGAGGAAGCCTACGGCGAGGAAGCCCGCGGCCGCGAACGCGGAGTAGCGGGTGCCGTCGGAGAAGGCGGCCTTCGCATCCGTCACCACCGCGGCCATCGCCGGGTCGTTCGCGAGCCCCGCGATGGCGGCGCCCGAGCTGTCGACGACCTGGGTCACGATCTGCTCGCGCTGCGCATCCGGAACCCCCTGGTCGCCGAGCCGGGAGTCGAGCTGGGCCGAGGCGGTGGTGAACAGCACTGTGCCGAGGATGGCGATGCCGAGCGCCGAGCCGATCTGGCGGGCCGTGCTCTGCGTGCCCGAGCCCTGCCCGCTCTGCTCGAGCGGCACGTCCTTGAGCACCACGCCGGTGAGCTGCGCGGTGGCGAGCCCCACGCCGAAGCCGTAGACGAACAGGAACGGGATGAGGAGCCCCCACACGGTGTCGGGGGCGATCACGAAGCCGAGCCCCGCCACCCCCACGATCTCGGCGGCGAGCCCCACCCGCACGATGAACACGGCCGAGATGCGGTTGCCGAAGGCGCCCGCGAAGCCCGAGGCCACGAACGAGCCGAGGGCCAGCGCCACCAGGATGAACCCCGTCTGCAGGGCGTCGAAGCCGAGCACGTTCTGCAGCCAGAGCGGCAGCGAGAGGATGATGCCGAACTCGCCGAGAGACACGATCATGGCGGCGATGTTGCCGTTGCGGAAGCTCGGGATGCGGACCAGGTCGAACGCGAGCATGGTGCTCTTGCCGGCGCGCATGCGGGCCCGCCCCCAGAGCACGAAGGCCGTGCCGGCCAGGATCGTGACCGCGAAGGAGAGCGGGATGGGGGAGAGGTCAAACGGCCAGGTCCAGTCGCCGATGACGGGCGCGTGGTTGGTGAGCCACCACCCGTAGGTGCGGCCCTCGATCAGGCCGAACACGAGGGTGGCGCTCGTGATCACGGAGAGCACGGCGCCCACCACGTCGACCCGGCGGGCGCCCGCGGCGGCGCCCTGTTCGCGCGACTCCCGCACGAACAGCAGCACGCCGACGATGACGATCACGCCGAGCGGGATGTTGATGCCGAACGCCCAGCGCCAGGAGAAGTAGGTGGTGAGCCAGCCGCCGAGCAGCGGGCCGACCGCGGTCATGCCGCCGATGGTCGAGCCCCACACGGCGAAGGCGATGGCGCGCTCGCGGCCGCGGAAGGTCGCGTTGATGATCGAGAGCGTGGTGGGGAGCACCATCGCGCCGCCCACGCCCTGGATGACCCGGGCCCCGATCAGCAGCTCGCCCGACGGGGCGAGGGCGGCCAGGATGCTCGCGAAGGCGAACACGGCCACACCGAGCACCAGCATGCGGCGCCGCCCGTAGCGGTCGGCGAGCGTTCCGAACACGAGCAGCAGGGCGGCGAAGACCAGGGTGTACGACTCCTGCACCCATTGCACCTGGGTGGAGGTTATCCCCAGATCGTCGATGATCGACGGGATCGCCACGTTCACGATGGTGGAATCGACGATGATGAGCGCGACCGCGATGCTGATGAAGACGAGGCCGAACCACCGGGTGCGGGGGTTCGCGCCGCCGTTGCCGGCGCCGCGCCCGCTGCCGCGCTGCGTGTCTGCGGCGGTCATGCGCGCGCCTCCCGAAGGGCGAAGGCGCGGGTCTTCCCGCGCCGATCGTGCGCCACCCGGATGACGACGGTCGCCACCACCACGGCGCTCGCCGTGGCGAGGGCGGCGGATGCGACGGCCGGCGACTCGAGCGACCCGGTGATGCGCGAGACGGCGAGCCACACGAGGCCCCAGCCGAGCGAGGCGGCCGGGCCGAGCCGCCCACCCCCGAACGCGGCCAGGGCCAGCCCCGCGAGCCCGGCGACGATCACGATCGCCACCCCCCAGGCATCCGGAGCCCAGCCGAATCCGTCGAAACCGGCGGCCACGAGGGCGGCGGTGACGTTGGCGGCCGTGGCCACGCAGACCCAGCCGAGGTAGAGGCCGATGGTGCCGTCGAGCACCACGGATTCGACGAGGCCCTGCGGATGCCGGCGGGTGCGCACCACGAGAACGAAGGCGACGAGGAGGGAGACCAGCAGGAGAACGATCACCACGACGCTGAGGGCGAGCAGGCCGGCCTGCACGCTGAGGATCCAGGCGGCGTTGAGGAGCAGCGTGACCGCGACCGGGTAGCCCAGCGTGCGCTGGCGCGGAGCGGCCGCCTGCGCGGGAAGCAGCTGCCAGACGGCGTAGGCCAGCAGCCCCGCGTAGATGACGCTCCAGATGGCGAACGCCGGGCCGGCGGGCGCGATCAGGGTGGCGTCGGCGCCGAGTGCTCCGCCCGCGGCATCCTGGATCGGCGTGCCGCCGGCTGCGCCCGAACCCACGAAGGAGCCGACGACGGCCAGCACGGCGCAGACCGCGACGACGATCTGCCGCACGCGGTCGGCGGGGAGCGGGGGAGGCGAGGTGTGGGCCACGGGTTCTCCTCGAGGAATCGACGGATGAGTTCGCTAACCAGCTTAGTTACTTTGCAGACTAGTCGCATCGCATCGCATCGCATCGGTTCGGTTCGGATCGCGAGGAAGTCGAGATGGCGCGGCCCGGGGGCTAGCGTGAAACCATGTCGACTCCCGAGTCCGCTCCGGCCGCACCCGACACCGACCCCGACCCCGTCGCCACCCCGGCGGGTGTGCGGCGCGGCCTCTCGGCCGCCAAGCGGGCCGTGAACGGGCCGAACCGGCCCGCGCTCGTGATCTCGCTGCTGATGTCGCTCTTCGCCGCGCTGTTCGTGACCTCCTACAGCCTCGCGATGGGCAACCCGCAGCCGCACGACATCCCGGTCGGCGTCATCTCGCAGACGGTCACGCCCGAGCGGCTCGAGAAAGACCTCCAAGCGCTCACCGGCACCACCTTCCTGGTGTCCGAGTACCCCTCCGTCGCTGCGGCGACCGAGGCCCTGAACGAGCAGCAGATCTACGGCGCCTTCGTGTCGGGCGCCGCCGGCAGCACGAGCGGCGAGCTCATCATCTCGAGTGCCTCCGGCGCCTCCGTCGCGAAGCTCATCGCCGCGGACGCCACGGCGCTCGGGGCGAAGTTCGGCGTCACCGTCACCGTCACCGACGTGAATCCGCTCAATGCGAGCGACCCGAGCGGCCTCGTGCTCTTCTACATCGCTCTCGCCTGCACCATCATCGGCTTCGTCGGCGCCATCCAGACCCGCGTCAACGCGGCTCGCCTGACGCTCGGAGGCGAACTGGCCTGGGATGTCGTGCGCGCAGCCCTCGTGGCCCTCATCGTGTCGCTCACGGCCGGGCCCATCCTCGGCTTCGAGAGCTTCCCCGTGCTGCCCGTGTGGGCGCTGCTCACGGTCGCCGTGTTCGTGGCCGGATCCGTCTACAGCTTCTTCCGCGTGGTGATCGGGGGGAAGTGGGCGCTCATGCCCACCTGGATCCTCTTCATCCTCGTCAGCAACCCCTCGTCAGGCGGGGCCGTCGCACCTCAGCTGCTGCCGCCGTTCTACGAGTTCATGGGGCGCTGGCTGCCCACCGGCTCCACCGTCAGCGCCCTGCGCGACCTCACCTATTTCCCGGGCTACCCGCACCCCGAGCCCTCTCTCGTGCTCGGCACGTGGCTCGTGCTGTCGACGGTGGCGTTCGTCGTCGCGCGCCGCCTCAAGTACGGCACCGGGCGCATCCCGGCCTGAGCTGCGACGAGCGCGGCCGATCACGATCACGGAGTGCGGATGAGCGTTGCCGGGTCGCGGCGCATGGTGTCGGGATAGTCGGTGGTCGGGTTGCCGACGCGCACCAGCATCTGGATGGTCTGGCCACCGGGTGCGTACTCGCGGTGCACGGCGGCGTAGGGTCCGGCCATGGCGGGGTATTCCTGGAGCACCTGGCTGAGGGGCTGCATCACGAGTCCGAGGGTTCGCGCGTGCAGGGAGAGCTCGGCGTAGAGGATGCCGGCCCGCACCTGCTCGGTACGGGTGTTGCCCGGGGTGCTGATCAGAGCGTACGCAGGGGTGTGGGCGACGGCGTCGTCGGTGAGCGCGATCGCGTTCTTCGCCGCAGCGGCGTCGTCGTTGATCGCGGGGACGATCGTGATGAGACCCTGCAGGAGGTACTTCATGAATCCGCTGGTTCCTTGACCTTCGACGGCGAATCCCGATCGGGCGTCGTTCTTGGCGGTCTCGGTGGAGTGGAACACGGCATCGCTCTCCGCAGTGGCCGCGGCGTACTGCGACTCGATGAGGGTGCCCTGCACGGCGAGCGCGCCGAGAGCAGTGAGGTCGTTCTGATCGGTGAGGATGCGCAGGGATGCTCCGGAGCCGTCGGCCAGTCCGGTCAGCTCGCGCTGCTGTCCCGTCGTCAGAGTGGCGGCGGTGTACGGGGAGCGGTTGGTGTCGGAGAGGAAGAGCGCGGCGTAGTCCGGGGCGGCGACGGCGGGGTCCTTCGCCAGCGTGATCTTCGCGACCGGCAGCGTGGCCATCGAGGCGACGAGGTCGCTCTCCTCGTACGTGCCCTGCGGGAACAGGTCGATGGTGGCGGAGTAACCGAGGTTGGCGGCGGAGACCCGCAGGTACTGCAGGAACGTGCCCTGGGAGACCAGCGTCTGGCGCGCGAGCGGGTCGACGGCCGGCGTGAGTCGGTCGGCGTCGGCAAAGAGGAAGAGCACGTCGGGGTCGCTGGGGTCCATGGTGACGACCCAGGGTTGCATGTTGTGACCGCTCGGAGCGAGCTCTGCCTGTGCGACCACCTTCATCCGCGGGTCGGCGAACTGATCGGCGTAGCTGCGGGCCCAGGGCTCGAGGTAGTGGGCGGGCACGAAGATCCCGCCCACGGTGAGCACCACGCCCAGACCCAGCAGTGCGACGCCGACGATCGATCCGGCCGTGATCAGGGTGATCCTGCGGCCTTTGTGGGCTTTCGTCGTGGCCGTCACAGCGCCACGCCGGGCGTGACGGGTGTCGGTGTGGTCGAGCCGACGACGGAGGTTCCCGCGAACTCGGCACGGCGACGCAGCACGTCTCGGACGGACAGGAGCATGGTCATGAGAACCTCCCTGGTGCATCGGGTGGAGCGATGGCCCCATTCCACCGGATGCGCCACCCTGCCCGTAGTGCCAAAGGTCACGTCGCTGCACCCCGGACGCGGTGCCGACGGGACTCTCGGCCTCCCGGCGCCCGCTGCTGCCCGCGCTGGAGGGCTAGGGCAGGGCTCCGGCCACCACCTCGCCGCGCGAGACGACCGCGACGATGTTCGCGGTGTCGAGGGCGGTGATGTCCAGCCAGGGCCGGCCGCGCAGCACCACGAAGTCGGCCGCGAAGCCGGGGAGCAGGCGGCCCAACTGCGTCTCGCGGCCGATGGCCAGGGCCGCCCGCGTGGTGGCCGACTCGAGCGCCCGCGACGCAGACCAGCCGAAGGTCGAGGCCATCAGCCGCACCTCCTCCATCTGGTCGCCGAACTGCACGTGATGGCCGTTCGCATCCGTGCCGAGCACGAAGTCGACCCCGGCGTCGGCGGCGGCCCGGAAGAGGGCGTCGCGGCGGTGCACCAGGTCGAGGGCCTTCTCGGCCTGCTCGCCCGACACCCCGGCCCGTCCCGCGGCGATGCGGTCGTTGATCAGCAGGGTCGGCGCGACGGTCATGCCGGCCGCCGCCACGCGCACGGCCTGCGCGGGCGAGATGAGCGTGCCGTGCTCGATGGAGTCGACGCCGTGCTCGAGCGCCGCGTCGATGCCGGCCTCGGTGTGCGCGTGGGCGGCGACGGGCATCCCGAGCGCGTGCGCCTCGTCGACGATCGCGTCGATCTCGGCCGCGGTGTAGTTGCGCCAGGCGCTCTTGTCGCCCACCGAGAGCACTCCGCCGCTCGTGGCGATCTTGATGCCGTCGGCGCCGGCGCGCGCCCAGTGCCGCACGAGGCGGCGGCACTCGTCGGGTCCGTCGGCGACGGGCTTGCGCTGCGTGACCGCCGCCGGCGTGAAGAGGTCGCCGTGACCGGCCGTCATGCTCACCATGCCGTGGGCGAGAATGCGCGGCCCGGCGACCACGCCCTCGTCGATGGCGCGGCGCAGGGAGAACTGGATGTCGTCGGCCGAGAGATCGCGCAGTGTGGTGACGCCGGCGCGCAGGGCGGCCGTCGCGTGTGCGAGCCCGTGCAGGGTCTGCTCCTCGGGCCGGGTGGTGAGCGGCCAGCTGAGGAAGTCGGCGTGCCCGGTGCCGGCGTGGCCGATGAGGTGCACGTGGGTGTCGATGAGACCCGGGATGACGGAGTACTCCGGCTCGCCGGATGCTGCCGGCTGCACGCCGGTGATGACGCCGCCCGCCGGGCCGGTGGCCCACTCGAGGATGCTCGGGCCGCGGTCGGCGTCGCCGTCCCAGAGCGCGACGGTGTGGATTCGGTTCATGGTGGTGCTCTCGTTCAAGACGTCGGAAGACAGAGACAGGAGGGGAGGCGTGCGGCGCTCAGCTGCGCGAGTTCTTGCGCGGGAAGAGCGCGCCGAGTGCGGCCGGTGGCCGCATGGTGGTTCCGGCCACCACGAGCACGGCGAGCGTCACGAGGTAGGGTGCCGCCGTGGCGAGCTCGGTGGGCAGTGGCACGAACAGGAACACGAGCACGAGCACGCCGCCCAGCGCCAGCGGGGCGATGCCGGACTTGCGGCGCCCCCGCCAGATCCGCAGCGCGCCGACGAGCACGAAGACCACGGCGAGGATGAACAGCAGTGCCCGGAACGTCTCCGGCCGGCCGAGCCCGACGGCGTCGCTGAAGCCGAACAGCGACGACCCCAGGAAGACGCCCGAGGGCATCCAGTTGCCGAAGATGAGGGTCGCGAGGCCGATGAAGCCGCGACCGGCGGTCTGGTTCTCGACGTAGGCCTGCGACATCAGGGCGAGGTAGCCGCCCGCGAAGCCGGCCAGGCCCGAGCCCACGAGCACTGCGATGTACCGGGTGCGGTGCACTCGGCCGCCGAGCGCCTGTAGCGCGGCGGGCTGCTCGCCTGCCGCCCGCCAGCGCAGCCCGAACTTGGTGCGCCAGAGCACATATGCCGTTGCGGGAATGAGCAGCAGGCCGATCACCGCGGCGAGCGAGACGTCGTGCGTGAGTCCACCCACGATGCCGCCGATCTGCGAGATCACGGGGATCCCGGAGCCCTCCATGGTGCGGGTGAGATCGGGGGTGCCGAGCCCGCCCGAGAGGAACGGCACGCTGATGACGGGCAACGACCCGTCGATGCGCGGCGAGCGCGCGATGGTGCCGCCGTCGATGCCGTTGAACACGATGTCCGACATGAAGCGGGCGAGCGCCGCGGCGATGACGTTGATGGCCACGCCGACCACGAGCTGGTTCAGGCCCATCTCGATGCAGAGCACGGCCATCACGATGCCGAAGACCAGCCCGCCGACGACGCCGCCCGCGAGGGCGGCCCAGGGCCCCCACATCCACCCGAAGACGCCGGCCACCCAGGTGCCGCCGATCATCATTCCCTCGAGGCCGACGTTGATGATGCCCGCGCGCTCGGAGTAGAGGCCGCCGATGGCGACCACGGCGATCGGCACGGTGAGCCGCAGCGCCGAGCCCCAGGTGGACGAGGCCGAGATGCCCGGCGCATCCGCCACGTACTGCGCGACGATGACGAGGCCGAGGCCGAGCAGCGCCCAGCGCAGACCGGCGCGGAGGCGCCGGGGGCTCGGGGCGAGGGTGCGCGGTGCGGCGGCGGGCGCCGAGGGCGCGGCGGATTCGACGGTGTCGGTCATCGGGCCGCCTCCATTCCGGTGGTCGCTGACGGGGGAGCGGGCGGGGCCGGCGGAGTGCCTCCGGCCGCCCCGGCGGAACGGCGGCGCTTGCGCAGGGCGTTCATCAGGGCGATCCGCTGGTCGGCCCGCTCGGTGAGCCAGTAGCCCACCGCCGAGCTGAGCAGGATGACGGCCATGAACACCGAGCCGACCTCGGTGGGCAGGTGCACGAGCCCGAGCACCTGGGAGCTGCGCTCGACGAAGGCGAGGACGAGCGCGCCGAACGCCATGCCGATCGGATGCGAACGGCCGAGCAGGGCTGCGGCGAGACCGGTGAACATGAGGTCGGTGGGCAGCGTGCCGTCGAAGCGGAAGGCCACCCCGAGCACGTGCGGCATGCCGATGAGGCCGGCGATGGCGCCGGAGCCGAGCATGGCCCAGATGATGCGGCGGTTCACCTTGATGCCGGCCGACTCGGCGGCCTCGGGAGAGCGAGCGGCCACCTGCAGGGTGAAGCCGAAGACCGTGCGGTACTGGAGCAGGTAGAACAGGATGCCCACCACGATCGCCACCACGAGGAAGCCCGAGACGGAGGTGCGGTTGCCGATGCCGAGGTCGATGAGCACGGGCATCGCGCCGCTCTCGTCGATGATCGCGGTGCCGGTGTTCTGGCCGCCGCCGTCGCGGAAGACATGCGCGAGCAGGATGGCCACCACGGTCGTGGCGATGGCGTTCATGAGGATCGAGGTGATGACCTCGCTCACGCCTCGATAGACCTTGAGCAGGGCCGGCACGAGAGCCCAGAGCGCACCGACGAGGCAGCACACGAGGAGCGTGATCGGCAGCCGGAGGTACAGCGGCAGCGGCAGCTGGGCCGCCACGACCGCGCCGGCCAGCGCGGCCACACGGTACTGGCCGTCGACGCCGATGTTGAACAGGCCCATGCGGAGCGCGAAGGCGGCGGCCACGCCGGCCAGGTAGAGCGGCACGGCGTTGTTCACGGTGGAGACGAGCGACGCCGGCTCGATGCCGTAGTTCCACATCGTCTCGTAGGCCGACGACGCCGAGTAGCCGCCGAAGGTGAGGAAGAGGGTGGTCACGAGCAGTGCGAGCAACACGGAGACCACGGGCCCCGCGAGGGTCACGACGACGCGGCGGATCATGCCGCACCTCCTTCGGGGTCGACTCGGGTCGGACGCTGCGCATCCGCATCCGCATCCGCGTGCCGGACGCCGGTCATGTACTCGCCGAGTACCGGGGCGTCCACGGTGCGCGGATCGAGCTCGCCCACGATGCGGCCGCGGTAGAACACGAGCAGGCGGTCGCTCAGGGCGAGCAGCTCGTCGAGGTCGGCGGAGATGAGCAGGGTGCCGAGGCCACGGTCGCGGGCGGCGGTGAGCTCCGACCAGACGGCGGACTGCGCGCCGATGTCGACACCGCGGGTGGGATGCGCGGCGATGAGCACCCGGGGCTCGGAGCCGAGTTCGCGGCCCACGATGAACTTCTGCTGATTGCCCCCGGAGAGTGCGGAGGCGAGGGTGGTGCTGTCGCCACCGCGCACGTCGAAGCGCGCGATGATGCCCTTGGCGAGCCCGGTCGCGCCGGAGCGGCTGAACCAGGGCCCGCGCTTCACGGGCGGGCGGGCGTGGTAGCCGAGCGCGGCGTTCTCGCGCAGCGCCATCGACAGCACGAGGCCGTCCCGGTGCCGGTCCTCGGGGATGTACGCCATGCCCCGGGCCCGGCGGTCTTCGGTGGAGAGCGCGGTGATGTCCGCCCCGCCGAGCTCCACGGTGCCCGTGCTCCTGGCGCGTCCGAGCAGGGCCATCAGCAGTTCCGACTGGCCGTTGCCCTCGACCCCGGCGATGCCCACGATCTCGCCCGAGTGCACCTCGAGGGAGACGTCGTCGAGCGCGGGCACCTCGCCCGCCTCGCCGACGGTGATGTGCGAGGCGCCGAGCACCACATCCGTTCCCGGGGGCGTCGCCCGCGGCTCGACCGCGGGCATGGCCACCTTCACCATGAGCGCGGCGAGCTCCGATGCCGAGGTCTTGGCCGGCGTGGTGAAGCCGACGACCGCGCCGGCTCGGATGACGGTGATCTCGTCGGCGAAGTCGAGAACCTCGTCGAGCTTGTGCGAGATGAAGATCACGGCCGCACCCGCCTCGGTGAAGCGGCGCATCGCGGCGAACAGCGATTGCGCCTCGCTCGGCACGAGCACGGCGGTCGGCTCGTCGAGGATGATGATGCGCGCGTCGCGGTAGAGCACCTTCAGGATCTCGACCCGCTGACGGCCGCCCACGCCGAGCTCGCGCACCACGGCATCCACGTCGACCGGGAAGCCGTTGGCCTCCGCGAGCTCTGCGACCTGGCGCCGGGCTGCGCCGCTGTCGAGCCGGATGGCGCTGCCGGGCTCGTCGGCCAGCACCACGTTCTCCCAGACCCGCAGCGCATCCGCGAGCAGGAAGTGCTGGTGCACGATGCCGATTCCGGCATGCTGGGCGTCCCGCGGGGACCGGAACGCGTGCGTCGTGCCCGCGATCTCGATGGTCCCCTCGTCGGGATGCTCCTCCCCTGCCAGGATCTTCATGAGGGTCGACTTGCCCGCACCGTTCTCCCCCACGACCGCGTGCACGGTTCCCGCCTTCACGGCGAGATCGATGCGGTCGTTGGCGGTGAAGGCGCCGAACCTCTTGACGATGCCCGTCAGGCGCACCAGGACTTCCTGCTCCACGTGTACTCCTCTGCTCCCGGCCTCTTCCGGCCTAGAGGGCGGTCGGCACGGTGATGGCGCCGGAGACGATGTCGGCCTTCGCCTTCTCCAGCTGCGCGGAGTAGGCGTCGAGGAAACCGCCCGTGGTGGAGTAGCCCACGCCGTCGTTCGCGAGGGTGAAGTCCTGCTCGCCGGTCGCGAGCGATCCGTCGAGGAAGGACTTGATCGAGTCCTCGACGGCCACGTTCACGTTCTTGATGGCCGAGGTGAGGATGTACGGCTTGATCGTGGCGTCGACCTGGTTGTAGACGTCGCCGTCGACCCCGATGGCCCAGTTCTTCTGGCTCGAGGTGCTCGAGGCGGCGGCCTGCTCGTAGACGCCCTGGCCCGAGCCGCCGGCGGCCGCGTAGATCACGTCGGCGCCACCGGCGTACATCGAGGCGGCAGCCTCCTTGCCCTTGGTGGGGTCGGAGAAGCCGGTGAAGTCGCCGAGCGGCGAGAGGTAGGTCTTGTCGACGACGATCGCGGGGTTGACCGACTTGGCGCCGGCTTCGTAGCCCACGAAGAAGTTCTGGATGGAGGGCTGGTCGACGCCGCCGACGAAGCCGATGTGGCCCGACTTGGACGTCAGGGCGGCGGCGACGCCGACGAGGTACGACGACTGCTCCGCGGCGAAGGAGATGGTGGTGACGTTCGGGATGACGGTGCCCTTGTCGATGTCGACGGCCACGAACTGGGTGTTCGGGTGGTCGGTGGTCTGCGTCATCGGGGTGGCGTACTGGAAGCCGATGCCGATGGCCAGGCCCGCGCCCTGCGCGATGGCGAGGTCGAGGCGGTCCTGGTAGTCGTCGGTGTTGGGGCTCGAGAAGTCGAGCGGGGTGAAGGCCATGGTGGCCTGGGCGTCGGTGAACCCCTTGTAGGCGCTGTCCATGAACGAGAAGTCGCCCGTGGTGCCGTAGAGCATGGCGACCTTCGGGGTGTCGGGGTCGGCGCTCGGCTGGGTGGTGGCCGTCTTGCCCGCGCAGCCCGTGAGGGCGAGCGTCGAGGCGAGTGCGAGGCCGCCGATGGCGAGCAGGTTTCGCTTGAGGGACATCTGGTCTCCTGATGTAATCGATTGCAGGGATGGTGGCAAGAATACGCGATGCGATTTGTCCCCAGTGTTCGCTCGGGCCGTTTCTATTGGGTTGCCGGAGTGTTTCGATCGTGTTTAAGCCGATGAAAGAACGTGTAATCCATTACATTCGTTGCCCGAAAGTCACTACCCTCGGACCATGGATGACGAACAGCCGACGCTGGCCGACGTGGCCAGGGCTGCGGGGGTGTCGGTGGCCACCGCCTCCCGCGCGCTGACCGGCTCGCGGCCGGTCTCGGGCGACCGCGTGCGGCGGGTGCAGGAGGCCAGTCGTGCGCTCGGGTACCACCCGAACGCCGTGGCGAGCGCCCTGCGCCTGCAGCGCACCGAGACCGTCGGGCTCGTGCTGCCGCGCTACACCACGGGATTCCTCTCCGCCCTGATCGAGTCGGTCAGCGAGGGGCTCGAGCAGCACCGCATCTCGCTCGTGCTGCGCTACTCCGAGGCGGATGCGCAGCACGACGTCGACAATGTCGGCTCGCTCATCGCCCGCCGGGTGGACGGCATCATCATCTGCCCGCCCTCGCTGGAGGCGAGTCGCGAGTCGATCGCGGCGGCCGGAGCGGTGCCCGTGGTGCAGGTCGGGCGGTTCGTGGAGACCGACCGTACCGACTCGGTCGGCCTCGACGAGGACCGCGCCACCGACCTGCTCGTGGCGCACCTCGCCGAACGGGGGGTGCGGAGCATCCTGGTGGTCGGGCTCGATCAGGAGGTGGCGGCCGATTCGCGGCGCATCCGGGCGCTGGCCCTCGCCGCTTCGGCGGCCGGCCTCGAGCTCGCCGTGGCGCCGTTCACGGCGGCGGTGCTCGAGGGCGGCATCCGCGCCGGCGAGTGGCTGGTGGCGGAGGGCGGCGTGGGCGAGGTGCCCGAGGGTGGCCGCGGCGGCCGGCCCGTCGACGCGATCGTCTGCGCCAACGACGACGTCGCGGCGGGAGTCCTCGCCGTGTTGCGGATGCACGGGGTCGCGGTTCCGGCCCGCGTGCAGATCGCGAGTCTGCTCGATCTGGCGCCCGGAGCAGAAGACCACTCGGTCACCACGCTCCGGCATCCGTGGCCCGCGATGGGCCGCGAGGCGGTGCGCCTGCTCCTCGATGCACGCCAGCCGGGGCACGATCGCATCGCGCGCCGGGTCACTCTGGCGCCCCAGCTCGTGCCCGGTGCCTCGACGCTCCCCTGAGGGTGGTCGGCGACCGGCCCTCGTGGTGCGCAAAACCATTTGCGGCGCGGAACGGCGCGGAACGTTAACGTTGTGTTTCCTCCTTCTCCTGCGCGTGCAAAACGATTGCGCACTCGCTAACCTGCTGGCATGGGCGAGAGACGGTCGACGATCAAGGACGTCGCCCGCATGGCCGGGGTGAGCATGACCACGGTGTCGCACGCCCTCTCGGCGAAACGGCCGGTGAGCCCCGAGACGGCCTCGCGCATCCAGGCCGCCATCGAGGAGCTCGGCTACGTTCCCAGCTCGGCCGCGCGGATGCTGCAGGCCGGCCGCACGCTCATGATCGGTCTCGTGGTCCCCGACGTCTCCGACCCGTTCTTCGGCAGTCTCGCCGTGGGGGTCGAGCAGGCGGCCGACGAGAGCGGCTACGGGGTGGTGCTCAGCAGTTCGAGCCACGCCTCCGAGCGTCATGCGCGCTACTTCGACCTGCTGCGATCCCGCACGATCGACGGGCTCATCTATGTGGCGGGCGACGCCGGCCGCGATCCGCAGCTCGCCGAGCTCGCGCGGTCGTTCCCCGTGGTGCTCGCCGACGAGTGGGTGGCGGGCTTCGACCGCATCCCGTTGATCGCGGCCGACCATCGCATGGGCGGCCGGCTCGTGGGCGAGCACCTGCGCGCGCTCGGGCACCGCGTCGTCAGCGTCGTCAGCGGGCCGCCCGGTCTGCGCTCGGCTGACGACCGGATGGCCGGCTTCCGCGAGATCTTCCCCCAGGCGGCGGTGATCGCCGGCGACTTCACCGAGGAGACCGCCGCGCGTGCGACGGGGGAGCACCTCGCGAGCCGGGCCGAGCCGCCCACGGCGATCTTCGCGGTGAACGACCTCTCGGCCCTCGGCGCCATCGACGCGCTGCTCGCCGCCGGGCTCTCGGTGCCGGGCCAGGTCTCCGTGGCCGGGTTCGACGACGTCGCCTTCGCCCGGCGGCTGCAGCCGCCCCTGACCACCGTGCACCAGCCGATCGACGAGATCGGCGGCCTGGCCACCCGCACCCTGATCGAGCTGATCGGGGGCGCCGCCCCGGTGTCGCCGCCCCCACGACCGGTCGAGCTCGTCGTGCGGGAGAGCACGGCGCCGCCGCGCCCTTGAGCGCACGCACCGCTCGCATTCCGCTTTCACCACACCACCACCCGCTCCGATCTGAAAGGACCGCCCGTGACTCGCGTGCTGCTCCTCGGCGAATCCTGGTTCGTCCACTCCATCCATCAGAAGGGCTTCGACTCCTTCACCACCTCCGAGTACACGGCGGGCGGCACGGAGTTCGTCGCGGCCCTCCGCGCGGCCGGCCACGAGGTCACCCACGTGCCGTGCCACGAGATCACGAGCGCGCTGCCGGCGACCGCCGAGGGCCTGCGTGAGATCGCCGACGTGATCGTGATCTCCGATGTGGGCGCCAACACGTTCCAGCTCGCACCGGCCACCTTCACCCGCTCCGAGGCCGGTCCCGACCGCATCGAAGCCCTGCGCGCCTTCGCCGAACAGGGCGGTGGCCTCGCGATGGTGGGCGGCTTCATGACCTTCTCCGGCATCGACGCGAAGGCCCGCTGGGCCCGCACGGTGCTCGCCGACGCGCTGCCCGTGGGCATCCTCGACCGCGACGACCGCGTCGAGCTCGGTTCGGGCGCCGCGCCCACTGTCGCGGCCGCGCATCCGATCACCGCCGGCCTCGACGCCGAGTGGCCCGCGCTGCTGGGGCTCAACGAGGTGACCGTGCGCGAGGGCGCCACCCTGCTCGCGAGCTGTGCCGGGCATCCGCTGCTCGTCGTCGACTCCTACGGCGCGGGCCGCACGGGCGCGTTCACCTCCGACATCGCTCCGCACTGGGCGCCCCCCGGCTTCCTGGAGTGGGAGGGCTACGCCCCGCTCTTCGACCGCACGGTGCGCTGGCTCGCCGGGGAGGAGCTCGCATGAGCGGCGAGGATGCGCTCAGCCCCGACGCCGTGACCGTGGCCGACGGCCCCGACCTCGTCGACACCGTCATCACCGGCGCCACCGTGCTCACGAGCACCACGCGGCCGGCGCCGGGCTACCCGCAGCTGCCGCGGGACGACACCGCGGCGCGCGGCACCGCGACCTTCCTCGCCGACCATGCCATCGGTATCCGCGACGGCGTGATCGCCTGGGTGCGGCCGAGCGCCGCTGTGGAGCCGGCGGTGCTCGCGCAGGCCACGGTGGTCGATGCGCGAGGCCAGGTGGCGATCCCGGGGCTGATGAACGGGCACACGCATTCGCCGATGACGATGTTCCGCGGCTCGGCCGAGGACGTGCCGACGAGCGAGTGGTTCAACAAGCACATCTGGCCGATGGAGGTGAACCTCACCGACCGCGACGTCATGCTCGGCGCACAGCTCGCCGTCGGCGAGATGCTGCTGGCCGGCGTCACGAACTTCGCCGACCACTACTTCGCCACCGACCGCATCGCCGAGGTGGTGGAGGCGGCCGGAAGCCGGGCGATGCTCGCCTCGACCTTCTTCTCCTCGCAGGGCGCCGAGGGGATCGAGCGTTCGGCTCAGTTCGCCGAGCGCTGGAACGGTGCGGCCGGCGGCCGCATCACCACGGCGATGGGCCCGCACGCCACCTACACGGTGAACGACGCCGATCTGGCCACGACGGCCGAGCACGCCCGGCGTCTGGGGGTGCGCACGCACATCCACGCCGCGGAGAGCCTGGGCCAGACCGAGTCGAGCCTGGAGAAGCACGGCAAGACCCCGGTGCAGGTGCTGCACGACACCGGCATCCTCGAGACGGGCGCCATCATCGCGCACGGCGCCGGCATCGTCGAGAGCGATCTCGAGTGGCTCGTGCCCTTCGCCGACCGGGTCGCCGTGGCCTCGTGCCCCAAGGTGTACATGAAGCACGCGCACACCACGACGCCCGTGCGCCTGCTGCACGACGCCGGCATCACCGTGGGCCTCGGCACCGACGGACCGGCCTCGCACAACACCCTCGACGTGCTCGAGAGCCTGCGCATGATGTCGCTCAAGCAGAAGGACGCCCTGCTCGACGCCACCTGGCTCACCTCCGCCCACGCCCTCGACCTGGCCACCCGGCAGAGCGCGGCGACCTTCGGCCTCGGTGACTCGCTCGGCGCACTGCGGCCGGGCTACCAGGCCGACATCGTGCTGATCGACACGCAGAAGCCGCACCTGCAGCCCATGCACGACCTCGCCGCGGCCCTCGTGCTGAGCGTCAAGTCGAGCGACGTCACCACGGTCTTCGTCGCCGGCCGGATGCTCGTCGAGCACGGCCGCCTCCTCACGATCGACACGCAGTCGGCCGCCGAGGAGCTGACCCGCCGCATCCCCGAGCTCACCGACCGCTCCCGCGGCTCCATCCAGGAGTACGCCCCCTGACTTCTAGCCCCCGCCCCCAGCCTCGTCACTTTCGGCTCGAAAGAGTGCGCTTTTCGCGCCGAAAGTGACGAGCCTGGCAGTCGGGCCGTGGGGTCAGGCGACGCGGCGCATGGCGAGGTGGGGAGCCAGCCAGTAGGGCGGCAGCCAGCCCGCGATGTTCGACATCGGCAGCACCGACTCGTCGAGGGCGATGCCGAGCGAGGCCAGGAAGGCGCGGCGGGCCAGGATGCGCTCCCAGGCCTCGGGGTAGGCCTCGGCCAGCGAGGCCCGCAGCTCGGCGTCCGCGAGCACGATGCCGTCCTCGACGTTCGACGAGCCGTACACGGTGCCCGTGGCGGGGATGATGTCGAGCTGCAGTGCCATGCCCGACACGAACTCCACCGGCGAGCCGGGAGCGACGGGCGACGAGGGCCACTCGTCGAGGTGGATGTGGTGTCCGGGGTTGAGGTAGACCCCGTAGAACGGGTCGTCGAGCACCGCGTGCACGGCGGCGTAGAGCTCGCCGGCGGTCACGCCCACGCGGATGGTCTCGTACCAGGCCACCGCCGCCGCGAAGTACGGGGCCACGAGGGCGGTCACGTAGTCCTCGGCCCCGGCGGGCAGCTGCGAGGCCGATTCCACGAGGAACCCGCCACGCGCCGAGTTGCTGCCCCAGTGTCCGAAGCCGGCGCTCATCGGGTCGCCGACGGCGAGCATCCGGCCGCTCGGGCTCGCGACGCCGTAGCCGGCGCGCTCGCCGCTCAGCAGGGTGGGGTGGTAGGAGAAGGGCAGCAGCGTGGCCGCGTAGAGGCGGGATGCCTCGAGCTCGGTCTGCCCGGGTGTCACGGCCGTGATCATGCGCCGCAGCGACTCCGAGCTGTGGCAGGCGGCGAACTCGAACGCCGCGATCTGGTCGACCTCGTTCACGAGGCGCAAGCCCGGGCCGGCCGCGGTGTACCCGGTGAAGAGCGCGTTGGCGTTGCTCAGCGTGAACCCGGCGGTGCGCAGTTCGTCGACGATGAACGCGGGCAGCTCGATCCACTGCTCGTAGCCCGGAGTCTCCCAGAACTTCCAGCCGACGGTGCCGAGCCGCGGTGTCGCCCCGGCCGAGAACCCGGCGATCCCGAAGGCGTCGGCGAGGCTCAGCTGCTCGGGGTCGGGCTGCCCCACGAGGCTGAACTTCGCGAACCGCACGACCTCCACCTCGATCTGCACGGCATCCGCGTAGGCCATGCTCTCGTTGCCGGCGAGCAGCACGGGCGTGCGCCCCGGCACCAGGATGAGCAGCATCTCCTCCCAGCGCGGGTCGAAGCCCGTGAGGTAGGCGATGTTCGCGAAGTGTTCGCGGTCTCCGTACACGAGCAGGGCGTCGAGCCCGGCGGCGGATGCGCGCTCCAGTGCGGCGGCGACGCGTGCCTCGTAGACGGCGGCCGGCACGCGCGGCTCCTCCACTGGCACGGTGTAGGAGGGCAGCGTCACGGGCGCGAGCTCGAACTCGCGGGCGTGGGCGTTCACGGGAGGGGTTCTCATGGGAAGTTCCTGTTCTAGCGCCACCGACACGTCGCAAATGGCCCCTATCGAAGGCGGATGAGGGCCATTTGCGACGGGTCGATGAGAAGGGGGCGGGGGTGTGAGGTCAGCGCTCGAAGTCGTCGAGGAGGTCGAGCACGGTGTCGCGCAGGGCGTCGCGCTCCTGGCGTGACTGGAAGCTCGCCTCGACGGCGGCGAGCTCGGCCTCGGCGAACTCCTGCGGGCCCCAGCCGAACTCGCCTTCGATCTTGCGCATCTCGGCGCTGATGGAGGTCTTCGACATCACCCGGTTGTCGGGGTTCACGGTCACCGTGAAGCCGAGTTCGCGCAGTAGGTCGATGGGGTGGTTCTCGATGCCGTCGACCACGCCGCCCGCGTTCGAGGTGACGCAGACTTCGAGCGGGATGCGCCGGTCCACCACCCACTGCGCGGTGCGCCCGAGCTCGAGCACGGCCGGTCCGGCGGCACGCGCGGCCTCGACCGCCCGCACCGCGGTCTTCACGCCGAGCGGCCGGCCGTCGAGGAAGACGTCCTCGATGATGCGCACGCCGTGTCCGAGGCGCAGCGCGTGCGCGAGGTGCACGGTCTCCCAGACCGAGTGCTCGCCGTCGGCCTCGCCCGTGTGGATCGTGTAGGGGATGCCCTCGTTCTGCAGCAGAGTGGTGGCCTCGAGGTGGTGGCGCATCGGAAAGCCGTCTTCGCCGCCGGCCAGGTCGAACCCGGCCACGCTCCCGCCCCACTCGCCGTAGGTGTCGACGGTGAGGCGCGCGATCTCGTAGCTCAGCGTGGAGGTGCGCATGCCGCAGATCAGCTGGCGGGCGCGGATGCTCCCTCCCGCGGCTGCCACGGCCGCCTCGCCCTCGGCGAGCCCCGCGGCCACGGCCTCGACGGCCACGCGCAACGGCAGGCCGCCCAGCGTGTGCTTCTCGGGCGCCCAGCGGGTCTCGCCGTAGAGCACGCCGTCGGCGGCGGCCTCGAGCACCCACTCGCGCGCGACCCGCACGATCGACTCCTCGTCCTGCATCACGCGCGTGGTGAGGCCGAACTTCTCGTCCCAGTGCTGGATGGTGGGCACGGCGATCTCGCCGGTGAACCAGCTCGCCATCGTCTCGGGGTCGGTGTAGGGCAGGGTCACGCCGTGCGCATCCGCGAGCTCGACGAGGGTCTCGGGGCGCAGCGATCCGTCGAGGTGGTCGTGCAGCGTGATCTTGGGGAAACGGGCGTACGGTTCGGCGGGCTGGGACCAGCGCGGCGAGCCCTCGAACGACGGCAGCGACACCCCGCCGCTCACTGGAACGCCGCCAGGCCGAACGACACCATGGTCTCGAAGGTGGCCTCCCGCTCGGCGGCGGTCATCTCGGCGCCCGGCAGGTCGCTCACCGTGCCCACCATGAGGGCGTCGAAGCCCTCCTTGCGGGCCGTGGCGTAGAGCGCGGCGGCCTCCATGTCGATGCCGATCGTGCCGTACTTCAGAAGTCCGGGCACGAGCTCGGTGTCGGGGTTGTAGAAGCTGTCGGTGGTGAACAGCGGCCCGACGTGGATGGTCTTTCCGGTGCTCTCGCCGTATTCCACGGCCTTGCGCAGCAGCGTGAAGTCGGGCGCGTGGCTCAGTGTGACGCCGGGCACCCACTGGCTCGTCATGGCCGAGTTGGTGTGGGCGGCCGACGCCGCGATGACGTCGCCCAGCTGCAGGAAGGGCGCGATGCCGCCGATGGTGCCCACGCGCACGATGCGCTTCACGCCGAAGAAGCGCGCGAGCTCGGTGGCGTAGATGGCCATCGAGGGCGTGCCCATGCCGGAGGCCAGCACCGAGACGGGCTTGCCGTTGAAGGTGCCGGTGTAGCCGAGGATGCCGCGCACCTCGGTGACGAGCGTGGGTGAGTCGAAGAAGGTCTCGGCGATGAGCTTCGCGCGGCGCGGATCGCCGGGCATCAGAACGTCTTCGGCGAAGTCTCCGGGCTCGGCGCCGATGTGGGGTGTTGCCATGATGAGGGCCTTTCGATGGGGAGGAACGAGAGGAGCAGGGAAACGGATGCGCGGGGTCAGCCGAGCTGCGAGGGCGCGTAGCGCGCGAGCACCGCCCGCTCCGCCCAGCTGACGAGACTGTAGAAGATGAGTGACACGGCCGTGAGCACGGCGGCGCCCGCCCACAGCCCCGTGTAGTCGGAGTGGGCGCGCGAACCCACGATCACCTGCCCGAGCCCGTCGCCGGTGGCGAGCCATTCGGCCAGCGTCGCGGCGAGGAACGCCGTGGGGGCGGCGATGCGCGCCGAGGCGAAGATGGCGGGCAGCGTGTAGGGCAGCTGCAGCCGCCAGAGCGTCGACCAGGTGGAGGAGTCGTAGCTGCGCATGAGGATGAAGGCGTCCGGCGGCACCCGCTTGAGGCCGCCCTGCGTGTTCGCGAGGGTCGGGAAGAAGGTCACGATGGCGGTGATGGCGACCACGCCGCCGAGGCCTCGCCCGAGCGCGAGGATCAGCACGGGGATGAGCACGATGATCGGCACGGAGCGCAGCGCCACGGCGAGCGGCGTGAGCACGCGCTCGGCCACCGGGAAGGTCACGAAGGCCACGGCCGCCGCGATGCCGATCAGGAGCCCCGCGATGTACCCCACGCCGGCGTGCACCAGCGTCACCCCGAGCGCCTCGACCATCACCGCCCGATTCGCCTCGGCGGCGGGCGCGGTGAAGAGGTAGGTGAACACGTCGACCGGGTTCTTGCCCACGTACGACGACATGTGGAAGACGATCAGGAAGCCCCACCAGGCCAGCAGGATGATGGCGATCGAGCCGACCGTCCAGGCCACGGCGCTCGCCGCGCGGCTCGCGACCGAGCCGCGCTGGGGCGCGTTGGCCTGCTGCGCGTTCGAGATCGACGCCGACCACGGGGTCAGCCAGCGCCTCAGCAGGCCGAAGATGCCGTAGGGCACCGCGGCCATGACGGTGGTCAGGAGCGCGACCGACCAGACCCGGGCGAGGTCGAGCGACATCAATCCGTTGATCAGCAGCACGCCGAGGCCGGCCTTCGCGCCGAGGAACTCGCCGAAGATCGCGCCGAGCACGGCCGCTGCGGCGCCGATCTGCAGGCCGGTCAGCATCGAGGGCAGGCCCGAGGGCAGGCGCACGAAGCGCAGCGAGCTGAGCGAGCGTCCGCCCCAGGCGGTGACCATGGTGAGCGGCCCGCCGTCGGCGGAGCGGAGTCCGAGCATGGTGCCGATGAGGGTCGTGAAGAACACCGAGAGGGCGGCGAGCACGACCTTGGCGGTGTCGGGATCGAAGGTGAGCTGCAGGATCGGGTTCAAGGCCACCAGCGGCAGGCAGAACAGGGCGAGCGCGAGGCGCAGGAAGAGGGACTCGAAGATCGGCACCTGCACGAAGAGGATCGCGACCGCGATGGCGGCGAGGTTGCCCCAGAACCAGCCGCGGATGGCGACCCACGCTGTCGTGGTGAGCGCACCCCAGTAGAGATCGGGCTGCGAGACCAGGCTCTGGATGATCGACGAGGGCGAGGCGAGCACGCCCAGTCTCGTGAGCCAGAGGTCTGCCGCGATCTCCCAGAGCACGATGAGCGCGAGGCTGACGACAAGGGTCGTCACCCACCCGTTGACGGCGCCGCGGCGGTTCTCCCGGCGCGATCGCGCGCGCTCGGTGGCGATGGCGGCGGCGCGGATGTCGTCGCGCCCGCCCGCCGGAGGGCCGGAGGGGCCGCGGTTCGACCCGGATGCGGTGGTCGCCGACATCCTCAGGCCTCCGGGTTCGCCGACGCCGGAGCGCCCGCCGCGGCGAGCTCGCCGTCGGACACGAGATCGTCGGGGTCGTCGTGCCCGCCGTGCAGCATGGCGCTCAGCTGGTCGCACACGGCGTGGAACTCGGGGGTGGAGAGCAGCTCGCGCCGGCGGGGGCGCGGGAAGTCGAGGGTGATCTCGCCCACGATGCGGCCGGGGCGTGGCGACATCACGACCACGCGGTCGGCGAGGAAGGCGGCCTCCGAGATGGAATGGGTCACGAGCAGGGCGGTGGCCGAGGTGGCCGACCAGAGCTTCTGCAGCTCCTCGTTCATGCGCTGCCGGGTGATCTCGTCGAGAGCGCCGAAGGGCTCGTCGAGCAGCAGGATCTCGGGCTGCGTCACGATGGCGCGGGCGATCGCGACCCGCTGGCGCATGCCGCCGGAGAGCTGTGCGGGGCGCGCATCCGCGAAGCCGTCCAGGCCCACCAGGGTGATGAGGTCGTCGATACGCTTCTTGTCGATGGGGGTGCGCATCACCTGACCGGGGAGACGGATGTTGTCGCGCACGCTGCGCCAGGGCAGCAGCGAGGGGTCCTGCAGGGCGAGGCCGAGGCGGTGCGCCTTGCGGATGTCGGCGGGGCTCTCGCCGTGGATGGTGACCTCGCCGGCCGAGTACGACTCGAGGTCGGCGAGGATGCGCAGGATGGTGGACTTGCCGCAGCCGGAGGGACCGAGCAGCGCCGTGAACGATCCCTCCGGCACCGCCAGCGAGACGTCGTCGAGGGCGAGCACGTCGCGCTTCTTGGTCGAGTAGACCTTCGTCAGGTTGGTGAGGGTGAAACCTGAGCCGTTCACGGGGGCCTCCGGTGGTTCTGGGTGGTGGTTCGGGGGGCTGATCGCGGCCCGGTGTCCGTTTTCCCTTTGCGGCTTCGGTTGAGCGGAGCTCAAAGGCGCCGCAAAGGGAAAACGGACACCGGACCGCGATCAGCGGTGCCGGGGACGGCTGGTGGGGCTATTTGATGGTGTTGCCGCCGGCGTAGATGTCGGTCAGCAGGGAGGTGTCGAACAGGGACTCGTCGGCGCCCGTGATGCCGAGGGCGGCGATGGTCTTGATGTTCTTCGCGATGCCGTCCTGCGACATCGTGAGGAGGCCGTTGGCCTTGGTCTCGTCGGTCACCAGGAGGTCCATCTGGAGCTTGGCCTGCTTGGTCTGCTCCTCGATGGTGAGGCCGCCGTCCTTCGCGTACTCGTTGACGGTGAGGTCGACCGCCTCGGTCGGGTCGGCCACGTAGTTCTGCCAGCCCATGATCTCGCCCTTGAGGAAGCCCTCGATGGCGGTCTTCTTGGCGGCGTCCTCCAGGGTCGAGCGCTTCACGACGTAGACCTGCGCGTAGACGTCGAGTCCGTAGTCGGCGGTGAGCATCGTGACGCCGGCCTTGCCGGTGGCCTCCTCGTAGGCGATGGGCTGCTCGGAGTAGAACACCCAGAGGCCGTCGACCTCGCCGGAGACGAGCGGAGCCACGTCGAAGCCGACGGGAACGCTGGTGACCTGGGAGGCGTCGACGTTGTTGGCCTTGAGCACGGCATCCTGGGCCGCCTGGTCGCCGGTCGGCACACCGATCTTCTTGCCCACCATGTCGGCGGGCGTCTTGATCGGCTTGTCGGCGGTGGAGAGGATGGCGAGCGGGTTCTTCTGGAAGCCCGCGGCCACGATCACGAGGTCGGCGCCGTTCTGGTTGGCCTGGGCCACGGTGTCGGCGTTCGCCGTTCCGATGTCGGCCTGGCCGGAGGCCACGGCGGCCATCGAGTCGACGTTCGGGCCGCCGGGGAGGATGTCGACGCTCACGCCGTTCTGGGCGTAGTAGCCCTCCTTCTCCGCCACGTAGGAGCCACCGAACTGAACGAGCGGGATCCACGAGGTCTGGTAGGTGAGCGGGGTCGGTGCTGCGCTGGTCGACGCGGACGTGTCGCTCGAGGTGGTCGAGCAGCCGGCGAGCAGCGCGAGGGCTGCGGCGGCGGCCGTCGCGGTGGCGGCGGCGCGCAGGGCGCCGCGTCGGGAGAGGCGGAAGGTCATCGGTGTATCTCCTTGGCGTCAGGGGAATTGCAGGAGGGATCTGTGGTGCTTCTCTGGGTGCATCGGGCGTGCAGGATCGGGTCGGGATTGCAAACCGTTTTGCATGTGTGTGCGGTCGACACTACGGGCCGACTGTTTCGTGCCGATTTCGCCTTGTTACCTCCGTGTAAACGAGAGGCGCGCGAAACCTGATCGTTGCAATGGCGGCGTGCAACACGATTTGCACAATTTCGTCTTATTGGCTCGACGCCCGGTTCGGCTCGGTTACTCTGGGGCGGTGACCGACGCCATCCCCAAGCCGTGGACGATGCAGCAGATCGCTGCGGCCGCCGGCGTGAGCGTGACCACGGTGT
Source organism: Microbacteriaceae bacterium 3FA27C10 (assembly GCA_005502775.1). GTDB lineage: Bacteria > Actinomycetota > Actinomycetes > Actinomycetales > Microbacteriaceae > Herbiconiux. Next base: position 24,472 of record SCNI01000039.1, read on the forward strand.
CGCACACCCTCTCCGGCAAACGGCCGGTCAACCCCGAGACGGCCCTGCGCATCCGGCGCATCATCGAGGAGTTCGGCTACGTTCCGGATGCGGGGGCCCGGCGCCTCAAGTCCGGCCGCAGCCGCATGATCGGCCTCGCCGTGCCCGACATCTCGCACTGGTACTTCGGGCGCATCGCGCGGGGTGTGGAGGAGATGGCGAACGAGGCCGACTACGGCCTCATCATCTGCAGCACCTCGAACTCCGATCCGCGCCGCGAGAAGCGCTACTTCAACCTGCTGCGCACCCGCTCGATCGAGGGGCTCGTCTACACGGCGAGCCGCGAGATCTCGCCCACCGACGAGCTGATGAAGATCTCGGCCTCGGCCTCGCCGATCGTGCTCGCCGACGAGGACATCGCCGAGCTGCCGGGCGTGCCCTCGGTGACCTCCACCAACCTCAGCGGTGCGCAGGAGCTCGGCCGGCACCTGCGCGAGCTCGGGCACACCCGCGCCGTGATCATCGCGGGGTTCGCGGGGCTGCACTCCACCGTGCAGCGGGTGGCGGGCATCCGGGAGTCGTTTCCGAACGCGCTCGCCCTGCACGGCGACTTCGAGATGCAGTCGGGCTACGAGCTCGTCTCCGATCTGCTCGCGCACGAGACGAAGTTCACGGCGCTGTTCGCGTGCAACGACATCATGGCGATCGGCGCCATGCGGCGCTTGCGCGAGGAGGGCCTGCGGGTGCCCGAAGACGTGTCGGTGGTGGGCTTCGACGACGTCGACATGGCCTCGGTCGTCACCCCCGGGCTGACCACCGTGCGGCAGGACATGCTCGAGATCGGCCGCCGCTCGGCGCAGCTGCTGATCGCGGGACTCGAGGCGGGCAGCATGGCGGGGCTCGAGTCGGTGTCGCTGCCCGTGCAGCTGATCATCCGCGGCACCACCGGGCCCGCCCCGCGCTTTGCGACAGCGGTCTGATCGCTCCGCCGCCGCCGCGGGGTAGGGTGGCCGCATGACGGGCCCCTTCATCGACACCTCTGTTCCCCCGAGCGGCACCGGATGCGTCGAGTGCGACGACGAGGGCAGCTGGTGGGTGCATCTGCGGCGCTGTGCGCTCTGCGGGCACGTGGGCTGCTGCGATGACTCGCTCAACAAGCACGCCACCCGGCACTTCGAGGAGACGGGGCACCGCGTGATGCAGAGCTTCGAGCCCGGCGAGGACTGGTTCTGGGACTACGGCACCCAGCAGGCGCTCGACGGGCCGGCGCTCGCGCCGCCGACGAGCCACCCGGCAGCCCAGGGTGCGCCCGGCCCCGCGGACCGCCTGCCGGCGGACTGGCAGCGCCTCCTCGGGGCGGATTAGGGCCGAGCGGTAGCGCAGCTCGCTCAGCTCGCTCAGCTCGCGAGCGGCTCGATCAGGGTCGGGTCGTCTTTGGCGACCGAGGTGTCGCGCACGTTGTTGACCCGCTTCGACACGGGGTAGGTGGTGATGGTGCGCGCGACGGCGAGCGAGGAGCGGTCGAGCATGGCCACGAGCTCGTCCTTGGCTCCGGGGGCCTCGATCTTCCCCGGCTCCATCCAGCTCTCCCAGGTGTCGGGGGTGAGGAAGACGGGCATGCGGTCGTGCACCTCGCCCGAGGCGTCGGCGGCCTCGCGCGTGATGATGGTGAAGTTCAGCGTCCACTCCTCGCCGGCCTTCTTGAGCTCGTAGAGCCCCGCGGCCGCCAGGATGCTCTCGGGGGCGTGGATGTAGTGCGGCTGCTTTCCGTTCGCCGTGGCCTCCCATTCGAAGTAGCCGTTCATCGGCACGAGGCACCGGCGCTGGGCGAAGGCGTTGCGGAACATCCCGTTCGAGGCCACGCTCTCGAGCCGCGCGTTGATGGGCGCGGGGCCGCCCGGCTTCGCCCAGGCGGGCTTGAGGCCCCAGCTCGCGGCATCGATCTCGCGCACGAGCTCGCCGTCGATCAGGCGCTCGCGCACGATCGGTGAGAGCTCGGTGGGCGCCACGTTGTACGACGGCCGCCAGTCCTCGAGCTTGCCGCCGCGCGCGATGAACTCGGTGATGAGCTCGTCGGTCTCCGCACTCATCGTGAACCGGCCGCACATGGTGTCGTCCTCTCGCTCGGCTGTTCTGTCTCGCCCTGCATCGAATCTACTCAGCCGAGCCGGGCGAGTACCGAGCCCTCGGCCGACGACAGCACGAGCCCCGGATGCGGTCCCGCCGCTCGCAGGGATGGCGCCCACTCGAGAACCCGCGGCGAGCGCGACGCGACGATCACGGCGTTGCCGGCCTCGGCATCCTGCAGCACCGTGCTGGGGCCGGTGACGAGCACGTGGTCGAACACGGGCGCGAGTTGCGCCAGCTGGGCCCGCAGCGCCGGGGCTCCCGGGTCGTCGGCCACGTTGATCACGAGCACGCCCTCGGGCGTGAGCAGCCGGGCCGTAACGCGGAAGAACGCGGTGGTCGTGAGGTGCGGGGGCGTGGTGATGCCGCGGTAGAGGTCGCTCACCACGAGGTCGGCCTGCCCGCCGAGGAACGGAGCGAGGGCCTCCACGCGCTCGGCGGCGTCGCCCGGATGCACGGCCAGCGAGGTGCCCGCCGGTAGCGGGAGGCGGTCGGTCACGAAGGCCACGAGGTTCTCTTCGAGCTCCACGACGTGCTGCTCGGAGTCGGGGCGCGTCGCCTGCACGTAGCGGGGGAGGGTGAGTGCTCCGGCGCCGAGGTGCACGGCGGTGACGGGCTGACCGGGCAGGCGGAGGCAGTCGATGGCGGTGCCGATGCGGCGCACGTAGTCGTAGAAGAGCGAGGCGGGATCGTTCAGCCAGACGTGCGACTGCGCGACGTCGCCGATCGAGAGCACGAACGATCCCGGCAGGGCGCTGAGTGCGGTGATCTCGGCGACGTCGCCGCTCGGATGCAGCACCGTCGTCGCGATGCGGGCCATCAGGCTGCCTCGCGTGGTGCCCGGGAGGGGTGGATGCGCACGGCGGCCCTCACGGCGCCGCCTCCGTGGCGGTTGCGGGCGCGAGCCTCGCCGGCAGGCCGAGGAACTGGCCGTAGCGGGTGAAGGCGCGCTCGGCTCCGCGCAGCTCGGCGGCGGTCGGCGCCTCGAAGAACTCGGGGGTGAGGGTGACCGACTTCGTGCTCACGGAGCGCCGCCAGGTGCCCACGATGCGACCCTTCGAGACGAGCATCGGCAGGAAGATCCCGTTGCCGCCGGGAACGATGCGATCGGTGTGTTCGGTGGGCAGCGCGTGCGAGCGGTCGCGGTAGCCGAGCAGGTACTCGTCGAACCCGGGCAGGGCGTGCACGCCGTCGCGGAGGGGGCTCGCTCCCGCGCCCCGCCGACCGCGCGTGTCGGTGACGCCGACTCCGCCGGCCGCGCCCGTGGCGTCGGCGGTGCCCTCGGCCGACCCGCCGTCGGCGCGCATCCAGTAGCTCGTGCCGTCGATCACGCGTTCGCTGAGGCGGTCGCGCACCCGCTCGAATCCGCGTTTGGCGTCGGCCACCGTCGACTTCGACCACCAGCAGAAGTCGTCGAGCGTGGCCGGTCCGTGGCCGCCGAAGTAGCGCAGCACGAACTCGCCGAGCGCCTCGTCACGACTCGGCTCGCGCGTGGCCGGCGCCCACTCGTCGAGCAGCACGAGGGCCTGCTGCGTGCCTCGGGTCGGCCCCCAGCAGAGCAGGCCGTCGTGCGCGAGCCGCCAGATGATGTGCATGCCGCGTTGTCCGGCCGGGTCGACCCCGCCGGCCCTGAGGGCCGCGAGGAATTCCTCGCGCGAGAGTGCCCCGCCACCTCGCAGCTCGCCCGCAGCGATGTCGGCGGCCCGTGCGAAGGTGTCGTCGTCGAGCTCCAGGGCGCGGTGCCGGGCGGCGGCGCTCCGGACGGTTCGCGCGGCCGTGAGGGTGAGCATCCAGCGCAGGTCGTCGGGCGCGCAGAAGTGCAGGGTTCCGCGCATGGGCCACGACCGCACCACCCGGGCCGAGTCGAGGGCGGCGGTCACGTCGTCGCGCGTCGCCCCGGGCGAACGCACGCCGAGTGCCCAGACCCCCTGGGCGAAGTCCTGCGCCTGGGTGGCCAGCAGGTGCGCGGCAACGGCCGTGATGCCGGCCGCGCCGGGGCGGGCTGCGGCGGCACTCGCCGGGACGCGCGCGATCCACTGCGACTCCAGTCGGAGCTGGAGCACTTCGCGAGCCGTGGCTGCCATGCGCTCAGTATGCCTGCCCCCCCACGACCTCGGCTCAGGCGAGCGTGCGAAGCCGCGGTGCCAGGTCGCGCTCGAACAGCTCGAGGAAGCGGCGCTGGTCGGCGCCCGGTGCGTGGAACACCAGGTGGTTGAGCCCGGCATCGGTGTACTTCTTCACCTCGGCCACCACGGCGTCGGGGTCGGAGCCCGCGATCCAGCGCGAGGCGATCTGCTCGATCGGCAGAGCATCCGCCGCCTTCTCCATCTCGACCGGGTCGGTGATGTCGTGCTTCTGCTCCTTCGAGAGCGCGAGCGGGGCCCAGAAGCGGGTGTTCTCGAGGGCGGTGTCGTAGTCGGTGTCGTAGGAGAGCTTGATCTCGATCATCCGGTCGATGTCGTCGAAGGAGCGCTCGGCCTTCTCGGCGCCCTCCTTCACTGCCGGGATGAGGCTCTCGGTGTAGAGCTCCATGCCCTTGCCCGAGGTGCAGATGAAGCCGTCGCCCGCTCGCCCCGCATAGCGGGCCACCACGGGGCCGCCGGCAGCGATGTAGACGGGCACCGGGTTGGCCGGGCGGTCGTAGATCGAGGCGTCGTGCGTGGAGTAGTACTCGCCCTCGAAGTTGACGCGGTCCTCGGTCCAGAGCTGGCGCATCAGGGCGACGGCCTCGCGCAGCCGGGCGAAGCGCTCCTTGAACTCGGGCCAGGTCTGCTCGCCGGCGCCGCGGAACCCGGTGGCGATCTCGTTGAGCGCCTCGCCGGTGCCCGCGCCGAGGAAGATGCGGTCGGGGTACATCACGGCCATCGAGGCGAAGGCCTGCGCGAGCACGGCCGGGTTGTAGCGGAAGGTGGGCGTCATGACGCTCGTGCCGATGCGGATGCTCGAGGTGCGCTCGCCGACCGCCGCCATCCAGGTCAGCGAGAAGGGTGCGTGACCGCCCTCGTGCCGCCACGGCTGGAAGTGGTCGCTCACCGCGACGCTCTCCATGCCGTGCGCCTCGGCCGCGACCGCGATCTCCACGAGCTCACGCGGGTCGAACTGCTCGGCGCTGGCTTTGTATCCGAGTCGTAGTGGCATTGCTGGCGTCCTTCGCGGGGTCGGAATGGGGATGATCCGATGGTATCCCTGCGGGCCGACGCTGCCGTGGTTCGGTCGGGGTGCGGATGCGCCGGCCCCTCCGCACCACCCGATGTGGATGGTGCGGTGTTGACGTATTCTCATGACCAGCACGGCAGCATTCTTCCCCTCGGCCCCGCCGAGTCGCTGCCCCCTGCCCGAACGTGCGCCGAGCCGCGCGCCCTCGCTTTCCCTCTTCGCGCGGTATGAGGAGGTCGTGCGCGAGGTGGCGGCGGCCGAGCGGCAGATCGCGGCCGCCGAAGCTGCCCGCGCGCGAGCCCTGGCCGAGGCGGCCTCACTCGCCGATCTCCTGGCCCGGGCCGACGGCACGGCGGCCACCGCGCCGGGCCGGGCGTGGGCGCGTCGTCGTCTCGCCGCGGAGATCGGATGCGCGACCCGACGCTCCGAATCCACGGTCACCCGCCTGGTCACCGAGGCCGAGCATCTCCTGGAGAGTCTCCCTGCCACCCGCGACGCGCTGACGGCCGGCGACATCTCCTACCAGCACGCCCGCACCATGGTCGCCCACGCCGTGACGCTCCCGGTCGCTCGGCGTTCCGGGTTCGAACAGGCCGCGCTCCCTCTCGCCTGCGAGCTCCCGGCCGCCCGCTTCGACGACCGGGCACGCCGACTGCGCGAGCAGGTGCATCCGGAATCCCTGACCGTGCGCGCGGCCACGGCCCGGCGCGAACGCGCGGTCTGGTTCGAAGCGGGCCTGGACGGCATGGCCACCCTCCACCACCTGCTCCCCGCAGCCGACGCCCTCGCCATCGACGACCTCATCGACCGCGTCGCCCGATCGCTCCGCACCACCACTGACGACGCTGTCGCCACCGGCGCCGGCACAGTCGTCAATGCCGACGCCAACGTCAACGTCAACGCCGACGCCAACGCTGACGCCGACGACGACGGGGCCGACACCCGCACCCACGCGCAGCGGCGTTGCGACGTGCTCACCGACATCATCCTCGGTCGCGGTGAGCGCCCTCGCGTCGTTCCCACGGTGATCGTCACCGTCCCCGCCGCCACCATCGCCGGCTGCGCCGACGACCCCGCCGAACTCCACGGCTACGGCCCCATCGATCCCCACACGGCCCGCGCCATCGCCGCGACCGCCCCGACCTTCCTCCGAGCCTGCATCGCCCCCGGCCCCGCCGAACCCGCGCTGAGCTCGCAGGCGCCCGGCGTTCGCGCGCCCGTGCCCGCTGCCCCCGCCGTCCCACCTCCGGTAGGCACGATCGTGTCCGTCACCCGCCGCCGCTACCGCCCCAGCCCAGAGCTCCGCACGATGCTCATGATCGACGACGAGACCTGCCGCTTCCCCGGCTGCGGCCGCCGCGCCTCCCGGTGCGAACTCGACCACACCCGAGCCTGGGCCGAAGGAGGCGAAACCGCCGCCGGCAACCTGGCACACCTCTGCCCGCGCCATCACCACCTCAAACACGAAGGCGGCTGGCGAGTCGAGAATCCCGACGCCGACGCCCGCGACCTCCTCTGGACCAGTCCTCGCGGAGCCCGCTACCTCACCCGCCCCACCGGAGCCACGGCACGTGTGCGCCCACCCGACCTCGACGCCCCACCGCC